>JAFXCD010000018.1 GCA_017521605.1 Lachnospiraceae bacterium | reverse complement strand
TTTATGTATGTGAGGTTATTAATATGAAGAAATTATTAATGCGTATTACAGGGTGGTTGCTTACAATCGCAATGCTCTTGTCATCACCAATCCCAGCAATGGCTACGGAAAGTGTGAGTGAAGGAGATGCAGCCAGTGAGATTATTATTAGCACAGCTGACAGTGCATTTGAAACAACTGGTACATGGAAGAGTAGCGGTAGTGTAACAGGTTATAACGATATCGCAACTATGTACTCAACTGAGAAGGGTGCGAGCTTCAAATTTAATCTTGGTGAGATGACCGCCGGAACATATGAAGTATTTTATTATGTAATTTATAAGGACAATAACAATACTACAATGCCTATAGTGGTCAACCATAACGGAGAAGCAACAACCGTTAATGTACCATTGTTAGATAGCAGCATTACGGGATGGTACTCTCTCGGCAAAATGAATTTTACAGGAGACGGAACAGAGTCTATAACATATACTTATCCGGAGTCAGACTCTAAAGCGGCGAGAGTTAGTGCTATAAAACTTGTACCTGCTGAAGCGGGCACAGAAGAACCAAGTGAACCAGAGCAGGATACCAATGCTGAAATCGTTGTTAGCACAGCAGACAGTACATTTGAAACTACTGGTACATGGAAGAGTAGCGGTAGTGTAACAGGTTATAACGATATCGCAACTATGTACTCAACCGAGAAGGGTGCGAGCTTCAAATTTAATCTTGGTGAGATGACCGCCGGAACATATGAAGTATTTTATTATGTAATTTATAAGAACAATAACAATACTACAATGCCTATAGTGGTCAACCATAACGGAGAAGCAACAACCGTTAATGCACCATTGTTAGATAGCAGCATTACGGGATGGTATTCTCTCGGCAAAATGGCCTTTACTGGAGACGGAACAGAGACTATAACATATACCTATCCGGAGTCAGACTCTAAAGCGGCGAGAGTTAGTGCTATAAAACTTGTACCTGTTGAAGAAGTCGTTATTACTACAGCTGACAGTGCATTTGAAACAACCGGTACATGGAAGAGCAGCGGTAGTGTAACAGGTTATAACGATATCGCAACTATGTACTCAACTGAGAAGGGTGCGAGCTTCAAATTTAATCTTGGTGAGATGACTGCCGGAACATATGAAGTATTTTATTATGTAATTTATAAGAACAATAACAATACGACAATGCCTATGGTGGTTAACCATAATGGAAAAACAACAACCGTTAATGTGCCATTGTTAGATAGCAACATTACGGGATGGTATTCCCTCGGCAAAATGGCCTTTACAGGAGACGGAACAGAGACTATAACATATACCTATCCGGAGTCAGACTCTAAGGCGGCGAGAGTTAGTGCTATAAAACTTGTATCTGCTGCAGAGGGCACAGAAGAACCAAGTGAACCAGAACAGGATACCATCCAATACATTGATGTGGAGCCGTATCCGGGATTTTCTTTTGTTGGTGATTGGGGTAAAAGTACTAAACTTACTGGACCAATGACAAAGCTTCCTTATTCATTATGGATAAATCATGAGAAAATTAATGCCTCTCAAGCACCACTTAATATACCGGAAAATAATTACTGTACATACAGACCGGATCTTCAGGTAACAGCAGGAGTTCAAATATCTGTATATCTGCTTTATTGGCATGAAAACCAAACAAAGGATGTTATTTATGAAGTACATCATAATGGACAGGTAGATACTTTCCATATTGATATGACTACACTGACAAAAGATGAATGGCGTGACTTAGGTGTTTTTGATTTTTCAGGATCTCCAGAAACTAATTTTGTTAGAATTGTCTGCACGAGTGATGAAGTTTCTGGTGGAAAGACAAACTTTAGAGCATCAACAGTTCGTTTTGATGTTTTGAATGATGCGGCATCTGGTGGTATTTGGCAGTCAGTTTATGTTTCTCCAAGTCCAACAGCAGAAATACCAAATATTGCAGAGTTAGATCAGTTTGAGGACATAGCAGATGATGCTGCAAATAAATACGATATCGAATATATGTACAACGAAGGCTATGTAACAGGCACTTCAGAAACTATATTCTCTCCTGATACACTTATTCAGAAGAATGATTTTACAGCGTATCTGTCTAAAGTATTGGGATTAACAGATGGTGATGCCGCGGCGGTAAAAACATTACTTGAAGGTGTGGATGAAAATGAGACTCTGACAAAGGAAGAAATCGCTAAAATTCTTCATAATGCGGTTAGATACCTGAATAAGAATGTTCAGTGGATACATAGTTTAACACCGGACTATAAAGCGTTAGAAGATGCTAATACCATATCTGATTGGGCAGTAAATGCTATGGATGCAATGTATCGTTGTGGTATTGTTACTGCAACAGAATCTAAGCTGATGCCGCAAAAAGAAATAACACGTGCTGAAGCAGTTATCATGTTAAAACAGTTTGCACAACAGTTTGTAAAAGCCGGTCCTACAAATGATGATGGTGGAGATTGGGTACTGACTTTTAATGAAGAATTCCAAGGAACAGAATTAGACCCTAATGTGTGGACAGCAAAGGATGAGAATCCGAGCAGTATTTTGTCATCTAGACATCCGGAAAATGTTGAGGTACATGATGGAGCAGTACATTTAGTTACCAAAAATGAATCAAAAGCTGAAGGAAAAGAATGGACAACCGGTAACATTTTAGCTAATAAGGGTGCGTTTGTTCAGGAGTTTGGTTATTGGGAAGCAAGGTATAAATATACCAAAAGTAGTGGTATTAACAATTCATTTTGGATGGTAAGTGATGGAGAACATGATAATCAATGGTATGAGCTCGATGTTTGCGAAGGTCATTATGCAAATAAGATTAATACCAATCTTCATGAATATGCTACTCAAAATGGAAATGGAAAGACGACACATTCTGAGCGTTATACAACAGCATATGATTTAGCTGCCGATTATCATACTTATGCAGTAGAATGGACACCGGAATATATGAAGTTCTATTTTGACGGTCAGTTGATTCATACAAAGAACAATCCATTAGAGAGTGGTCGTATGTCTTATGCTCGCTTATCAAGTGCAGTATTAAGTTGGGCAGGTGCTATTGATCCGTCAGCAGATGGCACTGCACAGATTGTGGATTATGTACGTGTATATCAGAGAAATGATGATGTGGCTGGACATACCCAAGCGACAGAACATGCATTGGATGGTTTAACAGCATGTGTTTTGGAAAAAGTAGAGGCAACTCCTGCAAATTGCACGGAATATGGTGTAAATAAACATTGGAAGTGTACTATCTGTAATAAGATATTTGCAGATGAAAGTGGGACTACAGAAATTGATGTTACAGAAATTATCAATAATAGTCAACCACCAGTAGCCGATGCTCATGCAGAGGAGGTTATTTTAGCTAAAGCTGCTACATGTACGGAAACAGGCTTAACAGAAGGTAAGAAGTGTTCTATATGTGACGAGACGCTCGTAGCACAGACAGAAACCGCTGCATTAGGGCATACGGAAATAATTCGGGGAAAATTTGATGCAACTTGTGTGGCAAATGGTTATACAGGTGATGTTGTATGTAGCGTATGTGGTACAGTGTTGAATTCCGGTACAGACGTTGGAGCTACAGGTAGTCACCTTTATTTAGATGGAAAATGTACTATGTGTGGAGAGGATGACTCAGCGTACAATTCATCTGAAAATGTTGAAATGGGTACTACTGATGCGATGAAAGCTGCATTGGTGGACGAAGCTACAATAATTACAAATGCAATTGATTCTGTTACAGGAGAGCTTTCAGAAGCGATTAAGGTTGATGAAGAAACCAAAAAGAAAATTGAAGCAGCAGTTGCTGAAGCTATAAATAATCCGGCTGAATTAATAAAAATTATGGTAGAACAAGTGGCTACTCCAATTGAAGAAAGTGCCGTTTCAGAAACAATCATTACAGCAATTGAGTCATTTCTTGAGGGTGTAAAGCAGGAAATCGCAGCAAATAGCACAGAAGATGTAGAAAAATATGATATTATTCAATATTTGGATTTATCCGTTTGGGTTAAGGCACATAATGTGAATAGAAATACAAAGACTACCTTAGGCGAATTGAAGGAAACGACACAAGAAATGGAATTTACTGTTACGATTCCTAACGAATACTTAAAGCCAGGATATGAGGTGTTTGTATTAAGATATCACGATGGGCAGGTCGATAAGATCGAATTGAGTCAGGTGGAAGGTAATAAGTTTGCATTCTCAACAGACAAATTTTCAACTTATGCGTTATCTTATGTGAGTGTGCATGTTCATACAGAAGAGATAATTCCAGGTAAGGCTCCGACTAGTACACAGACAGGTCTAACAGAAGGTAAGAAGTGTTCCGCATGTGGTGAAACTCTTGTGGCGCAAACAGAGATTCCTGCAACAGGAAGTGACGATGACGACGATGATGAGCCAGTTTATGTAGAACAAAATAATACTTCACAAAATTCAGGAGGAGATAACAGTCATATTATGACGGTATCAAATCCAAATACAGGTGACACGACAAGCGGATGGTGGTTTGTAGCTTTGGTGGCTTCTGTCGTAGCATTGATAGTATTAAGTTTGAAAAAGAGAAGTTTGACTCACTAATTCCTCTTTCTATGGGAACATTTTTAAAAGATAATATCTTTCGTTACCGCTTATGAAGTATTTTTAGCATAAGCGGTAAGAAAGATAAATCAAATTACGGAGGTTATTATGATTTTACCTAATAAATGGGGGCAGGGACAGTTATTTGCTTTTTCTGCTTTGGACGGAGAATCTTTTGCAACGGATGACTTTACAGGTATGCTGAGTGGCGATAGAATTGGTATTCGCTTTTTTTCAAAAGTAAAGAGAGAACTTGCATTTGTGAATGTATATGAAAAAAATTTGGAGTTTGATGCAGTTACCAGCGATTACATTAGTTGCCATTTCCCGCAGCAGGAACGCATGCAAATTATTTACGCGGCTCGTCATCTGATTATTGGCAATACAACTAATATTGTTCGTCCAGTTGTCTTTGTGGAAGGTAGTTTCTTGACAGAAATAGTAGAAGGAACGGAGATACATGATACTCAGGATGGTGAGTTTACTGCAATCAAGTGTGTAGATAATCAATTTGCATTTGCATTTGGACATTCAAAGAAAGAAGTTATTGATTTAATAAATAAAGGTCTTGCTATGGACTTAAAAATAGCAGCTGCAGTGAAATTGAGCTTTTATAAAAAATATGGTGTTTCTGATACGTTTCCATATGCAGATTTATACGCAAAGTGTTTGTCCGTTATGAAGACGCAATTATACTCGTCGGAGGCAGAGTTCAATACAATATGGTCTACGCCGGATAGATTACCACATAGAAATTTATGGCTTTGGGATTCTGTATTTCATGCTTTAGGTCATAGACATATAAATGTTTCATTGGCAGAAGGATTGATTTCTGCAATATGGGTACATCAGAAGGAAAATGGTTTCATTCCGCATATGGCCAAAGTGGCATGGAGTTCAGATATTATTCAACCGCCTATTATTGGTTGGGGAATTTGGGAATTGTATCAGACATCTGGCAATAAAGAATTTTTAAAAGATGCTTATGAGCATAATAAAAGCTTTTTAAATTGGTGTCGTGATAACAGACGTGTATCAAAAAAGGAATTGTATACATGGAGTACTACAAATGATGTGAATTGTCGTTGTGATGAGTGTGGTATGGATAATTCACCACGATTTGATACAAAAGATCCTTTGTTTGCAATTGATTTTTCTTGTTTTATGGCAAATGATGTGAATTATATGAAAAAAATTGCAGAAGAGTTGGAGTTGACTGAAGACATTGATTTTTATAAGAACTGGTTTGAAATGTTGAGTTCAGACATTAATAAGTGGTTATGGTCTGAAGAAGACGAATTTTATTTCGATTACAATATTCCAAAACAAGAATTACACAAGGTATGGAGTGTGGCTTCATTTTTACCTATTTTTGCGGGAATATGTAGTGAATCACAAGTGAAATCACTTGTTAAACATTTGCAGGACCCGGAAAGTTTTGCAACTCCTTTTCCGATTCCAAGTATTTCTAAAAAAGATGTAACCTTTGGCTCTGATATGTGGAGAGGACCGGTATGGATTAATTACAATTATATGATTACTCAGGGGCTTAAGGAGTATGGTTATACTGATTTTGCAAACAAGATTCTGGAAAAAACAATCAGCTATATGAATCATTGGTATCAACTTACAGGAACTATTTATGAATTTTATGACTGTAATCATATGAAGGCACCTGGACATTTAAATCGCAAGGGACTACCTTTTGAACCATATAATATCAACGTACGTGTTCAGTCTATCCGTGATTATGGCTGGAGCTGCACATTACTTTGTGATTTATTACATAGATTGTATAGAAATGTATGAAAGTAAAGTATCTATAGTAAAAATTAGGGAAAATTGTGACAAAGAGAACTTAAGACATGGTGTGTTTAGTTGAGAACACATAAAATATTAATTTTATGCATGAAGGAGTAAATATGAAAAAAAGACGTTATGCACAAGTTGGTACCGGTGGTAGAGCAAGATTCTTTTATTCAGCGGTAGCAAAGGATTATTCAGCAGAGAGTGAAATCGTAGCTTTTTGTGATGTAAACCAAACAAGAATGGATTATGCAAATAATCTGTTAGAAAGCTGGGGAGCCAAAAAAGTACCAACTTACAAGCAATATGAATTTGAAAAAATGATTGAGGAAGTAAAGCCGGACTGTGTCATTGTTACCAGCGTAGACAGAACTCATGATGAATATATCATTCGTGCTATGGAACTGGGTTGTGATGTTATTACAGAGAAGCCAATGACAATTGATGAAAAGAGAGCACAGGCAATCTTGGAAGCACAAAAACGTACCGAAAAGGATGTACGAGTTGCGTTTAATTATCGCTATGCTCCACATAATACAATGGTTCGTGAGTTGATCATGAATGATACCATCGGAGAAGTATTCTCTGTACATTTTGAATGGTATTTGAACACAAAGCATGGCGCAGATTATTACAGAAGATGGCATAGAAATAAAGAAAATAGTGGTGGTCTGTTAGTACATAAATCTACACATCATTTTGATTTGGTTAATTTCTGGCTAGGAACCCAACCAGATACTGTTTTTGCTATGGGAAGCCTGAATTTCTATGGACGTACCAACGCAGAAAAAAGAGGTGTAAAGGATTTCTACTATCGTTGTTATGGAAGTGAGATTGCAAAGCAGGATCCATTCTACTTAGATATTGAGAATAATGAACGATTGAAAGCCTTATATTTGGATGCAGAGCATGAAGATGGATATATTCGAGATAAGAGTGTATTCTCTGATGAAATCAGCATTGAAGATACCATGGGTGTTATGGTTCGTTACAAAAATAATGCAATCTTGACATACTCTCTTAATTCTTATCTACCATTAGAAGGATTTCGTGTAGCATTTAATGGAAGTAAAGGAAGACTTGAGTTAGAAGTTCTTGAGAACTCTTATGTAAATGCAGGTGGAAAGAAAGAAAACGAGGGAGCTGTAAACAGCAAAAAGATTATGGTACATCCTATGTTCGGCGAGTCCTATGAAGTAGAGATTCCGGAAATGGAAGGCGGACATGGTGGTGGTGATCCAATCTTATTAAATGATATTTTTGGTGTTCCGGTAGAGGATAAGTATCATAGAGCAGCAAATCATATTGATGGCGCGATGTCAATTTTGACAGGTGTGGCTGCAAATAAATCTATTGCATCCGGATTACCGGTTAAGGTGGACAGCCTTATAAAATTCTAACAGCGAGGTTTTGAAAATGGAGACGATTTGGATAGATGCATTGGAATTTGACAATTACGGTGGTTTTATAAAAGACACACAATTTGTGGGTGAAATGGGACAAGGATATCTGATGGCAGATGGTATTGGTAAACCTGTTGAGCCTGCTGTTGTGAAATTTAGTGTTAAGGAAAAAGGTTATTACCGTTTCTTTGTTCGTACTAAAAACTGGTGCATAGGACATGATCCGGATGGCTTGAAGATAGCAGTGGATGATATTATTTATCCTCATATTTCTGGTGTTATGCAGATTACCGGATGGTATTTTGAGGTGGCGGCAGATTTTGAGTTAGAAGCCGGAGCGCATGAATTAAAAGTGTATGATACAACCGGCTGGTGTGGCAGATTTGCAGATATCGTAATTACCAATGATTATGACTATACCCCGTCTCCGGAAGTGAAAAAACTGAAAAAACAGCGCGCTGAGATAAAAGGTATTGATACAACAGTTAAGGAACACTGTGGCTACGATTTGGTAGTCGCAGGTTCTGGAGCTGCTGCAGTAGTTGCAGCCATTGCAGCAGCCAGAAATGGAAGTAAGGTTGCATTATTATCAGGAAGACCTGTGTTGGGAGGCAATGGTTCAGATGAAAGCAAAGTGTCCTATGATGGGGCGGCCACGCAAGGTTTTCACGAAACGGGTATTATTTACCAGATAAAATGCTATGTATTGGCAAAGAAGGTGACTTGGTCACAGGCATTTTTACATTTTATAGAATTAGAAGACAATATTGACTTGTATTTGGATATGTATGCTATAGATGCTGAAACAGAGAATGCCGTAATCAAATCTATATTGGCTCAGGATACAAATAACATGACAGAGCATAGATTTTATGCGGATTATTTTGTGGATGGTACTGGTGATGGATGGATTGGCTATTATGCAGATGCCATGTATCGTATAGGAAGGGAAGCATCTTTCCAGCATGGAGAGTCTTTTGCGCCGGAAGTAGCAGATGGTAATACTATGAGTGGTTGTGCCACAAGAGCTATTGAAACATTAAATGATACCATTTGTTGTTATTATGCAGAAGAAACGAATAAAGAAGTTCCTTTTGTCGCACCTTCGTGGGCGTTCAAATTGCCGGAAGGAGAGGAATTAGGAAGAACACCGGCATGGTTGGAACGTGGTACCTGGTGGTTAGAGAATCGTAATGATTACGATGATCTATGGGAGGCAGAGTATGTCAGGGATGCGTTTATCCGTATTACTGCAGGGTATTTTGACTGGATGAAGAATTCCTGGAAAGAAAAGGAACGTGCAAAAAATTATAAATTGAGTTTATTATCCACATATGTTGCGAAGCGTGAGTCAAGAAGACTAATTGGTGATTACATCATGACGCAGAATGACTATGATGGAAAAACATTTTTTGAAGATGAAGTTTGTTATACAGGCTGGCGTATGGATGTACACCACGTAAAGGGTATTTTCTCCGGTAAAGCGGGAGAATTTACGGTAAATCAGGAAGTTCCACTGACACCGGTTCCTTTCAGATGCTTGTATTCTAAGAATATAGAGAATTTAATGATGGCTGGTAGAAATATCAGTGTAACACATATGGCGTTGGGGTCTACCAGAACACAGCTTACAACTGCTACTATGGGTCAGGCTGTAGGTACGGCGGCAGCACTTTGTAAAAAATATGGTGTAATGCCAAGAGAACTGGGAAAAACAAGGATAAATGAATTGAAACAGATTTTGCTTAAGGAAGACCAGACCTTATTATACAGTAAAAACGAAGATGCAAACGATTTAGCAAGACTGGCAGATATCGAAGCGACTTCTTATACAGAGAACGGTAAGCCGGAAAATGTAATCAGTGGAACATCACGTCAAATGAGAGAAGAGCCATATGCATGGATTTCAGAGCAAGAACTTCCACAGAGTATTGTACTTCAGTGGAAGGAAGAACATGAGATAAGCCAGATAAGAGTTACTGTTGAAATGCCACTGGCAGACCATCGTTTCGGTTTTAAACCGGCACCATCGCCAGATAAGATGATTACAGAGATTTCTGTTGAGATGCTCATAAGCGATAAGTGGAAAATGGTGACATGTATAAAAAATAACTTTTATCGTCAGATAGTTATGGATATAGAACCACAGAAAACACAGGCCTTAAAGTTGACTGTTATAAAAGCTTATAACTATGATAAAGCGATTATTCCGGAAATCAGAGTATATTAGGATTTGAAGATTATATGTCTGGGAGGCTTCTTTATGAATAAATGGACAAGAATAAAATTTCATCCCAATTTGCCTTTGGGAGATAACGGAGAACGTGTGACTGCTTGTGCAGAACATATAGCGTTAGCGAAAAATGCGGCAAAAGAAGGTATGGTATTATTAAAAAATGATGAAAGAGTTCTTCCTTTTAAGAAAGGAACGCGGCTTGCGTTATTTGGTAAAGGTATATTTGACTATGTAAGAGGTGGTGGCGGTAGTGGAGAGGTAACAACACGATATAGTAGAAATATATATGATGGATTTAAGCAACTGAATAATCATGTGTGTGTAGAGGAATCATTAGCTGATTTTTATAGAGAATATGTGAAAGAACAATATGCGGCAGGAAATAATACAAACTGGATTGTTGAGCCGGAAGTTCCAGATGAATTGTGTATAAAAGCGCAATCATTTACTGATACTGCAGTAATTGTATTTTCTCGTTTATCAGGAGAAAGCTGGGATAGAAGTGTAGAGGATGAATTTGCATCAGAAAATTCGAAAGTAACGTCAGAGAGAAGAAGAATATATGAGAAAGGTGATTTTTATCTTTCATATGCAGAAACCACGCTAGTAGAAAAAGTAAAGAAGTATTTTACAAAAATAGTAGTAGTGTTAAATGTCTGTGGAATAGTGGATACGGAATGGTTTTTTGCGGATGAACAAATTCAGTCCGTATTGGTTTCTTGGTTGGGTGGTATAGAAGGAGGACTTGCAGCGGCAGAGCTTCTTTGTGGATTAGGTAATCCATCGGGTAAACTTGCTGATACGTTTGCAAAGCATTTGGCAGATTATCCATCAACAAAAGGTTTTCATGAGTCGGATAATTATGTGGATTACACAGAAGATATATTTGTAGGTTATCGTTATTTTGAGACAATTCCAGGGGCAGCAGAATATGTGAATTATCCTTTTGGTTATGGTTTGTCTTATACGGATTTTAATTGGAGTGTAGTTTCTGCTGAAGCGGTGGATGAGAAGATTAAAATAAAGATTCGTATAACTAATATTGGAGAATATGCAGGAAAAGAGGTGCTTCAGGTATATGCCAATGCTCCACAAGGACTTTTAGGAAAACCGAAAAAGGTGTTGATGGCATTCCAAAAGACAAACCTGTTGTTACCGAAAGAAGAACAACTTATTACCCTACAATTTGCAATAAATGGTATGGCTTCATATGATGATCTAGGTAAAATAGTTAAGTCAGCTTATTTGTTGGAAAAAGGCGAATATACCTTCCATGTAGGAAACAATGTACGTGATACAATTAAAATTGATTTTTCGTATGTTGTAGAACAAGATGAAGTAGTTGAACAGCTTTCTTCAAGGATAGTGCCTACATCTTTAAGTAAACGTCTAATGTCGGATGGAAATTATGAGGAATTACCGCAGGGTGAAGCGAATGATCCTGATTATACAGCACTTGAACCAATGGATTATGTATCAAAGTGGGCAGGAGAAATGCCGGCAGTTCGTGCTATTGGTCGAATTCCACGTAGAACAAGAGAAAGAAAAGAATCATTGAATTTTAATTATGTGGCTGAGGGTAAACAAAGTCTTGGAGAGTTTGTGGCTCAATTAAGTAATGAAGAATTGGCACATTTGCTTGGTGGTCAGCCTAATGTTGGTGTTGCAAATACATGGGGATTTGGCAATATGCCGGAATTTAATATACCGAATGTGATGACAGCCGATGGCCCCGCAGGTTTGCGAATTAAACCTGAATGTGGTATATATACGACGGCATTTCCCTGTGCTACGCTTCTTGCGTGTACTTGGAATCCAGAGATTACTTATGCTGTCGGTGAAGCAGGGGCGAAGGAAGTAAAAGAGAATAACATTGCAGTTTGGCTAACACCAGCAGCTAATATTCATCGAAGTCCGCTGTGTGGAAGAAATTTTGAATATTATTCAGAAGATCCACTACTTACAGGAATAATGGCAGCGAGTATGGTAAAAGGCATACAAGCTCAAAATATTGCACCATCTGTAAAACATTTTGCTTTAAATAATAAAGAGACTAATCGCAAAAATAGTGATTCTCGTGTATCAGAACGTGCGGCCCGTGAAATATACTTGAAAGCATTTGAAATAATTGTTAAGACTGCAAATCCATGGTGTATTATGACATCTTATAATATAATAAATGGTCATCGTGCTTCAGAAAATTATGATCTTTTAGAAGGTATTCTTCGAGAAGAGTGGGGATTTGATGGAATGATATGTACAGATTGGTGGACATGTGGCGAGCATTATAAAGAAGTAAAAGCAGGAAATGATTTGAAAATGGCAACTGGATATCCAGAGCGTCTTATGTCTGCATTGGAACAAGGAGTACTTACAAGAAAGGATATGGAAGTTTCTGCAAGGCGCATACTTGAATTAATATTGAAGTTTGAGTAAATGAACATAGTAAAGCAAAAATTAGTATCATATTGCAGGAGAAAATTTGTATGAAGAAATTTCTTTTGTAGGTGATTCCATCTGTCATCATTATGATATTGCGAAATAGTAAGGAGACCACTTATGGCAATTTTGTATAATGAATCTTCCAGAACATTTTATCTGGATGGAAAAGGTATTACATATGCCTTTTATATCAATGAATATGACTATGTAGAACATCTTTATTTTGGAAAGTCTATAGGACATGATGATCTTCGTTATATTAGAGGATTGTGGGGACGAAGTGTTATTGCTGCAGTACCAGGACATGATGTGGATGTAGACGCTGGAGTGCGGTCGTACAATCATTTTGGTTCGGAGATAACTTTTTATGGTACCGGCGACTACCGTGAACCAATGGTCGAAATTGTAAATCCGGCGGGAGACAGATTAACACAGCTTCTGTATGACAGCTATGAAATATTGACTAAGAAACCGGCGGTACAGGGTATGCCTTCCATGAGAGATGGCGAAACATTGGTACTTCACTTGAAGGATAAAGTCAGTGGTTTTGCATGTGATTTATACTATACGGTGTATGAGGATACCGGTGTAATTGCCCGTAGAGCAGTATATAAAAATGAAAGTAAAAATGTAATTGTTTTAAATCGAGCCTATTCTTTTGCAATGACACTTCCACATATGGGTTATGATGTAATCTCTCTGTATGGTTGCTGGGCAAAAGAGCGAAGAATTGACCGTATTTCTATGCATCATGGAGTGGTATCTATTGATTCAAAACGTACTTCATCCTCTGCGACGTTGAATCCTTTTATGGCTCTTGCAGAAAAAGGGGCTACAGAGGAACATGGGAATGTATATGGTATTAGTTTGATATATTCCTCATCCTTTGTGTTAAAGGCAGAAGGTGTGTGTGACGGAAGAACATTAATAACCGGTGGTATCAATGATTTTGATTTTCGGTGGAAACTAGAAGCAGAGGAAGTGTTAGAAACTCCAGAAGTTGTAATGGCATATTCTTCTGAGGGTATTGGTGGCATGAGCCGTTGCTTCCATGATGCTTATCGAAATCATCTCATTAATCCACGATATGTAAGAAAGTATCGCCCATTGGTTATCAACAACTGGGAAGCAACTTATTTTGATTTTACTCTGGAAAAACTTAAAAATATTGCGAAAGCTGTAGAAGGAACCGGGATAGACACTTTTGTATTGGATGATGGCTGGTTTGGCAAACGCAATAATGACCATTCAGGATTAGGTGACTGGAAAGTAAATACTGATAAATTGAATGGTGGGTTAAAGGAAATCATTGATTATGTAAATGGGCATGGAATGAAATTTGGTTTATGGTTTGAACCAGAAATGGTCAATGAAGATTCCGACTTGTATAGAAAACACCCGGATTGGGCAATTGGAGTATCAGACAGACCGCATTGCTATAGCCGATACCAGTTTATGCTAGATTTAACACGTAAGGAAGTGCGTGATTACATCGTAAATGCTGTAAATAAAGTATTGCAGGAAAACCATATTGAATACGTGAAGTGGGATTATAATCGAAATGTGACAGAATCCTATTCCATTGGAAGAGAGCCGGAAAGACAGGCAGAATTCGCTCATAGATATGCATTAGGACTGTATGATTTATGTGAGCGAATTGTAGAAGCAAATCCGGATGTGTTTTTTGAAGGATGTTCCAGTGGTGGTGCAAGATTCGATCCGGGAATATTATATTACTTCCCTCAGATATGGACATCCGATGATACAGATGCAGAAGAAAGAACTCATATTCAGTATGGCACTTCCGTGGTATATCCATTGTCTTCTATGAGTTGCCACGTTTCTGTAGTGCCTAATCATCAGACACATAGAATCACTCCAATGTCAACCAGAGCGGATATTGCACATTTGGGTGCTACGGGATATGAATTGGACACTTCTCATTTTAGTGATGAAGATAGGGCGATGGTTCGCAAACAAGTGGAAGAATACTACGATATGGAAGACTTAATTCTTAATGGCGACTTATATCGTACAGAGAATCCTATGGAGAGCAATTATTTTGGGTTTATGGTGGTTTCCAAGGATAAGAAAGAAGCAATACTTACCGCATATCGTCGAATGGGTAGTGTAAATAATGAAATAAAAATTCTGAAGGTAGCCGGTTTAGATACAGAGAAGATGTATCATGTAAAAGAATTGAGCATAACTTTGAAGGGCTCCACTCTTATGAATGTAGGTATTGCACCAAGATTTGCTGAGGGAGATTTTATGACGGTTAAGTACAGCTTTAAGGAAGTATAATTCTGATTGTAGAGAGGACAAAATCAATGAAAATCATAAAAGGTATTGTTTATGGTACACAAGATAGTAAAAGTCAGGTTTTGGATTTGTACGTTCCGGATTGTGAATTAACAAGTTTATTAGTTTACTTTCATGGGGGTAGTCTAGAAAGTGGAGATAAAGATTGCGATATTGTTAAGAATTTAGCCAGACAGGGAATTACTGTGGCATCAGCAAATTACAGAATGTATCCTAATGCTGTATTTCCGGATTTTATAGAAGATGCTGCAATGGCAGTAGAGTGGGCTATGAAACATATAGCGGAATATAAAAAAGTTAATAAAATCTTTGTGGGTGGATCTTCTGCAGGAGCGTGGCTGACAGCAATGCTTGCTTTTGCACCGCAGTATTTAGGTAAGTATGGTATAAAGACAACAGATATTGTAGGATATATTATTAATTCAGCTCAGATGACAACGCATTTTAATGTATTACGCGAAAAAGGTTTCCATGCTAATAGAATTATGGTAGATGAAGCAGCACCGGTTTATTATATAAATGAAAATACGGTGTTCCCGAAAATCTTTATTGTTGTTGCTGATAATGATATACCATGTCGTTTAGAACAAAACCTAATGTTTTTAAAATCTGTGGAAATGTTTGGGTGTCCGGCCGAACGAGTGAAATATAAGCTGATGGAAGGATTTAAACATTGTGCTTATGATAAAACGGAAGAATTTGCAAGGATTTTGAAGGACTATATGGATGAAACCAATTAAGGATGTTCATCTGTGAGTTTAATTTACTGTATGATGGGGGAGTAGACAAATGACGATTTTGTTATTCAAGCAAGTATTGATCATGTTTTCGCTTGCTGGTGTAGGTTATATCTGTTATCGAACAAAGAAAATTACTTTAGAAGGTAGTAAGAATATTGCAAATATTTTGATTTACCTTTCTTTACCTTGTGTAATTATCAACAGTTTTTTGGTAGATTATTCCAAAGAAAAGTTAATGGGGCTTTTATATAGTTCTATGGCTGCATTGGTTGTTTTGATTATTGGTATTGTTATATCAAGAGTGTTCTTTGGAAAAGATGCCATTTTGAATTTTGCAGCGGCTTTTTCCAATCCCGGTTTTTTTGGAATACCATTAATTGTGGCAACGTTAAGTAATGGAGCGGTATTCTATGTGGCCACTTTTATTGCCTTTTTGAATTTTCTTCAGTGGTCTTATGGTGTTGCATTGCTTACATACAACAATTCGACAAATAAAGATAAAGGGGAATGGAAGAAATATATTCCTTCTGCAAAGAGAGTTCTCACAGCACCGTTTTTAGTTGCTGTTGTTGTAGGAGTGTTCTTTTTTGTAACACAGATTGAGATGCCTGAACTGATATATAAGAGTATACAGCATATAGCAGGACTGAATACACCACTTGCTATGTTTACTATTGGTGTTTATTTTGCACAGACTAATCCAATCAAAATGCTAAAGAATTCAAAGTTATATTTGTTGTCATTAGTTCGACTGATAATTATTCCGGTAGTGTGTATGTTGGTATTGATGGTTTTACCGGCAGAATTTGCAGAAATGAAAATGGCACTGCTGATTGCAGCGGCATGTCCGACTGGAGCAAATGTGGCTGTGTATGCACAGTTATATGATAGTGATTACGGATATGCGGTAGAGACGGTCATCATTTCTACATTATTCTCCGTAATCACAATTCCGATTCTTGTACAGGCGGCTATGATGTTGGGATTTTAGAAATACCCCTTTTCGGAATTGTGTGTTTGATATTTATGGAAATGTAAGACGAGATAGAGTGATTGATAATGATTGGGGATAAACGTTAAAAATACAAAATGAGAATATAAGTGGAGGTTTATTATGTCAAAAGTGATTTTATTCCAGGGCGATTCGATTACAGACTGTGGGCGTAACAAAGAGGATATTGCATCCACAGGTGTGGGTTATGTACATATGGTGAAAGGCCAGTTGGGTTGTGAGTATCCGGGAGAGTATGAGTTTGTCAATAAAGGAATCAGCGGTAACCGAATTGTTGATGTTTATGCAAGAATCAAAGCGGATATTATTAATCTGAAACCAGACTATATGAGTTTGCTCATCGGTGTCAATGATGTATGGCATGAATTGGGAGGACGTCATAATGGTGTATCTGCTGATAAATTTGAGAAGATATATAATATGCTGATTACAGAAATTTTGGATGAACTTCCAGATATAAAGATTTTGATTATGGAGCCCTTTGTATTGGAAGCGGGAGCTACGACTGCCACCGAAACAGAACCGGAGCGTTGGGAGTATTTTACAACAGAGGTGTCTAAAAGAGCTGCTGTAGCAAGGCGTATAGCTGAGAAATATAATCTTCCTTTTGTTGCGTTACAAGATATATTTGATGATGCGTGCAAACAAGCTCCTGCTTCCTATTGGTTACGAGATGGTGTTCACCCAACTCCTATGGGGCATTGGCTCATTAAGAATGAGTGGATAAAAGCATTCCGAGAGGCGTAGATAATCAAAAATTAGATTAGAAACATTTTTCTGAAAAGGGAACTAGAAATTGGGGTTAATCTAGTAAAAAGGAAATATCTATGAATTTTTAATAAGGAGTATAGCAAAATGAATATTTCTTCAGGACAGTCGATAAAAAAGGCTATTACATTCAGTTACGATGATGGTGTTACTCAAGATATTAGATTGATTGAATTGTTAAATAAGTATGGATTGAAATGTACCTTTAATCTCAATTCAAATCTTTTCGGGACAAACAATATTTTGCATCATCATGGTTTGCGAATTGCACAGTATCGAATTGCTTTACCTGATATAAAGTATGTATATGAAGGTCATGAGGTTGCAGTTCATACATTGACCCATCCTATGTTACCGAAATTGGAGAAAGACGACATTATATATCAGATAGAGGAAGACCGCAAAAATCTCGAAGAAATAGTAGGATATGATGTGGTTGGAATGGCATATCCCGGTGGCGGCGGGGGTCCTAATAATGATGACCGGGTGGCACAGATTATTAAAGAAAATACGAAGATAAAGTATTGTCGTACTACTGCAACAACTGCTAATTTTGAATTGCAAGAGAATCTATATCGTTTTAATTCTTCAGAATACCATCTGAATTGGGATCGTATGATGGAACTTGGAAAACAGTTTGTAGAAATGAAAGCTGACAAGCCACAAATTTTTTATATTTGGGGACATTCTTATGAGATGGAATATGATTCTAGGAATTGGGTCAGACTGGAAAACTTCTTTGAAATGATTAGTGGAAGAGACGATATTTTCTACGGGACAAATAGAGAAGTGTTATTATAAGACATAAAAATACATACTGATTCAAGGAGGTAAAATGAGAAGTTTAGATAAAGTGATAACTGAGAAAAAAGAACGCCCTATCAAGGTGGTTCAGTTTGGTGAGGGTAACTTCCTTCGTGCGTTTGTTGATTATATGATTGATATCGCAAATGAAAAAACTGATTTCAACGGAGATATCGTTTTGATCAAGCCAATTGAGTTCGGCAGTCTTGAGAGTTTCCACAAGCAGGAATGCCAGTACACCGTGTCCTTGCGTGGTAATGTGGACGGTCAGGCGGCAGTCCTTAATAGAAAAGTTTCCAGCGTTGCAGATGCAGTGGATTCCTATACAGAATATGAGAAATATATAGGACTTGCGGAGATTGAAACACTGCGCTTTGTAGTGTCCAATACAACCGAGGCAGGTATCGTATTTGATGATACGGACCAATTTGATTTAAATCCTCCCAAGACCTTCCCGGGAAAGCTAACCAAGTTCTTATATCACAGATTCGAGACCTTTAACGGTGATATGAGCAAAGGTCTGATCATGCTTCCGGTAGAGCTGATCGACGACAATGGTATCATGCTCAAGAAATGTGTGATGCAGTTGATCGAACTTTGGGGCCTGAGTAAAGAGTTTAAGACTTGGGTGGAGGAAGCGTGTATCTTCACCGCTACACTGGTTGACCGTATCGTTACCGGTTACCCCAGAGCAACTGAAGCTGAGGAGTGGGAGAAGCTGGGATACGAAGACCGCATCATGGTAACCGGCGAGCCTTTTGCGCTATGGGTGATTGAGTCTGATAAAGATATCAGTAAGGAGCTTCCTCTGGACAAGGCAATGGCAGACATGCCAGGTATGGATGTAGTCTTTACCGACAATCATAAGCCTTACAAGCAGAGAAAGGTTCGTATCTTAAACGGCGCTCATACCTCTTTTGTACTGGCAGCATATCTGGCAGGAAAGGATATCGTGAGAGATTCCATGCAGGATGACGATATCAGAAACTTTATGTTAAAGACCATTTATGAGGAAGTAATCCCTACCTTAAGTCTTCCGGAAGAAGAACTGAAAGCTTTTGCAGGGGAAGTAGTGAACCGTTTCAACAATCCTTACGTGGATCATTCCCTGCTTGCAATCTCCTTAAATTCCGTTTCCAAATGGAGAGCAAGATGTATGCCCAGCTTCTTGGGTTATGTAGAAAAGATGGGCAAGCTTCCCGACCATCTGACATTCTCCATGGCAACCCTGATGGCATTCTACACCGGTACAGAGATCAGAGGAAAAGCCCTGATCGGTCACAGAGATGGTCAGGAATACAATATCATGGACGATATGGCTGTATTGGAATTTTTCCGCGACAACTGCGAAAAGGAAACTGGAGCATTTGTAACAGCATTCCTTGGCAATGAAGAGTTCTTTGGGCAGGATCTGAACAAAGTGTCGGGGCTGACAGATGCAGTTACTACATATCTGGATGATATCAAGGAAAATGGTATGAGGGCAGCATTATGCAAAATTTCTTAAGGATCCATGAGAATGATAATGTGGTTGTGGCACTGCAGACTATTCTGCAGGGTACGGAGATCGTTCTGGAAGATGGACGTGTAGTGGTTGCCGGGGAAGAGATTCCGGCAGGCCACAAGATGGCTGTTGCAGATATTGCCGAAGGGACATCGGTTATCAAATACGGATACCGTATCGGCAATGCCAAAGAAGCAATCAAGGCCGGTGACTGGATCCATACCCACAATGTAAAGACCGCTTTGGGCGATTTGCTAGAGTATATATACGAGCCGGTACTTACAGAAGAATCTACACTTATAGAAGAGCAAAAAACGGATGACAGCAAGAATGAGGATGTCACCTTTATGGGCTTCAACAGACCGGATGGCGAGGTGGGTGTCCGCAATGATATTTGGGTCATTCCTACCGTTGGCTGCGTGAATAATGTGGCATCTGCTATTGCAAAGCAGGCAAATGCTTTCGTGAAAGGCAGTGTCAGTGAAGTGATCGCATTTCCACATCCTTATGGCTGTTCACAGATGGGCGATGATCAGGAAAATACTCGCCGGATTCTGGCAGATCTGATCAACCATCCCAATGCAGGTGGTGTGTTAGTTCTTGGGTTGGGCTGTGAAAACAGCAATATTGACGTATTAAAGCCTTACATTGGCGATTACGATGAAAAGAGAGTGAAATTCTTAGTATCGCAGGAATGTGAAGATGAAATAGAAGAATCTGTAGAACTGATAAAGGGGCTGATTGATTATGCATCAGGTTTCGAAAGAGAGCCTATCAGCGTAAGCAAGCTGGTGATCGGTATGAAGTGTGGCGGCAGTGACGGTCTCTCCGGCATCACTGCGAATCCTTTGGTAGGACGATTCTCAGATATACTGATCTCTAAGGGTGGTACCACCATTTTGACAGAAGTTCCGGAAATGTTCGGTGCAGAAACCATTCTCATGAATAGATGTGAAAATGAAGAACTCTTCAATAAGACGGTAGATCTGATCAATGATTTCAAGAATTACTTCAAGAGTCATAATCAGACCATTTATGAAAATCCTTCACCGGGTAACAAGAAGGGCGGTATTTCCACTCTGGAAGATAAATCCCTGGGTTGTACTCAGAAATCCGGCAGTGCATTGGTTAAGGGCGTGCTTGCTTATGGTGAGACAGTTAAGGCTTCCGGTTTGAATCTGCTCAGTGCACCGGGCAATGACTTGGTAGCATCTACTGCACTTGCGGCAGCAGGAGCACATATCGTATTGTTTACCACAGGTCGAGGCACGCCGTTTGCTTCTCCGGTACCTACTATAAAGATTTCCACAAATTCGGTATTGGCGAATAAGAAGTCCAACTGGATTGATTTTAATGCGGGTGTATTAACGGAAGACCAGAGTATGGCAGAGCAAGCAAAGGCTTTATTTAACTATGTGGTTGAAGTGGCATCCGGTAAGCAGGTTTGCAGTGAAGCGGCAGGATTTCATGATATGGCTATTTTTAAGCAGGGCGTGACACTTTAGGAAGACGATATATTAGTGTATTTTGAGATAATTATTTAATGATATACATAGTACGACTTTAATCATAAAGTCATAGAAAGTAAGTGAACATACATAGTCGATGGAATATTTATTACAAGTGGATATTTTATGCGAAAAGCAGATGGCTCGATTGGCTGTCTGCTTTTTTGATGGGCGAAATTTGTAATTGTTCCCCGATAAATAGCATTTTTTTTACTTTAACTTGGTTCAATATTCGAGACAAATGGTGCGAAAGTCTGTTTGTCTCGTTTTTTTATGCTCGTGGGCCTCCGGTCCTTTCTGAAACTGAAAAAACAATCAGAATCAGAAAGGAAAAAAAGATGAAAGAACGTGAAAAGTACATCATCGTGATTAGTGGAGAAGCAATTGAAGTGACACCGGAAGTATATGAGGTTTACTATCGGGCAGAAAGAAAAGAAAGACACTTTATGTATGAGTTAAAGGCCGGTAGGAGCAGGATTGATAAAATAACAGGAGAAAAAATTATTCTGCCAAGTTTGGAAGACTCTTATGACCGGCTGGTTGAGGCAAGCCAGCAGTTTGGAAACTGTACATACGATTTGGAAGAAGAGGTGCTATCTAATCTGATGGTGGAAAAATTGAATTGGGCACTTGCAGCTTTAAGCTATGATGAAGCAGAAATTATTCAAAAATTGTACTACGAGGAGGTTAGTGAAGTAAGATTGGCAGAAATGCTTGGAATTCCAAGAACTACACTGCGGGACAAGAAAATGCGTATTTTACAGAAACTTCATAAAATGCTCCTCTGATTTGCCGTCAGGTTCGTTCCCAGGATGGCTATATAGATAAAGACGTCTTTGGGTACCTTGACAATTACATAGCCCCCAGAGCAAGGGAATAGTCCTCTTGTTCTGGGGTAAACAGGAGAGAGCATAGGAGGGAGCTATAATCATCAAAATACGGATTAAGGATTTTTACAAAGATGCTGTAGGCGAAAAAGAGTTTGTTTATGTCACCAGAGAAGTTTATGAAGCACTGTTACATACTTTCCGACGTGAGCAGCATGCACAGCTGATGCAGGATATCAGACATCTGGCATTAAAGGGATATGTGGAAGGAGAGACTGAGGAATTCGTAAATGAGAACGAACTATCTCTGGAAGATGAAGTGATTCACCAGATGGATCTGGAGATCCTGCAGAAAGCAATTCAGTCGTTAACGCAGGAGCAAAAGGAAAGACTGTATCTCTACTTTTTTAGAGGAAAGAGTATCCGGGAGATTGCGAGGATACAGGGGATAAATCGAAATATGGTCTGGACTTCGATCCAAAAAACCCTGCTTCAGCTAAGAAATTTCTTTGGATAATGGGAAATTATTAAAAAATTATAAAATTTTCAATTTTTTTTGGGACAAAACGTGATTTAGTGTGAATACCTTATGAGAGGAATTATTTTCGGACGGATGGTCTCTTCCGGAGATCCTCTCATGGTACTTTGACAAATGCCGGAGAGGATGCCGCAGTATCCGTTCCGAGAGCAGCACAAGATCACGAAGTGTTCTGCCAGCCATATCCAGCAGTCCAGATACGTTAACCATTTCCGGAGCCGTAACCGGGGCGCAATGACACTCCTGCACCCATCTTCCAGGTGTAAAAAAGATCGCATCTAAGGAGCCGAGCGAGACAACCGGGGTACAGCCTGTCTGTGGTAGACAGGTGCGAAGATGGAAATGGCCCATAATGATACTCCTTGAGATTAGCCAGCACGCAGTGGTGGAGGTGAGATTCCTGTGATGTCTGTTGCCTTATAAGGCAGGAACCGCAGACAATCTGGATTGACTGCCCAAGGGATGCATAGGCAGAAAATTATTTTTTTCTCTGTCTTGGCGGCGTCTCGGCTCCGGGGAGTAGTGTCGAATAGGAGCAACACTTTGTAAAGAAGTGAAGGATATGGCAGCAAAACTAAAACACAGAATCTATCGGCAGAGGTGTATGCTTCTGCCGAATGCTTGTGTGGTTTAGTAAAATGAGAAAACGGAGGTAACACAATGGGCAAAGAGAAAAGCATGATGGAAAAGATACAGGATAGTGGCAGGGTTGGATATGCCTATTTTTATCCAAGTGATGGAGGAAAACGACAGGAATTTTATATTTCTACAACATCGGAGAATCTTGCTAATTTCCTTGGCAGTCATTACTTGGATGCTGAAAAGATGATTATTACGGACATTGTCGATAGACTGATTCTAAATACCATAGGAGGTTTTGTTAATAACTGTCCGGATCAAAGACTCTGTCGGGAAATTATTTCATATCTTGCACCTATCCAGATGGGGGATAAAGAGGTAGGAGAGATATTGATGGTAACAAGGGATGAGGCGGATGCTTATTTTCATGCGGAAGATCAGGCAGTTACTATGGCGGAGTATCAGGTGCTGTAAGTGTGTTTCTTTGGGGTGTAATTTTAACTTTGCTAAAATCTTTGACGGGTGTAAAAATGGATTGGAAAATAAGGAAAAAATAAGAAAAATATTGCATATTTAGGTGGATTTATTTGGGAGTGTATGGTAGTGTATGTAGTTGAAAAAGGCTGAGAGAAAGGAGAACGAGCAATGAAACGATATGCAGTAAAAGTGCTGACCGAAGGTAAACACAAGTTTTATTACATACTGGATAATGAAACATATGATGTTGTTTTATATCCGAGCAAATACCTGAAGCACAAGATAGAAGAAAACCGTTCTCCGAATACCGTAAGGAGAATAGCCTTTGCATTATGTTATTATATGGAATATCTCGATCAGCAGGAGGTAGAACTGGAGGACGTGAGTGAAATGGTATATGAAGACCAGAACAAACACTTTGTACAGTTTTTATACTGGCTGTTGGAAGGAAATCACGTAGCAAGCAATCGAAAAGAAAGTACCGGAAAAGGAACCTGTAACGCATACCTAAAAGATGTGTTCGGGTTCTTTTTATTTATGGCAGACAGTGGACGGGCAAAGCCACTACAGATCTTAAGTTACAATCAGATTACAGTAGCCAATGCAGCAGGAGTAAAACGAACCATCCGAGCAAAATCCTTTAAAGGATATTTTAAACCCAAGGATAGAAATGTAAGAGCTGCTGAAGAAGTGGAAATTGTAGAGGTTTTACAGGCATGCACGAACAGTCGTGATCAATTGCTTCTGCTGATGATAGCCGAAACAGGATTTCGAATCGGAGAAATCCTTGGTGTAGATTATACCAGAGATATCGATTATCAGCGAAAGACAGTCCGTGTGTACTTTAGAGATGATAATGATAATAATGCCAGAGCCAAAAATGCAGAGTACAGAAAAGCAAGGGTAAGCGATGAGACCTTTGAATTTCTATTGGAATATATGAATGAATATCGGAAACTGCTACAACACCAGACACTTTTGTTTATAAATATCGCCGGTGACACAGCAGGAAAGCCGATGATAGTGGAAAGCGTATACGACATGCTGAAACGCATGGAGAAAAAGACCGGATTTAAGCTGACACCTCATATGTTGAGAAGATATTTTGCAGTTTCAAGAAGAAAGGCAGACTGGAAGCTGGAACTTATCAGTCAGGCACTGGGACACAAACATTTAGATACCACGGTCAAGTACCTTGGGATACTTGATGACCAGCTTATGGAAGCAAGCAGAGAGTTTTATGAAAGACATTCTGACCGATACGGCATAAAGAAATTATTGTAAAGGAGGCGATACCTCATGTTGGCCAAAGTGCTACAGTTAACAGAACCACAAGTGAATAAGGAAGAACTGATAGCACAGTTGGAAAAAGAACTGGTGGCTTGTGAGGTAAGCAATATTTCTTATAGAAATAAGCTAAAGGGTTTCATGATAGAAAATGAAATCTGGCATATCAGTGAACTGGATTATCACTGGAGAGTGAAATACGAAAAGTATTTACAGAGCAGGGTCAATAAAACATCCTGTGGATTCTACATAAAGACTATTGACCAAGTGAAACTGCATTCCATAAAGAGCCAGTTGCAGATAAGTGTCAGTGGAAAAACAGTAAGACCGGATTATGCAGACACCATATTATACATGCCTTATCATCCGAATATAAGGATTGCAGAGATTTTTTATAAGGAAACGAATAAGAACCTTTTAGTATGGGATTTCACGAAGAAAGCACCACAGAAGATGAAAAAGCAGGTTTTCAAAACACTGCACTATTTCATCGATAATGCAGCCAATAGGGAACGAATGCATGCACAGCTTGGAGGTCTGCTACGATTATATGATTTTTGTGTAAAAGAGCAAATCGAAGACCTTGAAAAACTGGAACTGGAACAGATTGCGAGGTTCAAGGAAACGCTGGGAACCGATTACCAAAAAAATTATTATGCAGGTGTCTGCACATGGTGTGCCAAGGCACTTTTTATGGAAGCGAGAGAGATACATTGGGATGCCAATGTATGGTATATGGCACGGTTGCAGCTACAGCCGGAGAGAATGGATCCCTCGAATCCGGTACAATCCATATCATTTGCAGAGGTTACACATAAGGAAAACAGACGTCTTCTACAGATGTATTTAAAATACGGAATTGGCATTACAAACCTAGCAATCAGCAACCTCAGAAGTGAGCAGGTATATGTAAGGAAATTTTTAGAGGAGTTAAAACAATCAGAAGCAGAAAATGTCTGTATGGTAACAAGCAAACAAATGGATGAATATTTCAGGGCAGAACGAGTCAGGGAAGTGCAGGCAGAAACATATAACAAAAAGGTCATGAGTATCCTGCACTTTTTCAATTATCTAAAGATTAAAGGATACATTGAAAGAATCCCGTTTGATCCGGATTATTATTTAAAGAAAACATTTCAACAGCATCATGACAGAAGTGTGGAACAGGAAGTCATGGATGAAATTATGGCTAACCTATATAGATTTCCGGAAGATACCAGACTTATGTTTTTACACCTATGGGGAATCGGACTTCGGATTAGTGAGGTATGTACGCTGAAAGGAAACGCTTATTACATGCAGGGGCAGGACGCATGGATCCAGGTGTATCAGATAAAAATGCGAACTTATAAGCGAATCCCTATACCGATGGCATTATACAAGTTGATGAAAGTTTACATCGCAAAATACAACCGAAAGGCTGATGAGTATATATTTCAGAATCAAAAAGGCGGCGCCTATCACAAGGGTACTTTTAAGAACAAAATGATAAGAGCATGCAAGGAATGCCATATTCAAAATGGGGAATACATTTTCCGAAGCCATGACTACCGCCATACCGTAGCAACAGTGTTTTATGATACAAGAGTTCCGATACAAAGCATTCGGGATTATCTGGGACATGAATACGAAGAAATGACACGCCAGTATGTGGACTATATGCCTAAGAAGATAGAGAAAGCCAGTGAAGAATATTTTAAAAAGGGTAGCTTGGCAAGATGCATCAGAAAGGGGGTGAACGATAGTGGAGCATAAATTGTACATTAAGGAACTGGATCATTATAGAGGAATTGTATTGACTGAGAATCAAAAAAAATATGTAGCAAAGAATCCGTACTATGATTTAAGCAAGTTGCCATCAGGCAATATAAGAGAAGAAGTAAGGGCATTTTTGCTGGATAGAAGTAAAAAAGTTGATATGGCGACCTTTTATGGAGAGCGCACCCGGTACAAAAAGATATGTCGCTTTTTAAACCGATATGCAAAAAATATCGACAGTCTGGCCGACATAGAAAAAGACGTATGGATGAAAAAACTGAAAGTATGGATGTTCCAGGAAGGGATAGAAATCACAAAAAAGCAAGAGGGCGTATATGGAACAGTTGTTTTAGTGAAGACGCGAGAATTTGGATATCTGGATGCAATGCTTGATTTTGTCAATGAACATAAAATCCCGGAAAAGGAAAAAGATATTTGGAGACTTGAAAAATTAGACATACCATACAAGGACAATATCGTAAAAAGTTCTAAAACAATCAATTTTACTGGCATAGCTCAAAAGGAAATCCGGGAAGAGCTAAAAAAGGGAATATACTTAAACCTACAGGGAGAAGCAATTGCGTGTGTGCAAAAAGAGATGACTGCCATGAGGCGGTTATCAAAATACCTTAAGGAAAGATATCCACGGATTCAGTCCTGCAAAGAATTAGAAAGAGAAATTATTGAAGAGTATCTGACCTATCTGAAAACTGAGGCTACAGAAACAAAGCATTTTCACGCAGACCTAAACAGGCTCCGTGCAATTCTGGAGAGTATCGGTCATGCATGCGGATATCAGAATTTAAGGGATTTATTTTTAACAAGGGATATTCCACCGACACGAAAAGCAGAATTCAAGGTATATTCTGATGAAGAGTTAAAGCGACTAAATGCAGCGATTGTAAATATGGATGAGCAGACTGCTAGACTCATGATAATACACCAGATGCTGGGAACGAGAATCTCCGATACCTTAACACTTGAAACAGACTGCTTGTATGAAAAGGGAATGGATACCATTATACGAATCCGGCAGATGAAAACCAGTGCTTATGAGAAGCCAATTAGTATAGAACTGGCAGTTCTGATAAGAAAAGCAATTGCTTATACACAGGAACGTTTTGGAGAAACAAAGTACATTTTTGTCAACGAGAACAATCTGAAAAAGCCGATGCAGTATGGTACAATACAATGCCGAATTGTAAAGATGATTCGGGAGCAGAACATAAGGGATGATAATGGCAACTTATTCGGTTTTGGCTCTCACTTATACAGGCACTATTATGGTGCAAAGTTAACGGAGATGCATGTAGATGACTGGACCCTAGCAAAATTGCTCGGTCACACAAATGTCAAAAATGTAAAATACTATAGGAAGATGAGTAATCAGATTCTGGCAGACGACACACGAAAAGCAAGAGAAAAGTTGTCCGATATCATACTGAAAAATCTAGATGGATGGGGTAATGAATATGAGCAAATACGACAAGATGGTGGAATGTAACCGCAGAGTAAGTGTGGAAAAGATTAACCTTGCCCGAATAACCATATTGGAAATGGTGGAAGAAGGTGAGAGAGTGACAGTACCAAAACTGATGGTACAAACGGGATTATCAAGAGGGTTCTTTTATAAGAATCCAACAGTGAGGAAGTTAGTAGATGAAGCAGTGGAGAAACAGGCTGGCATGGTCGATCCACGAAAAGGTATCCTCGACATGGTCATGGAAAATGAGATTACTAATCTGCATGAACAGATACGAAATTTAAGATTCGAAAATGAACAGCTTAAATCAGAAAACCAAAGGTTGAAAAAGGCACTGGATAAGAAAAATATGAATATTCTCAAGGGACTGTAATTACCCGAAGTGAGAGTACAAAAAAAATGAGAATACAATACTGAATATAATAGTAAACGCATGGTGAATATTGACTATGCGTTTTCTTTCATATAAAATTAAAATAGTAAACACAAAACACAGTTGTGCATTCCGTTAAG
>JAFXCD010000093.1 GCA_017521605.1 Lachnospiraceae bacterium | reverse complement strand
GGGTTTACTTTCCTCAGTAGTATCGTCTCCTTCTTCTGACGGCTTCTCTTCCTCTTCGGGTTTACTTTCCTCAGTAGTATCGTCTCCTTCTTCTGACGGCTTCTCTTCCTCTTCGGGTTTACTTTCCTCAGTAGTATCGTCTCCTTCTTCTGACGGCTTCTCTTCCTCTTCGGGTTTATATTCTTCCTCCGAAAGTGACTCGTACACCTTAATATCTACAATATTTCCATTCTTATCATACTCGTATTCCACATAACTCCCATCCTCATAAATAACCTTTTTTACCCTATTCAACATGTCATATTCATATTCTTCTGCATGTATTTCCATAATATTAGCCATCAACAAAATTCCCACCATACTCATTATTGCCAATATCTTGCCTATCTTTTTCATTTTATTCCTTACTCCTGCTAATCATTTTACTTTATTAATTTAAATCTGTATCAAAGCAAATTAACGTCTATATTCTATAAAAATTGCATTCAATTGTCAATCTCTGTATAATTTTTACATTTTTATAGCACAAAAAACGATGTCCCTGCACCTACAATAGTACAAAGACATCGCTCCTCATATACTATACCTACTTCACATAATAAAACCCTTCCTCCGGCAGCTTTCCGCCTACCGCAGTAGGATTCTGTTCAAAGAGTACCTCCAGATATCCGCTTAATGCCTGCTTCATTTCGTCTCCTGCTATAAAGGTGATATTACACTTGGGGATGGCCTTTTCTGCCACCGGTGCTTTGGCGATGATTTCCGCATTCACCACCAGCTCAGCACCCTTTTTCACGTCGCTGTTGATGGCTTCTGCACTTTCCTTATGCTCTTGTAAGAAATTCTTCACAGCATTGGGATACGTTTCTAAAAATTCATTACGCACTACAGTGACACCGGTAACCATACGGCTGCCATCCTCGCCCTGAAGACGGGTCCACTCTTGGTTCATATCCAGAACCACCTGTAACTTCTCATTCTGCATACAAGCCACTGTCACAAAAGGCTGGGGTAATAAACCGATAGCCTCCGGCTGCTCTGCCAAAAGAGCTGCCACTTCCGTAGCTTCTGATTTGTATTCCAGCTTTACTTCTTCCAACATATTGTTGGCACTTAAAATATAATGAAGCACATAATCAGGTGTTGTTCCCTTACCTGTAAGATAGATTGTTTTTCCTTTTAAATCATTTACTGTTTGAATGTCTGTATCACCGGAAACCATGTACAAAACACCTAAGGTATTAATATCAATGACACTTACCTGTCCTTCTGTTTTCTGATACAGAATAGCTGCTACATTAGCCGGTACCAGAGCGATGTCCAGCTCACCTTTTATCATTAGAGGCAACAGTTCATCAGCAGAGGTTACCATTTGAAATTCATAATCCTCCAGAGCTTCCCCATTTGCATCCTTTTCTTGCAAAAATAAAAGTCCCATGGAGGTAGGTCCTTTCATACCACCCACGCGGATCGTGGTACTTTCTTCCTTCGCTTTCCCACAACCTACCGCACACACTAAGACCATTGCAAAAAGCAAACCTGCCATTAATAATTTTTTCATTGATTCTTTCATAATCGGTCCTTCCTAAAACGTCAGTTTTAAATATTTATTCCACGGCTTATTATAATGAATCATTTGTGTACTGTCAAATGTGTTAGAAATTTGTTTGAAAAACTTTCCAACATAATTCTTTTTTCACTGCTCATACTAAAACCAAGATAAGTGATGGCAACAAACACTTACACGGACGATTCTTCCGGGATAAGTGTAATGCAGACACTTATCTTGGAAAATAGACAATAGAAATATAGGAGGAAACAAACATGAACAACAGATCTAACAGAATGGAAGTTCCTGAAGCTAAGGCAGCTATGGATCGTTTCAAAACAGAAGTAGCTTCTGAACTTGGTGTAAACCTTAAGGAAGGTTATAATGGTGACTTAACCTCTCGTGAAGCAGGTTCTATCGGCGGTGAGATGGTTCGTAGAATGATTAAGAAGCAGGAAGAGCAGATGAAATAAGCTGATTTTCAGCCTTATCATTGCAATAGAAAAGCCGTCCCGAGATAATCGGGGCGGCGATTTCTTTATGCATTATTAATTTAATTCTTGCCACAGCACTTCTTGTACTTCTTGCCGGAACCACATGGGCAGGGATCGTTGGGATACACCTTTGCGTCCTTTACGATGGTGGTAGAAGTCTTCTGCTGCTTGTAGAGTACCTTTCTGGTAGCTTCATCAAAGATACCATCCCACTCTTCCAGATTATATAACCAGTCTGCTTCTGCAGCAACCATGTTCTTATATAAAAGAGTCTTGTCAAATACCAGATTTACTTCTGTATCCTCTTCCATCTCCTCGATAGGATTTGCTTTTACCAAGCTGTCATTAATACCATCTAAGAAACCGGTCATAGTCATGATGGATACATTGTACTTATCTGCTAATTCCTTTACAGTACCCTTTACTTCCTCATCGGGATTTGCCAATAACTGCTGATAAATCTCTTTTTCCTTCATGAAGTATGCACCCCAGAACTGCTGCAGCTTCTCACTTCCCAGCTTTTCGTTGTATGCAACTTCCTTCCACTGTGCTAATAAAGCCATCTCTTAATACCATACCTTTCTATCTTCTGTTTCAAGCTGAAACTTTTTTCCTTAGAGAACATAGATTTCTCTGCTAAATGCTAGTATATAACAAAATTCCCGCGAACACAATAAAAACGTGAAAAAAGATGAATATTTCTTTCAAAACCGGTCATACTAGTACTATCATTGGAACCCTCCTTTGATCTTACAACCGATAAAAATAATACTTAAATCCTCCCCTTAAGAAGGTCCCGGGCTTAGCGTCAGTGCAGGTCCGGGATTTTCACTTGCGTTCTTCTTTATGTAATGGTATTCTAATAACAGAAAAAATCATGCTCTCGAAAGAAAGGAAATTTTATGAAAGATCATTCCAATCCCAAGAAGAAAATCACTTCCAAGCAGGTAGTTGCCATGGCCGGTGTTATTTTACTGGTTGCGATATATATTATTACTTTATTGGTTGCTATTTTTAACCCTGGGGAATCCGGCAACTATTTCCGGATTTGTCTGGTATCCACCATTGCTGTACCCATCCTGATTTGGATTTATGTATGGATGTATGGTAAACTGACCAATCGTCATACCTTTGCTGACCCGAATTATTTGAAACCGGAAGAACCAAAAGAAGACTAAAATATTCCCTCCCCAACTAAAAGTTGTGGGAGGGATTGTTATTTATCTATTTGGTTTTAACTCCAAGCTTCTGTAACTCTGCCACCGCCTGTTCTCTGTCCTTAAACAGTATGCCTTGTATTCCTACCGCACAGGCACCGTCTATATTCTTTTGTATATCATCCAGAAAAACACATTCCTCTGCCTTCAGTCCAAAACGTTTCAACAACAATTCGTAGATTTGTCTATCAGGCTTAGTCACCTTATCCTTATAGGACAAAATACCGCCATCCATAAGTTCCAGAAAGCCCATCAGCTCTTTGCAGTCTTCTTCTGCTTTTTTAAAGAAATTAGATAAATAATAAACTCCGTAACCTTCTTCCTTCAGTTGCTTAATCCAACCTTCCGTATAATCGTAGAGTCCTAAAATACCTTGTAAATCCGCAAACACCTTATGAATAATTTCTACCAACTCCGGATCATTTTCCACAAAGCGTTCCAACACCTCTTCATAAGAAAGTACTCCTCTGTCCAGTTCATTCCAGTCCGGACTCTGAGCTGTGGCCACAGATAACCGCTCCACAATATCTTCCTCATATCCAAAGCTTTCATAAAAGGCTCTGTATCCAAAAGGCATGAGCACATTGCCAATATCAAAAATAATGTTCTTTATCATAGGAATTACTCTCGTCCATCCCAGCAGTAGGTACAAAGCTTACTACGATCAATACCTACAGAATCCAGCATGTCATCCAGACGATGGTAACGTAAAGTGGTAAAGTTTAACTTCTTACAGATGCGGTCTACCATTTCCTGATATTCTGCTGTTTCAGGATTTACATAATTTATCAAATCTAAGGAACCTGATTCTCCCTCCATTTCTTTAATCACTCTTCTGGTGATTAAATCCATCTCTGACGAAGAGCGGGAGAAATTTAAATACTTACAGCTATACATAAGCGGCGGGCAGGCAGGACGAATGTGCACTTCCTTAGCACCACTCTGGTATAGAAACTCTGTTGTTTCGCCCAACTGGGTTCCTCTTACTATAGAGTCATCAATTAAAAGCAGACTCTTGTCCTGAATCAGGTCATGTACTGCAATCATCTTCATCTTAGCAATCAGATTACGTTGCTTCTGAATGGTAGGTGTAAAGGATCTGGACCAGGTAGGTGTATATTTAATAAAAGGTCTGGAGAAAGGAATTCCTGAACGGTTAGCATAACCGATGGCATGTGCCATACCGGAATCCGGCACGCCTGCCACAATATCCGGCTTCACATTATCTCTATCTGCCAGTCTTGCTCCACAGTTATATCGCATCTGCTCTACACTGATTCCTTCATAGGAAGAAGAGGGATAACCATAATATACCCAAAGAAAGGTACAAATCTTCATATCCTTACCGGGCTGCACCAAGGTAGTCACATATTCCGGAGTAAGCACTGCAATTTCACCTGGGCCTAATTCTCTTACATCCTGATAGCCTAAATTCAAGTATGCAAAGCTTTCGAATGCTGCACAATAAGCATCCTCCTTCTTACCGATGGCAATGGGTGTACGTCCCATTTTATCACGTGCCACATAAATTCCCTTAGGTGTCATCAGCATAATACTCATGGAACCTTCAATCAGCTCCTGTGCATACTGGATACCCTCTACCACATTCTCTCTTTGATTGATAATGGACGCCACCAGCTCTGTTGCATTAATATCGCCACCACTCATCTCTAGGAAATGAGAATGTCCTCTATCAAAAAGCTCCTGTACAATCTTGTCAGTATTATTTATCTTACCTACAGTGGTAATCGCATAGGTACCATGATGGGAACGAACTATCAAGGGTTGTGGTTCATAATCGGAAATACATCCGATACCCAGATTACCCACCATAGCATTTACATCTTTATCAAATTTGGTACGAAAAGGGGAATTTTCAATATTATGAATCGCTCTATCGTATCCCTTCTCCTCACTGTATACGGCCATACCGGCACGTCTGGTTCCTAAATGAGAATGATAATCTGTTCCAAAAAACAAATCGAAAACACAATCTTCCTTTGAAGCTACGCCAAAAAATCCGCCCATCTTTTCTACCCTTCCTTATTTTTTTAGTCAGCATAAACATTATAGTCCACGCCCGTTCAGAAATCAATATATCAAAAAGGCACAATGGTAGCAAATTTTTCCTGATTTTTTCACCATTGTGCCTAAAAATTCCACTATGTATTCATTTTACCTATAAATTCTCTTACCCTTGTATTCTCTGACGCAAAGATTTCTTCAGGGGTACCCTGTTCCTGAATCACCCCCTGCTCCATAAAAATAATTCTGTCTGAAACTTCCTTGGCAAACTGCATCTCATGAGTTACGATAATCATGGTCATATTTTCCTTAGCCAACTCCTTAATTACCTTCAACACTTCGATAGTAAGCTCAGGATCCAATGCAGAAGTAGGCTCATCAAAGAACAAGATTCTGGGCTGCAAAGCCAAAGCTCTGGCAATTGACACACGTTGCTGCTGTCCGCCGGAAAGCTGATAAGGATAGCTTTGTGCCTTATCCTCCAATCCCAGCTGCTTTAAAAGCTTTATGGCTCTTTCCTCTGCTTCCTTTTTAGAAATCTTCTCTACGCTGACCGGTGCATCGATTATATTCTTCATTACAGTATAATGAGGGAATAAATGAAAGCTCTGAAATACCAGACCAAAGCATTTCTTAATCTGCTTTAACTGCTTTTTAGGTTCATAAATACAGGGCTCTCCTGCGGCTGCAGTTTCTCCCATATATAGCAACTCTCCGCCATCCATGGTTTCCAGCAGGGTAGCACAACGAAGCAGGGTAGATTTACCGGAACCGGAGGGACCGATAATGGATACCACCTCTCCTTCTTCTACAGAAAGAGAAATATCCTTTAACACCTGCAGTCCGTCAAAATTCTTTTTTAAGTGATTAATTTCTAACAGCTTCATCTCTTTCCTCCGTACTAGCGATAATAGGACAGTTTCTTCTCAATAGCTTCCATAACTGTCGCTACCAACAGATTAAACACATAATAAAATACACCTGCTGCCATCAAAGGCATAATGCTGGTCTGTGCCGCACCAATCTGCTTAGCCACAGTAAACATCTCTGCCAAAGAAATGGTAAAGGCCAATGAAGTATCCTTTACAAGGGTAATGGTTTCATTAGTTACAGGAGGAAGCACTCTTTTAATCACCTGAGGTAAAATAATCTTAAAAAAGGTCTGTACCTTACTATATCCGAGAACCTCTGCTGCTTCATACTGTCCTAATGGAATGGACTCAATACCTGCACGGTAAATCTCTGCAAAATAAGCTGCATAATTAATAACAAAGGCTATAATAACCGCCGGGAAACGATATCCTGTACCCATTCGAATATCAAATACATAAAAGGGTCCAAAATATACCACCAATATCTGAAGCATCAATGGAGTACCGCGCATAATGGATATATATGCCTTTACAAAAGTTCTGATAATCACATTTTTAGACATACGCCCAAATGCCACAATCATGCCTAAAGGCATGGCAAAGACTAGTGTAAGTACAAAAATCTCCACTGTCACCAAAAAACCTTCTGCCAATTGTGAAATCATAGGTAATAAATTCATAATCCCTAACCCAAACCTTTCCTAACAGAGACAAGATACGCTTTTCAAATCTCGCTCTGACGAGCGGCCGACGAATACCACCTCGTGCAAGCACGATGGAGCTCGCCACGTCGCCATCACAAATGAAGAGCTGTCACTTTCTGCAACAGCTCTTTTTAAATTACTTTCCAAGACAAACGCTATCGGTCAATCCCCACTTTTCTGCGATTTTCATGAAGGTACCATCCTCCACCATTGCATCCAGAGTCTTCTGTACAGTATCTCTTAATTCTTCATTACCAAGCTTGAATCCCACACCATACTGCTCTGTAGCCAGCTTATCATCCAACATTACAAAAGCACCAGCTTCTCTCTTTTCAATCTGGTATTGAGCCACACCGATATCGATAGCTACTGCTTCTACTGCACCTTGTTCCAAATCCATAAATGCAGTATTATAATCTGCATATTCGATTAATTCCTTAAAGGAATCCCTTAATGCAATGTTTTCCTTGTTTTCCTCGTCATTTAATGCTGCCAATGCGGAAGAATCCTTCTGAACAGCTACTACTTTGCCTGCCAAATCTGATTTGCTCTTAATACCGGAATCGCCGGCTACTACCACTACCTGACTGTTATCTACATATGGCTTAGACCATGTATACTGTTCCTCTCTGCCATTAATGGTAAAACCATTCCAGATACAGTCAATAGCACCTGATGATAATTCCATATCCTTTGCATCCCAATCGATGGGCTGCTTTACTAATTCCCAGTCATTTCTCTTACAAACCTCTGCAGCCAAATCCAGGTCAAACCCTACATACTCACCACTTTCATCACGGTAGCCATAGGGAGGGAATTCCGCATCAAATCCTACAGTAAAAGAGTTTTCAGCCTTCTTGGCACCACAACCGGTAAGCATACCGATAGCCATAACAGCCACTAACATTGAACTTATAAATTTTTTCATAATAGCCTCCTTTGTAATCCGAATGGTATTCTTCCACTCAGATTCTTCCTTTGACACATTATTACTTTATCAGAGTAATTTGCCAACATGCAAGTATGTTATCATACCCACCCACTAATGTCAACTATTCTACTCCTTTAAAACGTGTCTCAAATTCGGTCAGCTTCGCACTAATCTCCTGTTCATAATCCGGATAAGAGAAAGCAATATCCTTAATTTCTTTCTTAACAGTCTTAATAACATCACTATTATAATTTATCTGTTTACGCAGAGTCTGCCTTCGTATAATCAGGTCGTGACGCATTTCTACCAGTTCTTTATGGTTTAATAATGCATCCACATTGGAGGTAAAGCGTTCCGGATAGCGTACACGGAATCGAGTCAACTGTTCGGTCAGATTTCGGATATAATACTCCCTTTTAGCCTCTGCTTCTTCATATTGCTTTCTCTCTTCCTTTTCCTGCAAATATGCTTCATACTGTTTTTCCAGAGTTTTGCAATTTTCCACCTGATATTTTAAATATAAATAATTCAACAGATTGGTATTATTAACATATTTAATCTTCACTTTATTTTGTAATTGAATCAGCTTATTAGTAGCCTTCTCCACGCGAAGCAGTTCTCTGCCCGCTTCTGTAAATTTCAGCCAGATTACCGTAAAAGCTATAGCCGCAGCTACCACTGCCACAAAACAGCCCACTGCAGTATTCAACTTAAAACCAAATTGCAAAATAGCTAAAATAGTAATACAAACCACCAGCGCTCCGGCAAATATGGCAAACATGCCTTTTAAGTTCTCACGTATCCCAAGCAATTCATCCTTACGATATGCATAAGCATGGCGTTCTCTGGACAAACGTTTCAAATCCTGTTTGATTTTGGAACCATACTCTTCCGCTTCCTTTAATTTCCGAATTCCTTCCTCCAGCTCTTCTTCCTTATCTTTCATGCTGTAATAAACGGAATCCGGCATGCGGTTTTCTTTTGTCAGGTAGTCATTTCGCTCCTGTTCTACTACCCGTAAACGTTTTGCAGAAACCATCAGTGCATCCTGCTCATCCTGTGGTAATGCCTCTACCTCTTCTGTATCTGTCAGGTAAGCCGTCACCAGTGAATACTCTCCTCCCAAAAGTTCCAATTCCTTGGCAGCCACTACCATCTGTTCCAGACATTCATCCACATAAGACTTTCGTTCCTCTGCCAGTTCAAAATTAACGCCTTCCCTGGTATATATGAGTTGCTCCCAGTCCTCTTCCTGATAACGCTGTCTTTTTTTCTTAAAAAGCTTTTCCCAAAATTTCACAGTGTCCGGCCCTTTCATTTCCTTTGTTTCTTACTAAATACAGTTACGATAATCCTCTTGAATAATTTTAACTATTTGGTCACATTCCGCATAATACTTATGGCTATCACCTGTAGTACGCCAACGTCGCATATTATCCAGACCCATACTCTCAGGGGATTCTTGCCATTGTTCTGCTAACTCCTTCATTTTTTGCTCTACCTGCATGGATATCCCATAGCATTCCGGATGCTTGGCAACAAGTGCCACATATTCATGATCAGAAAGCTCCATCCTTCTGGCAAAAAAATAACCTCGTAAAGCTTCATCATCCTTCTTCCAATTGTAAGACTCTCTGAAGCTTTCAGCTGCCTGCTTATATAAAAGCAAATTGGCATATACCACACCCCGATTATAATACAAATCAGCTATAAAACCGCCTATTTGAGGATTACTTTTTCCTTCTTCTTCCATTCGGTCAATCAATTGGTTATAAGCTTCAATGGCAGCATAATACTTCTTTCTTTCTAAAAGATTATCTATTTGCCGTTTCTTCTTCTCATGTTCAGAAAGTCCGGACCCCAAACGTACCGTATCTTCTACATTCTTTATATCCTTCTCTTCAAAGAAGCCCACATAATCCAATATGGTAGCCACAAAAACACTTAAAGAACCCTTCTGATGCACCATAGGATACAACTGTCTTTCCAATTCAGGCACCTGACAATCCGAGCCTATAAAGTGCAATAATTCATCACTCATAATCTCGGTTCCCAGCAAAAAAGCATGCTCCTTCAGGCAATACGAAAGCTCCTCCATACAATATACAGACACACCTAAGCCTTCAAAACAATATGCATTTGTAGCATAAACTCCCAGACATAATCTAGCCTTCATAACTACCTCTCAATTAATCCAGTGATATCTCTTGCTTCCACACAGTTTCTACAGATTCCCTAAACATTCCAAACCCTAAATCTTCTATTTCCATACTTAGAAGGTTTTCCTGCGGCATGGTAAACTTCATGTAAATTCGTGTGGTTTCTCCCTTCTTTAAATACAACCCCTCCAAAGGTATTTCCACCATTTTGACTTTACCACCTAACAATGGTGTCACCACCAGCTCCAGGTTGTTTTCATCCTGCAAGTAAATCTCACACTCAAAAGAAATATCCCGCCAATCTACACCGGCATCTAAAATAGCAAAATAAGATTCCTGGCCTCTCTTTAACACAAACATACCGACATTGGATTTCAGCTTGTCTTCTCCTAAGAAAACATGCTCCTTTCCCATGGCAGTAGGCATTAATCGCTCTGACAAACAATAACAGGCTCCTTTGCTATACAGATTGTTACCCTGAAAGACTCTGCGGCCTTCACATAAGAAACGTAAGGATTCCTCCATCCAGCCACCGGCAAACTTTTCACCAATCAGATATACTGAGGATGTAGTTCCTTCTATCATACATTCCTTTGCCAGTTCTAAAAAAGCCTTATCGCCGCCACCAAAGTTTTTTTCCTTTCTATCCACATAAACTACAATGGGCGTGGTCTTGGTATTCTTCTGCAACTTCATTACCTTTACTGCATCCCCACGATAATCGAATAAAATGGATTGTTCCTTCCAAAGCTCTTGCTGCTGGTGCAGCATATATCCATAATAGCTTTCTTCATAGTTTTGGAAATATATCTTTGTATTTTTCAAATCCAATCCATTGACAACCATGGTCAGAACTTCTATTACTCTCGGAGTCAATTCCTCACAGGTAAACAAAATTCCATAAATCTTATCCATGGTAGCAATATGGGATAACATTCCCAGACTTCTTTTCACAAAAAGTGTCAGCAATGCTACCGGGTCATATCCCTTGCCACCCAGCTGCACCATCTCACCTTTTATGGCTAATTGCAGCAAATCATCTACCAAAATCCCTTCCAATGGGTCATTTTCATAAAAACGCAATGCATCTTTTCCAAAAAGCCATTGATTTACGCCGCATTTTTTGCATAACACCGTAGGAATATCATAATTTTCCTGACCGGCTACAGCAGTCAAAGTCTCTACCTGACTACCACTTTTCAGAAATTGATAACTGATTTGGGAGCAGGTATTGGTTAAGTCATATCCTATTATTATATTCTCACTAGCTGAATTCAGTAACACCGGTTCCCTCCTGATTATTTTCTAGGTTTAAACAATTCCTGATTATAAAAATCATTTCTGTAATATTCTTCCAACAGATTATCAAAGGTATTGTAATCCTGCATGGTTTTGCTGATAATAATATCATTAATAACACCATATCTGCCGTAAAACTCTTCGCCTAACATTTCATTCCTCTGTATGGTACCACTTTGTGTAAGCTTACCTTCGCCCTCTCCAGCTTCTACAATATAATACTGCAGACTTTCGCCAAAGAATAAAATGAATTCTTTAACAAAAATCCCACCCAGCACATGCTTCATCGGCTCTGACACATAGTCACCCACTTCTCCATCTTCACCGATAATCAGATAATGAATTACCGGCTGGCTTTGAGAATCACCATGATACTCAACCAAAGAACGGTCCATTAAAAGTTGAGACTTACTACTATACTGCCGCAAATCCATTATACAATTTAAATAGATTCCTTCTTCAAGCATATCATCCATAAAACCCCGAATTATGGAAACATCTTCCTTCTGAATCTCTTCCCTGTTTTCTGCGTAATACTTCAGATATGCCAATCGACAAATCTCCGGCACCACTTTTCCAACACTATGTAACCGGCTGATTTCCAACAATACTTCCTGCTGAACTAACATATTTGTGGTAAAGGCTTCATAGCTATGTTTGGTCAAATAGGCTTCAATAACCTCTTCATCCCCATTGGCAAATACAAATTCCTTGAAAATTTCTGCCTGCTCACTCACATAATATCCGGAGAATAATGACTGTATCACAAATCGCTCACAAAAGGCTTTTCGATCTACAGCATAGTTTTTTGAAATAGTCCAAATCTTACGCAAGTCTCTTATTAACCCTTGGTAACATGACATTAAATAGGCTAATAACTTACCACTAAAGGTACCTCTTTTCATCAAATGATAAACGTATACTGCCAATTCTCCTCCGGGACTGACATGTCCTCTGTCCACCTGTGCCTCAAACAGATGTAACAATATTTTATCATCTACCTTGCAATTGCCATACTTATCATACCAGCCATACGCCATATCCATGCAATCGCAAAGCACCATCTGCCGAACGACCTCTCCCCGCTGTGTAGCAGACATAAATCCACCATCCAGGTTGCTCAGATATTCTATCAGATATCTGTTATCTTCTTCCTTTCCATAATACTTGAGAAGCTTTATAACAATATCTCCCCGGATAAAATCCGGCAGGTACTCATATCCCGATAGTCTTATCCATCTTTGTATTTCCTGTTCATTAACATCTATACCCTTTCGGGGCATACCATATAAATAAATATCCAATGCCGGATTATTCTCCACCATGGGAATTACTTTATCCAAAAGTTCCTTTGGTAAAATAAGCTCCTCCATGGTATATGGCACATCACAGGCATAGCGAAGTCCCTGGTAATCCTCAAACAGAATACTATTGGCTTTTCCATATAAAGAAATCCATGCTTTGTCTCCTGACACTGCATACTTTTGCTCTTTTAAATGATTGGGCTGACACACTATTACATGCTTAATGTCCTTACGCTCCAATCTTATCTCATAGGTAAACAAAAGACCGGATAAACTATTAGCCATATCTCCATCCAATATGTCCTTATTTAGGAAATGACGGTACAAGCCTGCCAAATGCCTGTTAATACGCCCTTTCAATACCTGTTCCTTCACAAAAAGCTGGATTCTGGGACGATAATTCATATATATATCTGCCAGAGTTCTTTCCCGCTTTGTTACATAATAAAATAAATACGCATTATGAAAATAATCCAAATTGGTCTGATATGTAAAATACAACAATACCTGTTTAGGAATTTCACAGTCCTTTTCCAAATCCATAGACATCATATAATATTCATACAGATTAGTAATACGAATTCCTGCTTCTACACCTTTTTCAAACCAGTCAAAGGCCTCTGTATCCGTTCTGTTGCCTTTGATTAATTGTGTACATATTTCTTTTAATACTCTCTCATCTGCTTTTTTTTGATAATTACTCACTAAAAGTGCATAAAGAAGGGGGTGGTAATCTTTTGTTCGTTCCGACAAATAAATAACCTGTTCCAATAATTCAAGACCTATTTTTTCCTTCTTTTTACCATAATGAAGCACCTGCATTTCAAAACCTTCTATTTTACGTAATAAAGTCGGGTTCTGATTTAACAATAATAATGCTTCCAGATAGATTAACGGACTGCGGCAACCATTTCCAAACTGTTCCTTCAATAAATTCCACTTAAGAATTGGTTCCCTGTTATATTCCTCTGTCATAAACAGCAAAAGCCATGCCACGCGCCAATCATTACCATATTCCCGGTAAATCCTGTTCACCTGCCAGTTCATCTCACCATTATATCCCTCTTCCTTCCGATACAGGGAATTTAAATACAAATAATATGCCTCCAATGTAGGTTCTGCATCATCCATCAATTCACCTACATGCTCTAAAATCCAGCCGGCTTCATTTACTTGCTCTTTGGTTAAAAGCAAATGTGCCTGATAAAGTCTTGTCATCACATCCTTTTCATTCAACATAACCATACGTTCAATGATTCTTGTAACTTCCTGAAGCCAATCTGCCTTATTTATCATTTCTAAGCGCAACTCCTGAAACTTCTGCACCAGACTGTAAATATATTTTTTATACTCTGTTCTTTCAAAGAACTCTTCCTTATTGCCATTCCGATTCAATATGGTGATAGGGATTTCCACCTCACACCCGATACTCTTAAGTAAGATTTTGCCCATATTTCTGCCTTGATGTAATAACGCATTATCCACATAAACCGGAAGAGTAAACTGATTTCCCAGAAAGTCATCTTCTGTAATTATATTCTTTTCTACAAACAGAAAATCTCCGTCACACCATACTTCCAGATTGGTGTATCCCCAACCGTTTCTGAAAATATGTATAGGCTGTTCTGTAATTCCTACCGGATTCTCCAGAAATATCCTCTTTTCAGAAGCCAAATATTCTATTCTCTGTTTCTTGTTGGCTGCCACCAGGAATTCTTCCACATGCTGTTCATTCCCTTCCTGAATAGCCAGACCTCGATAAGTCAGATACAACTGATTTCCTGATTCCTTTAACACCTGGGCAAATGCCGGTGAATAAAAAACACTTACCGCTTCCTGCCAGTTGCTTCTGGCCAGATTGGTAAACTGTAACAGATTCTTCACAAGTCCCATGGAAGACTTTGGCGCACCATGCATTACACTGACTACAAATGGTAAATAATACTCTCCTTTGTTACTTACCACCTGAAATTCACCCTTGGTCACTTCCCCTTCTTCCATCCATTCTCCATGAAAGCGAAAAGCAATCTCCTCCTGATTGCCATGTATTTCTGTAGACAAACACTCCATCCTGGGGTCGGTAGCAGTAATGTAGCCTACAGTATACTTTCCCTCCGACGCAAGAATGGTAAAACTTCCCTCATAGATTTCACCCTTCTGCAGCTCTATCTCCAGCTTTGTACAGGAAAAGTTCAAAGCACCTTTTTCATAATCATATGTACCATCTAAAATTTGTTCTATTGCTTCCCGCATACATACTCTCCCGACCATGCTTTTTCATGATAATCCAAGCTCTTTTCCCTCAAAGGGATAAAATCACCCACTATCCATAAGTATAACATGGACTCCCCCTCATGGCAAATGATTATTGGGCATTTCCGGTCAAAAAATAAGTGGTGCATCCACCATAAAATGCACCACCAAAACACTCATATTATTCATTTACATATTTGCTTACAGTGGAAGCCACTGCTCCTTGACCACAGCTTAACTCAGCGAAATATTTCTTAACCAAATCAGCTAATCCTACCTCAAAAAGATTCACACCGAAAATCTTATCATTTTTCAGCAATTCGTCCAACTTGCTTAGGTCCTTAGGCTCCTCACTAAGCTCATACTCTGCCACATAAGGCATAACTGTATCCAACAATGGATCCGAACTGGGTTCGAAAGAATTTCCGTTATCATCCACAGCCATAAGATAGCGTAACCATCCTGCATAAACTAGCGGAATCAATTTCAGGGATTTTACATCTAATTCCTCATGAGCTACATACGCTTTAATGGTTTCACCAAAACGTATGGCCAGCTTCTGGGAAGTATCAGTAGCAATACGCTGAGGTGCATCCGGCATAAATGGATTGGGAATACGGCTATTTACCACTTCGTCAATAAACTTCTTAGGATCGATAATGCCCGGATTTACTACCACCGGCAGACCTTCCTTATAGCCTACAATTTCTACAAATTTCTTTAAATCAGGGTTCTTCATTTCTGCTGAAATCAAGGTATATCCCAGCAGACAACCATACACTGCCAGGGTGGTGTGCAAAGGATTCAAACAGGTACAAACCTTCATTTTCTCCACCTTGTCTACGGTTTCTCGGTCTGTAAAAATCAAGCCCCCCTTATCCCAGGCACTCTTGCCGTTAGGAAACCAGTCTTCAATAACCAGATATTCGCATTCCTCTGCATTTACAAAAGGCGCCACATAAGTGTTTTTAGAGGTAATAACCGCGTCCAGTCCATCAATACCATCTGCATTCAACATTTCTTCCACAGTTTTGTCCGGACGGGGGGTAATCTTGTCAATCATGCTCCAAGGGAAAGAAACTGCCTTTGTATCTCGTACATATTCTGCAAAGCCCTTGTCAGCCACACCGTTTTCTGCCCACTTATCTGCAAAAGCAAATACTGCCGCCGCCAGCTTGTCACCGTTATGTGAACAGTTATCCATACTTACCATGGCAATGGGAAGTTTGCCGCTTTCGTACCTGGTATAAAGCAGAGAAACCACCTTACCCAAATAACTCGCAGGCTTCTTCGGTCCGTTTGCGAAGTCCGCTTCTACTGCTGGCACAGTATTGCCCTTACCATCTACCAAGGAATATCCCTTTTCGGTGATAGTAAAGCTCGCCATCTGCAAAGAAGGATTTGCAAAAATCTCCTTTAAACGTCCATATTGTGCTTCATTTTCGCTATCCAACACCAAAGATTCCATAATACTACCTACAATGGTCTTGTCCACAGTATTATCTGCCTTCAATGTAGCCAGAATACCCAGATTATCATGGGGCCAGTACATTTTTTCTACGATTTCATAGTCAAAACCTTCTGCTGCAATCAAGCCCGTATCCAGCTCGCCTCTATTCAAAAGCTTCTGTACTACATTTGCCTGAAATGCACGAAAAATATTACCTGCACCAAAATGCACCCAGGTAGGGCGTTTTTTTGTATTCTCCATCACCTTGTCATAATCAAATTCCGGCAGACAATATCCTGCATCAATAAATTCCTGACGATGTTCTATTAAACTCTGCAAAGTTAATTCCATGTTTCTTTTCCTTTCCTGCATCTTGGTCGCTTTTACCAAAGATTATTTTCTTTCCTGGCTCTTCTGAATTGCTTCCCAAAGACCATTCAAGTAGGTGGCACCCAGTGCTCTGTCATACAAACCATAGCCGGGCATTGCCACTTCATCCCAAATCATACGACCGTGGTCGGGACGGATTGGTCCGGTAAAGCCAATATCGTAAAGTGCCTTCATGATTTCATACATATCGAAGGTGCCATCGCTGGAAAGATGTGCTGCTTCTTCAAAATCTGTAGGTGAGTTAAACTTCAAGTTACGCACATGTGCAAAATGTACTCTACCCTTCAAAGAACGAATCATATCCGGTAAATCATTGTTTAAATTGGTACCATAAGAACCGGAACAGAAAGTCACACCATTGTGAGGGTTGTCCACCATTTTCATCATGCGAAGGATGTTTTCCTTGTTGATAATAATACGCGGCAAGCCAAACACACTCCAAGCAGGGTCATCCGGATGAATTGCCATGTTGATATCATACTTATCACAAACCGGCATAATTCTCTCCAAGAAATACTTCAAGTTTTCAAATAATTTCTCATCGGTTACATCCTTGTACATTTCAAAGAGTTCCTTTACTCTTGCCATACGTTCAGGCTCCCAACCGGGCATTACGGTACCGTTCATATCACCGGCAATGGACTCAAACATCTTTTCCGGATTAATGGCATCGATTGCTTCCTGATTGTAAGCAAGTACGGTAGAACCATCAGGACGTACACGTGCCAGTTCACTTCTGGTCCAGTCAAATACAGGCATAAAATTGTAACATACCATATGAATATCAGCCTGTCCCAGCCTCTCTAAAGTAGTAATGTAGTTCTCAATATATTGTTCTCTGTCAGGAGTACCCACCTTGATGGCATCATGAATATTTACACTTTCAATACCTATCAGCTTAAGCCCTGCATCCTCTACTTCCTTCTTCAGTGCTAAAATATCTTCCATTTTCCATGCTTCTCCGGGAGAGGTAGCATAAAGTGTGGAAATTACACCCGTCACACCCGGTATCTGTCTAATTTGCTTCAAGGTTACGGTATCAAATTTACTACCATACCATCTTAATGTCATCTGCATAAAATTACCTCCTGTTAATTGACTTATCTATTACTCTAAACGTTCAACTTGAATTTATAATAGACCATATTCACTCCTCTGTCAAATAGAGTATAGCACAAATAATTTGCTTGAAAACAACAAATATTGCTTGAAAACAAGCACATATTGCTTTATATTAATTACTGTATCCAGCTTTATATATTATTAACAAATATTAATATTTTCAAACATTTCACTCTGAAAATCCGTTCAACAAATCCACAAAATGCCTTGAATAGCGAAAGGAGACTGCAACAATAATGAGTGCTAAAATCAAAACTCTGGCAGCTACTGATGAGCGCCAATATATGATTCATGAAAAATTTGAGGTATACGAAAAACATGGTGCCCCTATTGGTGCAAGTAGCTTTCACTATCATAATTTTTACGAAATTATTTATGTCCTTGAGGGTGAATATTCTTCTCTTTTGGAAAATCAGACATATCATTTAAAAAAGGGAGACTTTTTATTAATTGATTCTAATGTAATGCATAAATATCACTATATTGAGAATAAACACGATTCTTCCAGACGAATTATTCTATGGATTACTAAAAACACCTTGGATTATCTTTCTGATAATCAGATGGATTTAACCTCCTGTTTTCGTAACCATGACTACTGCGCTTACCACTTTCCTCTTTATTATGAAGAAATGTTGCAGGGATACCTGATGAAACTGGTTCTTAGCGAATTAATTGAGGGACAGTATACCGGCTCCAAAGAAGTCATGGACAGAGGATATCTTACCCTGTTTTTTGCATACTTAAATTTACTTTGCAATACCGGAGAATATTCATTCAAAAAGGAGGAAACCATCTCTCATCCTCTGGTAGAAACTGTTTCCTCCTATATTGAGGAACATATACAAAGTTCCATTTCTTTATCCGATCTGGCGCAGGAAGTCCATATGAGCAAATATCATTTCCTGCGTAAATTCAAGGAATTAACCGGTGTTACCGTACATTCCTTTATTACAAACAAACGGCTGATTAATGCTGTTGCCGGTTTAAAGGCCGGCAAAACAATCACTCAGGTATATCAGGAGTCCGGTTTTTCAGACTACTCCTCTTTTTTACGTAACTTCAAAAAAACCTTTGGTGTTTCACCGGGAAAATACAAAGATGTTTACTAACAGCCAACCATCCATTTCCCTACTGACCGGGCTCAGCAATACGGCTGACTCCCACGTAGATATCACTGATTTCATACCAGGTTGCATAATCTGTCACTCCTGTTTGAGGCAGATTAAACACTCTTTGGAATACTCTTACCGCCTCGGCAGTGGCCGGTCCGTAAATACCATCTGCGGTTACTGTTGGAATTGCCGGATAATTGCGGGCAATTCTGTTCAACTGATTTTGCAACTGGCGTACCTTATCTCCTGAAGCTCCGATGGTCAGACTATATCCGGGATATGAGGAAGGTACGCCGGAAATCACCTCTGCTGTATTAATATACAAATCATTCCCATAGTAATAGCGCAATATCTCTATAGCAGTATATCCCTGTTCAGCCAAATCTCTGGAACCCCACTGACTCAACCCACTGCATTGCACTCTGTCTCCGTCACAATATGCCGTCAGAATAGGCTGTCGTACCCCCGGTCTGGATAAATAATTTGCAAATACATTATCCACCAACTGATCAATATTCTCATAAATATTTCTGCCATAAATCCACTTCTGATCATAAGCAGTAGACGATGTGATAGTAAAATCCCTACCCTGATTTCGGTACCATTCTGTATACACTCTGTTTAGCGTAAAGGACATAATTGCCAATATATTAGCATACAGTGCCGCCTCCGGCCAGGTAGCATATATTTCACAAGAAGCCACGTTCTTGATATAATCCTTGTACCGCACCCAATAGTTTTGTACTGTGTTGTCGGATGGCAGACCATCATGCACAATCACATATTCCGGTATCACTACCCGGCTTAAGACAATTTCACCGGTTTCTGCCATGGGCTTTATTTCATCTTCAGGAAGCTTAGGGGGATAATCTCCAAACAGAGTATGCACCGGAATCACCACAATCTGCTCTTCTTCCGTACGTTCCATAGGTATCAAACGTATCTGCTGTAACGCCAATCTGTCCGGCAAAATTTCTGTACCACTGACCAATGCCGGCTCGTACCCTTCTGCTTCTACCGTAATATTATAATCTGTATATGGCTGGATTTCTGAAGGTTCCTGAGAAAATCCGAAATCAGGGGCTGTCAATAGTATTTCCTCCGTCTCCCCTGAAATATCCGTAGTTCCCGTAAAAACAGGCTGAGAAGGCTCTTCCGTATACGCTATCGTAACCTGCGCCCCTGCAATAGGACGTAGCTCCCCACCGGATATAACACTAATTCTAAGTCTTCCAAAAGATTGTATGTTATTGATGTCCATAAGTTTTCCTTTAAAGGGCCTTTACGGATATTATATGCAATTTACCCTTACTATGACACCAAACGCCCGGGCTCACACCCGGGCGTCGCATTTTTCTTATCTCGTCAACAACATCATAATCTCATTACTTCTTGCAATAAACTTGCTCATAGCTTCCGGAGCAAGAGGCTCATGCTGTAACTTTGCCAAATCATAGAGCTGCTCACAAATCATCTTGGTATTTTCACTTTCCTGATTTGCCACTACATACTCTACCAAAGGATGGTTGGCATTCAATACCAGAGTTTCACCCTCTGCACCAAAAGCACTCATATCCATGCCCGGCATAGAATACATCTTCATCATATCCTGCATACGTCTGCTTTCTTCGGACAGGGTAATCACAGAAGCAATTTTCTTATTCTTTAACTTCTGTAGTTTCAAATTCAACTTGTCATTCTTCAGAGCCTTCTTCATTATCTCCAGCAAAGAAGCTGCTTGCTCTTCCAGCTCCTTCTCAGCCTTCTTAGAAGTCCTTGCCTTAAACACATCTGTTAAATCTGCATCGATTCTCTGGAACTTAATTCCTTCGTTCTTGGCTTCTAACTGTGAAACAAAGGGCTGGTCAATATTATGAGTCAGAATCACTGCATCCATCTTAGCAGCCTTGAACATATCAATATACTGCCCCTGCTGCTTTTCATCGGTTACATAGTAAATAACCTTTTCCTTCTTCTCTTCTGTATCCTCAGCATCCAAATCTTCATTTACTACTTCTGCCTCTACTGCTGCACCATTCTCATCCACTGCCTCTTCTGTTTCATCCAAAGGCTTGATTTCCAGACACTCCGGCAGAGTCAGATACTTGCCCTCCAAATTCTTGAACAAAATGTAGTTGGTCATTTTTTCACAGAATTTATCATCTCTCAAGCAACCGTACTTGATGAAGGGACTGATATCATCCCAGTACTTATCATACTCTTCCTTCTCGGTTTTACACATACCGGAAAGCTTGTCTGCCACCTTCTTTGTAATATACTCAGAAATCTTCTTTACAAAACCATCGTTCTGTAATGCACTTCTGGAAACATTCAACGGTAAATCAGGGCAATCAATAACACCCTTTAATAAAAGCAAGAATTCCGGTATAACTTCCTTGATATTGTCTGCTATAAATACCTGGTTGTTATAAAGCTTAATGGTTCCTTCAATAGACTCATACTCCATATTAATTTTAGGGAAATATAAAATACCTTTCAAGTTAAAAGGATAGTCCATGTTCAAATGAATCCAGAACAAAGGCTCCTTATAATCCTGAAATACCTTACGGTAAAATTCCAGATATTCTTCTCTGGTGCATTCATTAGGATGCTTCGTCCAAAGAGGTCTGGTTTCGTTCATAAGCTCAGGACGTTTCTTGATTTTCAGCTTTTCGCCATCTTCTTCCTTCTCCGGCTTGATTACCTCTACCACTTCGTCAGTATCCAGCTTCTCCTCTGTAGAAATAGTCTGTGTATCGGTATTGTTTGCCTTAGACAAATAAATGGCTGTGGGCATAAAGGAGCAATACTTTTTAATTACTTCCCGTGCTTCATACTCATTACAGAATTTCAAGCTGTCTTCATTCAAAAACAGAGTAATTGTGGTACCAATCTCTGTCTTATCCCCATCTTCCATAGTAAACTCTGTGCCACCATCACATTCCCAATGTACCGGCTTTGCCCCCTTCTGATAAGAAAGGGTATCAATATGCACTTCATTTGCTACCATAAATGCAGAATAAAAGCCCAAACCAAAATGACCGATAATCTGGTCTGAATTACTCTTATCTTTATACTTTTCAATAAAATCAGTAGCTCCGGAAAAAGCAATCTGGTTAATATATTCATCTACTTCATCCGCAGTCATACCCAAACCATTATCTGTAAAGGTCAATGTCTTTTTCTGAGGGTCAACCACTACCTCTATCTTGCCCTGATAACCATCCGGCAAGGTATACTCACCCATCATATCCAGCTTCTTAAGCTTGGTTACCGCATCGCAACCATTGGAGATTAACTCTCTGTAGAAAATATCGTGGTCAGAATATAACCACTTCTTAATAATGGGAAAAATGTTTTCACTGTTAATTGACAGACTACCGCTTCTTACTGCCATAAAATCACTTCCTTTTCTTGTTTCTTTTTACGGAAATCCTCCAAGGATTTCTCACTAACCACAAGTTTATAACCCTCTCTTTGAAATGTCAAGAGCAAATTAGCACTCGCAACATGTGAGTGCTAATAATTTTCTGCAAACCACTATTTTACAATGCTTTCCAGGACTCCTTCAGAATTCTAAAAATTTTCTAAACACTCCTCATATACCTCAAAGAAGCTTTTGGTGTTCACACCGGGAGTCTGATTCAAATTAATTTTCTGCCAAAGCTTTTCATTCAATTTTCTGGCCAGCTTCTCCACAAAAGTATCATATTCCTTACTGAAAGCTTCATTTTTACGTTTCTCAATCAGTACCAGCTTATTGGCATCTGTCTGAGCCTTATCAAAGGTACTGATACATTTCAACAAATAATACCCTTGCTGTGTTTCAATTACTTCACTGATTTCATCAGTCTGCAAACTGAATATCACCTTTTCCAACACAGCATCTCCTTCTCCCTTTTTCAAGGAAATCCTAATATTTTCTTCCTCACTATATCTTCCTGCTAGTTCTGTAAAGCCTTGCTCACCGGATATTGCCAATTCTCTAAAAGAATTCATTTTATCCAAAGCCTCTGCTTTCATGACTTCTGAATAAGTAATCACATTTCCTTCCGAATCCATGGTACCTGTTCGCAAAAAAATCTGTTCTACTGTAACAGTTCTTGCTTCATCATCACTTATTTCCGGATTTACACCTGCTATAATCTCATGATACACCTTATCTGCCAAAGCATTCTCTCTGTACAACTGCAGTACTACTTCCTCTGTCACACCCATTGCTTCCACTTCCACCTTGGAAAGACTGCTAAAATACTTTTTTGCCGCTTCCTGTAAATGCTTTTCCTCTTGTTCAGTAAGCGTAATCTCCTTCTGCAACGCCAACAGATATACGGATTTCATCCGCGCAATCTTAGCCAGCACATTATCCTTTACATTATCCTCCAGCGTAATACCTTCAAAAGATACCTGCCAGATTTCTTTTCCAAATATCTCCTCATATTTATTCTGGGTATTCACCAGATACAACATATATTCCGGCAAAGTACAGGACACCTGATCAATTCGAAACAGCTCATCCTTGGCAAGGGATGTGGTAAAAACCACCTTTCCTCTGTCCAAATCCTTACAGCCTCCCATACAGCCTGTCAGCAAAACACAAATCAGCATCATGCCGACTTTTATTAATCCTCTTTTTTTCATAGTCCCTCCACGACTTTTAATGTACTTCCACTACCTTTTCTTTCAATCACTATCTGCTTACTGATTCTCTCCCGAAGCTCCGCTACATGAGAAATGATGCCAATCATCCTCTCTGTTTCCACCAGTCCCATCAGGGTAGCGCAGGCCTGGTCCAAAGACTCACTATCCAGTGCTCCAAAGCCTTCGTCAATAAAAAGAGTATCCACCTTTATACCTCCGCTCATAGCCTGTATCACATCGCTTAGTCCCAACGCCAGAGACAGAGAAGCCTTAAAGGATTCTCCGCCGGAAAGGGTACGAATGGAACGATATTTACCGGTATAAAAATCCATCACCTCAATCTCCAGATTATCCTTTACACGACCATCCCCCACTTCCTTGGTTCGATGCATTTCATACCTGCCTGAAGTCATCTTACGAAAACGCACATTGGCCGCCAACAAAATCTCTTCAAAATACCCTGCTAAAACATACTGCTCAAATACCAATTTCTTAGCATTGTTACCGGATGCAATATTTTCCAGCTCCTTAATCTCTCCATATTCTTTGCTCTGTTCCTCAATTTTAGTCAGTTTTTCTTTGCAAAGCTTTTGGGTTTTCTTTAATTCACTAATTAATTGCTCCCACCTCTTTAATTTCTGTAAAATTACCGCCTTCTCCTGTTTATACTCTCCAATTCGCTGTATTACCGGTTCTAAATCCACCATCACATCTTCCTTAATGGTGCCCTGCAGATGCTCTACCAATTCCCTGTTAGCCACCTTTTTCTGACGATAATCATCCAGTTCATTTTTTAAACCTTCCCTTTGTTGCTTATCCAAAAAAGCTTCTCTATATTCCTCTTCCCTTGCAAAACCGTACTGTAATAATGTTTTTGCGAATACGGAAGCAGATTCTGCTGCCCTTTGTTCCTGTTCCTCTCTCTCACAAAGAAGTTGTTTCAGTCGTTGTTCCTTCTCCTTTTGAAGGGTCTGCAACCTTTGCATGGTTTCACTGTTTTCCTGCCAGATATGGTTGGCCTGCTTAGAGCCGAACTTTAAATATTCCCGACAAATATCATCCTTTACTTCTGATAACTTAGCTGATACAAGACTTCGTTCTTTTCCCAATTCCTCCATCCGTTCTTCCAGCTCCTTCAATTGAGTCTGCAAAACCACTACCTGTCGATAAGCTTCTGAGGTTTCCTTTTCCTTCTCTTCATAGTCCAGCTTACAGGCTTCCAGCTCCTGGTCAGATAACACCTGTGTTTCCAAAGTCGCAGGACATGGATGCTCCTTAGAACCGCATACAGGGCAGGGTTCTCCCTGTACCAGCATGGTTGCTGCCAGCCCGATGGCTGCTCTTCTTTGATTCAAAACAACCCCATCGTAAAGTGCCTTCTTCTGTACACTGATTTTTTCTTTTTTCTCATAGTCATTCTTCTTTTCTACCAAAGACTTATTTCTTTCTGTAAGTTTGACACTCAACTGTTTCAGCTGTGATTCACTACTTTCCCATACCACTAAAACATCTATTAATTCCTTAATTTCCTCTCTCTTCTCCCAGAATGGTAAGAGTTTATTATTTTTTTCTTTATATTCCTGCAATTCTACATGTAGTTTATCTATTTCTTTCGTCAGGTTCGCCAAAACTCTCTTTTCCTGCTCCTGCTTAACATCACTACTCTCTACCCATCCGGCATTGACTGCACTTTGATATTGCAATTCCTTCCGGGCATATTCTTCCTCACAAGATAGCAACTCTTCCCTGATGCGCAAAGCATTCCTAAGCTGAAGAACCAACTTGTTCTCCTCTTGTACTCTGGTTAAATAAGTAGTTTCCTTTTCCAGTTTTTCCTCTATTTCTTCAAAGGCATTTTGCCGTTCTTTTCCGGCTTCCACCGCCTGCTTCTTCATATCCTCCAGACACTGCTGTATCATATCATGATTCCAGTATTTTGCCTCAATAAGCTCCTGAAACTGGGTCTTACTTTCCTGAGACAAATCAGCCTCCTGCACACCTAACATAAGCAAACGAATATCCTCTTCCAGCTTATTCTTCTGCTCCATTATCAGGGCATAATACTTCTTTGCTTTTATACCCAAGGCTGTGGTAAACCGTTCATAAATACCGGTTCCGAAAATCTCTCTGAATATCTTAGTCTTATCCTTGGGAGGTGCAGTCAACAGACGGGCAAACTCTCCCTGGGCAATCATGGATAATTGCTTAAACTGAGCATGATCCAACACCAATAAATCCCTGATATATGCATTGACCTCCTTTGTACCCTCAATCACCTTATCCTCCGGCAGCAAAAGCACTGCATTCTCCTTTTCCTTGGTAAAAGCCTTTTCTCCGCCCTGACGCTTCTTGGGACGTAAATACTCCGGATTTCTGCGAATCCGATACTCCTTACCATCATGCACCATATTCAGCTCTACATAGGTAGGTGTGTCTGCATCTGCAAAATCACTTCTGACACTATTTTTCTCCTTGTCACGCACTTCACCACTCAAAGCTCCGTACAAGGCATAACTGATGGCATCAAAAATAGTGGTCTTTCCCGCACCGGTGGGACCGGTTATTAAGAAAATACCCCTGCCTTCAAATCTATCAAAATCCACCTCTACCTTGTCCTTATAAGGACCCCAGCCACAAATAGTCAGCTTTCGTGGTTTCATATTATCTCTCCTCTTCTTCCAGAGTTTCCTTTACTATGAGACGCTGATTTTCACTTAGCGCCTCCCCTGTCAACAATTCATAAAACTGCTCAAACAACTGCTCCACACTCTTTGCACCTTCTCTTAAACGACTTTCCATGTTTTCCACATCCTCAGCCACACTACGTTCCATCAGTATCTGTAAAGTATTGGGATACACACTTCGCAGGGTCCCAATAGGATCAATCAATTCCTCCCTGTCTGTGAGAGTAACCTGAATATAATCCTCAGCTGACACTCCCGCGGCACCAACCACCTCCGGTGCAATCAAATCACGCAGCTTCCCTTTAATACAACGCATTTCGTGTAAGGGCTTCAAAAAACTGCGCCTGACCTCTACTTGTCCCTTCTCCTTTAATTCAACTATATTTACAGACTTATCACTATGGACCTCAGAAAAAGAATATTTCAATGGGGTGCCGGAATAGTAAATCTGTTCTTTACCTATTTGTTGGTACCTGTGGATATGTCCCAAAGCCACATAATCAAATTCTGCAAATAAATAAGCAGGCACATTATCAATTCCACCCACATCTATCATAGTTTCTGATTCCGAAAGCCGAGGGATTTCGCCATTAGTTCCGGTAACAAAATAGTGGGTCAGCAAACAGTAACGCTTGTCCGGTGCAAAATCCGCACCCTCTTTCTCTAAAATATTGGCTACTGCTTCTGCACAATTCCTTCCCTCCGCCACTGCCGGCTTTACAAAAGGCAGACAAACGATACATACCTCTCCATATTCATCCTGTAAGGTCACCTTCTTCAGTTCCCCTTCATAGGTTGACGCAATATACAACCCCTGCTTTTCCAGAATCCTATCCGCAAAGCCCACTCTCTCCGGAGAATCATGATTGCCACTGATTAGTATCACGGGCACCCTTGCCTGTATCAGTGCAGTCAGAAAATCATCTAAAAGCTCCACTGCCTCCGTGGAGGGTACGGAACGGTCATATACATCCCCGGCTATGAGTACAGCATCTACCATTTCTTCCAGCACGATATCATAAATCTGCTGTAACATATGCTTCTGCTCTTCCAGCATGGATTGTTCAAATATTTTCTTTCCAATATGCAAATCAGCGGTGTGTAATAGCTTCAAAACCATTCTCCTCCCCAAACTAAAAAGGTGCTACATGCAACTATTTGCATTATAACACCTTTATGCTTATTTGGTCTATATACAGACTATGATAAAACTCTTAAGCTTTTCTTACTTTATCACATGAATCCAGCCTTCCGGAGCTTCGATACGACCCATCTGGATACCGGTTAAGGTATCATACAGCTTCTTGGTGACAGGTCCCATTTCACTCATACCTGCAGGCAGACAGATTTCCTTACCATGATCTACAATCTTTCCTACAGGAGAGATTACTGCTGCGGTACCACAAAGACCACATTCTGCAAAATCCTTCAGCTCGTCCACATAGATTTCTCTTTCTTCCACTTCCAATCCCAAGTATTCCTTAGCAACTATCATCAAGGAACGACGGGTAATGGAAGGTAAGATACTGTTAGACTTAGGAGTTACTACCTTGTTATCCTTGGTAACAAACAAGAAGTTTGCTCCACCGGTTTCCTCTACTTTTGTTCTGGTTGCCGGATCCAAATACATATTCTCATCAAATCCCTGCTTATGGGCATCTACAATAGCATGAAGGCTCATAGCATAGTTTAAACCAGCCTTGATATGACCGGTACCGTTCGGTGCTGCACGGTCAAAATCACTGATACGGATGGTCAGAGGCTTCACTCCACCCTTGAAATAAGGTCCTACCGGTGTAGTTAAAATACGGAACTGATACTCGTCCGCAGGCTTAACACCAATAACAGGATTGGAACCAAACATATAAGGTCTGATGTATAAAGTTGCACCACTTCCATAAGGAGGCACAAATGCTTCATTTACGGTAACCACCTGATTAACAGCATCAATAAATCTATCCTTAGGGAATACAGGCATCTCCAGTCTTTCTGCAGAAGCCATCATACGCTCTGCATTTAAATCAGGACGGAAGGTTACAATATGTCCATCCTCTGTAGTATATGCCTTTAAGCCTTCAAATATAGTTTGTGCATACTGCAATACACCTGCACACTCATTTAATGTAATATTAGGGTCTGTGGTAATGGTTCCTTCATCCCATTCACCGTTCTTATAATTAGATACATATCTGTAATCTGTCTGTACATATCCGAATCCCAGATTACCCCAATCGATATTTTTCTTTTCCATTTGTTCGTCTCCTTTGCATTATGGGAACTTATACCTTTGAAAATTAATTATAAACCTTTCCATCTAAAAGTCAAGATTCTTTCATATACATAAACCAAGAAATCAGTAGAAACAACCCTTGGCTCCATCTTGAGTTTTGAATACATTTATGGTACATTGTGATTATTAATATGCAATTATAAAGGAGACCGGCCATGCAAAAATTTCGTTCTGCAATTTATACCAAAGTTTTTTCCATATTGAAATACATGGCTTTTCTATTTACTCTTTTGTTACTCCTGTCCACGCTTATTTTTACCTGTTATATTGAAGATATGGGTACACAGAAGGTACTTACCCGTACTGACAATATTCTATTCAGCATATTGGGTCTTGGCTTATTTCTTTTGTTGCTTAAATTAGCAATAAAATGGACCTCAAAGAACACCTCCTTTCGTAGCAGACTGTTTCTGGGTCTAACCATGGGTTGGTATATATTTGCAAGTGCCATTCTGCTTGTTTTCTGCCGGACAGCTCCGGGTGGTGATGCCATGACTGTTTTTCGAATCGCAGAACAATTTGCAGTGAATGATTTCTCTGCCATCCATCCCACTGCTTCTTATTTATCCTATTATCCCCACCAAATTGGCTTGGTGGCTTACTATGAAATACTACTACGCTTGTGGAACCTGCTACCTGTAAGTCTGATTGGTTTTCACTTTATAAAGGTTATAAATGTTTTTTGGACATGTTTAATGATCCTATGTCAATATAAAACCATTGACATGCTCTTTCATAATTACAAAATCAACATTACCTATCTTTTATTAATGATATGCAATGTTCCTTTCCTGTTTTATACTTCCTTTGTTTATGGCGAAATACCCTCTATTTCCCTGTTTTCTTTAGGATATTTGTGCATATTGAAAGTTTTTGAAAAGGAAAAAGATACTAATACTTCTGAGAAAAAACTTCTCCCTTGGGGCTACATGCTTTTAAGCTTTGTGGCTTTTATTGGTTGTATGATGTTACGAAAAAATGCCATGATTCTGATGATTGCCGTAATGGGTGTAGTTCTGTTTGAATGCATTCGTTATGGCAAAAGATCCTTTTTCTGTATGTTGGTCGTATATGCACTTATTACTTTCCTAACCCTGCCAACCATTCAAAAGATTTATGTGCAGCGTGCCGGAAATGAATTGAGCTCCGGTGTCACTGCCTTATCTTACATCGCCATGGGAATGCAGGAAAGCAACCGGGCACAAGGCTGGTACAACGGTTTCAACCTCACCACCTATGAAAACTCCGGTCTTAATAAAGAACTGGCAAACAAAGTCAGTCGGGAAGCCATTGCCGAGCGTTCCCTATTCTTTAAAGAAAATCCTTCCCATGCAGTAGAATTTTATGCCGGTAAATATCTCTCTCAGTGGTGTGATGGCACATATGCCTGCCTTCAGGCTACCTTAAACAATCTGGGAGGACGCCGTCAGGTCTTTGTGAATTTATATAGTGGCAAATATGATTTGTTATTTATCCCTTTCTGTAACCTGATACAATTACTACTCTATTTGGGATGTGCAGTTTTTGCATTTCTCCCAATCCGCAATAAAGCCGATACCACACTTTCACAGTATTCCCTTTATCTGGGTATCATCGGCGTTTTTGGTGCCTTCTTATTCCACATGTTCTGGGAAGCTAACTCCAGATACATCTTCCCTTATACACTACTGCTTTATCCCTATGCAGCTTATGGATGGATTTCCCTAATGAAAGCTTTGCCCGGTCGACATGAAGATGCATAAAAAGAGGACATTGCACAATTTCCGATGAATATACAAAACCCGCTACGGTATCACTTTGACACTGTAGCGGTTTTTATTTACTCTACACACCTTCACTCTTAACATTTCCGGTCTGCTTTCCAACATAAATCAGGAAAAAGGGAAAGGCTATCATCAACGGATATAAATATCGCATTTGTACTGTAGGACCTAAAATCAGAGTCCCATAATATCCCATTATCCACGTGAATGGTAATAAATCACTGAATTTCTTGTGAAGGAACAACCATATTGCCAACAGCAGATACCCCCATAAATACATGCCAGGTGCCACTAAATATCGTAGCAAAGGTATTTGCAAGTATGTGTTGTTATCAGCAAAGCTGTTCATTTTCTCACGTAACCATGGCCATTTGGAATCCTGATATAGTTTCGTCTCTCCCAACTCCCGGCTCCAATTAGTCTGAATATAACCAAAGCCTTCCTTTATTTCAAACTGATTAATAGTTGCATGACTGATATCTGTCAGTGAAAACCATCCTGCATTCACTTCCAAGGCAGCATTTACAAAATCTCCGGGATATTCTTTCAGTAAATTTAAATAGGTTCTCACAAATTCTGACGTACGATACCTTACCACATAGGTGTTGGTATGCCTTTTAACCGGGTCTGAAATCTCGGGACGATAATATTTATAGCTCTCGTTCAAAAACAATTCCTTAATCAGCTCTTTGTCCTGATTCTCCATGGTATTGTCATCTTCCGGCAAAACACCTGCTCCACCATGATAAACCATGGTTCTCGCCAGCTGCTGAATAGGCATACTAAGCATTTCCCTCTTATCTCCGGGAATGGCATTTAATCCCTTTGCTAGGCAGGCCGCCACCATACAGCCTGCTACCAGGCCGATGGACACATCTGCCAAAAGCCCCATCCATTTCCGAAGTTTGCGCCTTTTTACAGCATTCCATAAAAGAATTATGACAAGCACACCTAAGGTTATTGCCAAAGCATACTTTCCGTTGTTTCGAAACAGGTATACACCTGCTGTTGCTACAATCAATAAAGAGTGTACTATTTTAGTGCACTTCTCCTCTTTGTTCAAATACACATATATCCCACCAAAAAACCAAAGCACAAAAATAGCAAAAAAGACATCCTTGGTAGTGGTAATGCTCATGTAACTGTTGACCGGTAATAATGCACAATAAATCGTCAGCAATATACCTTGCCAACGTTTTATTTTCCACTTGGTCCATACAGCAATCATCCCTGCCATAGTACCTGCCAAAACAAGCATCTGAAGAAATGTATACAAACCGATTCCCCAATTATCATTACCTGCCATATTACCTAAACGATAAAAACCTTCCATCAACAAGGTATGGATTAAAGGATGATGCGTATTGTACTGCCCTGTAAGAATCTGTGTCATTTGTACAGGAATATCATAGCTGCATATTCCCGGATAATAAGCCAGCCACACAGGAAACCAACACAATAGCAATACTCCAAAACTTATTCCAAATGTTCTGCCCGCACTGCATTCTGCAATCAGATAACCGGGTAATTTTATGTGCCCACTCAACTTTTCCTTCCACACAACCACAAGAAAAAACAACAAAGCTCCGCAAAGAATTCCCAATACTACACTTAGACCTACCCATTTCAGAATCCGGGACAAGCTCCAAATGATATTACCCTTAGCTGTCAATTCACTGCAAGCTAAGGTAAAAAGCATCGAAAGAATACCCACCAGCGAAAACCAAATATATCCTTTTTTCTTTGTTTTTGTATCCATCATCACTTCTTACTCAACTTTCTCATATCTTAAAAACTCATATGCGATATCAAAATAGGTCAATTCATCACTTTCCGCTGTCAGCTTCCATTCTGGGTTTTGATCCAGATTAGAAAAGTATTTATCTGCTGCATAAGCATGGTCCAGCTTTGTAACATGGGCCACCTTGCAATAAGGCAGCAACTGCGCAAAGACCTTCTCTCCGCCTATAATATAAATATCCTCATCCGGATATTTCTGCAGTTCCTCCAATAAGGCTTCCAGCGAATAGACTACTGTTGCCCCTTTTACCTGCAGATTTTTATTTTCAGACAAAATGATATTGGTTCTACCTTGAACAGCCATTCCCTGATACTTACTCTCAAGGGTTTTACGTCCCATTACAATCACTTTTCCTGCAGTTTCTTCCATAAACAGCTTCTGCTCTCTGGGAATACGAATCAACAATTCCTTTCCCTTTCCAATGGCCCAATTGGAATCGGCTGTAACATATAGATTCATAAATTATCTCCTCCTCAAACCCAAACATGTAGATAGTAATCAGCAACGTCAGATTTAAACACCTTCAACATCCTTTTCATATATACAAGTAGTATCATACTTAACCCCAATACCTCTTGCACGTAATAACTTAACACAACGATACGTTTCAACAGTACAATTACATTTTAAGAAGTAACGACCAATATAAACTCCCCATTTATCTCTATCATCTGTGGAATTTCTATGATGGTAAAAATTTTCGGCTACCGGCTCAGATAGAATCTCAATCTTCTGCACTTGCTTTAATAATGTTTCAGCATCCGTTTTGTCAAGAGACAATTCCTTTAAGAGCACAACCCTTTTTTCCTCTTGTTCCCTTTGGAACCTGGCTAATTCTTCCTTATACCGCTTAGAAGCTTTTCGTCCCAAAATAATGTTTAATACGCTACCAATAATTAACAAAATTACAGCTACAATTAATACTATTAACACACCTTTTTCAAAGGCGGAAAAAGTAGCCGGTTCCTCAACCTGCAATTCAGGAAAAAACCTGGATAAAATACGCAAATAATAGAATGAAATTTCATCTCTAAATACAATTACCAATACCACAAGAATTAGCATAATCAATAAATTCTCTATCACAATATCCACCATCCTTATTATGCTTCACTGCAATCACAAATGTGTCTGTTGTAACATCATGACAACAATCCTCTATGGAAATTGGCTTCTCTGCTTCTATTTCCCAATAAGAATCTTGTTTATTCATTTTGTAATTCATAATTGGTCTCCTTCCAATTGCTATACTTTCCCAACCCAAAAGACATGCCATTTTACCATTAATTACTCTTGGTGCTCCAATACCCCTTTTAGCATATCTTCATACTCTGACCTGTAAAATTTGTAGGAAATATTATATTTCCATTCCCGATGATTATGTCTAAAATCTTTCCAATAGACATACTTCTCATCCTTTTCCACATTGACAAAGACAGACCAACAACCAACTAAACCACAACCATCACAACATAATAACGCACTTTCCTCTGTATCATTTAATTCCGAATACAATTCTTTTGGGGGCAGATGCCCATATGTTCCCGCCAAATCTATTTCACCTTCTTTTATTGCCCACGGCATTTCTATCTCTTTTAAAAGCTCTACAATTTCCCTGCCATTAATATAAATCTCAACTACTTCTCTGATATCACAATCATCCGCCCAATCCTCTATCCCTTTAGGATTAATAATCTTAAATTCTAATACATCTACATTTTTATCTGTTTTTTTCATTTTGTTCTTTTCCCATTATTCCTTGTCTATTCACAAACTTCAATATGAAACCGTAGGTTAAGTTCCTATAAAGCATATACTTGTAACGAGATATCAATATAGCTTCTTAAATAGTTGGTAACATATCCTTTCCCTCCAAACTTTGCCATTCCCTCACTGCGCCAGCTCGATAAGCCTCTTAATATGTATCTCCACACTATCCAGACAAGGCAATATACAATTCTCATCATTTAGTAACAAAGGTAATTCTGTACACCCCAAAACAACAGCCTCAATCCCATGAGCCCGTTGCATTGCTTCAATGATTTTATTAAACTCCTGCAAGGTAGATTTCTTCACAATCCCCAATTCCAGTTCTTCATATATCTTTTTAGCGATAAGCTCCCTGTCATCCTTATCCGGTACAATTACTTCGATTCCCGCCTGAAGCATATCCTTTTTCATAAAGTCCTGCTCCATGGTGAGAATAGTTCCCAGCAGTCCCACCTTCTTATAACCCTTTTCCATTGCTTCCTTACATACAGCTCGGGGAATACTCACTAACGAAACCCCTGTATTGTTTTCTATCTCATCAAATACCATATGCATTGTAACCGCTGTTAAGGATATAACTTCCGCACCACAGGCCACTAAATTGTGAACCTTTTTTGAAAGATAATCGGCCAGTTCTTTATACTTCTCTGCAGAAACCAATTCCCATGCTTTGCGAAAATTTACACTTTCAATGGCTATCTCCGGCATATTCTTACCACCTGTAGCCTCATCCATCCCGACATTTAATTCTTTATAATACATTAGGGTGGATTCCGGACCGGTTCCACCCACTAAACCTATCTTTTTCATTTACTTCTCCAATTTATCACAGAGTGAGATGATCTGGTCGGTCATCTTGCCCAAATCCTTATTGGCATAACCCTCTGATTTCTTAATAATAGCAAGTAGTCTCTGACCTGCTGCCAGCAGACGGGCGTAAGCACCGGTAGCCGGCTGGGTCTTCTTCTGCAGAGGGATAGGACTTGCCTCGAACTCCAGCTGACCACTCAACAGATTAAACACAGTACCACTATATGGAGCATATGCACGCTGACCATATTCCACCTGTAAGCATTCCACGAAATTGGTACACACACTATCTTCACCATGTACTACAAACACTTTTCTGGGCTTCTCCTTGAATCCCTCCAACCACTCAATCAGGCCTTCCTTGTCCGCATGACCACTCAAACCACGCATACTCATAATCTTTGCACGTACTTCAATAGGCTCCCCAAAAAGCTTCACTTCCTGAGCGCCTTCTAAGATAGCACGCCCCAAAGTTCCTACAGACTGGTATCCTACGAAAAGTACGGTACATTCCGGTCTCCACAAGTTATGCTTCAAATGATGCCTGATACGCCCCGCCTCACACATACCGGAAGCAGAAAGAATTACCTTCGGTGTTTCCTCAAAATTAATGGCCTTGGATTCATCACTGGTAATGGAAAGACGCAGTCCTGCAAAGGAAATGGGATTGATTCCCTCACGCACATATTCCATGGCTTCTTCATCGAAGCACTCATAACGATTCTCCGTAAATACACTGGTAGCTTCCACTGCCATGGGACTATCCACATAAACCGGGAAATTATCATGTCCTTTTATCAATTTATTAACCTTAATCTGACGCAGGAAATACAACATCTCCTGAGTACGACCTACTGCAAAAGACGGAATTACCACATTACCTCCTCTATCAAAGGTATCCTGTATAATCGCGGCCAGTTCTTTCACATAATCCAGACGCTCCTTGTCATGAAATCTGTCACCATAGGTGGATTCCATAATCACATAGTCTGCTTCTGCAGTGAAACCGGGATCCTTCAAAAGAGGCTGATTCTTATTACCGATATCTCCGGAAAATACCAGCTTCTTGGTCACTCCGTTCTCCGTAGCCCAAACCTCAATACTGGCTGAACCCAGTAAATGTCCGATATCCGTAAAACGAACCTTCACACCTTCACAAATTTCTATAACATCATCATAATGACAGGGAACGATTTTCTTAATACAGCCATCTGCATCCTCCATAGTAAAGAGTGGTTCCACCAGCTGGGCACCTGCTTTACGCTTCAGCTTACGATTCTTCCACTCTGCCTCCATCATCTGGATGTGTGCACAGTCACGAAGCATGATACCACACAAATCCGCTGAAGCATCTGTAGTAAAAATCTGTCCTCTAAATCCTCTTGCATACAAAAGAGGCAGCATACCGGAATGATCCACATGAGCATGTGTCAGAAGCACATAATCAATCATGGATTCTGCCACGGGCAAATCTGCATTTTCAAAAGTATTTACCCCCTGCTCCATACCATAATCAACTAAAATATACTTGCCACCTACTTCCAAGCAATGACAACTACCGGTAACCTCGTGGGCTGCACCAATAAATGTAAGTTTCATACCATTCCCTCCGTTCACATATTCTTTTATTGTAATTTATAAACCCTCACCAGACTTAAGCCTGACATCTCCTTGATTCATTATATTCAAATATATTTTATCACAGAAACCACCTCTATGCAATCTGAACAAGACTTATAAACAAGACTTCCTGCTTCTATTCGTGGTTATTTTCACACTTTTTCCCCTTATTGTTTGTTTCTGTTGTGCAATTCAGTTAAACTTTTTCTAAAGAAGTACAATTGCACTGTTGACAAATGCTATAATATCATGTATATTATTATTTGTTCGAAGGAACGCAAAAACATGCGCGAGTGGCTCAGCGGTGGAGCACCTCCTTGCCAAGGAGGGGGTCGCGGGTTCGATCCCCGTCTCGCGCTCTTATTTTTTGAAAAGAATTTCGATTTTTCGGAATTCTTTTTTTCGTTATATCTTCAAATTTGTAGACAGCACATAAATTACAGTGCTTTTACCATCAAATCGTATGTTTGTTGCAAGGTACTATAATGTTGATAACAAAAGCAACTGTTCTTGTTTATAATACTTTATACCCATTTAGAAATTTTCAACAAAAACATCCTGCCCTATTTGTGTGTGTTTTTCTTGTACATACATTGCTTATTTTTTTATATTTGATATAATCTGTTTGTGGGTGTTATTTAAAACGAATAGCGGTTCGCCTTTCGCCAGAATTGTATTTCTGAGGCTTCAGCTTCAAAGGAGGATGACAGCATGAAGATATTACTTAATTCTATAAAAGTGAAAGGAACAAATGATGACTTTAGTAGTTCTAAATGTCATTGGTATTGTGGTAACAATAATAAGTATTATTGTTGGTATCATCAGTATCAAGGTTACATTGGAAAGCAAAGATGAAGAAAAGCATCAAAAAAGCAACCGCTCCCGCCAAAGATAGGTTGCTTTTTTGATATCACAATTTAACTGAGGCGAACCGTTTGTATACGAATAACACCCCATTTTTATAACAATACATAAGTGCGTATTGCTATCAACTTTATTAACTTATTATAATTCCTTTATGATATACAATAACAGATATTGTTTTGCTTAGTACATCATAAATGTCTTTTCAACAATCCCAATATATCTATAAACTTTATAGCACGTTTACATATCACTTGTCAACTTTATAGTATGAACTTCCTTAAACATTTATTTCTTATAAGTTGTATCTTCTATATATTTTATTATACCACTGAATACAAGAAAATACAAATCCTATCTTCTCTCATTTTATATTTTGCATCTTTATTTTTTAAATTACTTTGATTTTAGACTCGTTTACATTGGTCTCCCCTTGTTATTCCCAACAACTTATAGTAGAATATTGAAAATCAATTTACGAAAGAAGACAATAAAACACTAAGAGTGCGCTCCCAATCATCAGCGGAACACACTCTTTCTTTTTTACGTCCAAAAATCAAACAATCTGAAATACACCATAAATCCAATCACATAAAGATTACACAAGACATACCCTACATACTTCAGACGATTCACCAACTTCATGCCCTTTTCTGTCACCACTGCTTTCAAGGTACCACCTGCCGCTAGCAGGCACACCACCATCCCTGCCAGTACTATACCTCTCGACACCACTTTAAAAACCTGGCTGAGTGTTATAGATTCAATCTCCGGTCGTAGCACAAAAAGAAAGGCACCTAAGACAAAGGCTGTGACCTGACCAGCCACAATCCACTTAACCGCCGGCATCTTCTCCTCCAGCTTCAGTAATTCCTTGCCTCCTATTACTACCATTAAAATCAAACTTACCAGTGAAATACCCACAAAAATAGTGACTGCTGCAGATTCCACAGAGGCTACCTCATCTCTAATATACGTTACAGAGGAATATTCCAGAATTCGTTCTCCATCCGGGGTGGTTGTAGCATAAAGAAAATCATTGGTATCCGGCATTCGAAACAGATTGTCACCAAATTGTACCAGAGCCGGTTCATTCAGAACATCAAAAATCCTCGCCTCCTTTGAAGCTTTAAATGGTGTATAGGAAAGACCGGGATATATTTTCCTACTGCCTTCAAACAGCCCTCTGCTCGCCACATAATCCCCACTCACATCCATTTCCTGTGTAATGATGGCATTCTTATAAATCGTGTTCTCTTCGATACTGCCAAAAATCATTTCTGGAATCCCATAGCAGAAAAGTGTTTCATATTGCTGATTTGTCATCACTACTACACCCATTTTACTTTCTCTGTCAAATACCAGATTGGCACTGCCACCGGTGGTATTCCCTGCATGTCCCATGGTACGAACTGCATATTCCGTACACCACAATCCATGACAGTTCTTAGGTATATCACTGTCCCCATAGTAATCACTTGCTGAAAGCATGAAATCCAAGGTCTCCTGCTTTTCAAACAAAGGACATTCATCGTCCACAAAGGTTTGTGCAAACTTTGTAATATCTGCCAAAGTACCGGTCACGGAGCCCGCAGGATAAATCTGGATATAGCTGATAGCTGTTCCTAATTCCTCATCCGTCACAACTCCAACCTCTTCATCCCCCATAATCAAATAGGACTTCTCTCCTTCCCGCTGCTTGCGAACCCATTCATTATCCCGATAATCTGCACTAACCGCTGTCTGTTCCATACCCAAAGGAGTCAGGATATTCTTCTGTACATACTCCGCATAATCCATCCCGCTGACACGTTCTACTATGTAACCCGCCAAAGCGGTTCCCCAGTTAGAATAAGCAGTAATCTCTCCCGGACGGAATACTTGCGCAGGTTCCAGCGCCCGAAGAGCCTCCTCCAGAGTAAGGATATCCTTTTCTTTTTCCGTCATCATTGGTAAACTGGTTTCCTCCCAGCCTGCATTGTGATTCATCAGATGCAGCATGGTGATAGCTTCCTCATATTTCAGTTTCTGAAAAAAATCTTCCGGTAAATACTCCCGCACATCTGCTTCCAGGTTGATTTTTCCCTGCTCATATAGCTGCAGCACACTAATCCATACAAAAAGCTTGGAAATACTACCCCATTCGTAAACGCAGGTTTCATCTGCAGGTATCTGATTCTCCCGGTCGATATAACCGAAATGCTTCTCATAGATTACCTCATCTCCTTGAAATACTGCCGTTGCAAAGGAAGCATAAAACTTCTCATTCTTCTTTGCCATAAATTCAATTTCAGTACCCACATTTTCTAAAGCCACACCCGAAGGCGTAACTTTTTCAGTAGCATAAACAGGCATGGCACATATACTACAAAACAAAATCAGGCTTAACATAAAAGATAATATTCTTCTCATTCTAATCCTCCTGCATAACGCAAACACCGCTAGTGATTATACTTTTCCAAACACTTAGAGCTACCTGTAATATTGCACAACACCCTTCCTATACAGCTTAACGGAAAGTCGGCAGGACAAAATATATGCCACTATGGCAATAATCGGCAGTCCCCATTCCGGAAAATCAGATAGCCATTGGGAATGGATAATCCCATCAATGAATCCCATTGTTTCTAAGGGACGTACTGTTGCCATCACCAGCAACACGATAACCGCTATTACAAGGAAAATCAGCTTAATCACATTTCCTCTTTTGGCGCCGAAACGAACGGCAAAGGGAATGGTTATGGAATGATACAGAAGCTGTATACAGAGCAGTACAGCCATTACCTTTCCCATAACCGGAAGCTCAGCTTGGGCAATCACAGATACCATCCTTGTTAAACAAAAATCCAAACCGGCCGTCAAAGCAAAATACCCCACGCTCATGGCTAAGGTCAGTCCATATTTTGTATATATGTATCCTCGTATTCCCTTGGGATTGGATGCCACAAAGCTTCCCCAGATTTTGGTATCGTCCCCTTGAAAGGTATATTCCTCCAAACCTATTGCAAACACAAATCCAAAAAACAACATTAAAAGACGATAGATCATACCATCCTGCGCATACATTAGAATGGCTTCCCTTGTGATGGTTCCTGCCAGAGCCATTGTTAATACAATAGCACCAAATACAACATACAGCACCAGCACAAAAAGCAGATGAATAATTTTCTCGTATTGCTTCAGCTCCTTATATAAATAGCCCTTCATTATGCCTTTCTCCTTTCATAGCCCTTTCCGGTAACTACAAAACTGACAATCAGTATTACAATCACTAAAAGAAACCCGAGGCAACCCCACAGATTCGATATAGTCATAAACTCTACAGCCATATTTGAAAGCTCTAATGACATAGCTTCGTCTATTGCTTCACCCTGATATCCCTTCTTTATTATTCCATAGATATCCTTTATTTCACCATAGGGGGATATATCAATGGGAAGAAAGCACCATACAATAAATAAAACAAAACCGATATCAGATATTCTCATTATGATTTTCATATCAATATCATAAATGATGATAGCCTGATGAATCAGATCAATTACCAAAACAATATTCACCACCCAAAAGAAAGCATATATGGCCGATAGCTGAATAGGAGTGCCAACCATTAAACAGATTTCTGCCACAGAAAGTACCGTTAATATCATTCCCACCAGAATAACCATAGCCCTAAACAGGTACTTAACCACAGCCTTTTCAAAGGAAGTTATAGGTAATGCCCGGGAAAAATTCAACCAGCCGGAATTTACATCGGACTTATAGGTACCATTATCTTCTGCCACTAATATCGCAGATAAACACCCCACAAAAAAAGAAAGCATTAAAGCCAAAATAGTCTTGTCCGCAGCTGCTCCAACTGCCGGTCCACCATTCTTTGGTGAAGAAACAAACGCAACTACTCCAAACATTGCCACAGAAAATAAAAATAACAGTGTCCTGGTAATATAAAATTTCTTCGTAACCTTCCATTCCCGAAATAGTAATACTTTATATTTTTTCATCCCTATATCACCTAAGTTCTCCTTCTTTATCCCTTTCTGCGATCATAGCCCTTTCTGGTAACCATAAAACTGACAAACAGTATCACAAATAATAAAAGGATACCGATACAGCCCCACAAATGGGATATGGTAAAGAGTTCTTTCATCATATTTGTAATTAGCAATCCAGCCTCTTCCTCTTCCATATTACTTGATGCTTCCATAAAGACATTTATCTTCTCCATCAGCTTACTTCCCATGAAACTATCAATAAGGATGAACCCAACAACCGCTATAATAGTTCCGATATTTAATAATTTTTTTAAAGCTTTCATACCAATTGCATGCATAATAACAAACTGACGAATCAGGTCAATTATCAAAACCACATTGATACCCCAAAAGAAGACATATAGAGCTGATAATGGCAGGGGACAGGCAAATACAGCACAAAGACCCGACATAGCAATAATAGTAATTAATAACCCCACCAAAATAACCAGCGAACGAAACAGATACTTCCCCAAAGCCTTTTCAGAAGAAGTTAATGGTAATGCCCAGGAGAAATTCAACCAGCCGGAATTTACATCGGACTTGTAGCCTGCATTATCCTCTGCCACTAACACACCAGCAAACACACACATAATAGATGATATTACCAAAGCCGTTATACTTGCACCATCTGCTGACATCTCATTCTGTATTGTTAATCCATAAAAAGCAGCAGCAAACATAGCCACAAAAACTAAAAACAGCACGGACCTGAAAACATAAAATTTCTTCGTAATCTTCCATTCCCGAAAAACTAAAGCTTTATATTTCTTCATCATTAGCCCCACCCCTTATTGTCACGATTTACGTAAAAAAGCATTATTTCCTCCAATGTAGTAGGATCCAGTATCAAGCCTTTGTACTTGCAGCCCATAGCCTCTCTGTCGGAAACCATCACTTCTGCTCCGTAAGAATTCACTCTGGCACTGACATAATCCTTAGGGTCCATTTCCTTTAATTCTTCCTTGCTACATTTAATCACACCATGGGTTTCCAGAATTTCGTCTTTGTAGCCGGTAAGTAAGATTTTACCTCTATCAATAAAGGTAATACTGTCTGCGATTTTCTCCAAATCACTGGTAATATGGGAGGACATCAGCATACTGCATTCACCACTCTCCATATACTCCATGAAAATACGCAGGATTTCATCACGCACTACCGGGTCCAGACCGGATGTAGGTTCGTCCATAATTAAAAGCTCTGCATGATGTGAAAGAGCGCAGGCTATCTGTAGCTTCATTCTCATACCCTTTGAAAAATCGCCCACCTTCTTCTTACTGGGAAGCTGGAAACGTTCCAGATATTTCTCATATTCTTCTTTGTCCCACTTGGTATAAATTCCTTCAAAAATACGGTTGATATCCTTCGCATTAAAAACATCCTGAAAAGGAAGACTATCAAAAACCACCGCTGTCCTCTCCTTAATTTCCTGTTCCATTTTAAGATGGTCCATCCCAAGCAGTTTGATCTCTCCTCCATTTATGGGTATAATATTCAACAAACTGTTGATGGTGGTTGACTTTCCGGCACCATTTTGACCGATAAAGCCCATGATACTGCCCTTAGGCACCTCAAAGCTTACATTATCCAATGTAAATCCATCGTATTTCTTGATAAGTCCCTTTATTTCTATTGCATTCTCGTAATTGTCCATCTTTATTCTCCTTCATTTACAAGATCCAGAAGCTCATGAAGCTGATTCGTAGAGATGCCGCATTTTCTAGCCTTATCGCTGGCCTCCATAAGTAAGGCCTCAATAGCCTTAATCTGTTCCTCTCTGTAAAGCTCCGTATTCTGTGCCTTTACAAAGCTTCCTCTGCCCGTATACGACTCGATAAAGCCGTCACGCTCCAGCTCCTCATAGGCACGTTTCGTGGTCATAAAGCTGATTCTGAGCTCTGTTGCAAGGTTACGCATGGAAGGAAGGGCGTCCCCTTCTTTCAGCTTACCTTCCAGAATCAGCGTCTTGATCTGGTTTACAATCTGCAGATAGATTGGTTCGCCGGACGAGTTACTGATATTAATATTCATTGGTGTGCACTCCTTTAGCTAAATAGTGAATGAGCATTTCGAACTACTCAAACCTACAATTGTATAATATCACTTTATACAATTTATACCATTGTATATATCATTTGTCAATATATAATTTCACAAAAAACCACAGGCGACAGGGCACCTGTGGTTTTTCATGTTAAAAGACGATAGCTTTCACTACCGTCTTTTAAATCTTCCTTATTCCTCTTCTGCACTAAATCCTTCCCACATAATCTGATTCCAACGGGCATTAGCGGCTTCTGCTTCTCTTTTACGCATAATCCGGTCCCGGTCACTAAGAATAGACAACATCTCATCCACTACCTCCCCTTCCGGCAGGCTGGAATAATGGGATAAATAGCCTATCATCCGAGTGGCTGTAAAATCTGTATTCAGATTCTTTGTTATCAAATCGCTGAATTCTTTTGAATATCCTCTATCCAGCATCATTTCAAAGAGCCTTTCGCTCATGGGGGACTTAGGTTTCATACTATTTTACTCCTAACGTAAAGGCATCGTGAGTCCCAACATAGGTTTATTCTCCTTCTGCCAAAAATTCATCTGCCAGCTTTATGCGGTAAATTCGACGCAGGGAATCGTTGATTCTCTCTTCCGAAATCTTTCCTTCTGACACTGCATTAAGCACCCCTGCATAGGCCTGTAGAAAGTTCTCTGGCATCATAATCATATCGCAGCCTGCTTTTAATGCCATAACTGCAGCCTGCTCTGATGTGTAATATTCTGAAATAGCCTTCATATTCAAGGCATCTGTTACAATCACACCCTTAAAGCCCAACTCTCCACGCAAAATGTCTGTTACTATCACTTCTGAAAATACAGCAGAGGTTTTGTCCCCTGTCAAGGACTCCACATCTGCATGTCCAAGCATAATCATCTGTACACCTGCATCAATGCCTGCTTTATATACAGCAAGTTCTTCAGCCCACATCTCCTCTGCAGTACGTGTAATGGCTACCAAACCATCATGGGTATCTTCAGTGGTACCACCAATTCCCGGAAAGTGTTTCATACAGGCAGTAATCCCTTGCTCTTCAAGTCCCTTCATCATATTTAGTACATATGGTGTCACTTCTTCTGCCATTGCACCATAGCTCCTCTCCAGCATGATACTCTTTTCCACATTGCTTAAGTCTGCTACCGGTGCAAAATTCACATTAAAACCAAGCTCTTTTAAATACCCGCCTATGGTACTTCCCGCCTCATATGCTTTATTTGCATCACCGGTTTCACCTATTTCCTTGGGTGAAGGTTGCTTATCCACCAATCCTGCTGCCGCAACACGAGTCACGTCACCACCTTCTTCATCCACAGCAATAAAAAGTGGGTATTTACTATAACTTTGTGTTTTGGCAATCATCTCTGTGATTTGTTCCTTGGACTTAATATTCTTCTTCATGTAGATGATACCACCCACTTTGTATTCTTCCAGCGCTTTTTGGGTACCATCACCTGCTTTTATAGCCGTATTCACACCGGTCAATCCTTCCGGTGTCAAAATAAACAGACCCGCCACCTTTTCCGTCAAAGGCATGTCTGCTATAATCTCCTCAATCCGCTGTTCCATCAACTCCTCCTGTGTAGGCGGTGCCGGCGTTGGCTCCGGAGTAGCAGTAGGTGGTGCCAGTTCCTCCTCAGATGCATACAAATCCTCCAATATGTCCTGAGTACTTTCCGGTGTACTCTCCTGCACACTTTCCTGGCTGCTTTCCGTGTTTCCCTGCTGTAATACCTGTTGGGGTTCCTTCTTATCTGCCATCACTTTGACACCCTGTACAATAAGGACTGCTACAACTGTCAAAATCACAAAGCTTGCAGCATAAGCCAGTATTTGATTCCTCTGTCTTCTCTTTCTTCGAAACTCTCTTCTATCTTCCATCAAAACTTTCCTCTTATCGGTATTTCATACATTTCTTGTCTATCTCTCATCCTATGGTCCACTCAAGCAGAAAAGCCTCCCTAAACAATAATCTGATTCATTAATGTTTAGGGAGGTCAAATTTACTTATTCATCAAAATGAATAGTACAATTAGGCAATTCCTCTTGTAATTCCTCTATCTTATCCTTCTTAATGGGATTATCTTTTAAATTCAATTCCTTTAATCCGCTCAATTCCTCCAACGCAGAAACATCCTTAATTTTATTTCCGTCTAAATATACATTTATCAATGAATCAAGAGATTCTAAAGGAGTAACATCTGAAATCTTACACATGCCCATACCCAAGGTATCAAGCTTTGTCAAATTTTCAAGTACGGAAATATCTTTAATAGGATTCTCACCGGCATTCAGCCAAGATATATTAGTCAAATTTTCAAGAGGAGAAATATCTTTAATCTCATTCTTTCCAATATCCAATACCCAAATATCTGTATGCTCTGCAAGTGGAGAAATATCTTTAATGTTATTGTCCCAAAGAATAACATAACTCAAATTAGGCAATTCCTCCAATACTGAAATATCACTTATTTCATTGGAACGCAAATTAATGCTGCAAAGATTTTTCATATACTTTAAGTTCTTAATATCTTTATTCTTAAGCCCTCTATCACTAAGATCCAAATCAGTAAGTTCCGTACTGTATGTCTCTCCACCAATCACCACCTCGTCTTTTTCTCCCCCGCATGCAGTCAGGGAGATGCAGATTAGTGCCGCCAATAAAAATGTTAAAATTCTTCTTGTCCTTTTCATTTCTCTCTCCTCACTTTGTACATTATTGAAAGTTCAACCTTCAAATAAATTATATAGTAAAATTCTTTCCAATTCCATTCAAAATACCGCACTTTAAAGCATATATCGTGCATCTGACCATCTATTGGCAAATTATATCATAGCATATTGGTTTTGTATAGTTTTATTTTAGCTCAAGCTCTCTATTCATTGTCACAAAAAAATAATGAAAGAGAGCGTACCGACATTACTTCATCAGCACGCTCTCCTAAACTATGCTATCCATTGGACAATCCTCCTAAAATATAGTTTACGTTCTTTATTAAATTGTTTCATCCCCTATTAAATTACTTCCATTCATCCTTAGTACCTTTCACATTTCTCCTTTGTACTGATTGTACTGTAACGTCATTCCTCTTCTTATGTACTGCGTTACTTTTTCTTCTGTGATTCGTCCCTATCCTATGTACTTCATTCTTTAGTATATTATGGAAGTTTTCCTGATTCACTCAAGAATCTCAGCTTATGTTTCTGGTGGTCCGTACCTCTCTTTCTTTTGTATTTGGATGGAGTCTCCATCCTTCGAATCTATAGTTACAACTCCTTGTTGTTTATGTCTTTATTATATACAAGCCTTCGACATTTGTCAACACATTTTTTTAATTATTTTTAAGTATTTTTATAAATGTATTGCATCGTTTGGAAATTTCTGTAAATTTGTCGAAAATTGTCAATTTGTACAACTATCTGTTCCATTAGCAATTCCTTGTACTAAGTATCCTGATACTCTTCAGTAGCCATCAGGAAGTCCTCCTCCGGATTACCCTTATATTGTTCCCCCGCATCAATCATCACCAGGAAGCCATTTTTCTCCGTAGATAGTGCCGGTGTAGCAGTGGGTACCGGCGATTCTATAGGCTGTGGCGTAGTAGTTACCTGGGGCGCCTCTATCATTTGAGGCGCCTCAGTAATCACCATAAGAACTACGACTCCTTTAATCTTACCATCAGCAAGCTTCTTTCTTCTTTCTCCTAAAGAAAGTACCGACACCTGCCAACATAGCAGCGATACCAATGCCACCAAAGAGCCAAGGATTAAAGTCATCCCCTGTCTTAGGAGCATTTGGTACTATGGGTTGGCTTGTAGGAACAGGTTCTTCCGTTGTTGTGGGCACTTTCGGTGCCTCCGTAGGTACCGTGGCAGGCGCTTCAGTAGGTACTACGGTAGGTGTCACGATTGGCACTTCTGTAGGTGCCTCAATTGGTGCCTGGGGTGGCGCTTCGGTAGGTGCCTCAATTGGTGCCTGGGGTGGCGCCGCAGTCGGTTCGGCTTCTTCCGATGCCACATCTTCTCCACAAACTTCACACTTTCCATCCTTATCTGCATCTACATGCCCGGCACGATTCTTCTCGTTTTCACAAACCGCACATTCCTGCCAATGGTTTGTTTCATCAGATTTCCAGTTTGCTCCATATTCATGGTCTGCTAACTCTCCATACTCGGTTCCACAAACAGCACACTTGGCTTTTTCCTTACAGGTCGCATTTCCTCCGGTATGAGCTTCCTTCCAGATTCTTCCCTCACCGGTCTTCCATGCATCCAGGTCAGCAATTTCCTCTGAGCATGCCGAATCCACAAAGAACTTACCGCAAGCACACTCATAATATGCCTTCACACCAAACTCGGTACAGGTAGCGTTTCTTTGCTCTACCAACGTTCCTGCATGGGTATGCATACTTTCATCAACTACCATCAGCAATCTGTTATTGGACAAGGTGTTCTTGTTGTCAAATTTTACGGTAGGATCTTGAACCGTAGCACGGGCCTTGGACTTCGTTGCAGGCAACTTATCACTTTCATACATTGCCAGACAAAGTACCACATCCTCAGCAAGTGTTCCGTCATACTCAAACAAAAATGTTTGCTCGGTGTCGTCACGGAAACTTCCCTTCGCTATCTTTACCGGGTTTCCGAAGGTGCCCAGCTTATTGCCTTCTGCATCTGTAATCTCCGCGCACAGGTCAATATCGAAGAATGCAGGTGCCAGACCGGTATTCTTAATAGATACCAAAAGCTTGTTACCATTTCTCTTGGCACTAGTTACCGTATAGTTATAACCCAATCGGTTATTCATTTCCTCAATCAGGTCTTTTTGTTCGTTGTAAAACTCATAACTATGATGACTATCCTGATCAAATGCATAAATGGACAGGTGTGAAATCTCAATGGTTTCACGGAAACGCTGTGGTGTCCATCTTAAATAATGCTTATCATAGTCCTTCACAATACCTTGTTCTTCGGCCACTGTAGGATCAAACATCATTCTATAGGGCAGGAAGTTCTCACCGATTACAGGTAGATTTGCTTTATAGTTCGGTCTTAGGTTCCATTCATAGTTGTGCGAACCAATCAAACCGTTCACACGCTTGGGGATTCCAAGAGATAATGCATAATCATACACTTCTCCGTAAGCACCGGAGGTAACACAAAGCCATGTCTTGTCAAAAGCATCGCTGTAGTACTTGACCATATCCTTCTGAATCTCTACAGAAGGCATGGGGTTCCCTTCAAAGGTAGTGGTATGCCACTCACCCCAGTTACCGAACACACTGATATCGATAAACTCCACTCGCGGGTCCCCGTCGTAGTGTTCAGCAAGAGCATCTGCAAAATCCTTCGCTGCCTGCAAGAAGATGGGGTCGTCCCACTTGGGAATATCCAATTCCACAGAAGGATCACTGTACAGTGTTGCGCGGTCCATCTGTGCCCCCTTCGCAAACACCCAATCCGGTACGAAAACATGGTCCTTTCCGTAATTAGCATGAGAACCGGAAAGATGGGAATAGGGAAGAATTCGGATTCCGTAAGTATATCCGTATTTTTCACAGGCTTCCAGCATACTGTCGATGGAAGACCAGTCATACACGCCCTCCTCAGGATTTAACTCATCCCACTTGGGTTCCCCGGTACAAATGGTGGACATTTCCCAGGCAGTATTGTTCATAGAGCCGCCGATACCATAAGGATTCGTAGACTCAAACGCCCAAGCATCATAAACGGTCATAACATATCCCTTATGTGGGTTTACCACCGGTTCACCGGAAGCTTCCGCTTCATAATATACCGTAGACGAAGTATCAAAATTTTTATAGGGGTCTTCACCGGGAGCCGGTTTTGCCGCAGGGAAAAGCTGCTCCTTCACCATGCCGGCAAGCATGTCCGCCCCCAATGCATTCATATGCAGCTTATCATCGCTATAATACTTACCTGCCACTCTTACCGTATTTTCCATGCAAAATACCAGCCAGGGTTCAAATAAGTCGATAATACCCACATTCTCTGTCGCGGCGATTGTCTCCAGTTCCTCTCCAAACCACTTGCTTGTCAGCACAGGGTATTTGGTACAATCATCCAACTGACCGTTCTGTTTTACCAGATAAACGGTCATTCCCTTTGCTTTTGCACGCTGTACCATATTGGTCACATTTGCTATATATTCACTTGGGTCAAGGACACTTGAATCACCATTATACTGCTGGGAATAATCATTCAGTCCTACCGCTATCAGCATGATATCGCCACTTTTTCCGTAATACTCTGCAGTAGGGAAGAAATAATCCTTTAATTCCCGTGAGGTAATGCCGCTTGCAGATATATTACGTATATCATATTGCTCCATATCCACATAATTGCTTAAATACTGTCCCCAGCCACGCTTGGCATCCGCCGGTACGTTGTAGTAGCTTGCAACCGTGGAATCACCACAGGTCCAGATGGTGGGCTTGGTAGTGGTTCCTGTAGATGTCCGCTGAATCTCCAGGGCACTGATAGAAAACTCTGTTCCCACACCGGAGCCTGCATAAATATTCAGCTGCCCGTCTGTAACCGGTATGGTAAAGGTATCCACCGCATTATTGCCCGTCAAAAAGAAAAGCTGGGGCAAACCCTCTGCATTGATGGTAGTGGACTGCACATCACCGGTTGTCACCGTTATCTTATACACTCCGCTTGGCAAATCCACATGAAAAACATGCCCCGGAACACCGGACTTAAAACGTACCGCATCCTTCAGTGCTCCTTCTCCGCTTGCGGTCACATTCTCTACTGCATCGGTATTTTCAAATCCATAGCCTGCCTCTGCAGTATAGGCATCTCCTGATGATACTCCTATGTACCCCTCTTCCACTTCTGCTCCACCGAAATCAAAACGCAGTGTTTCGCCAACACCCAATGGTTCACTATCTGCCTCTGCTTTCATGGGAAACATGGAAATTATAAGAGCAACCGATAAGATTATTGCCAAATACCTTTTCATAAAAACTCCTCCTAATCTTCCGTACTTTTTTCTTCCCCATTTGGCCCCTTTGCATAACGCTTATGCATACGTATCTTATCAGCTATTATCCATATCAGGTAACCTAATATAGATAATATCACATATATCACCTCAAATAAAACTATAATTATGAAAAACGGCTTAAATCCATCCTTTAAACTATTTTTAAAGTCTTTTATTTCTTTTATTATCTTCATATTAATCCCACCAGAAATTCCAGATTTTTGAATTTTTAAGGCTTGCCGCCAAAGCACTGTAGGTTTCACAGCCCTGCTCCACAATATCAAAACAGTAGGCACCCATTTCATTCGCAAGCTTTTCAAGGTCTTCTACCGGCTTTTCTACCGCATAATCTATGGTGTTAAAGGATAACGCGGCAGGATATGCTCCGTATTGCTCATACCAGTACTTTGATACAGCCATGTGCTCGGTAACCTTCGGACAGGAATTCCAGCCGCCGTAAGGTAGATACGCCCAAATGAGCCACGGCTCGGTAACGGGCACTCTCACAAGGTAACCGTTTCTGGTGAATGTGTCTGATGCTTCATAATCTTCACCGTCTAAATCTACATCATCATCCCATTCGCCGGAACTATAATTCTTCTCAAGATAAGCCTTGCCGTCTTCCACAGGCTCTGCCAACATCTTTTTATGATATTTCTCCACAATTTTCTGAATCTTAGAGATAGAACCTTCGCCACCACATTTCAAAAGAGCTTCCAGTTGCTCAAAATATATATCGTCCGTGGCAACGATCACAGGAATGAAGCCTTCTTTCTTACCCTGCTCACGGTATTTGAAATAAGTGTCAACCGAACCATCAAACTCTTTGCATTCACAGCCGGTAAGAACCTGTAGCTTATCCATATCATCAAGCTCGTCAAAATTATCATGAGAAAAGATCTTTTTGCCTTCCCAGATAAACAGCTTCTCATCAAACAGGCTTTCATTCTTCTTATCTGCACCACAGTCACTCTGCTTTGCAGAATCAGCTTTCGCGTCAACTAAAACAGGTTCCGCAGGCTCACGTCTTGTTATGACAAGCGACTTACGCCTATCAAAGCTGTCTTTGTCAATCTTGACGTTTGCAGGCAGGCTGACAGATTTTAAGGATTTACAGCCGGTAAACGCAATCTCATCAATTACGGTTACCGAATCCGGAATATATACCTCTTTTAAGAATTCACATTGATTAAACGCTCCATAGTCTATGCAAGTAACCGTATCAGGTATCGTCACAGATTCTATACAGCGTTTACCCCAGAAACTTTCTGCAAATATTTCATTCACCCAATATGTATTTCCGTTAATTTCAACACTGGCAGGTATTTCAAGATGCAGCTTTTCTTCCGTTACCTTTTCAATGCCTCCGGCGGCACAGGTTTTTGGGGATTTAATCAAAAATCTCATAGTGTATCCCGGATATACTATATATTCACTATTAAATAAATTAAATTCGTTTTCTTTTTCAAACTCAGCAAGTTCTTCATTTGTCATCATTTTCATTTCTCCTTTCGGTCAAACAGTAACATTCACTAAAATATTGGCCTTCCTTCTTGCCGGAAGCATAATATAAGCATACATACAGCTTATCTTCTATCAGAACCGTAGCGTTTTGAAAATACTTGCAATTTTTCGGTGCTGCTTTTCTGCCCAGTATCCTCTTCTTTTTAATGTCCACAACTATCAGCTCTGATTCATGAACCGCATACAAGATTTCTCCGTCTAAAATATACTTGTAAACATCATTCTTGGTTTCATAGCCGGAAACTGACACTTTCTCTGCCTTAGCGTCCTCTGAAATACGGTAGGTACGCACTTTCCTTGTTAAAGGATTCATTTCAAACAATACGGTACCAAGCGTTCCGTTATCCTTATACGGAATCAATCCATGCAGAAGTCCGTCTTCACCCTTCGCACCGCTAAACAGGAACGGATGATTTTCTTTCCGATACCAAATCACCTCACCGTTTCGCACATTATAGCAAACCGTATAGCAGCGTTTCCCTTTTTGTACTTTTATGAGGATTTCGTCGCTTTCAAAGTCAATACTCATGGTATTCACATAAAACGAGAGGGACTGATAGGACCCGTTTCCCTGCACTTGTTCCAAGCTCCACAATTCTTCTCCGGTTTTAGAAAAGAAGCGAAGCTTGGACTGAAATGCGTCCAACAAGAGTAATACTCCTGCATTCGGGAAATAGTGACATTCCGAAAATGCGTTGCCCGTTTGACCTCCTGCAGCATCCCCGAAAGGTAAATTTTTCATAAGCTTCCAGAAATTTGAATACGGGTTTGCGAAGGTATATTCAAATTCGTATTGAGCCCCATGGTCGTTTAAGGCTATGTACTGAATACTGTTTTCTTGGTCCACCTTTGCAGAAACGAATACTTCCGGTGAAAAGTAATCATTATGATGATTGTATTTACATTCTGTTCGGACAAATTGATTCCCGTCATAAACATAGAAGTTTTCATCATCTTCACAAGACAAAACACCGTTCTTGCAGGTATATTTATTATATTCTGTAGGAAGCTCCTTCTCTCCAATCACAATTTTATCAAGAAAAAGTTTCACCGGTTCCCCTTTGTAGGACCAGACTCTTATGATATTTTTAGCCAATTTGCAAGGCTTGATACCCCTTGTCTCTTCCTGCTCGCAGCAGTCTTCCGGTTCAGTGCTACCTTCCTCCTCATCCACAACTTCCTTACTGACATCTTCGCTAAAACCATATTTACAAAACGGTGCTTCAGGAAGT
>JAFXCD010000017.1 GCA_017521605.1 Lachnospiraceae bacterium | reverse complement strand
ATCGCCTGTTTTCAGAGCTTCATAGGCGAGTTGTATATTAAGTATATCCTGCTCGATCATCTCATCAGAATATCCGCATTCGACATCATTTTTTCTGATCCAGTCAAGATACTCCTCAAATGATTCAAATGACATCTCCTCATATTCAGGCTCGCCATTCTCATTCATTATAATGCTGGTAAATTCAAACCGTCCGCCGTCATAATCGGGATCAATCACGTTCGGGATAATATGTGGTACTATATGTCCGTCAACAAGAATGATACTGGGCTGAGGATTGCCGACGTTCTCACCTTTTTCCTCGGCGATCCTGATATACTCCATAGCCGTTTCGTATTCCTCGTTGGTCATCTGGTCACGGTAGCTCTCGATATTCTCACGCAACTCATCATTGCTTGGTGTATGGAACTCCACACTGACCTTATGCTCTGTCTGAGCCGGTTCTGCTTCTGTTGTCGGTTCTTGCGGCACATCAAGAAGCGTTAGTTCATGTTTATCAACTCTTGAAAGCTCCGTTTCCGTCATTTTGTTGACAAGCTGCGTCGGCTCGACTGTCTGCACGATCTCCGAAGACGTGTTTTCGCTGCTTTCTGTGTTACTGCTACAAGAAGTGACTGATAATAACATTATAATGGTTAAAAAAATTAGAATTGCCTTTCTCATATTATTCCCTTTCGTTACTAAATTACAGGTCTGTATTCTTTCGATTTCAATCTATGAACGTTAATCGTTCTTGCAGAAATCCACTTGTGACTGCTTTGAGAAATAAACACAAAACCGAATGTATAGTCTGTCGAGTTTTTTAAGTTACGGAGTTTCTATCATAATTCCGGAAGATTTAGTATATTCGTCAAATTCTTCTTGACTATACGCTTTTACATCAATCAAAGTACCGTTTCCCTCAGAATTTAAGTTATCAAAATCACGAACAGTATAAATATCAACAGTACCATTGCCGTTTAATGTTCGGATAGAGCCATGAAATTTTCCGCTGCTTAGATCCTCACCATTTGAAGTGAGAATATCCCTAAAACGGCGAACTTTTTCACCATTGAAATACCATTGATTGTTTGATTTATCATAGGTAACGCCAAATGCTCCGTATTCTGCGATCCATGAGTTTATTTCATTATCCGAAATAGTGTAACCGGCAATAGCCTCCTGCTTTGAATTTTTTATACGCTCTATATTACGAGAATCAAATTCTTCTTGTGAAACCTCCTTTAATCCCACCAATTCACCAGACGGATCTAAAGAGCCATCTGCATTCCTTTCTATTTTTGAAAAATCCCGAACGGCATACACATCAATAATACCATCTTCATTAAAGTAGTCTACTCCTGCCTGATTAGTTCCATCAATGAGATAATAGTCCTCAAACCAACGTACTAACTTGCCTTTAAATGTAAGTTGAATTTTATCGGCATCATAAGTCAGCCCAAACTGTTCATAGATTTTGAATCGTTCTGTATCTGTGATTTGCTCTACAGCCATACTATCAACAACTGTATCTTCCATATATTCACTGATAGAATAGCCTGTCATTGTCATAGTGTCCCCGTCTACATTATTTGTTATGGCTTGCGTTGATTCTTCCATCGTTGAGTGATTATCTTTGCCTGCACTTACGGAAGTTGCAAACACACCCGTAGTTCCGACTACGATCATACACGCCAATACCAAAGTGATAACAGACGTTTTTTTCGTTTTCATAATAGACACGACCCTTTCTTCAATTGCATTTTTGCTGAAATTATTGCAGAATGGAGCGAACAGGTTTTTTCGTTCCTCCACACAGATCAGCATTCTTGCGTAGGCTGATCTGTTCTCTCTTCCGAACTCTTTTATCACACATTCGTCACAGGTCAATTCTATATCCCTGTTGAACAGGATATACATAACCCACACCAAGGGATTAAACCAATGAATACAGAGTGCTGTTGTTGCAAGAATTTTTAATGCTGTATCAAAACGGCAGATATGCACATATTCATGGAAAAGGATATAATGTAATTGCTGTTTGTTTTCCCAATCGCTATTTTGGGGCAATAAGATAACCGGGTGAATCACTCCATAGGTCATAGGCGTTGAAATCTCACTAAATTGTCGTATTTCCATTTTTCTTTTCAATTGGTGTTCATCAAGCCACTCTGTTATGATAGCATTATGAATAGGCAAAGCTGTCCTGAACTCACGTCTGCACTTCAAATAAGACACTAAGAATAATCCTGCAAAGATCAGCATACCGATAATCCAGAGTGTAATCCAGATTGATATGTGAGGTGCTGTCTGCAATGTTTGAGTTGTATTGCTAACAACAGGAGCGTTTTGTATTTGTTCCATTTCCACTTGATACATCAGCTGTCGATTTTCATATAAAACAGTATCAGAGGTTTGGAAATCAGGCTCATTTCCTCTCATTAACGAATAAACACTAAAAGGTGATGGAACGGAAAAGGGTAAGAGCAGCCTAGCAAGGGCAATTATCCATAATACTAAAAAAGTTTTTTTAGGCAATCGGTGTATTGCAATCATCCTGATGACTACAATCACCAAGATCAGAATCGCTCCTGTAAAACTCATTTGTAATAAGCTCATAATAACCACCTCATTCCCATTGATCAACGATCTGTTTCAGCCGTTCAATCTGTTCAGCAGATAATTTCTTTCTTCCCAACAATGCAGCAAATAATTTTTCAGCACAACCGTCGTAAATTTTGTTTATAAGTTCATTAGTTTCTGCCTCCTGCACTTCTTCTTTTGGAATAATTGCGTGGCACATGAAATTTGGCTCAGAGCGTTCTACTGCCCCTTTTTTAATGCAGCGCTTGATAAGGGTATAAGTCGTATTGATATTCCACCCATACTCATTTGTCAATACTTCAGCAATATGTCGGGCAGGACAGTCACCTTCATTCCAAAGCACATTCATTATTTTTAATTCAGAATCGACAAGTTTATTATCCATTACTTAGTTTCTCCTTATAAGACAACAGTAGTATCTGCAAATCTATAATACAACAGTCTTATAGATTTGTCAACTATAGATAAGCGAATTGCCTAAAAAATCGTCGGCATGCACAATATATCAGTCTTGTTTTGTACAACAACACTTTTGTCAGAAAAAACACCTTAGAAATGTTTTTAAGCGGTTTTGAGATGTAAATTATTGTGATGTGAAGAAGGATTTCTTCTTACAGTGTGCCAAGAAACAGGGCAAGAAGATAGTGAATTTAGCAAATGAAATTGAATAGGACTTCTGAAAAAAATAAGGCTATGCTCTCCGAAAATCGCACTCGAAGGGCATAGTCTTTTTGATTAATTGGAATATGCTTTTACTAATGATATGGAATACATCCCAACGTCTTGTATATCGAATATGGCTGTTTGATCTTGCCTGTATCCATTAGATGATGTTTCCGATGATACAACAAATAAGCATTTCATCAAATTCATATTATCCATTATATCCCCAAGCCATAATCCATTATCATCTTTATTCGTATCCAAATTACGATATGGTTCTGACTTTCCCGGCATTCCTATAACATCAGGTGCAATAATACAGTATTCTTCTAAAAGTGGTATAAAAATTCTAATATTCAAAGGCGAAATACCATTTCCACCATGCAAAGTAATCAGTTTTCTCTTTTTCTTATCTCCAATTATCAACATATGTGTTTTGCCGAACGTGGTACCAATATACTGCTCTTCATAATTAACATTCAATGAATTAAGAGCTTTATCATAAAATTCATGCATCTTATCCATCCGCAATATATAATTCTCAAATGTGGTTACATCAATACTGTTTGTCTGCGGGTTATACTCTGCGTATATCAATCTCATCTTATCAGTCGTCTCTTGTTATTGTATTAAAAGCATCTCATCCAGTTCCAACTGCCATTTTTATAATTTGTTATAAGTTGTTACCTGATTTTCTTTCCCTTGCTTTTTCCCTTATCAGAGGTCATAACCAAGGGTAAAACGATATAACACGATACAAGATGTGACGGAGAGGACACCCAAGAAAAGTCTAGTATTTTCAAGGGTTTGACGAGATTTTTATAACAAGATATAACAGTTATTAAATCCCTAAAAATACCTCAAGTGAGAATTCAAATCTTCAGTTGCTTTCAATCTTTCCGCACGACTGAAATTTTACATTCTTTATCAAATATACTTCGTTTTATATATTCCGGCACAAATAATTATTTTCGCTCCTGCAAGGTTCACATCTATATACTATTGCGGTTCCCAATTTCCCTGCTGCCGTATTCCTGTAGCAGTTGCCTCTTTTTCAATCAAATCGATTTCCTGTTCTGTTAACGAAACTCCCATAGCAGTAACAAGTTTGGTAGCATGAGACGGTTTGGTAATTCCTACAATCGGCACCGCGCCTTTACTGATTGCCCAAAGAATCGGAATCTGCGAAGAATCGATTTCATATTTGTCTGCTATAAGTTTCATCACAGCAAGCAATTTTTCAATTTTTACAAATTTACTTTTCGGAAAAGCAATATTTCTCGAAGAAAGGAGTGGGAAGTGATTCTTGGCACTGTACTTACCGGATAGCGCTCCTTGTTCCAAAACCATATAGGCATAATACTTCATTCCGTTATCATTACAGTAATCAATAATCTGTTGCTGGTCATTCCTGAGAAGACTAAAATGATTCTGTACTGCCGCCAGTTTCACTCCTTCCTTCTGTAACACACTTTCAGCAATCTGAATATGTTCCAGTGAAACATTTGATATTCCGATATTTTTGATTTTACCGTCTTTTATCAAGGGAATTGCTTCCTGAAGATTCAATACAAGATTATTTGGCATATGAATCCAAAACAAATCCGCACTCTCTCTTCCCAAACGTTCCATACTTTCATAAAAAGATTTTGTCAATGCACCCTTGCGATATTTCTTCGTCGGAGCAAATTTCGTAGAGATAAAAATATCTTCGTGTTCATTTATCATAGTCCCCAGAAAACTTTCACAAGTTCCCATACCATAAACCGCTGCCGTATCCCAGTGTAAAAATCCCAGTTTAACTGCTTCTTCAAATGCCTCCTTTAAAATTCCCGGATTCTGCTTTTTTCCAAAAATCATAGAAGAACCATTTACTCCCGTTCCCCACGCCCAAGTGCCAATCATAATATTCTTCATGCTATATACCTCCGTATTATCTGCAAAACGTATCCCTTCTTCTCATTCGCTTCCACAACGATATCATTCCGATGGACAATGATGATATCAATAATCCGACAAGAATAATTTCTACCGCCCGGAGTTTTACCTCTATATTCATTGCAGTGACAAATGCCACCGTCCACGCTATAATCAACCACTGGATAATATAAATCACATTCAGATTCCGACTGCAAAAACAGATAAAGGTTCCTGCCTTTGTCTGCTCCATTTTACCAAGCAAAAAATGACTGATACCAAGTGCAATTAACACAAATGCCGCTATCCATAGTACACCTATGAAGGTCTGATGATAATATGAATTATCAGCCAGTGCATAAATGTAACGAATGTCATAACCTATCCAACAGAAGCAGGATGTAAAAGCAAGCGCAACTACAACACCACTAATAAGTATTATACGATAAAATCTGTCTTTATCACATACTCTTTGAAGATATTCCGCAAAAATCATTCCTAAAAGAGGATATAGACACCAAAGAGAGAAAGGGAATGCTACTTTCTCCCCCGTAGGTAATAAAAGTCCCAGTAGATTACCGGGAATTACAGAAGAAAAAGTCAAATGTGTGGCCCACATACCAATCGCCTGTATCAATACACCTATCATTAACATTCTTTTTGTACCAATTCCTGCTTTCTTTAGGAACCCTACCACCAAAAAGGTCATTCCGGAAAACTGTAAAATGTCAATATTCAGAAAACCGTCCGCAATATATTCAAAGCTGTAATCCATACCCAGCAGAACATTCCCCAATATCTCAAGAAACGTTTCTCTGAAAAAATTCAAAGCAAATCCCATAAATAACAATTTCCAACCTCGCTTTATAAACGCTCCCGGAGAGTTATGACGGGTATAAACCATTCCGATTCCCATAGTAAACATAAATACCGGAGCAGCCATCGGACCGCCAAGGAATTCCATCGCATTACGGAAAAAGCCCTCAGGCATCATAGTATGGTAATCGTAATTTCCTAATTGCTCATAAACATGGATACAAATCATAAAAAAAATAGCAAAGAACTTTACGCAATCCACCTCAAACTGTCTGCCCGTATTCACACATTCGGATGCAATGAACGAGTCTGTATGTAATTGATGTTCATGCCTGTCAATCTCCCGTCTTTCCATCTGTTTACCTTCCTTTCCGTCCATCCGTGCAACATCAAGAAGTTCTAAAGCCTCTTTTTCATTCATTCCGTCTAAAGGACTGTAGACCGACGCCAGCGTCCTGAAACGGTTAAAAAACCTTTTTTCAGGCAAAGAGTTCATCCTTGCCCGGAGTGGATGCCGCAAATGTACTACACGCTCCCTGCCCCCATTGTCAACAACCGATCCAGTTGATAATCTATCGTAAACAATGGCGAATCAGAAATTTTCTTGAATGTTTTTAATGTCATAAGTGCACCTTTCATTTTGCCTCCTCTTATTAGTGACCGCGAGGTCGCTATTGTTTTATAAAAAAAGAGAATACAATATTCTCCTTTTTATATTCTACTCTTTCCTGAGCATTGAAAAAGCAAGCACACCTCTTAAGTGGTAACGCAACAAAGAATTAAGTTGCTCTTTCATATTCTCCTCTGATATATAATTCACCAAGATGTTTTCAATCCCTGCCATCAGCATTTTCACCAGTGATGCCGCAAAACCTTCCGGCGTTCTTTGCGGATCAAAAGCCATAAAATTCTTCATCAATTCCTTCTCAACCATCTGCTTTAAGGCCACACCCTCTTCCGGAGCATCAGAACTAATGATAATCATCATTTCTTTCCTGTATTTCAGCATAACAGGAAAAAGTGCTTCCGTCATGTGCTGTGCAATTTCATCATTTGAAAACATAAGTAGTTCTGTACCGGTAAGAATCTTCAAGGCATTCTTAATTTCCCAAGAGGGCTTGGCTAAAATCTCATGACAAATATCCTCCTTTGATGAAAAATATCGATACAGATTGCTTTTACTAATATTACAACTATCTGCAATAGAACTCATAGTAGCATTACGAAAGCCCTTCGCACTGAATTCTTCCAATGCGGATTCCAATATTCCGGTTCGGATGTAATCTTTTTGTACCTGCATAAATACTCCTGCTTTTATTAGTGACCTATCAGTCGCTTTTGATGATACCACTACTTCTCTCATCTGTCAACACAACATAATTTTTATGTAAATACATGTATTATCCAATGCACTATTTTTAACTTTCCTCGCCGCCTCCATTATATCCCATCTTACACAATAAAAAAAGCGATAATGTAGGGCTTAAACTATGTGTAAAATTCAAATTCATGTGTGCTTTCAATCTCTCCGCAAGACTGAAAGTTGTCTCTCAAGTTAGTATTACTACAATTCTCAACCTCCCTTTAAGCAAATCACAAATCCTTTTGTATACCCTTCAATACTATCATCAATATACAATCTGCCCCTATGTTTCTCCACAATTAAATTAGATATAGCAAGTCCTAATCCGGTTCCCTTTCCTCCGGAACGAGATTCATCCCCCTTAGCAAATGGTTCAAATATAGTAGTAACTACTTCCTTGTTAATTACATCGCCATTATCTGCAACAATAATCCTTACCATATCACCTTGCACAGAAACTCGCACCAGGATGTTAGCACCTTTTTCATTGTGCTTATAAGCATTTACCAACAAATTGCTGACTGCTCGCTTTATTTCTTTTTCATCTATATTGCATGCAATACTTTCTTCCGGAATATCAATATCCAGATTCATATCTCTTGCCTCAAACTCATCGTAATACACAGCCATCGTCTCACGCATCAATACGCACACATCCATCTCTCTACGAGACAATACATATTCATCCGTATTAAGCTTGGAAAATGTAAACATGGTATCTAACAACTCATTCATATAACAACTCTTGTTATAGATAATATCATATATTTCTGCTTGTTCTTCCGGCTTTACCTTACCTTCCTTTAAAGCTGTAGCAAAGCCCTGCACGGAGGTCATAGGTGTTTTCAAATCATGCGCAATACAGGAATATAACATATTCCGCTCATTCATCTGACGCATACTCTCCTTTTTCCACGTTTTACCAGTCAGACGATAAAAGAGATATGCACCACCTACAATATTCATCAATGATAATATCAAAAATCCTCCAATCACAATCGACATAATATTATCACTTGGAGAACTCAACAACATTATCAAAGCTTCCATGATACTTAAGATGATACCTTCCGCTACAAAGCAACCAATTAAACACAATATAAAATACAAAACAACTTTCTTTTTTACTTTATTCATGAATCTCCAATCTGTACCCTAACCCACGAATGGTTTTAATGGTATCATTTCCAACTTTATCGCGCAGACGGCTGATAATAACACGGATGGTATTGTCATCCACCACATAATCATCTCCCCATGCATACTCATAAATCTGTTCCTTAGTAAATACCCTTTTAGGCTGCTTCATAAAAAGCTCCAGCACTTTATACTCTGCCTTGGTAAGCTCCTGGGCAACACCATCACGAGTTATTACACATTCATCACAATTAAGAAGCAGATTACCAACTTCTATAACATTTTTTTCTTCCACAACAACGGTCTGTACGCCTGCCCTACGCAAATGAGCCCGCACTTTAGCTGCCACTTCCAAAGGTTCAAATGGCTTTGTAATATAATCGTCTGCTCCTAAATCTATACCAAATACTCTGTCAGACAGTTCAACCTTAGCAGAAATAACAAGTATAGGAATGTATCTTCCCTTTCGGATTTCCTTGATAATTTCATAGCCATTTTTCTTTGGCATCATAATATCCACAATGGCAAGATCAATGTTTTCCCTGTCTAAAATCTGCAATGCTTCCTGTCCGTCATTTGCCTCAAATACAATATGATCATTTGCCTCAATATACATACGAAGCAATCGCACAATTTCCTTTTCATCATCAGCAATCAATATATTTGCCATTGGTGCACCTCTTTTCGTAAACCGTAATCCTACACTATGTATTATAAAACACCATACTTTCAATGTCTATTTTTACTTCAATTCTTCCTTTCTAAATTTAATATAGGATAACGTCACTGTGACTGCTAATCCCAGAACGGATGCTGCTACTGAAACAATAAGGTTTTTGGTGCTTGCATCTACCAAAAGCATAAATGTCTGCCCCAAAGGAGTAAACTTCATAAAATTTACTGCCCATTCCTTGCTTATAAGCATTTGTCCCACAATATTTAACACCAGCATCGACACAAGATTCACACCAATCGCCGCTCCAAGACTCTTTACCAGCATAGATAAAAAGAAACATATACTAACAAAAGCAACTTCAACAAGTGTATAGGCTACAATTCGCAGTACAACCTCCCTGAAAAAATCATCTACAAAAGTAACTCCTTCATTTGTTAAAACTCCACCTATTAAGCTTGCACCCATTGCGCATATACTAAAAGCTGCAATGGAAAGGGAATAGGAAAATAATTTCACTGCCAAGATATTGAAACGACTATTTCCCGCCATAACTGCTGCCTGTATCTTACGCTCCTCAAATGCACCTGCCACATGAATACCGGCAAAGATACCTATAAAGAGCAGGATAAATGAATTATAATCGCTACAGCCCTGCATAAACAACTCAAAACCTCCTAATTCTCCATCTATGGAAGTAATAAATAAAAATATAATATTCATCAATGTAAGAGTAATCCCAAATCCCCAAAAGGCTTTTGACTGAAATGTCTGTTTCAATTCCCACTTTAATAGATTTCTCATGATTTATCTCCCAAAAGCTCCATATAATAATTCTCAAGTGATTTTTCATACTTCATAAGAAGTGTTACAAGAATGTTTGCATCAAACAACCATTTTGCCACATCCTTTATAGAAACATCGTCATAGATATTAATGCTTTCATTCTCATTTAACACCAACTTAACATCATGCTCTGTAAGTATCTTTAATGCAGCCTGTGTTTCAGGAGCTTCAAGAAGGATGTATGCCGAACATTTATTATCAAGCTCTTCCTTGCTTAAGGTTTCAAGTATCTGACCGTGTGAGATAATAATATAATCTGTAACAAGCTGATAAAGCTCTGCAAGAATATGACTTGAGATTAGGATTGTGATGCCATCGTCCTCGCAAAGAGAACGAAGCAATTTACGAACATCCACCATGCCCATAGGGTCAAGACCATTTACAGGTTCGTCAAGAATAAGCAATTCCGGACTGTTTATCAATGCCAAAGCAATACCGAGGCGCTGCTTCATCCCCAAAGAGAAATCCTTGACTTTTTTATTTCTGACATCACCCAGACCTACTCGTTCCAATATCGCATCTATCTTAGCATCATCTGTCTGCCCGAAAAGTAACTGCTGCATTCTAAGGTTATCAAATGCGGTTTTGTTTAATGAAAGTATGGGACGTTCCACCAGACACCCCATCTTCTTCCTAGCCTCTTCCAATCCTTTTTGATTCAATGCTCCAAATATCTCGACAGAACCTTCCGCAACAGATGTAAGTCCTGTTATAGCTCGGATTGTTGTGGTCTTACCGGCCCCATTTTCACCAATAAATCCATATATTTTACCCTTTTTAACAGTAAAGGTTACATCCTTCAATGCCGTTTTCGTTCCATATGTTTTGGTGAGATGATTCACCTTCAATATCGTATTATCCATAATAGTAGTTCCTCCCAATTAGATATGTACAAAATCATATAACTGAAACCATATAATCACAGCCACATATCCAAAGCAAAGAATCGCCCAAATATATTGCTTTATCTTTTTCCATCTTCCTATCTCTTTGTCTTTCCAAGTATTCTTAAGAAGGAGGATTCCATTTACCAAGCTTACCAATGCAAGAATAACTGCCATGATACAGAGAAATACTGCATACGCATATCCTTTGATTCCTATTACACTAATCAAACAAAACAGAATTACACCGGATACGCCCTGTATTAGTTGCTGCAAAGTGATTTGCCTGTCAGCCTTCGTCAACATTTTTTTCTTTTTTCTAATTTTACGAATCAGTAAAGTCAATCCTTTTATCAGTAAAATAAGTAAACAAGCAATTCCCAATATAGCAAAACCAAAATAAACAATAGTTCCCAAAATATGCTGATTATTCTGAAACATATCCGTGCTCATCATTTCAAATTGCCGATTACCATCTGAATCAACACTTTCATAGGTGAAATAATTTGCACCGCTTTCTGATGTCTGAAGCCACATGTGGTCACCAATATGAATCATTTGCATTCCACCGGTAAGAGGCATATTAAATACATCAGGATTGTCCGTCTTGGTTGCAAAAAAACATCCATATGCATATTGTAAAGCACTTCCGTATCCGCTTACAATCGTTCTTGTTGGAGCGTATGTTCCACTTATGTCATAATGTTCTTTAACCGGATTATTCTTTACCAATTCACTATCTCTTACATCACCAAACAACATACCTACAAGTCCAGTCGAAAACATAGTTTCGCCCGGTTCATTTGTAAGTACTACCATTCCAAGTCCACTTTCCGGATCAAACTGAAGATTAGCTGTACATCCACCTGTATTCCCGCCATGTCCCAATGTAGGAACCTTAAATTGTTCTACCCACAATCCGTGACAATTCTCAGCAATATCACTGTCTCCATAAAAGGAAGTTGCTGTAAACATCTCATCTCTTGTTTCATTACTTTTAAAGAATGGGCAATCCGATGCCACAAATCCCTGGGCAAATTTAGCCAAATCACTTGTGATCCCTATTGCAGCACCAGCTGGATAAAGCTGTACCCAGGAATGGCACACACCATAATCCGCATTATATTCTTCCTGCGCATATCTTCCATAACATTTTAATTCTTCTCTCTGATTTCTAACCCACTCATTATCTTCCATATGCATACCGATGGATGTATGCTCCATACCTAACGGCTTAAAGATATTTTCATTCACATAATCTACATAAGACATTCCGCTTACACGTTCCACAATAAATGCTGCAAGTGCTGTTCCCCAATTGGAGTATGCTGTATGCTCACCCACATGATAAGCCTGATAACATTCACATACCTTTACCGCTTCCTCAAGACTACCATAAAGTTCATCTTCCGTAGCCATCTGGTTTTCATACATCGACTCCTGAAAGCCTGCATCATGGTTCATCAAGTTAAGCATTGTAATAGTCTCATCCTCGTACTGAAGCTTGGTAAGAAAACCTTCCGGAAGATATTCCCTGATATCTGTTTCAAAATCAAGTTTTTCCTGCTCCTTTAACTGCATAACAGATACCCATACAAGAAGCTTGGAGGTGCTACCCCAATCATATACCGTTTCTTCATCTGCCAATTTTTCATTTTCTATATCCGAATATCCATAATAACCTTCATAGATAATACCTGACTCATCAAACACACAAGTACCTACAGATACCAGTCCGGTCTCATATTCTTTTACATAGGCATCTATCTCTGTGCCAATGTCATCATAAGATATTCCCGAAGGCGTGAGTTTCTCTGCTGCATACACGCTTTGCGGTATTATCATAACCAGCATCAAGGCAGCAACAAGCATTGCAAAAAGTCTTTTCATAATATCAATTCTCCTTTTTGTATGTTTTACAAGTCATATAATATTCTAAAAACCTTACAGGAAAAATCGATTAACATTAACTGAATATTAAAATTAGCCATCACAGAAAATGTCTGTAATGGCTATATGTGTATACTACATATTAAATTAACACTTCTGAAACTTCAAAGTTTCGCTCTCCTCAAGCACCACCAATTATACCACACCTTCGCCAATAATTCCATTGCATTTTCCTTATAAACAATAAGCAGAGGCGTGTCACGCCCCTGCCATACTCACCGAAGAAAGTTACCTGTATTGGGCCTTCTTCCTATCCACATTTTTGTCATTCACCGGTTGTTCTGTTGCCTCTTGCTTATGCCGTTTAAGCTTCTTAAGAACACTTTCCCTTGCCGTCTTCTCCACTTCCGGTTTCTTATTTTTATCCCACCAAGAACGGAATGTTCTCCATACCTTAGTAGCTAATTTTGCTAGCTCTGACTTTGGTTCTTCCTGTGTTACAAATTGTAGGAAGTCTTTCTTCATGGTTGAATCGGTCTTTGCTTTTACATATTCCTCCACTACCTTTTGTGTATCCTCCTGTAATTCCTCATGTACTTGCTCCAAGGAATCAATCACTTCCTTCTTCTCTTTATTCACTTCGTCCAGTGCATGTGCCTGCTCAGCCTTTTGCCGGATGTAATACTCCTTGCTGTAATCAGAATTTCTTCCTTTTTCAATTTTCTTCAATTCCTCATTATCAAAAATTTCCGGATGTTGCTCCATCTGACTTTGTGCAAACCGGTGCATTTGCTCCTGTATCATTATCAAAGCTTCCTGTGTAAAGACTTTTGTCTTGGCTGCCTGCTTCTCGGGTCCTCGCTTATATCCGCTAGCTACCGGAACACCAACCAGATGTATATGTGGTGATGATTCATCCAAGTGAACAACGGCAGAAGCAACCTTGAAATCCGGTACCAGTTCTTCCAACCTTGTTAGCTGTTCTTCAAGAAGTTCGACACAGGCTCTTTTCTGTTCGTCCGTTTTATCTGCCCAGAACTCCTTATCTCCTATCTGCATAATTACCTCTGCAGCCACATCATTTTTTGCATTATCTGAAACATACTGAATATAGTCGTCAATCTGTCTGTCCTTCCGTTTGCCGGCATTATGCTTGGCAATCACTTCATCAAACTCCTGATGATAAATCTCTTTCACATCATCAAGGATGTTTGTATCTCCGCCACGAAGAATAGCGATTTGTGTTCTGTCATATTCTTCACTTTCGTACTTGCGGAGATTGTGCTTGCTCGCACCTGACACTTTACGACAAGTGGTAAGTGCGTGCTTTTCGGTGGACAAATGAAATGAATATGAAATCATTTTATCTAACCTCCTTTTCATTGGACACCGGAGCCGTCGGCAGACTCCTCGAAGAGCCCCCGGATAATGATGAAGCTCAAGCACTGCTTGAGGTTTGTCATTATCCCTAGGGGGTTACTCATAA
>JAFXCD010000092.1 GCA_017521605.1 Lachnospiraceae bacterium | reverse complement strand
TAATACCTCCTGTTCGTATATTTCCCTCTGAATGACTGCATACATATTTTCTGTCTTGTATGGTCTGATACCCGGTACAAGGAACTTTGTACGGATAACATTCATCAGGACTTTTTCAAGCGGTCTGCCGTCCTTTTCATAGACTGCAAACATAAAAAATGGCAGTACCAACAAAATCATGATGGATGCTGCCACAGTAGTTCCCAGTGCGTTTTTTGTGAGGAAATAAAAGCCTACGCCTAAAGCTCCACCACCGCCAAAACACACTAACTGTCTCTTTGTCAGATTAAACATTACTTTTGTTTTAACTTTTGTTAAGTCCTTCGGCACTTGTACATACGCCATTTTTCTCACTTCCTTCCAAATCTACATCACACACAACCTCATTTCCCCAGACATCCCATCCTTCGGTTTTCTGTCTGGCAAACATTTCAAGCCGGGGAACATCCCCCATCAGTGTGATTATTCTGTCTCTTACTTCCTGCGGTTTCTTACTATGTTCTTCAATGTGGCTCATGACTACCTGATGCACACCTGCACTCATCCTTTTAGGTCTTCCCTTAGTGGCAAGAATACAGATTTCTGCATTTGCCCTGGTCCAATAGCCCATTCCCCAGAATAGGGAATCTGCTTTCTTATTCTGCTTTACCCATACAAATGCTACGGTCTTAAATGTAAAGCCCCATGCTTCCAATACGGAAAGTCCCTCCTGCAAGCAGGGGAATGTGACCCATAAAAACAAGGCACAATCCTCTGCTGATACATTCTGGACTGGTAAAGCTCTGATGTCTTCGATACTCATAGTCGGGTAGTGGCTCTCTGCGCTTCGTCCCTCTCCCTTTTTGGAATAGACCTCATAATGCCACGGTGGGTCAGCGTAAATCACGTTATATTTCTTCTGTTCCATGCTTACCCCCTAATGTGCGTTAAATACCTGCTTTGCCAAACCTCCGGTCTTAAACAAAGCAAAACATAAAATGACGGTATAAGCTGCGATTGAAAACAGTGCGGAATGCACGTTTGCGGCTATCGTCATACTGTTTACAAGCACTGCGTAAATTCCTACGCATACGATAATGAAAAATCCCTGAAAGCCTAATGCTAACAAGCCTCTTGCATAATTTGTACCAACACTACCCCATTCTCTGTTAGTCAGAGTGGCAAACGGTACTGGTGCAATGGATGTGTATAAATAAATCTCAATCATTCGACCATACATAATGACCGTGATTAAGATAGACATGATTTTCATACACATACTAACCAGCATGGTTTCTATGGTCAGCTGTAACAGCTCTCCTATTTCCATTGATGCCATGCTAAGTCTCATCTGAAATAGTGTACTTGCTACGTCTATGTTGGTATCTCTGCCAATGACTCCGGCAGCTGATGTGACAAGATGTTGCCCGACATCAAATACTGCCATGACTATATCAAAGGTGTTTGTTACCAGATATACAGCCACCATAGCCTTAAATACCCACTTAAAAAACATCCATGTGTCAATGTCATGCATATTGTTCTTTTCCGTTATCATGGTTATAAGCTCATAACAAAGTACAAACGTGATTATCAGTCCGGCAATCGGAATGACCACCGACTCTGATAAATTCTGAACCATGTTGAAAATGCCACTATTCCACCCCTGCGGAGTTTGCCCCACTTCGGTAGCAATAGTGGCTGTTTTCTCGTTTACATCAGTGAACATAGTAGTCAGATTCGACTCCACGAAACCCATCAGAATATCTTTTATCGCCTGCTCAATTTCTTCAAATAAGTCAAACATCTGCTACTGCCTCCTTTACGCTTTCTTAGAAAAGTCCGGCAAGGAGTGGAACTAAGGTAGTGCCGATTAACGCTACACCACCGCCAGCCATAAGCTGTTTCATACCCTGTGACTTCGCACCCGGATTATCGTTACCGTATCCCTCCATAAGGTTGATTACACCCCAGATACCAAGACCTGCTCCAAGTGCAATTACTAAAGTCTGTAATACGCCTACTGCGCTCTGAAAAAATGCCATATTTCTTATCCTCCATTATTTTTATTATGTTGATTGATGGCTTAACCTCTGGTCAATCTGACCAGAAGTTAAGTGTTTTCTGTTTGCCTCTCTTAGAAAAGACCGGCAAGTAAAGGTACTAAGGTAGTGCCGATTAACGCTACACCACCGCCAGCCATGAGCTGTTTCATACCCTGTGACTTTGCACCCGGATTATCGTTACCGTATCCTTCCATGAGGTTGATAACACCCCATACACCAAGACCTGCTCCAAGTGCGATAACTAATGTCTGCAATACGCCTACTGCGCTCTGAAAAAATGCCATAATTTTTGTCCTCCATTTTCTTTTTTATGATTTTTGTTATGGATGCCCCTGCCAAAAGCAAGGGAGCATCCTAGTTACTGTGTAACGGCTCTTGCCTAGAAAAGACCGGCAAGTAAAGGTACTAAAGTTGTGCCGATTAACGCTACACCACCGCCAGCCATAAGCTGCTTCATACCCTGTGACTTTGCACCCGGATTATCGTTACCGTACCCTTCCATGAGGTTGATAACACCCCATACACCAAGACCTGCTCCAAGTGCGATAACTAATGTCTGTAATACGCCTACTGCGCTCTGAAAAAATGCCATATTCTTTGTCCTCCTTCGATTTTTGGCACAAAAAAAGACAGTCCGTTTCCCTTTGAAACTTTCTGTCTGCCAGTGCCATTTGATTAAATTGTTATAGTTTGATTTCTGTTACTTCGACTTGCTGATTCTTTTTCAGTACAAGTCTGTGTTTCAAATACTTCTCTACATCAAAAGTATTCTTAGGGTTTGCCTCTGATAATTCCTTATAACGCTTGTGCTTCGTAATATCGTACTTATCACTAAGGAATGGTCTGACACCACGTAACTGCATAATACATTTACTGCCATCCATAACCGCCAATTCATCCCTTGACATCAACTCTTTGCCGGTTTTCTGGTAATTGATACCGTATGACCGGCTCTGACCTCTGGTATCGGATGTATTGAATAAGTCAATGGTTTCCTTACCAAGCGTTTCCGAAATCTCTTTCAGCGTAGTTCCTTCCTTACCACCTAAGAAAATGGTGGTGTCACAGTTACCCTCAATGGTATCTGCGTTGTCCTTGTAGATACTCTTTAGCTGACTTTTTGCCTGTAAAATCAAGGCTGCGCTTATTTCTCTACTTCGGATTACGGCTATAAGCCTCTGCATATCCGGGATTTTGATATTTGCGAACTCGTCTAAGAGACAGCGCACATGAATCGGAAGCCTTCCACCATATTCATCATCTGCCTTTGTACACAAAATGTTGAACATCTGCGAACAACAAAGGGCTGTAACGAAATCAAAGGTGCTGTCCGTATCACTGGTAATGATAAAAAGAGCAGTCTTTCTATCCCCCAGCGTATCAAGCTCCAATTCATCATAGCTCATAATCTCTCTAAGCTCTGCAATGTCAAACGGTGCAAGTCTCGCACCACATGAAATCAAAATGGATTTTGCAGTTTTGCCGGCGGCCAGCTTATACTTGCGGTACTGCTTCACTGCAAAATGCTCCGGCTCCCTTTCTGCCAATTCCTCAAACATAAGGTCTACTGCGTTCTTAAAGTTCTCATCATCTTCCCTTGTCTCTGATGCATTTATCATTTCAAGCAAGGTAATGATGTTCTTTTCCTCATCCGGTGCCTCATACCAGATGTATCCGATATATGCCTGATACAGAAGTCTCTCCGATTTTACCCAGAAGTCTTCCCCGGACTTATCTCCCTCGCCTTTGGTATTCTCTATGATGATATTTACCAGCTTTAGGATGTCCTTCTCACAGTGGATATACACAAACGGATTGTAGTGCATGGACTTCTTGAAGTTAATCGTATTCAGTACCTTAATCCGATACCCTCCCTTTTGAAGCATCTTTCCAAGACGGATAAGGATAGTGCCTTTGGGGTCTGTTACCACGTAGGAGCTATGCATCTGCATGATGTTAGGTTCTACAAAAAAACGTGTCTTTCCCGATCCTGAACCACCGATTACAAGAACATTTTTATTTCTTGCATACTTCGGCATTTTCGGACGGCTATTCATGGTCAGCCCCTCTGTCTGGGTAAGCAATATATTCTGCTCCGGGTCTTCATCCATATAAGGCTTTATATCCTCTGGTTTTCCCCATCTGGCAGAACCATACTCCGCACCATGCCTGAACTTCTTTGCGTTTTTGCTTTTCATATAAAGAGCCAGCTTAAACACAAGTGCAAGCACTACACCTACCAATATGTCTATCGGATGGAAACTGGGGAGCAGATTTTTGAACGCACTTGAAAAATACATAGTACATCCATATATCTTCATCCCCACGTTTGGAGCATCCACCATACGGTAAAGCCAGCTGATTTTGTCAGCAAAGTACCACACGAACACAAACGGAAGATTGAGGATAAGAAGTTTCTTAATATCCTTTTTCATTATCTCTCCTGCCCCCTGTTCTTTGTCTTGACCTTTTCACGCTGCCTCATGTTCTTCACAGCTTCCATAGCCTTTGACAGCTTCTTGCGGATGGACTGCTTTCTCTGGGACTTTTTCAGATTTACTTTCGTATAATCCTTAAATGCCTCTGTCATAACATCCACATCCCTAGCCTTGAAAAACACAATATACTTCGGTGGGTCTACCGACTTGTCCTTTTTCAGTGCAAAATCAATATTGTACTTCCGGGCAGTCTTCTCAAAATCCTTGATGTTTCCATCCGTGATTTCAAGATTTGTCAGCCCGGTATTCTGCTCCATCAACTTTGCTACGGACTGTTTACCATGCTTTACCACATCCCCGGTGGGCTGTTTCATCTTCTGTTCCGCAAGATACTTTTCCAACGCCCGGCGTAGCTCTGATGCACCCATTTTGGCGTTATTGATAACCAAAGCTACCACTTTTTCATTGATTTCATCCTGCATGGGTTTCCTCCTTTCCTCTTTGATACCGGGTACTTATCCACTTGATAGGGTGGATGCACCCTTTCCCATAACCACAGTTTCACTAAAAACCACCTCCCATATCATGATTGACCAACTGCTGATAATAGTTATTTATCGTGAGTGGTGCATTATATAAAACAGCAAGTAGATACTGCTTTACATTCCTTATCTTTGAACAATTTTTATTCAGACTATCAAGCACATAGCGTATGTGTCCGTAGTCCAGTTTTAGTAACCGGGACTTTACTACCTCTTTGGGTCTATCATCCCCGGCAATGCGGATTACTGACCTCTGACTGCAAATGGTATCTACCATAAGCTCAACCAGCTCATCCAGTTCCTCTTGCCTATACTCTTGTAGCAGAAATGGGTATTCAATATTTTTATGGATAAGCTCCAGATATTGTTGCCGTTCTCTGCACATTCTGTCTGCATCTTCTTGTGAATACATCCCTGCCTCCTATCAAAAAAAGAGCATCCTGCCCTAAGACAAAACGCTCTCTGTTATAACCTATTTTGTTGTAAAATACATTTCCAGTGCCTTTTCTATAATAGATACCGCTTCCTTTGGCTCTACCTCTCGGAAGTACCGCTGATATACAACCGTTTGGAGCTTCACACTCTGGAATTTCTTTTCTGTTTTCTTACCGTTTACCAAATCATCAACCGTATCTCTTACTACCTGCTCCGTCAGTGTTTCTTCACTGTCCCGGAACAGTTTAGCGATTTCCTCACTGATTTTATAGCCATAATCATTTACCGCATGGAACACCCACAACTGCTGTTCCTGTGGCATAAAAGAAATATGGAAATATGCTCCCTTATTTATGGCATTTGCATCCACCATATCCTTAAACGGCTGTACCAAGTGATTGATTCTAAGCATCCTTGCCATCTTACTGCCTGACATACCGTATTCACTGCTGATGGCATCACGCTTATCTAACTTCTGGTCAGATTGACCAGAGGTTGATTCAATACCGCTTAACTTCTCAATCTCACGGATTATGTCATTTCTCTTGCCCTGACTGATTACCTTATCATATTCAATCTCTAAGGCTGCCGCCTGTTCGGACGGTAACAACTCTGAAAATCCTCTCTGTATAAGGTTGGTTTCAATAACATAGGTGTATGCTTCCTTTTCAGAAAGACCGATTTTTTCTATTACTGGCACTTCTCTAAGCCCAGCCTTGATAGATGCATTTAATCTGTTATGACCGGACAAGATTTCTAACTTACCCTTATACATTCTTGCAAGTATCGGTATCATCACACCATGCTCTTTGATACTTTCCACCATATCATCAAGCCTCTGTCCTTCATACAATTTGAATGGATGATTATGGAACGGTACAAGTTTATCTACCGGGATGAGCTTCACTTCATTTTCCTTAGTTTCAGTACCGCTTTCATCTTCCAGATAATCCAACACATCTGATGCCAGCTTTCTTTTCTCTAATCCCTTACTCACAGCCAAGTACCTCCTTTGCCAAGTCTGAATATGCTATACTTGCCGGGGAAGTCGCACAGTATGTAGCAACATTTTC
>JAFXCD010000091.1 GCA_017521605.1 Lachnospiraceae bacterium | reverse complement strand
GGGTAAGTTCAAACCAAGATTTTCATGAGTGGGATTAAGAACTGCTGTCTGCTCTGTATCAAACTCCAAAATCGGTATTTCGTTTTTAATAATAGCCATACTATCTCTCCGTCAAATTCAAGTTTTGTTGAGCATCCATATAAACCCAACTGAATGAATTATACCATATCACATAGAAAATATATAGTGGTATTCGTCACTTGTAATAAATAAAATAACAAGTGCTATCTTTTTTATTTCCATGTATTTACATTTTCTATACCATTCTGATAAAATAGAAATATATCATATTCTATACAGCGAGGTATAAAGTCATGATAAAACTAAAAGACATATATCCACCTGACCGCTTCATCTATCATATAGCCCTATCCTTACAGCAACCTTTTTCTATTGACGAGCTACATAATGCTATTTTAGAACAACAGCCGGAATGGACGAACAGATTTCTTCCGCACAGATGCAAACATTATGTAAAACAGAAGATGTTAAAGAGGACTGGTCATTTTCGTAACAAACGGTACTTCTGCCTTTTGACTGAAACGGATATGATGGATGCTACCTATATTTACTCTCCACCTTTGGATGTTAAAAACAACCCTTTTGTATGCGGCCTATGATGCTTTGCTCAATCTTAATTTTAACTGTAAAAACTTAAAGTATTTGTAGGGATTTTTGAATATGGTTGATACAAGAATCGGATACAAAATTTGATACTGGATGTGATGGCTGATACACCATCTACAAAGTGACTCCGAGTTATGAATCCCCGGATTAAGATAAGATAGTTGCGTTTTTTCCCAGTCAGTACAGATATATATTGCCACCGGGAAATTCAGATTCTTTGTAAAAATCTGCAACTCTTTTATATTGTCTGGTGCGTTTATTTTCAAGTGTCCTCCTTTCCGTCCTCTTGCAGATATGATAGCATACACCAGATATTTTCATCAATATTTTCTAAATAAAAAAAGCCCGGTGCAGACAGCCAATTAAGCCATCTACACCAGGTATTACTAATCTATGGATACATCCTTCGATTTAACTTTAGTCTTTGGCACATGAGCCTCATTTTTCTCAACAACTGCTTGCTTTTCTTTGAGCTTTTCCCTTACGGAAGACTTCCTATCGGCTTCCTTATCTTCTTTTTCTCTCTTAGAGCCATTGTTGATAATACCGTCAATCATGCCGTAATCATCTTCCAGCATTTCCTCCACTTTTGCAATAGAATTTGCCTCTACAAACTTTACCCATGCCACTTTTTCTACACCGAAGATTCCTCCCCCCTGTGCATGGTTAGCTATATCCGCTTTACTGTCAATGGATGCTTCGGAATTGTCCTGACGGAGTACAAAAACCTCAACACCTGCATCATATATTTTTTCTGCGGCCTGCTCTCTAAGAGGTATCATACCAACCCAATCATAACCATACTGAACCATATCTTCCTGTGTAATGGTTTTGTCCGGTACTACCTCTAAAGCCACAGCCTCAACCTTTTCATACAATACTGCATTGATAATTTCCCTAGCATTTACTCTTTCAACAGCTGTGATGTCCTCTGCAATCAGCTCCCCGGCACGGTCTACTATAATCATGTTGGCATCCTGACCATAGGTTTCACTTTCCATCAGATAGTAAGTATTTCCCTGTACCGTAAGTTCTTCAATGGAGTGCCATGTACCATCATGACCATCTACGGCAAGACCCACCGTATCCATGCTCACTGCAATCTCTTTTGCTGTTACAAAATCCGGAATAGCCTTAAATCCATAGGAATCAACATAGTGTGCCGTATCTACCCCATTTTCATGAAATACAATCACATCACTCACACTAAGGGAATGTCCTCTAAAGTCTGCCGGATGTTCCATATTGAATCGGTAATAGATACTGTCTAAAGTATCCTCTGCGGTCTTTGGAGCTTCATATACTTTTTCGTAGTTATCCGGATTGACTGTAAGCCCCCTTCGGTTCAACTCATCCATAGAAACAAAACTGTAATCTCTCATATCCTCATCACGTTTTAACTGATAGATGGAATACGTTGCATCCGTTACATTCTCCTGCTCATGCACCTTTTCAAGCTCTGCATCCGGTACTGGGAGAACCATAAGACTGCCATTTATATTCACAAACATTTCCGGTGTGCCAAAGAACTCCGAAAACCTCTCTACCTGCTCTGGTGTCAGAGAACCGAAATCATATTCTGTAAGACCTACTACAAGCAAGTTGCCACCCAGAATATCATATATCTCTCCGTCCTGATCCCTCAAACAACGGTTCATAGGCATACCATTGAATTTGTGTTCATCATTGCAGATAATGGCTACCTTATCCTCAAACGGATAGACTGCCTCAATGCTGCCTCCTACTTCTTTCTGCAAATTCTCTAATGTATGTACAATCTCTTTTACATACGGTTTCTTCATAGGCTCTAACACAAGCACCTTAATTTTTTCCGCTTCCCTTTCGGAACTGTCCCCTAATCGGTATTCATCCGGAATATCCTCTAAGCTACCGTCAAAATACTCATTCCAACCACATCCGGTATCTCTCATATAGCCTTTGTCCGTGAACATACCACTTTCGTTAATCTGGCAGTCACTACCATAACGTGCAAAATCAATATAGTTGGCAAGCTCTCCCATTTTCTTCTCCATATCTTCCCCATACATCAGCTCTGCGTAGTATCTGCCTAAATCGTCCTCATCCTCTACCCCCGGAAGCATATCATAATTATCCAAGTTATAGGCAAGGTTGATAAGTCCATCAATTCCTTCCTGACCAAGAGAAAGCCCGGACTCTAATACCGCCTCATACTTTTCTCTTTCACTTGCATCCAGCTCTGCAATCACACCAGCAAGGTAATTTAACTTATCCAAGTTCTCATACTCGCCAAGCTGTGAAGAAACACCGTAAAGACTGGTATCATAATCTGTAATAAAGATTTCCTCATACTCCGCACCAATACCGATTCTGTCAAACACGGCACTCATTTCCTCTTTGGATACCGGGAACTTAACCCATTCCCCTACAAGCTGTCCTTCATTGTACTTGCCAAGATTAGTTACATAAGCCTCAATAACGCCATTTTCCATAATCCTATTCCTCCTCACTTTCAAAAATCTCTGCTGGATATTCCAATAATTCTGCAAATTCCTTATCACTGCATTTCTCCAGCTTATCAATCGTGTTCTCAACCAGCTCTTTCATATAGCCGTCACAGTGGCGCAGAAGCCATGTAAGCTCCTGCACCATTTCCTTGCGTTCCATAGATACACAAGTCCTTGCCATGTTGATTTCTTCCACCGTAAACTTTGCCATTATTCCCTTGCCCCCTTTTCATGTGATTTTTCCTTTTTGACCTCTGCCTTTACTATCTGGGCTTGCTTTCTTCGCAGATTTTCCATGACCGATTTCTTTTTTCCGGTTTCCTTTTCTACTGACTTTTCAGACACAGAAAAAGACGGCTGCTCCTTTGCAACCGCCTCACGTACCGCTGGCTTTAATTCATAATCTTGCATCTGCTTTTTTGTCAGTGGCTTTTCATATTCCACATAACCCCACGCCTGCATCTGACCACCACACACATCCTCTCTTGTATCAAAATTGTGGATGTGTGTAGGTTTCCCCGGAAATGTTCCCGGTGTCACTGGTCTTTGTGTTGAATAATAGCGGTACATACCGCTGTCCTTGTCCGGCTCCTCACTTTTACTCTGATTTTCCAAAGCATTTGTTCCATCTTTTAAGGCAAAAAAGGCTTTCCGCATCTCCCCGGCACTCATTTCCGGATTTGCATAGGAACTGACATCTAATCCAGCCTCAATACCCCTTCGGATTTCCCTCATCTGCTTATCTGAAAAATCTGTATTTGCAAATACTGATACATCCAAGCCCTTATCAAGTCCCAGACGGATTTCTTTCATCTGGCTTGCTGAATAATCCGGATGTGCATACACCTTTACATCCAACTGATGCTTCATACCGCTTTCAATCTCTTTCCACTGTTCCGGGGTATACAGCATCTTAGGAATACCATCATATTCAATCTGCCTTTTGGTGGCTTTTACTTCATCTTCTGTCATTACATGGTCAGTTAATGAAACCTTTTTGCCGTCAACATAGGTACTATCCACATCAATCCCCATAGCCGTCATTTCCGCTAAAAACTCTTTTTGATAGTCGGGAAGTTCTATGGACTCCTGTACACTTGTCCTTTCAGCCAATACTTCCGGGTTCATGCTTCTAAAGTTCTCCTGCATCAGACCAAAGGACTGTAAAATCTCATTTCTGGCATCCGCAAAGGACATCTTGCCATCCCCCATCTGACCGCCATCAATCAATTTGTAATCGCTGTCATACAAGGAATAATCAAAACTGCCATCATCGGTTACCTGTATAGATAAATACTTGTTTTCCCCAATAACATAAGCACCAACCTCTATACCATCAGAAATCTCTCCTCCTCTGGCTTGAAGTTCCTCTCTGCACTGTCTGATAGCATCCTGCACCAATGAACTGTTTCGGTAATGGGTAACACAGTTAATCATTTCATCCTGAATGACTCTGCCACGCATCAAATCAAATTTGCCCTCATAAATACTACCGTCTTCCAGTTCAAACCCAATACCCTTGATACCATGCATACGGTCAGATGGTATCTGCTCGTATATATCAAATGCCTCTTTTATGGTCAGTCCCTCATGAAGCTCTCCATGTTCCGGAAATTCCATACACTCTGCCACATAAAATGTAATGCGGCCCGGTGCCTGTGCATCCTTCGGCTGATAATATTCCATCCCATGCGGATTTTCCATACCGTAAAGATTGTACATTTCATCATCTACCGCTTTCCTTAGTTCCGGATCATTTGAATGTGTTTCAAATCGGAAGCCGGAAGTGGATGCATATTCAATCTCATTCTGGATACAACGTAAATATGCTTCCTTGTCTGTGTACTCAAAACGCTCTCCACTGGCATAGGTAACTACACCTACGATTTCAGCTTTTTCAGCCGTATCAAAATCATTCATAAATGCATTCAGCTCATCAATAATCTTCTGTGCATCCTCTGCCTCATTTGTTTCCTCATCCACAAGCTCCTGAAACCATTCCACCATACCCAAAACAGATTCCTTGCCAGAAAGCAAATCCTGTCGAAGTCCAAGCACGAAATCCTCACGGTCTTCTACTCTGTCCCGGTAATCGTAAAGGTCTGATTCATACGCCATAGTATCCATACTAATAGCCAGCCGTAACGCCCTTTCCTCACGTGACATTTCATGACCAAGAGCTGCACCATCACGGTAAATCTCGTTGGTATCTACATCATATTCATATTCCGGATGCACTAAGCGGATAGGCTCATCATCCGAACTGCTCCCCAGTGCAAGTACCGGAATACCTTTACTTTGTAAAAATTCCTCGATATTCTCAATCGGTGTATCTGTCTTCCCGGCTTCCTTGATTTCCTTTAGTGCCTCCTCAATCTGTTCCGGTGTCCCGGAAATTCTGTCTACTGCATATTCAGAACCCATGCTATTACTGATTTTCAGATAGCAAGTGATATGATTATCCTGCTCTGACTGTAATTCCAGATTGATTTCCGCTATGTGGCTGTCAATTTCATTTATCATTTCATTTGCGGCCACACGGATTCTGTCTAAGGATGCCTTCAGCTCCGGTGTCTCTTTTCCATCCGACCATCCGGCAAGATAGGCAAAACTATATTCTGACGTATCAATGCCGTAGTGCTGACAGATAACATAGGCAATGGATTCCGCTTCAACTTCTTTTGCCCTTCTGCTAAGTTTCAAATCCTTATCTATGTTCTCTACCGCATGGAGCTTCTGATGTGCCATTTCATGAATTAAGGTTTTAACATTCTGTACCTCACTCATGCCCTCATTTATGGCAATCCTACATTCCGTCTGATGGTAATATCCTTTTGCACCACCCTCTATCTGTTCAAAGCCAATCGGAACGGGACAGCTTCTTTCCAAAGCATCAAAGAAATGTGTATAGTCCTCCACATTTCCCAGTAATTCATCTACACCAAGACTGGGAATTTCCTTACCCTCTGTCTGGCTGACATCAAATACACTGACCAGCTTAAAAGCCGGCTTCTTTATCTCTACCACTTCCTTAACTGGATTGTTATTCTCATCAAGCACCGGCTTGTTTGTTGCCGGATCTATTTTATCCTGTTCTACCTTTACCTTATATGGAGCTGGTGCAAAGATACGGATACCCTTTTCGCCTTTTACCACGTGCCTTTCATGATTCTTTTTCCATGCTTCATACCCGGCTACAAGTGTTGCTTCCGGCATCTGCATAGCAATGAGCATGGTATTATTCAGTGAATAATTATGGAACTTCGACATTGTATGTAGAAATACCTTATACCGTTCACTCTCAAACAGCTCTTTTACACCCTGCTCCAGTTTATCCGTAATCTCTCTGATTTCCTGTTGCTGTTTATTTTCTGCCATAGTATCTCCTTTCCGGGACTGACTATTTTAATCTGTCCCTGATAGACTGTTTTCCTTCCGGTCCTGCCTTACATTTTTCATTTTTTGCAGATACTACCCTCTTTCCGTAGGTAACAACTGCGCCATTTGTAGCAAAGCCTTCTGCCTTTTCAATCTCTACTGTTTCATTTTCATTACTGATATAGTCCATATTTCATCCGTCCTTTCAAAGAAATGGCAGATGGTTTCCCACCTGCCCCCAAATTATAATGCTGCTTCCACTGCTCTTTTTGGAGCAACTGTTTCCTTAACTGCCTCGGCAATCTCTTTCTTTTTTTCATCCATTCTCTGCATAATGGATTTCTTTTCACTTACATCCTCTTTTTCCGTTGCTTTCTGGGCTACTCTATCTGTATAAGCAGAAGCCTTTTCAAATACCTTTTCAGAGGCATCATAACGGTAGACTTCATTTCCAAGACGCATTTCCTCACTAACCTGCGTTTCATTTACCTCCTGCACCATAGCATTTAACTGTGCAATGGAAAGCTCTCCATTGTCAGCCATAAGCAACACTTCATCTGTGGAAGATGGAATTACAAAGAAATCGCCATCCATCTTCTGTGCAAACTCATCCATCATACCCGGATAAAAGATAGCGGATGCTCCGTTTTTCCCTACCTCATTTGTTACTACCAGCATACCCAAATCCGGCTCCAGTTCCGCTAATGCTTCCTCAATTTCTTCCTCATCATATCCATTCATTTCCATGCCCTTACGCATTTCTGCTTTCATGATGTC
>JAFXCD010000016.1 GCA_017521605.1 Lachnospiraceae bacterium | reverse complement strand
TCCGCATGATTGATTCTGTCTTTCATCAAGCAAGCTTGTGAAAGCCACCCTCAATCATCCTCACAAGCGCTTCGCGCTTGGAAAACCTTTATCTCGAGAATTTTCAAGGTTGCATTGTTGTTTATTTGTCAAGGTTCTTTTTGGTGGTTGTCCACCTACGGAGAAGGAGGGATTTGAACCCTCGCGCCGCTATTAACGACCTGCACCCTTTCCAGGGGTGTCCCTTCAACCACTTGGGTACTTCTCCAAAAAGTTGATTCCAAATACCATCTGTTTAGCTCATCAACGCCGGAGAAATATCTCCAACGGAGAGGGTGGGATTCGAACCCACGCGCCCTTGCGGACAAACGGTTTTCAAGACCGCCTCGTTATGACCACTTCGATACCTCTCCGAATCACCGCTTGTTCAGCGACATGGATTATCATAGCAAATATAGTGCTTATTGTCAACACTTTTTTGAACAATTTTTTTATTATTTTTTAAAAGTCCCGAACCCCCTGATTTTACTTGCTTTGTTACTAATTGCATAATTCTTTTTATTTCTTCTTTTTCAAACTATATACCTAAAAAGATTGAAAAATCTGAATTGTACATACTCTTCAAACATTTCAATCTTTCAACTTATTCTCTGCTTATATCAAACTTTCTGCAATTTTCATATCTTCAGGAGTGGTAATTTTCATATTCTCATAAGAAGCCTTTACCAACTTTACCTTTTTACCGACAAGCGTCTCCACTACCATGGCATCGTCAGTAATCTCCAGGCCCTGGGCCTTCAGTTCGTCCAGTCTGTTTACTAATTCTTCATAGGCTGTGGTAATCAGCTTCCGTACAAATACCTGGGGTGTTTGTACTGCCCAAACAGTTTTACGGTTCGGCGTTTCCACAGCAAAACCTTCCTCATCTGCTATCTTTATGGTATCCTTTACAGGCATCCCTGCCACACAGGCCTCATATACTTTAGCCACCTCATATGTATCAGCAATTATTGATTCACTAACAAAGGGTCTTGCTCCATCATGAATAAATATATATTCCTCTCCCTTAAAGGGTTCCTTTTCACGTAACCATTTTAAGGCTTCCCACACAGATAAATATCTTTCTGCGCCACCTTCTATCACAGCAATTACTTTTGTAAATCCATATTCTCTTACAATATGCTTCCTACAGTGCTCTACCTCTCCGGCTCCTACCACCAACACCACTGCATCTATGATATCACTTTGCTCAAAGGCTTGTAATGCATACCATATAACCGGTTTATCCTTTAACATCAAATATTGTTTTGCCACAACACTGTTCATTCTCTTTCCGGAGCCGGCTGCCAAAACAATAGCCGTATTACCTGCCATATCAAAGTCCTCTTATCTATTTTTCTCCTAAACGCAAGTTTGGTACTGCATTTAATTCCAACCCACTTCTCACACCCTTGATATACTCATAATATCCTGCTACACCAATCATAGCCGCATTATCTGTACAGAATATGGGGCTTGGATGATAAAACTCAATGTTTCTCTTGGCACATTCTGTTTCAAATGCTTGTCGCAAAGAGGAATTGGATGCCACTCCACCCGCAATGGCAAATTTATTATATCCATATTTCTTCACTGCATGAATACCATGCTCCACCAGCACATCAATCACTGCCTTTTGGAAGGAAGCCGCCACATCTGCTTCGCAAATCGTTTCACCCTTCATCTGACAACCATTCAAATAGTTTAAGACAGCAGACTTTAAACCACTGAAACTGAAGTCATATTCATTATCATCCACCTTAGCTCTGGGAAAACGTATGGCTTCCGGATTACCCTCTTTCGACAATTTATCGATCTTCGGTCCACCCGGATAGCCCAAGCCAATAGCTCTGGCCACCTTATCAAATGCTTCACCGGCCGCGTCATCCCTGGTACGTCCTATAATTTCATATTCTCCATAATCCTTTACCACCACCAGATGTGAATGTCCACCTGAAACCACAAGACATACATAAGGTGGTTCCAGTTCTTTATTTTCGATATAGTTCGCACTAATATGTCCTTCAATATGATGAACACCAATAAGAGGTATACCTGTTGCAAAGCTTATAGCCTTTGCTGCCGAAACTCCTACCAGCAATGCTCCCACCAGTCCGGGACCATAGGTAACTGCAATGGCAGTAATATCCTTAAGCTCTACATTTGCATCTTTCAATGCTTCCTCTATTACCTGATTAATTTTTTCAATATGTTTTCTGGAAGCTATCTCCGGCACCACTCCTCCATACAACGTATGCAAGGCAATCTGGGATGAAATAATGTTGGACAACACTTCCCTGCCGTTTTTCACTACTGCTGCGGCGGTTTCATCACAAGAGCTTTCTATCGCCAGTATATATACTTCTTCCGTTTTATTCTTCAAATCCATCTTATTGACCTTCTGTTTCTTTTTCTTCCAACTCTACATTTTCTGCCAAATCCCAGCCATAAATTTTCCAATGACCACCTTCATCTTTACGAAGCAGAAAAATATGCAATGTTGTAGTACTGTCTGTACCTTCCATTACAGTATACCTGCAGGGAATTCGCGCAAAGGAATATCCGTCCTTTTCAAAATAATCTACATCCGTACTGGCTCCCACCTTTGCTCCTGTAAGTTTCCGCTTCGCATTCTGAAAAGCTGTAACCTCAGCCAAGAAATTAATGGTATGAGTTTCCCACTCATTATTTAGCAATAGGGAATTATCATATAGCTCTCTGTCTCTTCTAAGTAAATTTTCAAAATCTTCCTGCTCACACTTTTCATTATACAAGCATTGGGTAATCTCATTATGATACTTCACCACTTCTTTTACTGTGGGTGGATAATCATGCAATAAATTGCGCAATAAAACCTCGTCTATCGCTGTTAATTCCTTTTCAGTCCCCTGCTTGGCGGGCCGATTTACAAGATAACAGTAATATCCGACTATGGCAATAATTAGTATGCTCACCACAATGGTTATTCTTGTCGTTCTCTTATCCGCATCTTTGCTCATATAACACCCCAACCTGCTTATTCTTCTGCAAATTTCAGTTCTACACTTCTTCCATCCTTTGCTGCAATGGTTTCCGGAAAGATCTTCTTTATATCATGTATAAATTCCTCCGGACGGGTTACTGATGGACTGTAATGTGTCAGCCACAGTTCCTTCACCCCGGCAACTTTAGCTATCTGTGCAGCTTCCTGCATAGTCATATGCTTTTTCTCTTTGGCTTTAGCCTGATTTTCCGGTTCACCATACATACCTTCACAAATAAATAAATCTGCTTCACATGCATACTCACGTATACTGTCCGTAGGACGACTATCCGTACAATAGGTTACCTTTAATCCCTTTCTCGGGTCACCCATCACCATATTGGGAGTAATCTCTCTTCCCTCTACTTCTATGGTCTGCCCCTTTTGCAAATAGCTCCAACACTGTTTTGGAACATTCAGCTCCAATGCCTTATCCACCTGAAATTTACCGGCTCTTTCCACCACCATGCTATATCCATAGCATACCACATTATGATTTACCTTAAAAGCATCAATATAAAATCCATCAAAGTGAATTCTTTGTCTTGCTTCCTCCAGCTCCAAAAAACGAATTTCAAAAGGTAACTCCGGAGCAATCACCCGCAAGGCATTTACCACTCTCTGTAATCCTTTTGGACCAATCATCAAAAGAGGCTCCGTACGTTCTGCATTACCCATAGTTAAAAGCATCCCCGGCAAGCCACTGATATGGTCTGCATGGTAATGGGTAAAACAGATAATGTCTATGGGATTGGGACTCCATCCCTTTTCCTTCATAGCTACCTGGGTGCCCTCACCACAATCAATTAATATACTCTGTCCATTATATCTCATCATCAGAGATGTGAGCCAACGATATGGTAACGGCATCATTCCGCCGGTCCCCAACAAACATACATCTAACATAATTCCCCCTACCTAAAAGTAAGTCACTACAAATACTCATTTGATTCCGTTTCTTCCACCGGTATCAAAAACTCTTGAACTAATTTATCATAGCACTCCTCACACAAATCCCAGGAATGCTTACTTCCGTCTCTGGTACTAAAATATCCAAAAACATTTTCTCCGTGAAAACAACCTTCCTTTAAAAAACCATTCTCTACCAGTAAATTTCTGCCACATTTATTGCAGCGTACTTCCAATAGTGTATTTTCTTCTATCTTTGTATATTTGCGCATCTTTATCCTCCCACAATGCTTTTAACAGACCCTATTTACAAAATGCTCTCTTCTACTTTACCATAAAGATTCAAATATACATCTGGTAATTACTGCCTTACCGGTTCTCGAATCCACATAATCATTGCGTCTTCTATCGGTTTTTCATAAAAACGTGGACGTATCCCTTCTGATACAAACCCCAACTTTTCATATACATGAATAGCCGGTGCATTGCTTACTCTTACTTCCAACGTAAATTCCACACAGCCCATTTCACATCCTCTTGCAAGTAACTCCTGCATCATAGCGTAGGCCACTCCTTTACCACGATATGCTTCCTGCACCACCACATTATTGATGTTGCCTTCACCACATACATTGGTAACACCACAGCACCCCACTACCTGACCATCCAGCTCTGCTACCAGATAGAGACTTTTTTCATCAGTTAACAACTGCTCAAAGTCTTTTGCAGACCAGGGCATACTAAAACTTTGTGCCTCGATAATACTGACAGCCTCTATATCACGGATTTCCAATTCACGAATTCTGACCATTGGCTTCTTCTCTTTCTCTTTCTGCCTGACTCTTACGCAGATATTCCGGCTCATGCTCCGCCGCAGTCACCAGCTTACCCATTTTAGAATAAAGTACACCCAGGCTTCCGATGGATGCTGCCCTCTGGCGATTCATTCCCGCAGGTGCAAAAGTATATGGTACTTGACATTTCTCTGCAATTTGCTCTTTATACACCGGCACTCCGTCTCCCAGGAAAATCACCGGTTCTCCCAGTTCGTTGCATGCCTGCAAAATCTCTGTCACATTCACTGCACACTGTTCCTTTACCGTTTCCATCCTCCATTCACTGCCGGACGGTACAAATCGATAAATCCCCGTATACACCTGATTTCTCCTGGCATCCATCAAAGGACATACCAAATGGCTTGTACCACAAAGATTATATGCCAGTCCCTCCAAAGTGGGTATCTCTACAATCGGTTTGTTTAAAGCCAGTCCCAAGCCCTTTACTGTAGCAGAACCGATACGAAGTCCCGTAAAAGAACCGGGGCCTGCTGCTACTGCAATAGCATCTATACTGTCTAAATCCAAATCAATCATTTTTTTTACTTCATCCAACATGGGTAGTAACGTCTGGGAATGGGTCTTTTTATAATTCATGGTATATTCTACCAATAAATTATCCTCTTCCACCACTGCCACGCTGGCTACCAGCCCTGAGCTGTCCACTGCTAACACTTTCATATTGTGAGTCACCTCGAAATCATTTCTAATTCTATTTTACGATAGTCGAATCCCTTTTCCAAGTCTTTTTGAATACGGATTTCCTTATAGTTTTCAGGCAGGATCTCTTCGATCAGATTAGCCCATTCTATCAGGCAGATTCCTTCACCATAAAAGCAATCCATATAACCGATTTCTTCCATCTCTTCCACATCACCTATACGGTATACATCAAAGTGATAAAAAGGAAGTCGCCCCTCTTCATAAACCTGCACAATCGTAAATGTAGGACTGTTTACTGATTCTTTTATCCCCAGTCCTGCGGCTACTCCCTGGGTGAATACAGTCTTCCCAACACCCAAATCACCAATTAATGTGTATACCTCTCCACGCATTGCCTGCTCACCAATCTGTTTTCCTATTTCAAAAGTTTCTCGGGGACTAAAAGAATCCCACAATTGTTTTTCCATTCTTTTTTCCTCTTTTAATAACGTATTTTCACCTTTGCCGGCGGCATATGGGTTGATATAATCTGTATACATCTTGCCACATCATCTCCCAAAACTCTTCTTGGAAAAATTGTTGCATTTACAGGAGAAGTATATACAATTATACTTTTGCTTGTGGAGATAGCCTTATACATATTTCCCCACTCCTGACTCTGTGTCTGGTCACCCTGTGATATAGTAATTCCATTATCATCCAACACATAATGTAATGGTTCTTTAAATACCGGATTATTTATTGCCTGCTGGCGGCTCTTCAAAAACAAAGTCCAAGGCAGATACAGCAACAATGCAATACCGCCTATTACAAATATCAAGCGGCTGTTCATGACACCCATGACCACCAGAACCCCACCAAAACAACTGGCTAAAATATTCATTGGTTTAGAATAAGTATGTGCCACCATATAATCATATAAATCTTTTGCTTCAATCTTTACATCCAGCTCTAACATCTTTTTACCTTTCTCTAATACTTCCCTAATCACAATAAAGAGCTGTCTTGGCAAATTCCCTTTGCCTTAACAGCCCCCTTAATATTTTACTCCAATTCAGAAGTACAATGTGGACATTTGGTAGCGTCCAAATCAATCTCTGACTTACAGAATGGACACTTCTTAGTAGTAGGTGCTGCAGGTGCCGGTGCATCCTTTTCTTTCAGCTTGTTGATAAATTTCACCAACATAAATACTACAAATGCCATAATCAGGAAATTAATGACTCCTGAAATAAAATTACCATAATTTAAAGTAGCAGCTCCGGCTTCCTGTGCTTCTGCCAAGGTTTTATATTCTTTACCATCCAATGCAATAAACAGATTGGTAAAATCCAGCTTACCGGTAAACACGCTTAATACCGGCATAATAACATCATTTACTAAGGAATTTACAATACCATTAAACGCACCACCGATAATTACACCGACTGCCAAATCAATCATATTACCTTTCAATGCAAATTTTTTAAATTCTTCCATCATTTTCATGTTTTATCCCTCCACGTAATATATACGTTTGTAATAATATTATATAACATATGGAGGAAATTGCAAGTAATTAATTGTTAAGTTCTGTTTCCTTTAATAATCGGACTTAACGGTTTGTATAAAAGCATGGTCAAGACAGACACAGCCCCACCCTTTATCAGATTTAAAGGAGCCACACAACAAACCACAAAACTCACAAGACTTCCTTCTGTCATCAAAGGATTTACTTTACTACCCATGTCCAGAATCACTTCCATAGGCATACCAAACAGCTCTGAAAATGCAGGAATCAAATAAATTGCATTAAATGCAGTACCAAACACGGTAATCATCAGAGTTCCCACAATACATGCCAAGATAGCACCTTTTTTCTTCTTCCAGAACTGGTACACAATGGATGCCGGCAAAATCAAACTACAGCCCACTGCGAAGTTTGCCAGTTCACCTACAAAGGCCGTTGTGGTGGGTTTAAAAAGAACCTTCAACAATACTTTTACAAACTCCATCAAAACTCCGGTAGCAGGTCCAAATGCAAAGGAACCAATCAAAACCGGCAACTCACTAAAATCCAGACCATAAAAAGAAGGTGCGAAGAAAACCGGAATTTCCAATAACATCAAAATTGCAGAAACTGCCGAAAACATGCCAATCATAGCCACCTTACGGGTAGTCAGTACCTTTTCCTTTACCCCGCTACATTTCTGCGCCAGCTTCTCTGCCAGAAATGCCACTACAAACAGTGCCAGGAAGATTCCCACCACCTGCGCCACAAACATTGCGTTTTCCTTTACGCTTTCCAAAAATACATTCATCTTTTCCTCTCTTTCTGCCGTTTCCTACGGCGCCGTAACCACTATATCAGTCGATTCGGCAATGTATATTAGATTGAAGGAAAATTCTTCTTTTTGTGCATTATAAAGCCCCGAGCTACCTATGGGCATAGATATCTCAGGGCATACTTTCACACATGCATTTCTTCTTTCATCCAGACTATACTGTTGGTACCGGATTTGGACCGGTTCAGCCACACCAAAAGCGGTGCAGGTCGTAGACTCATCATCCTAAAGATGCCTCACTACCAGTAGGGAATTAAAGATCCGTTAATCTCTTCACCCAACCCTGAAGAACTTTACCTCAAGGGGTATATTACTACAGGGTTGGATATGTGTCAACAAAAAATTAGCCCCCTCCACAAAGAAGGGGACTGTACAATTATTTCTTAATCTTCATAGTCAATGCAATTCTCTTCTTCTGCATATCGCAATCCAACACCTGTACATCCACAATATCACCTACGCTTACGGCTTCCAAAGGATGCTTGATAAACTTCTCGGTAATCTGGCTGATGTGAACCAGACCATCCTGATGCACACCGATGTCTACAAATACGCCAAAGTCAATAACATTACGTACGGTACCCTTTAAAATCATACCGGGCTTTAAATCCTTCATATCCAGAACATCACTACGTAAAATAGGCTTAGGCATGTCGTCACGAGGGTCACGAGCCGGTTTCTCCAATTCCTTCAAAATATCGGTCAAAGTAATCTCACCGATACCCAACTCCTCTGCCAGCAGCTTCTTATTCTTGATACGTTTCTCTAAGCTACTGATGCTTGCTTCGTTGATCTGTGCGGCACTTTCTGCTTCTGCAGCAGACTTACCCTTCTTAATAGGTTCTTCAAAGGTTACTCCACCCATTGCCGCCGCCAAAGCCTTGCCCATGGCAGTATTGGTATTGCTGACACGTACCTGCTTCTGTACAGGTTTCTTGGGTACAGGCTTCTTTTCTGCCGGTGCTTTTTTTCCTGCTGCCTTTTCCGCTGCTACCTTTTTCTGGGCTTCCTTTACATCTTCCATAGTCAGTCCCAGCTTATCTAAAAGCTTCATGGCTGCTTCATAGGACTCGGGATGCACACTGGTAGCATCCAAAGGATTGTCACCATCGGTAATACGCATAAAACCTGCACACTGCTCGTATGCCTTAGGTCCCAGCTTTGCCACCTTTAAAAGCTGCTTACGGTTGGTGAAACGACCATTTGCCTCTCGATAATCCACAATATTTTTCGCAATAGTCTTGTTAATACCTGATATATATTCCAACAGGGATGCGGACGCAGTATTCAAATCCACACCCACCTTGTTTACGCTATCCTCTACCACACCATTTAATGCCTCGGAAAGCTTCTTCTGGTTCATATCGTGCTGATACTGACCTACACCGATGGACTTAGGGTCAATCTTTACCAGCTCTGCCAGAGGATCCTGCAGTCTTCTTGCGATGGATGCTGCACTTCTCTGTCCCACGTCAAAATTGGGGAACTCCTCGGTAGCCAGCTTACTTGCGGAGTAAACAGAAGCACCTGCTTCATTTACAATCACATACTGCACCGGTCTATCGATTTCCTTTAAAAATTCTACGATAACCTGCTCAGACTCACGGGAAGCGGTACCGTTTCCTACGGAAATCAGGTCTACTTTATACTTATCAATCAGTTTCTTTAATTCAATCTTAGCTTCTTTTACCTTATTCTGGGGCTCAGTAGGATAAATCACCTTAGTATCCAGTACTTTACCGGTAGCATCCACTACTGCCAGCTTACAACCGGTACGGAAAGCAGGGTCCCAACCCAGCACAACTTTTCCTGCAATAGGGGGCTGAAGTAACAGTTGCTCCAAGTTCTTGCCAAATACATTGATGGCGCCATCCTCTGCCTTTTCGGTCAGGTCATTACGAATCTCACGCTCAATAGCAGGGGCAATGAGACGTTCATAACTATCCGCTGCCACTTCCTGCAAAATCGGAGTGGTAAACTCATTTTCCTTTGTAATCAGCTTAGTCTCCAAATAACGGATAATTCTCTCCACCGGAGCATTTACCTTAACAGTCAACACCTTCTCTGCTTCACCACGATTCAATGCCAGTACTCTGTGTCCGGCAATCTTCTTCACCGGCTCCTCAAAGTTGTAATACATTTCATATACACTCTGTGCCTTTTCATCCTTGGCAGTACTGGTTACAATACCCTCCTCCATGGTAGCATTACGGATATACAAACGATGCTCCGCTTCGTCGGAAATCATTTCTGCGATAATATCCTTGGCACCCTGCAAAGCATCTGCAGCCGTAGCAACTTCCTTCTCTTCAGAAATATATTTTTCCGCCGCTTCCTCTACGGGAGAAGTGGTTTCCTGCGCCAAAATAAACTGTGCCAGTCCATCCAGCCCCTTTTCCTTTGCCACGCTGGCACGAGTCTTACGCTTGGGTCTGTAGGGACGATACAAATCCTCTACCACTACCAAGGTCTGGGCTGCCAGAATCTTTTCTTTTAATTCCTCTGTCAGCTGGCCCTGTTCCTCTATACTCTTTAATACCTGTTCCTTCTTCTCCTCCAGATTACGCAAGTAGGTTAAACGCTCATGCAAATCACGCAACTGCTCGTCATTCAACGAACCGGTTACCTCCTTACGATAACGTGAAATAAAGGGAATGGTATTTCCTTCATCAATTAATTTCACAGCAGCCTCTACCTGCCACTTTTCCACCTTTAATTCTTCTTTAATTTGTAAAATAATGTCCATACTCTTGTGTCCTTCCAACTCCATATCTATCCTGCTTACAGTTCGCAGTTAATTAAATCTTTATAATTATAATAGATACCTTGCATTGATTTCAAGTCTAAAAAATGATATATTACATCTAGTAAGTCTTTTGAAAGGAGTAACTTCCATGAATTCCGATTATCAACCACCCTATTATGGCAGCGATAAAGAAAGTCCCTTTTGTTCTGCTGCTCTATTTATGGGTATTTTGGCAATATTAAGTGCCTATACTATTGTGTTTCCGATTCTCTTTGGTTGCTTAGGTCTCCTGTTTGCCCACCTTGCCAAGCGTCGTCGCAGACCCCTTCCCGGCAATGCCTCCATTGGTGTAACCACTGCCATTATTGGTATCTGCCTTTCCGTAGTCATTTTTATCACTACTCTGGTTCAGCTTCCCGCTAATTTGAAAAACCCTGAGTTTCGTCAGCAGTTTAATGCCACTTACAAGGAGCTTTCAGGTCAGACCTTTGACGAACTATTAGAACAAAATGGTATTGATTTAGATGCCCTTTTGGAAAAATATTAGAAAGGAATTCACATTATGATATCATATAAATCCGGGGCCGAACTACAGGATTTGGCCAAATGCAAATTGGAACGTAATTATGGGATATCTATTTTTACTTTGTTGACAGTAGGAATGGTAAACCTCTCTGCATCTTCTTTACTGGAGCAGCTCCTATCCGGAAATACCTTTTCACAGTATCTTCTGTTTCTTCTGGTGGATTTTGCTCTAACCGCATTTTTAAGCATTTTCCAAACCGGCATCTGCCTGTTTTTCTTAAATATGGCATGTGGACAGCCTTACAAAGCAGACCACCTTTTTTATGGCTTTCAGAACAATCCAAAGGCTTCCTTTACGGTTGCCGCAGCAACCACCTTTGTTACCTTTCTTTCCATACTGCCATTTAACGCTTTGCGTTATATCTACTGGACGACAAATGACCTTAACTATATGAAATATGCATTACTTGCCTATCCTATTGGCTTTTTAGTAATGTACCCCCTACAGCTGGCTCTTTCCCAGAGCTTCTATCTGCTTTTGGATTTTCCGGATTATACAGGTAAACAAGCCATTTTAGCCAGTTGTAAGCTTATGAAAAAACACATGGGGCGTTTCTTTTTATTGCAGCTTAGGTTCCTGCCACTGATGCTCCTATGTGTATTCACCTTTTTTATTGGTTTCCTGTGGCTAATGCCTTATATGAAAATGACCTACACCGTATTTTTCCTAGATATTATGAAAACCCCGGAGCAAACACCTTAACAAGGAGCCTTATACTTATGTCCAGATTTGTATATGTTATTATTCTATGTCTGCCATTTATCCTTTATTTTTTATGGATGGTACCTTTTATGGAGCGTCACGAGCTTCGTTATGACGAACAGGACCGGTACCGATTTGCCAGACGCATGATTTCCATAATGAAACACAATGGCCGTATCAAAACAGATGCTTACGGTCTGGAAAATCTGCCAGCCGAAGGAGGCTACATCATGTATGCCAATCACCAGGGCAAATACGATGCCTTGGGAATTATCAGTGTCCACGATACACCCTGTACCATCATGATGGATGCTAAGCGTTCCCAGATGATTCTTGCCAACCAGTTTGTCACACTTTTGAAAGGCTGTCGTCTGGATAAGAGTAATATGAAAATGCAACTAAACGGAATCCTTCATGTCATCACTGAGGTTAAAGCCGGTCGGAAATATATTATTTTTCCGGAAGGTGGCTATGCCAACAATAAGAATAAAGTACAGGACTTCCTACCCGGCTCCTTCAAATGTGCCTTGAAATCCAAAAGCCCCATTGTACCGGTAGCGCTGATTGATTCCTACAAGCCTTTTGGTGTAAATTCCCTAAAAAAGGTCACTACTCAGGTACATTTCTTGGAACCAATCTATTATGAAACCTACAAAGATATGACTACCCAGGAGATTTCCCGTATGGTAAGGTATCGGATTATGGAGGCTATCTCCACTAACACCAAACAACATGTTTCTTAAAAGCAATCATTTTGTGGTTGCTTTTTTATTTTGCCTGTGCTACAATGCCTTCAATAGCAATGACGAGAAAGAGTAAGCACAGAAAACTTTTACAGAGAAATCCATCATCTTTCGATGCGCTGAGAATGGATAAAGCAGACTTTGCCGAACATGGTCTCCGAGCTGCGTACCGAGCCTTTAAGCTTTAAGGTTAGGCTACGCCGGGATCGCCCGTAACAGCGATAGAGTTTCGACAGATCATTTCCTGTCCGAACTTGATAAGGCCTGTTATCGTGAGAGGCAGGTGAATTAGGGTGGTAACACGTGAGCGATGCTTTCGTCCCTTAGACTTTAAAAGTAAGGGGTGAGAGCGTTTTTTTATTTGTAAAACTGTAACTGTTATCAAACTAATTTTAAGAAATGAGAGGTATTAACTATGAACAAGAATATTTTAATCGGCGGCGCCTGGCCCTATGCCAACGGCTCCCTTCACATCGGACATGTAGCCGGCCTTCTCCCCGGTGATATTTTAGCACGCTACTATCGTGCCAAAGGAGAAAATGTATTTTACGTATCAGGAAGCGACTGCTATGGAACTCCTATTACCATTCGCGCCAAGCAGGAAAATCGCACCCCTGCTGAAATCAGCGAATACTATCACAAAGAATTTTGTGAGGATTTTAAGAGCTTAGGCTTTTCTTATGATTTATACACTAAGACCTCTGACGAAAAACATATACAGTTCGTTCAGAAGTTCCACAAAAAGCTTTATGCCGGTAGTTACACAGAAGAACGCACTGTGAAGCAGGCCTTCTGTCCTACCTGTGCCAAGGTACTGACAGACCGCTTTATCATCGGCACCTGTCCTTCCTGCGGAGCCAAAACCCGTGGGGACCAGTGCGACTCCTGTAATGAAGTGCTGGATACGGAAAATATATTAGCCCCTCGTTGCTCAGAGTGCAACACTCCTCTGGAATTCCAAGAAAGTAAGCAAATCTTTTTGTTGATTTCCAAGCTGAAGAAGGAACTGACTGAACTTTTAGAGAACCACCCTTATTGGCGTAAAAATGCTATTGCCTTTACCAAACGCTATATTGATGAGGGACTACGTGACCGTGCCATTACCAGAGATTTGGACTGGGGCATCGATGTCCCCTGCGATGGATATGAAGAGAAGAAAATTTATATCTGGGCAGAAAATGTCTTAGGATATCTTTCCGCTACTGCTACACTTTGCGAAGAAAAAGGCATCCCCTTTGAAGAAGTTTTTGGTGATAATGCCCGCCACTACTATGTACACGGCAAGGATAATATCCCTTTCCACAGTATCATACTCCCCGCCCTGCTTTTAGGTCACGGAGATGGCTTACGTCTGCCGGATGATATTATTTCCAACGAGTACATTACCCTGGAGGGTCGCAAGATTTCAACCAGCCAGAACTGGGCAGTCTGGTTGAAGGACTTAAGTCGTGACTACCATCCCGATGCTATCCGTTACTTCTTCATTGCCAATGGTCCGGAAAAACGTGATACAGACTTTTCCAAGCGAGAGTTTGCGGAGCAGAACAACTCGGAACTGGTAGGTGCCTGGGGCAATTTTGTCAATCGTACTTTAGCATTTCTGGTGAAATATAAGGAAAGTCAAATACCGGAAGGCATTGTAGATGCAGATATCCGTAACAAGGTTACGGAAGTCTATAAAACTGTAGGTACCAAAATTGAAAACGGTCAATTCAAGGAAGCTCTGGAAGCTATTTTTGAATTGGTTCGTTTCGGCAATAAGTACTATGACTCACAGGAGCCCTGGAAAACCAGAACCACCGCTCCCGAAAAATGTGCAGGTACTCTATTTAACTGCACCTGGCTTATTGGTAATCTGGCAGTACTGCTGGTGCCTTTTCTGCCCTTTTCTTCTGAAAAGGTGTTAGGCTGGTTAGGCCTTACTACAGACTGGACTGTACAGGATTTTACCAGTGTGCAAATTCCTAAGGATTACTCTATCCTATTTACCAGAATTGAAACAAAGACTGAATAGAAAAATAAGAACCCACCGAAGCGGAAATACTCCACCCGGTGGGTTCTGGTGATTTATTATGGATTTGTTATTATTCTTCATGGCAAAGACAACTACCATTACAATTGCCCGCCTCACAGGCGCCATTACAATGTCCTGTGCAACTACCCGAATCCGGACAGCCGATGCATTTCACACCGTTTTTCTTTTGTTTTGCAATATATGCCACCGCACCTCCTATTATCAGCAGTAGCAATAGGATTATTATCACATCAACCATACAATCCCTCTGTTTCTTATTCTAATTATGCGGCTTTTTTCAAGTTTTGTTCCGCTTTTGCACGATTCTTCGCCTTCTGTATCAGCCCTACTACAATCAAGGTCATCACCAGTACTGCTATGAAGCCCGGGACAAATCCTGCCCCCACCTTACCGGTAGTGATAAAGGTTCCTATCTGATACACCCAGAAAGCCACTGTATATCCGGTACCAAGCTGAAGTGCCACACCGCTCCAGAACCACTTCTTACTTTGCATCTCAGAGTTCATAGCTCCCAATGCTGCGAAACAAGGAGGCGTGAACAAGTTAAACATCAGATAAGCAAGTGCTGCCACCTTAGTAAGACCCATAACTGTTGCAACCTCTGAAGAACCGCCAACCAATGCCAGCTCTTCTGTATCAATAAAATCTGTCAACGCATAACAAACTGCCAATGTACCTACTACATTTTCTTTGGCAATAAAGCCTGTTACTGCTGCCGCAGCCAACTGCCATGCTGCAATTCCAACCACCGGTACCAGCAGCACCGCAATGGGAGAAGCAATACCAGCCAAAATAGAGGTGTCTTCCATTCCCTCTTCCACCAATTGCAACTGCCAATTGAAGCCCTGCATAATCTGTACTACTGCATTACATACCAGAATAATGGTTCCTGCCTTGATAATATAAGCTTTACCACGAGAGCACATGGAAAAAAACGCTCTCTTTAAGCTAGGGAGCTTATACTCCGGAAGCTCTATGATAAAATAGGATTTTTTATACTTATTACCTGTGATTGCATTTACCAGCGTAGCACCAATAAGGATCAACAAAACTCCTGCAAAATACATAAGGGGTCCTACCCACTTAGCATCTGCAAAGAAAGCACCTGCAAATAGTGCAATTACCGGCAACTTTGCTCCACATGGCATGAAAGGTGCCAGCATAGCTGTGGTTCTGCGTTCTCTCTCATTACGAATGGTTCTACATGCCATTACTCCGGGGATAGCACATCCGGTACCGATTACCATAGGGATGACAGATTTTCCGGAAAGACCCACTCTCTTGAAAATAGGATCCAGTACTACACTGGCACGTGCCATATAGCCACAATCCTCTAAAAGAGCAATCAGGAAATACATTACCATTACTAAGGGTAGGAACCCCACCACAGCGCCCACACCACCGATAATACCGTCAATCAACAGGGAGTACAAGAAGGGATTCGCACCTTCCACTTTTCCTGCCACCCATTCCTGGAAGCTTTCAATCCAGCCTACCAGCCAGTCTGCAATCCAGGTTCCCAAGGTAGACTGGGAAATGTAAAATACCAGAAACATCACCAGTGCAAAAATAGCAATACCTATAACCGGCTTGGTCAACACCACATCTACCCTATCCTGCTTATTTCTATCCTTGGTAAATACCTTACGGGTTTCTACCGTCTTTACAATACTATTTACAAATTCATAACGCTTTCTATCCGCTTCCATTGCAGTTGCTTTATCTGTAAGCTCCTGCTCGCCTCCTTCATAAGGTGCCTTTTGTCCGTTTCCGACTACAGACATTACAGCATCTACTACCTCTTGTAAACCGTCTGCATTGGTGGAGATAGTTTGAATTACCGGACAACCCAAGCGTTTTGAAAGCTTTTCCGTATCAATCTTTGTTCCCTTTTTCTCATTAATATCACTTTTATTCAGCGCTACAACTACAGGAATTCCCAACTCCATCAACTGCGTAGTAAAAAACAAGCTTCTGCTTAAATTTGTAGCATCTACAATATTGATTATAGCATCAGGACTTTCACTTTTTACATATGTACTGGTCACCCCTTCTTCCGAAGTAAAAGGGGACATGGAATATGCTCCCGGCAAATCCACCACCATTACTGCCTCTTCTCCTCTATAAAAACTCTTTCTTATTGAGCTCTCTTTCTTATCTACTGTCACACCTGCCCAGTTTCCTACCTTCTCACTTTTCCCTGTGAGTGCATTATACATGGTAGTCTTTCCACTGTTCGGATTTCCTGCCAAAGCAATTCTCATAAAGCTCCTCCGTTTCATTCTTCTCCAATCATTTCTTGTCGAACAAAATTATGTCTTTTTTCCTTTTCCGCATCTATTGTGCAACAATTCTTTACTCCAGATTGTTTTTTCTAATTTTAGTTAGTCTCATCTAACTCTTGTTCAAAATATATAGCGGCCTTATGCCACTATACTACAATTGCTCCCGCCAATTGATTATCAATATTATATCTGCCATCCTTGATGGAAACCACCATACTGCTTCGAAGCTTGGTAATCACAGTAATAGGTTCACCACTATAGCATCCCAGAGTAAAGAGGAAAGCATTCATCTCTTCATCATCCGTCACAAGTTCCCGAATGATATATTCTTCACCGACCTTTGCTTCTGTCAATTTCATTTGACCATCCTCCTATTCAATTCATGTTAGTTGCAACTAACTCCACTACAGATTAACACCAGTCCTTTGTCTTGTCAAGTAGGATTTTGAAAAATTTTTCCATTTTTTTTCGAAGCCTACCCTCTTTCCGCAAAGTACTCCTCCAAGGCATTCAGATTCGGGTCGGAGTGCTCTATTTCTCTGGCATAGCGATAAGCAAGCTCCACATAATCCTCCTGTGTTAACGTTCCTTCCTCTACCCAACGTGCCAAATAAAGTTCCCTTATAAACCGTACAGACTCTACTGCCAAAGCCATTTTACTGTATATCCAGTCATCATATACCGCACCACAAAAGTAGGTATATAAAAAGAATACAAATAGTTGCAGACCATTCTGCTTCCACTGTGCAAACCCCTCCATATCTTCCTGCAACCAGCCTTCAAAAGCCTCTGTCTTCTGTCGATAAGCCTCTTCTCCAAGTGCATAGAGACTCTCTTCCAGTCTGTCCAGCACATCAGTCCATTCTTCCCGAAGTCTCTCTAAATCATAGATATGTGCAAACAGGTCCTTCCTATGCATAAAACGCAACATTTCTTCCGATTCTCCTGTCCATGGGAACTGCCCCTCTTCGAAGGAACGGATTACACTATCTATCTCAAAAAACTCTTCCCTGTCAATACAATCCTGCATCTGTCTCGCAAACTGCAGATACAGGCTCATCTTATCCTCCAAACACATATCTGTATCCCACAAATGCTTCATCACCACTTCTCTGGCATCTTCTAACTGGGTAAACAGCAAGATATCAAAATCTTCAAATTCCTCTGTCAGCTCATCTTCTGTATCATCCTCTGTTTCTACAAATACAGGAAACCTCTGCTGTCCCAAAATCATTTCTGCAGCCACAGGACAGGACAAGGAGAGGGTATACTCTCTCAGTCCTTCAAACTCCTCCACATGTCGCGGATAATTTTGACAGGTCTTACAAAGGGCACCCTCTCCCAGCTGCGTATAAATATCACACAAATCCTTTTCATTTAAAAATGCACACCTTTTCTCGCACTGATAGAATGCACCCTCCTGCCAGTCAATAGAATCTCGAAGCCTCTTTCCAAAAGCACCGGGGATTTCCCCATAATAATCCAGCGATTCCTCATCTATCATAATCTGCCATCCTGCACAGCAGGTATCCGGGCACTCTCCGGCTATACATTTAAAATCCTCGTAATAATCAGGCTTCAGGTAACGCATGTAACAAACTCCTATCCCTTTATCTTTGCTTCAAAGCTCTTTTCCTTGCAGATAAGCTCAAATCCCAATCCATGCAATTCACAAATATTCTTTGCAATGGCAAGTCCCAATCCGCTACCTTTTTGATTGCTTCTGCTGGTATCTCCTACCACAAAAGGCTGGCACAGGGTATCTGCTACCCCTTGCAAATCTTCCTCACAGGCATTCTGAATGCTTATCTCCTTATCCTTCATCATAACACAGATAGTGGTATCTCTTAAAGCATATTTTATGGCATTGTCCAACAGATTGCATAAAAGCTGCTCAAGTAATGTGGCATCTGCTTCCAGTAACACATCTCCTTCTATTTCCACCTTTAATTCTCTCTCCTGTAAGCTTTCATGCCTATCTGCCACAAGCTTCTCAAGTAACTCTTTTGCATGTATGGATTCTTTCTTTAGGGATAGCTTTCCTTCCTCCATCTTGGACATATAAAGTACTGACTCTATAATACCATTCATATACTGCACATTATTTAAAATAGCCTGGGAATAATAGCCTTGCTTCTCAGTATTCAGATTGTCACGCAGGTTTTCTGCATAGCCGGATATACTCATAAGCGGACTCTTCAAGTCATGAGCCATGGTGTTGGTAAGGGTTTTGCGGTAGTCCTCTAAATCATAACCTGCTTTCAAACGCATATAAGATATCTTGGCAAGTCCAAAAGCAACCAAGGTTCCTAGCATTATTGCTAACAATCCTATTCCCAACAATACACTACCATAATTTTTCCACACATCCAAAATGGACACCTGTAGTAATATTACCTCTCGTCCACCCGGAAGCTTCATCTCTATTTTGGAAGCCAATTGAATAACAAAAAAATTTTCCCTTTCCTGCCATACTAAATGTTGCCCTGACACCCACTCCTCAGAGTCGGCTCTTATACCTTCATAAAGAGATTTTAGTAGTGTATAACCATCTTCATTACTATTATTAACCTTCATATACGGACTGGTAGAACTATAACCTAACAATATCACTCCATTATTACTAATATCCGTCTTTACATATCCATCCGGAATATTATATTTACTCTTTAATTCGAAAGGGAACAATTCTTTCTCATCCCTGTTTACTCCCAACATATATTCCCCTAAATCAATAGCCGTAGTTTCTACTTTTAAGTTTCCCGGCCAAAAATTTATTCCATCAGAATATATATACTCTTCTTTCAATTGTATTGTTTCATAGAGTCTTCGCAACGGTCTGCCATAACTTAAAAGTTTCTGACGATAACTCTCAAACGCTTCTATATCACTAGTTTTACATATATATACCCTATTTCTTTCATTACTCTCCGGCTTACCCAGATTAACCAAAAACATTTTCTCTTCACAGCCGGCAATAATCTCCATACTCTGTGCATCACACATATAGGAAAATGTATTGTAACCTTCTGCATGGTATGCTAACCAAAAACAAGCCCAATTCAATAACTCCTGTTCCGTATATTCCAAAGATAATGAATTATAATATTGAAGCTGATGATTCTTTGCAAAGGAAAACTTCTGTTTAGATTCACTCTTTTGATAGGTAACAAATATTGCCAATCCCTCTGCATAAAGTAACGCGGTTATAATCATTACTACCAGCCACCTATACAAAAATAATGTGCTAAACTTCTTCCTTTTCCTGCTCTTTAGCCCTTGAAGTATACCCTTCTCTTTTTTCTTACTCCCTCTCATAAAAACACCTCACTATTCTGCTATTTTGTATCCCTTCTTCAAGATGGTCTTTATCTGTCCACCGGCACTGCCTAAAGCCTTCCGCAGTTTTTTGATATGATTGTCCACCACTCGCTCCCCGCCTTCATAGTCATAGCCCCAGATACGGGTTAGCATCAGTTCTCTGTCCAATACTCTGTCCTTATTTTCCATCAGGTATTTCAGTAAAGCATACTGCTTAGGTGGTAGGTCTACCTGTTCCTCTCCTATAGTGACAGTGAAACGTACCGGATTCAGTCGTATTTCACCACACACCATCTCCGGACAGGCAATCATCCCTTTGGCACGCTTAATCAGTGCCTGGCACTTAGCATAAAGCTCCGCCAGTGAAAAAGGTTTTACCATATAGTCGTCACAGCCCAATTGATATCCGTAGAGCACATCCTCCTCCCCACCTCTGGCAGTGAGGAAAATAATAGGCACAATGCTGTTTTCTCGAATGGCTCTGCAAATTTCAAACCCATTTGCCCCGGGAAGCATAATGTCCAAGAGGCACAAATCATATTCCTGCTCATATACGGCAGCCAGGCCCTCATTGCCGTCTTTAGCAATATGTAATTCTATTTCTCCCTGACCTTTCGCATCAAAAAAGTCCTTTATTACCTCTCTGATTTGTGCATCGTCTTCTACCAGCAAAATTTGATATGCCATGATTTCCTCCGTATTCTTGTTCTGTAACTAAGATTAGTTTATATGAGGGTTGTATCCTTTGTGTATCTTTCTAAAAATTTTAAGGAGAAGTCACAAACCTGTTCCTTCTCCTTCTAAAATATCTTATTTCTTCACACTTAACCACTTCAAATATCCATTGATAAAGGTATCCAGTGAACCATCCAATACCGCATCCACATTGCCACTTTCCACATCGGTTCTGTGATCCTTCACCATGGTGTAAGGTTGCAACACATAGGAGCGGATTTGGTTACCCCAGCCGATATCCTTTACCTCACCACGAATATCGGAAAGCTTCTCTACATTAGCCTCCTGCTTGAGCAAATACAGCTTGGCTTTCAGCATCTGCATAGCCTTGTCCTTATTCTGGAACTGGCTCCGTTCGTTCTGGCATTGTACCACGGTACCGGTAGGGATATGGGTAATACGGATAGCCGATGAGGTCTTGTTAATATGCTGACCACCGGCACCACTGCTTCGGTAGGTGTCGATACGCAAATCCTTCTCATCGATTTCCACATCCAAATCTTCCTCGATATCCGGCATAACATCCAGAGAAACAAAGGATGTCTGGCGCTTACCCTGAGCATTAAAAGGGGAAATACGCACCAGTCTGTGCACACCTTTCTCCGACTTCAAATAACCATAGGCATTGATACCATTGACCTGGAAGGTCACGGACTTAATACCGGCTTCATCACCATCCAGAAAGTCCAGCACTTCTACTGCAAAGCCTTTCCGTTCTGCCCATCTTGTGTACATACGATACAGCATACTACACCAGTCGCAGCTTTCGGTACCGCCGGCACCTGCATTGAGCTTCAAAATAGCATTGTTCTTGTCATATTCTTCCGACAAAAGGGTACCGATACGCAGCTCGTCGAATTCCTTTTTAAATTCATCCAGTTCTCCCTGTATCTCAGGAATAAGAGACTCATCATTCTCCTCATAGCCCATCTGAATCAAGGTCAGTATATCATCATACTGGGTGGCCAACTTCTGATACTCTCCCACGGTATCCTTCATGTTCTTAAGTTCTTTCATCTGTTTATTGGAGCGATCCGGATCATCCCAGAAGCCGGGCGCCTCCATCTCACGCTCTAATTCTTCGATTCGCTTTGCCTTACTGTCCAGGTCAAAGTGAATCCCTCACTTCCGCCAAAGGAGTTTCGTAAGTCAGAATTTCTGATTTCATCTGATCTAATTCAACCACTTAACGTCACCT
>JAFXCD010000090.1 GCA_017521605.1 Lachnospiraceae bacterium | reverse complement strand
CTGTATTCTCTCATCAATGGGTACGGTTCTCATAATGGAACCCTGAATACCGTTTACTCCGATTCCTACAAATGCACTTCTGATGGCACTTTCCATGGAACGGAAGGTACTCTTTGCATCTGCCATGTTCTCTGCCTTAATAGTTAAGGTCAGATAAATGGTCTGATATAATCCCTGCCTTGCATCGCTTACCTTATCCTTAATTACCGTGTTAAATGACCGTCTTAATCTGTCGTACTTATCTCCTCGAAGCCTGTAGAGGATCTTCTCGTTAAACTGCCTCTCATCCACATATTCATTTGCCACGGAATAAGAAAATCTACAGGGAATGGTTTTAAATACATTGGACAGATTGATGATGAGCTGCTTTTGTTCTGCATCCGTAACACCCGCAAAGTTAATATCACTAAGCACGTATAACCCCGAAAACTTCTTACCCGGAAGCTCGAAGATACCACTTTCATCAATGCTCACAATGGAGAACACATCCTGTACGGATGTCATTTCCTTAACCAGTACTTCATCACACACTTTTGTCTGCTCATACTTTGATTTAGGCATCTTCATCACTTCCACCTCCCATCAGACTTTCCACCACATCTACCTTCACGTTTCTCATTATCTTGCTATCAAGCAGCCCCAAGCTAAACACACTTTCTGCTACTTTTTTCTGTTCGTAAAAACTGGAAGAAAGCATAAAATCATACCCGTTTGCCAGTGAAATGATGGTTTTCTCAATGATGTCTCTTGCATCATCGGAATCGCATAAAACTACAAGAGAATAAGATACGTTCAGATAATCCTCCTCCGCTACTACCGGAAGTCTTCTGTTATATCTCTTTTCAATCGCTCTGCTAAAATCCATCTGCTCCTGTGCTGTCAGGGAATTTAAGTCAAGACAGACAAACATCTGACAACCCAAATCCTTTAACTTGTCTGCAAATCCATCTTTTGGGATGGATGGATAGGATAAAGCACTAAAGGCTTCTCCATAGCATCTTCCGACACGAAACTTGTTTACTTCCTCTTTCACTTCAAGGAAGCATTCTTTTTTCCAGTCCTTATTGCCACGCACATAGGATGCATACGAAAACCGGATAGACTGACCGAACATCTCACTAATATGATTCATTACCTCGTCTACAGAAAGCGGCGTAAGTCTTACGACCTCTTTTATAGACTCCTCATCTCTTGACATAAGCTGTCTAACCTCTTCGTAAATCTCTCCGGTTTCGATAAGACTTAGGTGGCAGGTGTCCCTGCCACCATCCTCTCCCACATGCCAGACAATACGGATTCTTCCGGAAAGGTCTAAGGCAATGCCTGCAAGCTGCGAAATATTTCCTTCCGCTTTAAACACTCGAATCCAACGGTTTTGTGAAAATCTGAAAACTCCGTTTGGATCAAATGAGATAAGTCCCAAGGTTTCCATGGTTTTCTTTCCCACCGGAATCAGCATTTTGTTTGCAAGCTCGATACGCCTTTTTCTTTCCTTTTCCAATCGCTTTTCTTCTTTTGCGATGGCTCTCATACCTGCATTCTTTGCCATATTGCCTCCTTACGCATGATTGAACCAGTTGTTAAGCAGTTCGCTTACTTTGCTCTGGAATTCAGGGAGCAATGTGCTCTTTGCGAAGATGTATAAAAGACCTGCTACACCTGCCGCCACTGCGATGATGATGAACATAACCATAAGCTGGTCGGAGCCTTCTTTCTTTGTCTGAATCCAGTTCTTTGCTTTGATAATTGCCATTTCAAGCTTTCTCTTCATGATGACTTTTCCTCCTTTCCCGGTTTCTGTAAGGGAAGTGTCGCTTCGTTTGATTGCTTCCACTTTTTGTTCCTTACAGTTAGTACTTAGGGTCAAAAAAAGCTGATTGCAAAAAATGGGCAAAAAAAATCCCAAGAAATTTTATTTTTTTCTCAGGATGATGTGTTTTGGCTTTTGGATGTGGGATTTTTGCCTGCCGAAAGTATTTTGTTTTATGCGTGTACCATTCCTACCCCCTAGCCCCCGCCCATCTCCCCGGGGGAAGGATACTCTGCGAAAATGGGCAAAAGAAAAAGCCATGTATCGCTACATGACTTCTATCTCTACAATCTGTTCCATTTTAATCTTTATGCCACTGTCCATTAAGACAAGCTTTTCTATCTCATCAATCTTCTTTACACTTCCAATATCCGTAAGATAGGCTCCACCCTTCTTAAGTGCATCCGGTCTAAAGTAAGTAATTGACACATTCCACTTCTCTGATAAATGCATGGAAATCTCATAAAGCTTTTCGTTAATTTTCTCTATAGCAGTTTCATCTAATGTAATCTTTTCATCGGTAAGCCTTGCAGTCTCTTCGATTGCTTCCTCATGACCGGAGAGTGCTGCAAAAGGTGCAAACTGCGCTGCCCTATCATGCAGGGACATATGTGCTCTTTCCGCAGACTGATGATGTGGTAAGTGAATGATATCATCATATCTATGCTCATCTTTATAATATCCACTCATGCTTTATGCCCTCCAATCTGACCGTTTCTCTCCCTGGTCATGGCTCCCTCTTCAAAGTTCATGCCCTTAAGGACCGCATTCTTACCAAACTTCTTTTGGATATCAAGAACTGCGTGCTGAATCTTTTTCTCCTTTTCACGCTCCTTCTTTTCCTGTTGCCTCTCCTGCTCTAATGCTTCATAATCGGTAAACAAATCAAGCTGTTCAAAAGCCGGCTTCTCCACCACATCCCTTTCCGGTATCACTCTGGCTGCTACAATATTGACTCTTCTCACAAGCAAATCCCAGTTAATGATTCTGTCAAACAACTCTTCCACTGCTTTCATAATTATCTTGGTAGAGGAAGTCTGACAAGGAAGATTGATTGTACCGTGAGAATGCTTTGGCACTTGTCTTCCATAGTGGTCTGTGGTCACTTCCCCATGATACTTATTTCTAATATTAGGGTCGGTCAAGTTATCAATATCATATCCAATGGTCAATACCATCTGGTCAGTAACAAGCTTTTTATCTACCAAATCAAGCACCAGTAAATCCGTCATTTCCTTTACAATCAGCTTTGCTTTTTCTGCAGTGTAGGCACAGTGAAGTACCTGCCCGGAACCTAAGCTGTTCTTCTGCGGTTTATAGGATTTAATCTCTGCAATAGTGGTAGGCTCCCACCCCCATGCATGGTCAATAAGAAGCTCTGCATTGATTCCAAAGAGCTTATACAAAAATGCCTCGTTATAATATTCATTAGGCTTACCCAAAGAACAGCGTGCAATATCGCCCATTGTATATAAGCCATTTGCCATAAGCTTCTTAGCATAGCCCGGTCCTACTCTCCAAAAATCCGTAAGCGGCACATGATTCCATAGTAACCTTCGGTAAGACATCTCATCTAATTCTGCAATACGAACTCCATCTTTATCCGCAGGCATCTTCTTAGCTACAATATCCATAGCAACCTTACACAGATACATATTTGTTCCAATACCTGCTGTAGCTGTTACTCCGGTTTCCGCAAGCACATCTCTTATCATCTTAAGGGCAAGCTCGTGTGCTGTCATCTTATAGGTGTTTAAATAGGTGGTGGCATCAATGAAAACTTCATCAATGGAATACACATGCATATCTTCCGGAGCAATGTATCTTAAATAAATATCAAAAATCTTTGTACTGTACTCCATGTAATATGCCATTCGTGGAGCCGCTGCTATATATGCAACTTCCAAATCCGATGACTTTGCAAGCTCCACTGCATTAAAAGAAGCTCCTGTAAATTTTCTTCCCGGTGCCTTTGATTTTCTTTCAATATTAACCTCCTTGACCTTTTGGACCACTTCAAATAATCGTGGTCTTCCCGGAATGCCAAAACTCTTTAGAGATGGTGATACTGCAAGACATATGGTCTTCTCTGTTCTGCTTGCATCCGCTACAACTAAATTCGTGGTCAAAGGATCAAGACCTCGCTCTATACATTCCACAGAGGCATAAAATGACTTAAGGTCGATTGCTATATAAGTTCTTTCTGACATTTCAGTTGCCTCCTTTCTCACTCTATGGTTACGTTTCCAAATATTACCCCACATCTTGTAGTTGAAATCGAATGTATGTTCGTATATAATATTATCAGATTCTCTTCATATTTTCAACTAGGAGCTGATAGAAATGAAACAGATTTTCCGGAAATGGAGTGAGGATACATGAGTCAAATCCTCTCTTTGAATTCCCATGATTATCTACCCATGCAGATAGTTCCTGTGATTGCTTCCTTCAATGATGACGGTCAGATTAAACCTCTATATGTCGGCATCAATGGGGAGCGATACAAGGTTGATTCTTACTGGGTACGGCGTAGCTTCTCCAATCAGATCGAGTTTCACTGCAAGCTCATCATAGAGAATATGCTAAAGCCGGTTATTATGACTTATTATTTGAATGAATGCATCTGGACTATACCTAACAGTCCGGAAAATAATTAAGGCCGATGGGATTCCCACCGGCTCTAATTATTTCTATTCATATGTACAAACTAAACGTCTTATGTGTTCGATAAATTGGAATTTGTCAATACCTATTACCATAAAGATATTTATTTGAAATTCTCTTTTGTGTTTCCAAATATTTTGTAACGTTTTCATCATAATCAGGATAATTATAACCAAGTGAATCTGCCACTTTTTTAGATAT
>JAFXCD010000089.1 GCA_017521605.1 Lachnospiraceae bacterium | reverse complement strand
GAGCAGTCCAAAGCGTGATGTATATAAAGTATGATACCACGCCCACAAAGGAAGCAATCAAACAGATAAACAAAATGAAAAATTCATCCGTGGTGCAAAACTTCATAGCGGAGAAGCAGATTATGCTTCGTAAGATGGGAGCCGGAGTGTTATTAAAAGACCAGATGACCGTTAGCCAGTGGTATATGTACAAAGGCATGATGGCCGGGCTGTTTTTCTTTATCTGCCTGTTTCTTACCAAAGGAGTGTTTCAGACAGAGGCAGCCATGCCTATCAGCCTTGTGGTTTTAGTGATTGGCTGGTTCTTTTTGGACTTTATGCTTCGTTCCATGAATAAGTCCTCTAATGAAGAAATGATGGATGACATTATGGAGATGAGCAGGTCAGTACTTTACGGAAAACGTGGTGGTCAGTACATAGCGGATGCTTTAAAGGATTCCGTTATGGTGGTAGAAAACAAGCGACTGAAAACAGCTCTGATTCAGCTTGGTAATGATTTGGATTCCGGAAGGTCACTGGATGACTGCTTGCAGGAGCTTGAGATGAGTTTTTCAAATGGAGAGATTTCTTCCTTTTGTACGGTTATTAAGTCCTTACAGTCTACTGGGCAGGTGGATGAGGCGTTAAGGACCTTGGAGAATAACATCGAAAGGGAGCAGGTCAGTGTAAACAAGCGTAGATGTGTGGTGTTAGAACAGAAGACCACGCTATATGTCATTTTAATTGCTATGGATATTTTAGGAATGCTCCTTTATTGCATTATCATGAAGCTTATGGATATGCAGTTAGGATTTTAGGGGGGTTAGGATGCAGAATTTCATAAAACAGAAAAAGCAGGCATCCATCATCGAAAATATGCTTGTCATGTTGTTAGAGCTGATAGTTGTGTGTGCATTCCTTGTAGTTATCTTTGGTGCCTTTGCAGGTATCAGCGATAAGTGGGGAATGAGACAGGTAGCGAGAGAGTATCTGCTTATCATGGAAACAGATGGCTATTTGTCCGGAACGGATCAAGCGAATATGATTGCGGAATTAGAGAGCTACGGTCTGTATAATATTTCCCTTAGTGGAACTACCACAAGGGAAGTGGAGTATGGAGAGAGAATCTATCTGTGCATCAGCGGAACCTATGATGACAACATTTTATCCTTTGCCGGAGGATTATCGAAGGTGACAGAAAATCCGGTACGGATAACCATTAACAGACAGTCAACAGCAAAGCAGTAGGTGGTGGATATGGTAAAGAGAAGAAAAAAGGCAAGCAGCTCCATCGGGTATGTATTTTTATTTCTGACTGTGATGCTGCTTGTGATAATCACAATGTATATGATGCAGGTAGCAAAGCTTATGACACATCAGCATCATGTGGATGATGCCCTTACCGGCTCTGTGCTTGGAAGTCTTGTGGCAGATGATGAGTATTATTTTTTGACCTATGAGACAACAGGAAATCCGATTATTCGATTTAAGGATGTGGATGAATCCTTTGACATTTTTTCGGATTGTATGTATGAGGCTGTAAATGAGACGGTGGACTATTATTACAACTTCTCACTGGATAGCTTCATCTGCTATGAAGTGGAGGGAAGCAATGTAACAGTTACAACTTATTCCGGAAACGGTGGCAGAAAGTTCGTTACTTTAGGAAGAGTTGGAAGTGTCAGAACACCTACAGGGGCAGTGGTAAGAGAAACATCCGCATACGGAAAAGTAAGATTTGATATCAGAAGCATTTTAGATGGAAGCTTTATTACAAAGACCAAGGACATCTATTGTACCTTGGAAATCAATCAGTAGGAGGAGATTATTATGTTTGAAAAGAAGATAACGGACGAAGAAAAGAAGCGTTTGGAGAAAGAGGCAAAGAAAGCTGCAAAAGCAGAAAAGCGTAAGGCAAAGGGGGGTGGCGGTTCCGGAAAGGAAAAGGCATTATCTATTGCCAAGACCTTAGTGATTCCGTCCATCATTGCTGCCATTTTGGTCTGTGTGATTTACGTAGCAGTAGACAGTAAGGCAAAAGCAGAGGAACTTAAGACAGAAGTTGTCTGCATGAAGACGGATGTGGCAGAGAACACCTTTGTAACACCGGAGGAGATAGAGACGTACTTCACAGTGGTATCCGTAGAGATGATGGCGGTTCCGAAGAATGCATATGCTTCTTTAGGAGATTTGCCAAAGGACGGATTCTACATTGAAAATGCAATGTCCAAGTCGCAGATGGTTTTTAAGGATGATATTGCAACAGAAGATGCGATCATGGACAAGTACAAAAACGGATATGAGATTACATCCTTTCAGGCACAAAACTTTGCAGGCGGTGTAAACGGTTGCTTAAGACGAGGCGATATTGTGGATGTGTACGCAGTTGACCCAACCACAGATATGCTTGTTTTAATGGCAGAAAACGTATATGTATATGAGGTATATGATAACACCGGAAACAAAGTCACCGGGAAAGATGAGACAGCCACATCCTTTACTGTGTATGTAACACCGGAGGAAGTAGAGCAGATTAACATGGCGGTATGCTATGGTGGAATTCAGATGTATCAGAAGATTGAATAAAGAAAGAAGCGTGTGGGATGCCACACGCTTCAAATTATTTTGCACTTATAAAGTCAGTCATGAACTGGTTAAGTGAGTTTCTTCTTGGTTCATAGTATGAAATATCAGTGAGCTTATCAAATATTTTTTGTGCTAAAGCTCCATCATCAAGTTCTTCGAGGATATCTTCGTGTCGAATGTCAACATGCCATGATTCGTGATAGGTGTGGAGCTCTTCGTCCATAAAGTCATTCACAATTATAAAATGAGAACAATACAGTTCTTTTTCTCCGATTTTAGTGGAGTAGACGATAAGGTCATCATCATAAGACGTATCAGCCATATATAGAAGGTTTTCCCTAATATATGGTCTTGATTTAATTTGTATTAGAGCATTAGTATTATTCTTTTCCCATGCTAATTGTCTTGTATCTGTTTTAACATATACAGATTCAAGAAACATCTCTGTTAGGTTTCGTGTCTCATGTATGTTAGAAGTAAGCAAATATTCAATGGACACGCCCAAAGCATTTGCAACCAACAATATTTTCTGAATAGTGGGATTTCCGTCTTTCCACTTAGAAATGCTAGGAACAGATAAGCCAACTTCCCTTTCCAGTGCGGTAATGGTGGTATTTTTTAGTTCGCACATGGTCTTTATATTTTCGTATAAAATATCTCCATTAAAATTATACATAAAAACTCCTTGACATACTTATATTCATGTGATAATATTCAGATATGAATAAAATCATATCGCACATTGCTTACAAATGAATCTTATCATATTTTCGGCAAAAAAGCAAGTGGTGATATGAAAAAACAAAACTGTGAAATTAACTGTTGCATAATGCTTGACAATATGCAACAGAGTGTGATAAGATTATGTTGCGTAAAGGAGGCAGAAATGCAACAGAGAAGATTAAAAAAGATAAATCCTTTTCCGGGATATATCAGAATTCAGGAACCGAATAAAGAAGAACTGGCAAGATTAGTTTCGCTTGCCAAAGGTGAAGGTCGTTCTTTGAGAGATTTTGCCGCAGCGTGTGGAGTGAGTACATCTACATTGTCAAGAATAATCAATGTGAAGAGTGATTCTAATACACCAAACTCGGACAACCTTATTGCTGCAATCGGTAGAAATATTGACCCGGAAAGTGGAGTGACATTAGAGATGCTACTGAAAGCACATGGAATAGCACCGGTCTTAATGGCAGATGCAGATTCCGGTAGTGTTGGCACATCGGTTATTATTCCGGAGCAGGGTTCCGTGGATGCGATGCGTAAATTAGATGATGCTGTTATTACTGCCAATAGAAGCAATCAGAGAAACTTTTCTATGATGGAGACTATCTGTAGAGAAGTATTACAGAATGAATTGGCATACAGAGGATATAACTTTGAGATTAACTTGCGGAAAAACATTGTTTATAAATCACAGAAGCTAAGATATGTTGCTGACTTTGTTTTTGAGACAAATGCAGTTGAACATAACGGAATGAAAATGTGGGCTTTTGATGTTCATGCAGGGAATTTAAGACCGGTCTTACATAAACTGTCTTGGATATTTGGAATGAGTTATTTGGAGTCTCTTAGAGAAAGACAGATGAAATTCTCACTTGTAGTAACTGACGAAAGAGAATTCCTTGATGTAAAAGAGCGTTTTTCAGATGTGATGATTCCGGATGTGATTTCTATAATACTAATAGATATCAATAATAGAAAAGTCGTAGATGAGTTTGTTATACCGACACATGGTAACACGGATTCGATATTTAAAGAGGAGGTATAGTAGATGGATAAAAAGACACTTTTGTATGAACAAATTCTGAAAGTTATAAAGCACGGATATGATGCAGAAGTCCGGTTAAGCAAGGACGGAGAACTGGTGGTTTACGAGGTGCGTAGACAGAAAACAAAATTAAATACACCCTTACTGAATGGGCAGTAAGGAAGAGCTAATGGGAGCTGATTGATATGGATTATCTGTATCATGAAGCTCCTTTTTTATATAGGCAAATTGAGGAAAAGAATAAAAGTTCGAATGTCTGTTCGAAAAACTATTGCATATTACTGACGAATAGGATATAATCAAAATCGAACATCAGTTTGTTTTTTGAGATGTAGCAAATAGCCAGTCGTTCGGAAATTCCGAACAACTGAAGGTCAGCAAAGAAGTGTGTGGTAGTGGTGTGGACTTCGACACTTTCGGAAACGCTACTGCATTAGTCGAATACTCAACGACTATGGTATTACTTGCAGAGGTGACAGACTTTCCCTTTTCCTCTAAACAAGATGAAATTCATTTTTGGAGGTGTTATTACATGCAAGAGATTACATTCTTCTGTAAGAGATGTAAAAAGAGTTTAAGAATAAAGTATAAGGTTACAGGCAATGATAATGCTCCGGTTTTGCCGAATATTGAGATTGCTTG
>JAFXCD010000088.1 GCA_017521605.1 Lachnospiraceae bacterium | reverse complement strand
GTTCCATCAATAGTGCAAGTGCCGCACTTGCAGCAAATCTCTCGTTCATCCGGGGGAATATCGCTCGAAGAGGACGAGGAGGAGCTGCTGCTGGAGCTGGAAGAAGAGCTGCTGCTCGAAGAGGACGAGGAGGAGCTGCTGGAGCTGGAAGAAGAGCTGCTGCTATCATCAGGAGGCATTTGCTATTTCGTCACCACAGTAAAGTTCAGGAACAAAAAAAGGAGCGGTCGTTACCATTTTGAATTGATTACGCCCGCTCCCATAATAGCCTTTTTGTGACTGTGATTTTTAGCGACTCTAAAAGACTGTATATAAACAATTGACAAAAATTAACTCCGTTTTCTGAAAATTACCCCGAAATTTGCCATATCTCATAACGGGTTGTGGGAAGTTTTAGAAAAGGCTTGTTGTCAATGTTTTACAAAGCACGTTAACATTACCTGTTCACTTTGATGCGATTTTGGAATAAACGTGTTGCATTCTGGTATCCTAAGAAACGTGTGCCATTACCACTGGTAATGGCACACAATTTTGTTAACACAGAATTTTAATAGAATAGCCGCCACCAAAAATACATCTTATCTTCCAATAAAACAGTATCCCAGTGATTAGTGTCCTTTCCTAGAGGACAATGTCTAATTTCCAATAATACACGACTATGCCCTATTGAATTCTCGAGATTGTGGATAAAAGTATCTATTTCTGAGGGAATAGAACATTCTTTTTCTTTTATATAAAATACTAAGTTTATTCTTTTACCTCGCCAGTAAGCGCCTCTTCTATATAATGTCATCCCGTTCTTCGCAAAAATATTTTCCACGTTAATGTGACGCATATCTTTGAGAACTAAGGAGCATTTATCGTAGCCACGACCTTTATCAAAGGCAGAGAACCACAAAGAAGCCTCCACATAGATACCATAACCAACAAGACAAACTAGAGCTACTATCAATAATTCTTTTACATTCATAATTATTTCTTCGGTTTTCTTCCTGGTCCATAACCTTTATACCTAGGCGCTGCTGGTGCTAGGGTAACCGTATTCGGTGCAAAGGGCGCTACGAATCCACTTTTTTCAACCATTTCGCATGCCCACCCACAGCAATTTCTCGCATTACCATTGTTATAGAGAGAATATTCTGGTGGGGCTTGTTTCGATAAAGTCATGTTTTTTTCTAACTCTTTAATGGATTCTGGGCACGCCTTATAATAATAGTCCACGCCTTAGTTTATTAATTTGGCTATTTAGGGGAATCCTAGTTTGGAAGTTCACACTTATATGTTAATTCTCTATCATCGTTTAGAGATTTGGCCCATTATAAACAAATTAAAGCCGTCTCGGTGCTTTATGTAATACAATTTTGTTGACTTACACATATCCGAAACGGCTTTATTTATTTATGACGAGTATTGTTTATTCTTTCATGATTAAGGAATATTTAGATTGACTAGCCAAGGTTGTTACTATTACAAACTTAATTTTCGATAGAATATTTAAATCTGATATTACTTTCTCTGGCTCATGACTTACGAGTTGCTGTGTATCAAAATAATAAAGTGTTATTATTTTTTCTTCGTTTGCAGATTTAATCTTTACATAATCCACCTCTAAAAAATAATGAAATCCAAATTTTTTACTTGGCATGTATGACCAATCGTTATATTTATGAACGGCAGGAATTGCTATCAGTTGTTCTAATTTTATGTAATTGAAAACAAAAGGCGTTATAAACACCACTAAAACTATGAACAGCTTTAACAGTTTTTCCTTACTCATAAAAAAGACTACTTATGGCTTTGATTATTTTTGCTGCACCTGTTGATATCCAATTTTCCACACCTCCAGGCATTACAATTCTCGTATGAGTTATTATATCCAGATTTATATCTTTATAATGCTCCTTGATTCTTCTTGCTATTTCTTCATTTTGTCCAATGTAGCATACATTAAAATCCAAGACAGCGTTTTTGCAAAATCTTATATTTGCATTGTTAATAAAATTGGATATATCTTTCGGTTTGGCATTTGTTGTTTCATATAGATTTTGTATTTCACCATCACTTGTCATTAAGTATACAACTGCCATTCCTTGTTTATCGAAGAAATTTCCATGAGCATTGATTGTTAAACGAGAAATGCAATCTTTAACAGGACATACAGCATTCGGATTAAAATCAGATTGTCTTTCTATTCTCTGATTATATGCGGCATCCGAAATGTTTTCACTAATCCATGTATTTACATCGCTTTCTCGATTAATGAAATGATATTCCAGTTCAATTTCATCATTTCCTAAATAATCCATCTTATGGGGGTTATTGGAAACAAATGCATACAGATTTGCAATATTATATGTAGAGCTATCCCTCATTAGCCATCTTCCTACAGATGGAGCATAATGGCGGTAATTGTAATAAATAAGACCGAGCTCTGTATCGTTGAACTCGCTGCTCCATTGCATCGCCTGAGTAACGTCACCAGAAATAGTTGCCTCTCCATACGGAGAATATGAATAGTTGGTTCGGATGTAACCATGCTGACCGTAGACTTCGCAGATGTTCTTCGTCAAGTCCCAGCCATAGGTGTACCATGTGCCGTCTTTCTGGATGGCAAGCGGACGAGTGGCTACAGGCTGTGAGGGATCCCAAGTGATAAGCCACAAGCAGGGATGGTTACTGCGAGTCAAATCGCAGCATGCAATCTGGAGGTAACCTCTGTACAGGAAGCGCTGGTGCAGCATTACACTACCATTGACTGTCACCCTCTTGGTGGCTCTACGCCCCATGTAGTCGTACGTGCATTCCACAATGGTGCCACTATCTGCATTAGTGAATGAAGTCGGGCGGTTCTCTGCATTATAGACAACGGACCATATGCCGGTACTCGTTTTCACCTTTGTCTGGTTACCGGCATCATCGTAGCTCGGTTCGAAATCGCCGATAGCGGTGTACTGGTTGAGCTGATTGCTTTCGTAGCTCGTTGCTGATTCAGCCGCTTCCTGTGCGCTCTTGCGGTTGCCGATGTTGTCGTAGTCGTAGGCGTAGCTGCCGTTGCTCACCGTGGCGGTAGTGAGTTCGCTGCGGTTGTTGTAGCCGAAGCTGTCGTTGATGGTCTGCCGGTTGCGGGAGGTGCTGCGGGTGAGCGGGCGACCGAGCGTGTCGTAAGTGTAGGAGCGCTGCACCAGACTGGTGCTGCCGCGCTTGTAGAGCATGCCGGTGAGCAGGTCACGCTGCGGCTCGTAGCTCTGCGTGAGCGTCATGTTGCTGGGCAGCGTGAGCTGCTGGAGCAGG
>JAFXCD010000087.1 GCA_017521605.1 Lachnospiraceae bacterium | reverse complement strand
TCTTTTTGGTATTGGTAAAAAGCGGAGAAAGAGGGATTTGAACCCTCGCGCCGCGCAAACGACCTACACCCTTAGCAGGGGCGCCTCTTCAGCCTCTTGAGTATTTCTCCATGTTCTGAACTACGTCCTTACCAATATTTAATTTGCATCATCCATATCGGTGACGCAAAAGTTATTATACCCAATGGTATGCACTTTGTCAATTCCCTTTTTTATTTTTTTCAAAATTATTTTGATGGTACTTTATAGACTATCTTCGAGCACTCTATTTACGGTATTTCGCAACAGCAGTTTCATACAAATCATTACCCTGACTATCAACTACTACTATTACCGGGAAGTCCCTTACCTCTAATTTGCGAATGGCTTCCGTCCCCAAATCGTTATAGGCTATTACCTCTGAATTCACAATAGAACGGGAAAGCAAGGCTCCTGCACCTCCCACAGCAGCAAAATAGACTGCTTTATTTCTAATAATTGCCTCTTTTACTTCTTGAGACCTTTTACCCTTTCCTATCATACCTCGTAACCCTAGATCCAATAATGAGGGTGCATACTTATCCATTCGACTGGATGTAGTGGGGCCTGCAGAGCCTATGGCTCTTCCTTCTCTGGCTGGAGATGGCCCCATATAATAGATAACCTTGTCCACCATGTCAAGAGGAAGGTCTTTTTCCTCTTTCAGAGCTTCATACATGCGCTTGTGGGCTGCATCTCTGGCTGTATAAATTGTACCTGTTAAATATACATAATCTCCTGCTTTTAGTTGCCGTACTTCTTCTGTCGAAAAAGGTACCTGTAAATATCGATCCATCGTACCCTCCTTACTAAATCACTCTGATGGCATGCCTGTTTACATGACAACAAATATTAATAGCTACCGGTAAACCGGCTATATGTGTAGGATATGTAAGAATATTCACTGCTAATGCAGTAGTAGTTCCTCCTAATCCACCGGGACCGATTCCGGAATCATTAATCTTCTGCAACAATTCCTCTTCCATCTCTTTCACATAAGGAATGGATGAATATTCATCTACCGGCCTTGTCAAAGCCTTCTTGGCCATCAAAGCACATTTCTCAAATGTTCCACCAATACCCACTCCTACCACCATGGGCGGACAGGCATTAGGCCCAGCTTCCTTGACCGCTGTCAAAACTGCTTCCTTGACACCTTCTATTCCATCAGCCGGCTTTAGCATAAAAATTCTGCTCATATTCTCACTTCCGAATCCTTTAGGAGCAACTATAATCTTTACCTCTTCACCTGGTAGCACCTCATAATGAATAATAGCCGGCGTATTATCTTTGGTATTCTCACGAATTAATGGGTCTTTTACTACAGATTTGCGTAGGTATCCTTCTACATATCCCTGACGCACGCCCTCATTTATAGCTTCTTCCAGACAACCGCCTTCAAAATGTACATCTTGTCCTATCTCCATAAAGATAACTGCCATTCCCGTATCCTGACAAATTGGAATCATATCTGAACCGGCAATTTGTAAATTCTCCTCCAGCTGTTGCAAAATCTGACGTCCCAAAGGTGCTTCTTCACAAGTAGTTGCTCTTTGCAAGGCATTTTTCATATCCTGTGACAGAAAATGATTGGCCTCGATACACATTTCTTTAATATTTTCTGTTATGGTACTTACATGTATGGTTCTCATAACCTCATGTTCCTTCCCTTTCCCTTAATTATACTTTTTTCAACAGTTCCTTTACTGCTGCCAACTCTTCTGCCGGTACTTCCATGGGCTTCCAGGCAATTTTCTGTCCGTCATCTTCATATCTGGGAATCAGATGCATATGAAAATGAAGCACAGTCTGCCCTGCTACTGTACCATTATTTTGCACTATATTAAAACCATCACAACCTAGTTTTTTTGTCATGACTTTAGCCATCTTCTTTGCCAATTTAAAAACCTCGCCCGCCATTTCATCAGGTAACTCATACAAATTGTCTGCATGCTCCTTGGGAAGAATCAGTGCATGTCCCTTGGTTGCAGGTGATAGATCTAATATTACATTAAAATCTTCATCTTCGTAAATACTATTAGTAGGAAAAATCCCGTTTGCCAATTTGCAAAAAATACAATCCTCTCTCATCACACATACCTCCATATCCTTTACTGTTCTATAAATACAAATATTTGATCTAAATTTCGAAACGCCGAAAAATCTCCCTTCATCTTCATAGCGCCGGACATAAAAGCTCTTTGAAAGGTCATTCTTCCTGCCAGAATATCTTCTAATACCTTATTTTCCATAGACATCTCCACATCTGCCTCAAAAATGTTCTCATAGGTACATGCCAGATTATTATCTTGAATTGTAAGGCTAAAAAACTGCTTTCCATCTATCTTTAACAGATATTTGCACCTACAATTTGCAATTGGCTTAAATACTCTTTGAAAAGCAAGTTTGTACCGTTCCCTTGTCTCCTCCGGACTTTCGTTCAGCATGCCCTTAAATAAATCCGCCAACTCCTGTAAATCCTCCTTCTGACGTTGCACATAACTGTCATCAGAAACAAATTCCGATAATTGCTCGCTTTCCTGTGGTGTCAAATCAATATGCTGTGTTCGGGAAATACTCTGTTTGACTGCTTGATTACTTGCCGGGAAACTTGCCACCTTCTGCTTGATGGTACGATACATATTCTCTGCTTTCTTTTCAATGATATTGGTATATGACTCATTCATTTCCAACATGGCAGTATCCGCAATATATCCACATATACCGCTACAGGGTCTCCCTCCCAGAATCTCCCAGGCGGTTGTCAATGTCAATTTTCCTTCTCTTTCTCCATAGGTAGTAGACATTACAACTGGGCACATATAAATCTTGGAAATTGTCTCTTTATCTCCATATAACCAGCAGGCATCTAAAAACTGCTGCATATATCCGCCAATTCCATACCATTCTACTGTAGAAGCCAAAATCACACCATCTGCCTCTTTTAAAGTCTGAGGAAGCGTAAGAATAGAATTCTTGCTATCATGTAAGTGGTAACGATTCACTTTCACATGCAGCTCTTCCAATACCTCCTGCATTTTATCAATGACATATAGGGTGGGATCACCTATTAATCCTCTCCCACCATAATAAATGTTAATATTCATACAGCCACCTCTCAATTATTTTATGTATTATCTATGATTCTTTCTTTGGTACAAACAAATGGGTATTCCCAACAGAAATCCCATAAACAGTCCTCCGACATGGGCTGCATTGTCTATTCCGGGATTGGAAAATCCGCTGTATACCGATAAAAACACCACAAAAATCACCCTGCCAATGGACAGCTCTATACGATTCCACATCAGCAAAGCCATAGCAAGCAATAACCCATCCAAACCAAATACTGCACCACTGGCGCCAATAGAAACAGCTCCATCCTGGTGATACCATTTTACAACCAGCGAAAAGATATTTGCCGCAATACCGGAAACAAAATATACTCCTCCGTATAGCAGATGCCCTACCTGACTCTCCAAGATAGAACCCAAAAACAATACAATAATCATATTGTTAAATACATGATGGGCATCACTATGAAAAAACATGCTCCAAATAACTCTGGCATATTCCTTTTCATATATAACATTATATATACCACAATATCCTTTTTCATTTAACCATGGAAAAATAACACAAAATAAAAATACCAGCAAATTAATAGCTACTATAGCAATACTGATAAAAGGTTGCCTCTTAATTTTCCACCACCATAATCTGAATTTTGTTTTCATAAATTTCCTCAATATATTAAATCTATTGAGAAAACTGTACCACTTTTTTACCCTTTTCGTCAACCTTACATTAACGGTAAACGTACTCCGTCTTTCCAAACCTTAATTCGTCTCCGCTTTCCAACTTTCTTTTTTCATAGGGCTGAAGGCGCAATCCATTTTTAAAAGTACCATTTGTACTATTTAAATCCTCAATAAAATAGCCACCTTCTTCATGGGTAATGCGAGCATGTACCCTGCTGGCAGAATAATCATTTATTACCAACTCTACATTTTCCTTTCTCTTTCCTATTACAAAAGGAAATTTCTCTAAAGCTATTACCATTTCCCCATCCGGCTTATATAATGCCACTGTTTTTGCCACAACTGCTTCTTCTATAAATATGGTACGCCCAAACTCTTCCTCTACTTCTGTGGTTGATTGTTCATGATAATGACTTTCTTCGCATACTGCCAAAACCTTACCTTCATTCATCCTATGGCGAAGAGCCTCTCTATATTCTTCCTTCTGGGTCTGTTTCCGCTTTCTTCCTTCCCTAAAGAAACGAATCCCCTTTTTCCCTGTATCTTTACTGTCTAATGCTTCTCTCTCGTCCTGTAGTAAATCCACCTGCTGTTCCATTGCTGTAACCTGAAGAGACCTTTCCTGTTTCACCTCTGGTTCTTCTTTTTTATGATTTGCTATTTGTAGAAAATCTTCATGTATTTGTTTATCCAAATATTCTCTTCCTATTTGGTGTATTTTCTCATGAATCCGATAAATAAATTCCACCAATTCCTCATCTTCATAATCCACACGTTCTACCCAAAAGTCCATTAGCGTTTCCAATCCGCTTTCTCCTTCGTAATAGGGCATGTATAAAAAAGAAAAGTCATTCCTCTCTAAATCCTGATAAATATGCTCAGGATTCCAGATAATATTTCCATCTTCCAACAAAAAGCGATCCAACTCATACCGCATCTGCCTGATTCCCCACAAAAAATCCTTTAACCATTCTCGGGTAATCTTTTTTTCTCCAAAAACCTGCAACAGATTCTGCATGGAGGAAATATCATAATACAAATAAGCATTGTCATCGATATAGCGCAAACTACAGGGTAACAAGTAACGAATTCCTCCTCTATTAAGAATACAATACTGATACCTTTTCTCCTCCGGTTTTTGCTCCAGCGCAATCCTTTCATAATTACAATTATAGTTTCTCACATACTCTGCCACTAACATCTATTTCCCTTTCTCTCCTTTCTCTGCTATTTTATCTGTTTAATTTCTCTTTCCCTCTCAACCATTGTTGGGGGGACAGGTCCCACATCTCATAACCGGCACTTATATTACCCATACCTTGCCCCTTTGCTTCACCCACTATTTTCAATGTGACCAGACCCTTTTCTAAGGTAACCTTCTTATCTTTGGTCCACAGATACTCCTTTTCTTCCCAGGCCCTTTTTTCCCGTTGCCAAATCACCTCTGTCTCTTCTGCATTGGAACAACGTAACAGCATCATTGCCAGGTCCTGCTCCAACATAAATCTGTCATAACACCAAAGTGCATATTGAATAATAAACAAATACACCATTAACACCACCGCCATAACCAGAGAAGCCTCCACAGTCATATATGCATTTTTTCTATTTTTCAAAGCAGTAATTGACCTCCTGTTATGAGTAGATATGCCAAAAAGAGCATGGGAACAAAGGGAAGGGCTGTATGTCGATTCCCCCTTTTGCATACAAGCAAACACATCCCACAAATACAACCCACACCTAAACCCAGCATTAAAAGCTGAAAAGTAACCTCTACATCTGTAAGGCTCCCCACTATTAATAAAATCACACCATCCCCATACCCCATTTGCTCTTTTGTGACAAATGTTATGATAATCCATAAAATTCCCGGCAGGCATGCAGTAATCCACTGTTGCCATATTATTTCTCCACAAAATACCCTATATATCCCACATACAATTCCAACCAGACACCCTATTCTCAAAAACCAGCCGGGTAATGTTAAACTTTTCTTATCATAAATGCTGCCTATGGCCAAGTACACTCCTATTGCTATCCATACAAGTCGCATTTCACTTTCTACCTCCTTTTTCTGCACAACGGCTACAGGGTTTGTATGATAGGGTATCCGACCATAGAATGGCCCGTATATAACGAACCAGCGAAGAGCAATTCCTGTCCTTGTGGTATCTGTCCCCATATTCTGTATAATAGGTCTGTTTTCCCATTTCCTTCTCTTCACATAATTCACAAGGATAATACTTTCCTCCATTGGCGTTACGCAGATTCTTAATGCTATTCCAATCTGTTTCTCTTATACTGATGAAAATATGTGTGCAATCTGCCCTGCTGTGCCAAACCTCCCCATAGATTGTTATATATACAAATCTCATATCCGAATTGTTTTCATATCCGGTCCAGTCCTTCCCATAATAGCGGTTAACCATTCGTAAGTAAGGAAAGAGAAATACTGTGAATTGCGGTGCCACCTGATAGGTAACCCCAATATCAATACAGTTCCCATCATAATTTGAAGCCAGATAATTTATACCGTGTCTACCCGACACTAAGGGAGAAGTGTCTAAATATTCCCTCCCCAAAAAGCTTTCCACTCTGTTCTTCACATAAAGGTAGGATACTGCCACATCAGGTATTTTTTCACCCAGTTCTTCCGGCATTGCTGTATATATTGCCAATTGATTCCCACATTCCCACAATCCAAAGGTGATTTTGCTATGTAATCGTAGCATTTCCACAACACCAAGTAAGTGCAAAAAGAAAAACAGCAGAAGAGGCAATATGATTGAAGCCTCCACAGTCATACTCCCCTTTAAACTTCTTTTTTTATGGCAAATGAACAGGGATATCCTCTTCATGGACAGTTTTGAGGTTTTTATTTCACGGGAGATTTGGTTGATAGCAACCTGATGTAATGTCGGAGAAGACTTACTATTAATTTTATTTTTTTGTTCTATCCATGAAAAGGACATCCCTGCTCACCTACCTTCTATTCATATTTTTTTCTGCGTTCTATTACATACTCATAACCATATCCCGACTTAATTACTGCCTGTACTCCAATACTCTCTATACAGCTATCCATTCGAAATGCTTCATTTCCTTTTGTTAACCGAATATCCATTTCCATTAAATCCATAAATCGAAAAGTAATTTTCTCCTGATTCTCCAGATACAAAAGAATTCGCAAATAATCTTCATATGACAAGCCTTTTTTATGCTGTTTTTTCACCTCCATATCGGCTGTGGTAAGAATACTATCCAAATCATAATGCCAGTCTTCATCCTCCTTCATTAGTGGTACTTTACCTCCTGCCAATAGCACCTTGGTATCATACACACTTTCCAGATATGCCCAGCCCATAACAATACTTGCCTTAAACAACTCTTCTGCCTCTGGAGTAAATATGGCATAAGCAGCCACCTTTGCTAAAATTTTAATCATATCCATTTTAGCAGAGCATTTATTCAGGTAAATGACGTTAGCCACTTCTCTCAAACCACTAATGGTCATAGCTACACTTTTCAGATTATCCTCATCCTTTTCTTTCCCTGCTATCACGTATTCTGTCTGATATTGCAAAAGACTTCCTTTTTTAGTTTTGCCATAATGTCCGCTGTAGCGAATAATATACTCATGAAACAACACACTTTCCAAAGGCGTAATCTCTATCATCTGAATTGGATTTCCTAAATTAATATCCCCTCGCTTTCGTCTGGCTGTAATATACTGAGATAAGTCTACTTGCTGCCCCGATATAATCGTTCCCTCCTCAAGCACCCAGGTCAACACACCCTTTGCTCTCATTTCATCTAAATGTTCTGTAGGCTTCTCTATTTCTACTTCAATCCACTGGTTATTTTCCAAACCGCCCTTTGTCTCGTAATATTCATCTAACTGCTCATCTATTTTTTCCTTTTCATCCTCTATATCCCTCTCAAGTAACTCATTGTCATCTATCGTTTTCACCCAGTCTAATACATTTTCCAAAGTCTGCATACCGGAATCATCCCATATCGCCTCCGCTGCTCTTTTTTGAAACAGCTTCCCACCAAAATCTGTAGCCAGTGTTACTTCCTTGAGCCACACATCAGCAAGTTGAAGCTCCAATAAATCCTTATAGATAAAGTCCACATAAGAAACATCCTCCAGATTCAAATTCTGCTCCAAATAATATTTCAATCTGGCCTCTGTATTGTAATAGGAAGGATAGGCTGAACCATAAGAACTGTCTATGTAAAACAGATTGTATTGATTAAGCAGCTCTCGATGATATTCAGCCAACACACTATTCATACCCACATCCATAATACATTCCGCTTCCCATCGTATACTGTTTTCTCTGGCTCCTTCAATAATTGTAAGGCATAGGGATAGCATGGCTGTCAGCGACAATGCCACATAAATTGTAAGATAACCACCCTGCCTCTTTTTCATTACTCCCATCCTTCCTTTTACACCTCTAAATCTTATTACTCTGCTTGGTAATCTTTTTGAAAATATCATCTACAAGGTCCGTAATCTGCTCCTTAAAGATAATCACCAAGCCAATAAGAACCACGAATATATTTACTATGGGATTTCAAATGCAGTGTTTTCAATGGTTGTAACACCATACACACTGTATATACTGTATGAACTTTAGAACTGAATAACAGAATTTTATAGATTTTTGATGAAGTTCAAATCCTTTTTGTTAAGTG
>JAFXCD010000086.1 GCA_017521605.1 Lachnospiraceae bacterium | reverse complement strand
TTTTCCAGTATTTCCTTCCTAATATCTCTCACCGAAATCCCCCTCTATGGCCTTCCTGTTTACATACTCCACAAACTGCTCCACCTTTTCCATATCCGGATTGTCCGGCAGAGTGGTCTTGGCAGTAGCCACCTCTAAACGTTTTTCATAATCACTGAGTAAATCATAAAATTCCTTCTCATAAGTACCATCCGCCTTCTGAAAATCTCCCCGACGGATACTTTTTAGGAGCTCCAAATCATCCGTTCTATGGGTACGGATTTCCCCCTTTTCCAGGATATCGATAGCCATCATAAAGAGGCGGACCAGATGCATGGCATGCTTATTCAGATGGTTGTCATCCTTCTTCTTGTTACGTTTACCAATTTTATCGTAGTCCCGAATCACACTGTTCATCACGCCCAGCATGTTCTCGTAGTCTCGTAAGGGAAGATGCTTATAGTCTGCATCAATGAATATTTCCGTTTCAAGCTCCGGGTTCTGAGACTCATCTATGTAAATACGGATATTGCCCTTATCAAACATTTCATTCTTCCTTTGGAAATCCTCCAAAGCATTCTTCACGGAACTATAAATATGCTGTTCCCGCTCCTGCTGTGCCATGGAATCTCTAGCTATAGCGTTCTGCAATCTTCTTAGCTGTGCACTTGCATAGCCGCCGAAGGATTTGGCTACCCGCTTAGACAAAAAGAGGCTTTTATGATCCAACAGTTCCTGCCCCAAAGATGTTTTTATCAGATACTGGTCCTCATCCAATCCCAGTAATTCTATGGTATTAGGATTACAATCCAAAAGGAGCTTCACGATTTTATTGAAGGCATAAATAACCGTATCCGTACCGCCATCCTCATATTGCTCAAATTCGGTAAGCCCCAGAAGGTCTGATGGCAGATTTAGGGTAACCCCTCTGAAATCAATATCACTATTCTCATTGTTGGTTCCATACGCATAACTTCCACCCACCCCCATGAGAATGATTCTCTCCCCCAATCTGGGGTGGGTTCGCAGAAAATCATATTCCTTAGCGTACATCAATTTCTTAAAATCCATGGAAGCATCCATCCTCTCTTACTTCTCAAACAAATAAATATCATCCGGAGAAATACGATTCTTATCTGTAAATACAAGCCAATCCGTAATATCCTCATACGGGTAAGTACCTATATCTCCCTCATGCATACCACTGACCATATAAGGCTCCTGGGTCAACTGAGCGGTAAAGGTATTTTCTGCTACACTCTTTAATTCAAACCAAATATGCTCACGCTGGTTGGTATCCGTTCTGTGCTCTTCATCCACCTGAAGACCAACCTTTAAGAGCACTGCTTTCGCACCATTTTCAAATGCCTTTTTCATGTAGCTTACACGCTCAAGTGCCAAGGTTCTTAATCGGTCCGTCTCCTCGTTAGTAAACATAAACATAGGATTCTTATCCAGCAAATTATCATAAACAGACAGGTGGGAATACTTCTTGTTATCCATATCATCCGGTGATTGATATACATAAATTCCTCCGGTATAACCATCGTGTCCATTGTCACCGCCTCTATCCTGTGGTCCACCGGTTACACCCTTTTTCACCATACCCATAGCCTGCTGCCATGGAATCCAGGTGGCCATTAATGGCTGATTGTTACACAATCTGGCTACATACATTACCCCTTCCTCGTCCAATGCGTCCGGCTCATCAATTAAGCGGGAAGCCATAGCCTCCAACACATGATAATGATTCTGATAGGTATCCTTAGTAGAGCCCAGCACCTCCAGTTCCATGATACCGCAACGATTCAATCCATGGGTATGAAGCCACACATCCTTACCTGTATAAACTGCCTGAGCTGTAAACAAATATCTGGGGGCCGGCGGAGTCTGGCTCTTAGCCGCATAGGACAGCCATGTACCGGACAGCACCTTCTCTGCACTATAATCCAGAGCAGCCAGAGTTTCCGGGAAAATAGTATTGATAATCTTTAACTGCAAATGATAGGAATCCAATGCTTTGTCAGAATAATCCATAGCCACCATAATCCCCATCTTCTGCTTCTCAATTTCTTCAACATCTACATCTGCAAAAAAGTGCTGAATACGGAACATCTGAGGAATCTGAAAGGGTTCCGGATACATTACAAATTTATAGGTGGAACCCTTATACTCTATTTCATGGCAGGGTGCCCCCTCTTCTGTCTGACTTATTTGTAACAATTGAAAATCCATAGCATTTTCAATTCTGCTTTGAAGCAGCTGTATATCCTTCAGCTCCTCAGGTTGCTTCGGTATGGCCAGCATAAAGGAACGCTCCTTTATCTTCTTTATCTCAAACTCTTCTACCACCTTTATCGCTTCTTTCTTTTTCTTACCAAAGTTAAATAATCCCATTGTTTCTTCCCTCATTCTTCTTTTTTTTATTTTACTGCTTATTGCCTTTCACGCCTTCTTACGGCTGTCAAAAAAAACAAAGCTGTCAATCTTTTCCAAAATATCCGCAAAATCTTCACGTGGTGCCAACTCCAGATACTTTATTAATAACTCTGTTTCCTGTTTCCGGAATGGTCCGTAAAAAATATCATACAAATTGTGTCCCCTCATATAGATTTTGAACTCTTCAAAATAAGTTTTCAAATCCTCTATGGATTCTAAATCTTTCCCAATCACCTCTTTCAGATGTACCCCACTCTTTATCCGATGCAAGTACTGCTTCCACTTATCAAAGAGAATCTCCCAGAACTTCTCCTCACTTTCTATCACACCGATTTGTACCATAATCTTAGGATTCAGAAAATAATTTTCGAAGGAATAGTATTTGAGAATCAACACATTCTGTGGCTGTATCCTTGGAAGCTTATCAATGTCCTGCTGATTTCTCTCACTATAATAATCACAAAGTTGACCCGTCAGCTCATTCGGATCCTTGCCGTCCCCATCCCGAATCATCAAAAACTGGTCACGCAGATAAAGCTGATTCATATATTTCAGGTTTGCATAGGTCTTTATGTTGGTACAGCTGTTAGTAGTGATGATAGCAATTCTCGACAACTGACCTTTCTCATCATAGATTTCAGTGTAATACTTTTCAAGAAGCAATGGAAATCTGCTCTTATCCTGCTTTCCTTCCACAATAAACACAAAATCCACATTCAAAAAATCATTTGCGCTGTACCCCAAATCATTTAGAATATTATCAATATCCACATTTTGGCGGGCTATGGAATATCCCTCTTCATCCAGCGCCATCTGGCAAACCTGTCCTCTGGTAAAATTTACTACCATATTGGGAGAATGAGTTGTAAAAATCACTTGATTTTTCTTTGACAACTGATACAGTATCTTGCTGGCTTCTTTCTGTAAAGAAGGATGTAAAAACAATTCCGGATACTCTACCATAATGATACTCTGCATCCGTTTTTCTTCCTCTACATAGGTCTCCAGCAATGACAACATATAGATGCTTTTCATACCATTTCCCAACTTTTCTACAGGTCCCAGACGATTCAAATCCTCATGCCAGGCATCCGCCTGAATGGAAAACAATTTATCCGGGTCGTACTGCATGGAATAAACTATTTCCTGTACTCCGCCGTTTTTCTGGTAGTTCCGGTTCATTCGAATAGCAAAATCATTTAAATTTAATTGATAAATCTTATACTCCAAAAGCTTTGCTGTCTCCTGTAAGTGTAATTCCTCAGGAGACTTCTTATTAATCAATCCGATACAATTAAAACAATGGCTACAATTCTTTGCTTCACTAAATATGCAAGCTTTTGACCGCAAACAATTCAGTTCTTCTGCCTTTTGAAAAATAAGCAAATCTTCCTGGAATGTACTGATATTCCGAGTAGTATCCACAAAATGCAACTTCGGAAGTATCATGGGAATATATTGATTGTTCTTATGGAATCCATCTTCATAACGCATTTGGCCATTACAATTCATCACACACACAAAGTGCAATCTTCCTTCCGAAAAAGCCGGTAACTTTTTACAGAAATCTTTTTCCCAGGAATCGTATCGTTTATAGGAACTTACGATTCCTCTGACATGAAACTGTTCCAAATCCTCTCGAGTAATCTCAAGTTCCAGGGAAATCTCAATATTCTGCTTCTTTTCATTAAAATCTGATTCCTGTACCTGATAATTTCCCGTAACCGCACGAATGGCATCCAAAACTACAGTTTTACCACTGTTATTCTTTCCCACCAGAATCAATGCATTCTCTATATCTCCGATTTCCATTCTCTGAATAGATTTGAAATTAACAATACATAAGGACTTTATCTGCATACCCCTTCACTCCTTTTACTGACTAAACTTCCATTATCAGCATCATACCACAATCAGACGCCAAATCATAGTCCTTCCCCATGTTTTCTAATCTTCAATCACCGCCTTAATTCTTCTTACTCCTGCAGATGAAGCCTCTTCCTTTAATATTCTGAAAGACCCCAGTTCTTCTGTATTTTTCGCATGTGGACCACCACAGATTTCTTTTGAATATCCCGGAATGGTATACACCTTTACCATATCCTGATACTTGCTTGCAAAAACACCTATAGCACCATTATTATAAGCCTCTTTCAAGGGCATTTCCTCCATCTGCACCTCCATCTTTTTCTCTATAGCTTCGTTTACAATCTGAGACACTTGCTCCAATTCTTCCTTCGTTAACTTACGAGAAAAGGAAAAATCAAATCGTAAACGTTCTGCTGTAATATTACTGCCACGCTGATATACTTCCTCACCCAACACCTTACGAAGAGCACCGTTTAGCAAATGGGTAGCTGTATGTAATCTTGCCGTCTGTATGTTTGCGTCAGCTAAACCTCCCGCAAACTTGCCTGCTGCTCCTTGGCGGGACCTTTTCTGATGCTCCTCAAATTTCTTATAAAACCCTTCCATATCCACAGTCTTACCCTGCTCCTGTGCCAGCTCTGCACTAAACTCTACCGGGAAACCATAGGTATCATACAATTTGAAGGTTAGCTCACCACTTAATACACCGCCTTTTTCTACCTGTTCCAGATATTTCTGAGCTTTCTTTAGCCCTTCATCCAAGGTCTTAGTAAACAGTATATGTTCCTTCTGCAACTGCTCCAATATAAATTCACTATTCTCATGTAACTCCGGATATACCTCTCCATACTGATCTATCAATACCTCGGAAAGCTCACATAAATAGTTCTGACTGATATCTGCCTTTTTAAACAGTCGGATGACTCTACGAATCAATCTGCGCAAAATATACCCCTGCTCCGTATTGGATGGCACAATTTTCATCGGATCGCCTAAGATAAAGATGATAGCTCTCATATGCTCGCAAATGATACGTTTCTCCCTAATTGTCAGTTCCTTGTCCTCTTCCTTCAGAATTTCCTCCAGCCTGTTCATGATGGGCTGAAAAAGCTCCGTATCATATACATTGGTCTTGCCATTAAATATGGTCAATACACGCTCAAGGCCCATACCTGTATCCACATTTTTCTGCTTCAGCTCCATAAAGCTACCATCTGCTTCCTTGTTAAACTGCATGAAAACATTATTCCAGATTTCCACATACTTTCCACAGTGACAAGCAGGTCCGCAATCCGGGCCACATTTGGGTTTACCCATATCATAAAAAATTTCTGTATCCGGTCCGCAGGGTCCTGTTTGTCCCGCCGGTCCCCACCAGTTTTCCTTTCTTCCATAGCGGTATATCTGCTCCTCCATTATCCCTAGTGACTTCCAGATATTTGCTGCTTCTTCATCTGCAGGCACCAATTCATCCCCTTCAAATACTGTCACTGCCAATCGCTCCATTGGGATATTCAAATACTTAGTCAAAAACTCAAAGCTCATGGAAATGGATTCCTGTTTGAAATAATCTCCCAAAGACCAATTCCCCAACATTTCAAAGAAGGTACAATGGGTATCATCACCCACCTCATCAATATCCTCGGTACGGATACATTTCTGCACATCTGTAAGTCTTTTGCCTGCCGGGTGCTTTTCTCCCAACAGATAGGGCACCAAAGGATGCATACCTGCTGTGGTAAACAACACGGTAGGATCATTCTCCGGCAGAAGGGAGGCTGATGCAATTTCCTTGTGCCCCCTTTCCATAAAAAAGTTTACATACATGGTTCTTAATTCATTTGCTGTCATATTTATGCCTCCTTTTTGTTTTGTGAAGCAAAATGCGAGCTGCCCATTTGCGAGCAGAGGCATTTTCTCCATTTCTGACAATTATCCAAACCGACTTTCGTTCTTTTCTCTTTCCAGAATCCATAGTGCCTCATCGTGGCAAAACAAAACGCCCTAAGTTGATATACTTATCAACTTAGGGCGAACTTATATGTCCGTGTTACCACCTAATTTCAGATTACTCTGCACTCTGCCAATACGGGATCTCTCCGATATTGCTTCCTACGTTAACGGGGGAACTCCGTTGAAGCCTACTAAGATTATTCCGTTCGGTTCACAGCTCAGAGGCTGCTTCGATATTCGTTCCATGAAGATTCGCACCCACCATCTTCTCTCTGTAATATCCCGGATATCTAATATTCCTCTTCAAAGCCTTTATATTTTGGATTGAAGTCACTATAACACCACTCATTATAGATGTCAAGTGTATTTTTATGCTTATTTATACTATCTACTCATTCAGCAAATTGCAAACCCTTTAACTTCAATACCTTTCTCCTATTTCAAATATTTACTTAGTGCCTCATTCAACATCTTACTGTTTGCAGGCTTCAGCAGATACCCATCAGGATGCAAATCCAACACTGCTCTAATATGCTTTCCATCATTGAGTCCTGTCAAAAATACAACCGGAATATCCTTTGCCTCCTCTATTTCCCGAATCATTTGTAATGTCATCCTGCCATCACATTCCGGCATATCATAATCTAAAAAAATCAAATCCGGCAGTCTTTGTCCCAGTAATGTTAATGCTTTGGCACCTGATGTAGCCATCTGTACATCATAATCCTTTTTTAACAATTCATTCAATACTCTTAGTTGCATAGGACTGTCATCCACCAGTAAAATACACTTCCTATTACTATCAGGACCTTTCAAAATCTTACTGTTTACATCATAATCGATATGAAGCAGCTCAAATATCTGCTCCAGCAATTTATCATTATCAATAGGTGTTGATAATGTTTTAAACATCCCTTTGTCCAGCACCATACTAAATCTTTTCATACCATCCTCTGTGCCCACACACAACATAGGCACACCGGAATAAGCTTCTCTTAACCCATTAAAGATTGATATCTTTTGCTGCTCCATTTCCATTAAAGAAATAATAATAATATCCGGTTTGTACAATTCTAACATACCTCTTATCAAACTGGCATTATCCACACATACCTGAACATTAAAATATCCCGACAAAAACTCGTTCATTTCCTTAAAAAATCCATTAAATTTTCCAATAAGAAATACTTTCTTCATTAGTACTCTCCTACTAATTCTTTATTTTTTCTATTGTATACAGTGCCTCTTGTGCCTGCAAATTAAATACTTGATCTGCCAAAGTATCTACTAATACCTGTACTTGCTGTGAATACTGTTTTGATCTGATTTGGGATATAATAAAATCCGCAACACTATAATCTTCCATTTCCAGTGCTGCCTTCAACATATCCAGATACTCTACTTCAACTTCCTCGGCTTCCTCCCCTTCCGTCGACGGCAGTGCTTCATCAATACGTTCTTTATGCTTAGCCAGTTCTGTTAACAAAATAGGATGTAGTATATGAATCTTTTCCAAATCCTTTTCAATTGCTGCTATTTCTAATAATCTTGCAATCTGAGATAATAGCAATGCACCTACTGTAGCTGATGTACTTTTCAATGCATGTACTTCACTACGATAGTTGTCAATTCCGGCTTCCTGTAAAATCTCTGCATAAAGAGTTTCCAGTTTACCGGGTACCACTTCCAATGACCTTTTGAAATCCTGTAAAAATTTATACAACAATTCTTTTTCCTGAACCAGACTTAGGGCATAGTCAAAATGAAACTCATCCATCCGGGGTAATTCCATTTGTTCTTTCTCATCTTCTATTTTATTACTATTTTCTTCCACAATCAACTCTTTTGGCAAATACTTACGCAATATTTGTTCCAGTTTATTTAACAATATGGGTTTAGACAAGAAATCATCAAAGCCTTCTTCTATATATTTTTCCCTGTCTGACAAAATCGCATTTGCTGTTAACATAATAATGGGGACACCTATGGCTAGTCCTCTTTTGCTTATTTCATGCTTCGTCTCAATACCATCCATCTCAGGCATCATATGGTCCATGAAAATAACATCGAAGTTTTGTTCCTCCAATATTTTTAAGCATTCCTCCCCACTAACTGCTTCATAAACTTGCATCTGCGTCCGTTTTAATAACGCTTTGAATACTTTGCGATTCATTTCTACATCATCCACCACCAATACTTTGGCCTCAGGAGCAACAAATAATGATGTAGATTCTACTCTCTCTTCCGAATCATCCAAGTCTTGGTAAAAATCACCTACCGGCTCCGGGTTCACAATCTTTTGACTTATGTCAAAAGAAAACTCACTTCCCTTTTCATATTCACTTTTAATATGCAGCTCACTACCCATAAGCTTTAGGAACTGCTGCACAATACTCATACCAAGTCCTGAGCCCTCTATATTTCGATTCCTGCTTAAATCAATTCTTTTAAACTCCTCATAGAGTTTACCTATATCCTCCTGCTTGACTCCGATACCCGTATCCTTCACGATGCAATGTAAAACTGCAATATCATTCTGAATATCACCGGTAATAATCAAACTCACTTGCCCACTATTTGTGTATTTTACTGCATTGGTTAATAAATTCACTAATACCTGTTTAATTTTTTTATCATCACCAAAATATTCCTTCGGTATGTTAGGTTCTACCTTAAATATAAGAGACAAATTCTTTTCTTTTGCTCTAATATTCATCATTTTGTACAAATCTGTCAAAAGATTATTTATCCTATAATTCACCGGTTCAAGTTCCATCATACCCGATTCAATTTTGGAAGAGTCCAGTATTTCATTAACAATATTAAGTAAAATCTCCGAAGAAGCCTTTGCATCCTTAGCATATTTTCGAATGTTTCTTTCTTCACACTCTTGAAGAATCATCTCATTCATCCCCATTATAGCATTAATAGGTGTACGAATTTCATGAGACATTCTTGCCAGAAACTTTGATTTTGCACGATTAGCATTTTCCGCCTCAATTTTGGCTTTTTCAAGTTCATCTGTCAGCTTTGCTTTCTCAATACTTCCACTGACAATTCGAAAAATATTATTACAGACAAACACACACGAAAAATAGATAAGACATCTGGGTATTACAAAAAACAGCAACAGTGTAAAGCCTGGATTAGAATTTACAGCAGTACGCAGGAACTGACCATTTGCCACATAATCTACCATTCTGTCTGTAGTCAGCAACACCATATTAGCATCACACAGTCCCCAATAATAACCACCGTATACAACAACGAAGGTACTGATTACTGTCAAAACATAAATGTATCGCATAATATTCTTAGAAGAGTATAATGTACCATATAAAAAAGGCAATAGTGTAACCAATACTACATGATAAGTAATCGTAACCCCCATTATTGTATAAACAATCATGATACCTGAAATAATAAAATACTTAACCTTTTCATTGGACAGGGATACTCTTTTCGTTATCATATATATGATAAGATATATGATTAATGATGGGAAAAAGCCATTTGCCATGACCCTTTTATTTACGACAAATATCTCAAAGACATTCAATGCAAACGACACTACATAGAATAACATTGTAACAAAAAAACATTTCATCACATACTTATTAGCAATATACTCTCGATCTTCTATATAAACAGAAATCTCGTCCGTATTCTGATTGTAAGTTGTGTATTCTCTGTTTTCTTTAGCCCTTCCCATATTGGTTACCTCCCGAAATGAATGCTCTATGTATGAACAGAAACTTTAAGGTATTTCATTACTCTTTTATATTCTCTATATACTCATCCAGCAGTTCATAAATCCATCCCTTCAACTCAGTAAAGGTATATCCAAGACCTTCGGCCTTCTTGGTATTAATACTGTATGAAGGTTCCCCATTATAGGGAGCAGTCTCTCCTCTTTCGCTTAGTATGGGTTTTACACCGGTTTTTTCCTCTACATAAGTAAGTATTTCCCTGATGGATATGGTACCTGCGGAGGCTCCGTTTATCGCTCCTGCAAAATCCTTATCCACCAGAAAAGCCATAAACTCGCCGGCTTCATCCGAACGAATAAAGCTCATCTGAGCATCTATATTGTCAATATTCATGGGAATGCCTTTTTTCACATGCTCCACATAAAATGCCAACCTCTTGGTATAATCATCCTGGCCAATTACAAAGGGATAGCGTACTGCCACCCAGTTTCTCTCCTGATACTGCTGCCACAATGCATACTCTGCCTGTCGCTTCACTTCATCGTAAGGATAGGCATCCCTGTCACACCATACCAGTTCCCCTGCTCCCCCATCAAAATCCTCTTCGGAGGTATTCATATGTTTGGGATTGTATACTGCCGTACTGGACATATGAATGTATTTACCACAATCTATTACTTCCAGTACATTCCTAATATCCTTGGAGCAATATGCCAGCTTATCAATCACCACATCATAATAATTACCGCCCAGCTGCTCCTTCAGACTCTGCGCATCAGTTCGTTCCACACTGATTCTCTTCACCTTATCTCCATAAGAATCCGGTGTGTTCCATCGGGTAGCAATAGTCACATCATGTCCTTGCTTCAGTAAGGCATTTACCGTATGAATACCGAAAAAACGTGTACCTCCGATTACTAATATTTTCAAGGCGGGTTCCTCCTGACAATATCTTTCTTTTATTTTAGAATACCATAATAGGAAGGAAAAGGTAAACAAAAATATCTTAGAAAATCCATAAACTCTGAATTTGTCAGATCTAGCAAAAACAAGGTGGTATAAGGCATTCCCGCCTCATTCCACCTCTCTTTTTTCTACTAAACCGGAACATAATACTTCTCAGGAGGTATCAGCTCTCCTCCTTTACGAAACGCTTTTATTGCCTTCACACACTCTTTGATACACAATCGGATACACTCCAGACTTATATCGTAGGTGTATATCTCCAGCTCACTTTTGTCTGCTACAGGATCCTGATAAAAATCCGCGTATAGTCCCTGCAGTACCTCATCATAATGGTCCATACGAAGTCCGTCTAATTCAATGGTCCTATCTTCTTCTAATTGATGTTGTAAGGAAAACTCATTTTTCAAAATATAGTTTAAACGATGAAAGTCCGCATATCCCTTTTGATACAATGGCTGGCGTTCCTCCCTAGATTTCACTTCGGAGCGTATCTGCATATTCATGACATCGTGGAGCCAAACCCCATCCGTAATCAAATGGCACAATACTCCCAGATATAAATCATCCCGCTTCATTTCTTCTCCATACTTGGATGTGAAATTCAGCCAGTTCAAACCTTTCTTCTCTCCTAGAATTTCCGTAAAATGCGTAAGATGCTTAGACTCATCCTCCCGACTTGACATATCCGGACATAGGGAGCCAATCTTAAATCGGTTTCTGTTTTTTATCTCTACCTGTTTTGCCACTTCCTCTGCAACCAGGTAATGAATCATTCTGGATGGCATATCTTAAGCCTCCTTTCTGCAGCAATATAGATAGGTATACTTTTCAATGGAAAAATACCCCTGTTCATTTCGGTTTTCGATTAATCTTAGACTTAGTATAAACCTTGTCCCAAGGGTAAGGTCAAGATAGAAAATGAATTAATTATTATTGTAACATCTGCTCCACAATCTCTGTTGCACATTGAATCATTTTAGGACATATAATGTGAAATAAATCCAGTTCTTTTATCTTTTCCTTATCCTCCGGTTTCGACACATCATATCCGAGCAATTCCCGGCATACAACAGTGCCATTTTTCTCTATAAAACGATTCATAAAATCTTCGGCTATTATATATGCATTCGTCTTTTCTTCCACAGCCCCATAATGATAATGACCATATTTTAGACCTAATACCATCAATGCTCCCGATACAGCACCACACATTTCACCCTTTCTCGCGCCACCTCCAAATTGGGTCGCTACCTTTAACGCCATCTCTTCAGACAATCCAAAATCTGCCGCAAATGTTGCCAGCAATGCCTGTGAGCAATTAAATCCATTCTTAAAATAATTTAACGATTTTTCCACTTTATTCATCATTTTTATCCTCCATTATCCTGCATGCTTCGTTGTAGATTTTCAAGGATTCTATTACCTGCATACGCTTATCTACCGGAATTTGTTCCAGTATTCTTTCAAACCTGTCATACATATCATGCTCTATCTTTTCAAAGCGTTCCTGTCCCTTAGGCAATAAATTCAAGGTAACAAAACGTCTGTCTGTAACAGCGGGTTTCCTCTCCACATATTCTTTCTGCACCAAATCCTCCACTAATCGGCTGATACCGCTTTTATCAACCCGCATGATTTCTGCCAGCTCTTTCACGGATATGCCGGGTTTTCTGCCTATCTCCACAATCATAAAGCACTGTGACTTATTTATTTCACCACAGCAACAATCAGCGTTATCAATGTTGCCGAAATGATAATTAAGAAGTCGGGAATATTCACGAAATTGTTTAATCAAGTCCATGTTATGGCCTCCTTTGATTTTTATGGTATGTTGTATTATATTTCTATTAGTTGCGTTTGTCAACTGTTATTTTTGACAACTTTTTTTGCCATCTAATATTTGTGATGACATCTGTATACTATACCTGAAAATAAAAAAGGGCTCTTTGACAAGCCTCCTCATGCTACACGCCCTATACGCCAAAAACAATAAAGCCATTGGCCGAAAGTATAAATTCTCTCTTCCAATAGCTTACTATTTTACATCTATATCTTACTTAAGTTACAGTTTAGAAAAATAGCATATAAATTAATAACCCCAAAACACTCCCTGAAATCATAAAAGCAGCGTCGTTCCATAGTTTAGTAAATAGTAAAACCAATATACTGATTACTAAAATTAATCCTACTTTATCCTTGTTGGAAATAGTTTTTTTGCGTGATAAAAGAACTATGATACCGATAGAAACCCAATAGAATAAAGCAAAAAAGGGTAAATGTCCCACACAAAAAACCAATAAAAACGGAAGGCAAAAAAATACAATTATGGTATGTTGAATAAGAATCGTAAGTAGATTAGGTCCATCCGGCCTGTTCAGGTCCTTATAATAATCAGCATAATCATAAGTAATGCAAAAAGAAAGGGCTAAAATAATAAACAGCATAAATATAAAAAATGCCTTTTTGTGATACTTAGGATAGGTGAAAACAGCAATAGCCATACAAATCACTGTACATAATACTAAGACAATTCCAAAAGGCGAACACAAAATTTCAAAATTATCTTCAAAGAACCTTTGAATACCATATATCTTCATAAAACAAAGCACTCCTCGTTCAATCTTCTAAAGAAGATATTCTGTCCAGATAATTACTTAACTTCTTCCAATTTCTCCTCCAACAGCTTCTGTACCCGGTATCGTGAGAAATTGTATTCATACCATTTCTCCGGTTTATCCCTATACTGTTCACTAATCCAGCTATTTACAATATGTATGCGGGAATCATTCCTGTAAAATGGTTCTGTCGTTATTTGCGCCCAATCATCCTCTTCCAACAGTCCCAGAATTGCCGGCGCCGTATCAGCACATGATGTAATCACTCTCCGCTTCTGTGCATAGGATAATTCCTTGTAGAAATCGCCGTCCCTTACCATTTCTTTTACAATCCAATATTGAGGCATGCTGAATGTAGTTAAAAGAATCATTGCCATATATGTTGCCAACATGATTCTTAACATAGGCAGCTTGGGAGAATAAATTGCAAGCATAATTCCCACACCGGACAGCACCGGGAACAATAAATCCTGCAGAGCATATAAATAGAGCATCCCTAACGGCGTACCATTGGCTGTCAAAACCATAAAATCCTCTATTGCAAGATACCCCAATACAACTTCCATCGCAACAAGCAACAGCATAATGATTACGACAAGACATATTCTGAGTCCTTTGGAATCCTTAAACATCCATTTACATATGCCTATATATGCCAAACAATATACCACGCAAGGCAAAAAAGGGAAACAAAGTAACCCATAATCTGACAGATTCAAATCACTCAAGTGAATATAAAGTAAAAGAGCAAAGGGCAATGATAAAAGATAGCCACCAACCAGATAACGCAATACCATAAAGACTCCATTCATTACGTTAAAATCGAGTTTCTCCTTTTTCAGACATAATCTTTGCAATAGCAAAATAACCAGCCATACATCTACTATAATAATTCCTATATTTGCAAGAATTTGACAGAAATGCTCAATATCGTAGTCGTTTATCACATCATCCACTATTATGTGTGCCCACCAAAAATCCATTTGGACCAAATATAAAAATCCTTCACAAACAGCAAAAATCAAGAATGCCGCAATCCCAATTCCAATCCAATATCTTTTCTTCCCTTTCTCGGAAACTATTTTCCCAAAGCAGACTTTCCCAATGGTATACAATAAAATTCCCACTGCCAGAAAAGGGAGTGGCCAGCGAAATGTTCCATAATCCGTAAATAAAAACGCCACCACAAACAATAGAATGAATGCCAGGCAAATATAATTTTCTTTTCTATGAAAAGCTTCCCTAAATCGTTCCTTCATTATCTACTTCTGCCACCTTTCTCATCCTGTAATTGACTATTCTATGCCGGTTGTGCAAAAATTCAGCTTTCGATTCCGCACCCATTCCCCAACGTGTCAGATAATCAACCGCTAGTCAAACTAAAGAACCGGTAATACCATCATCTATCTATAGCGACAATCCGGTTTACCACTCCGTCTTAATTTCGTCCCAAATCACATCCCTTACCCTTCATTATACCATACTTGAAAGCTCCTGCCAGGAAAAAAATCAAACCATTTCCTCAATTGCTCTAAAAAAGTATAAATACACAACCCCGCGATACACGTCAGCGGCTTTCGGACACTGACTACGTACGCAAGTGCGCTATAGATACAAATAAAAAAAAGCACTGCTTAACAAGTAAACTTGCCAGCAGCACAACTGTACGCTACTCGCTGTGCAATTGTGTTGATTTTGGTGGTAGAAATCCGGGCGTTTTGTCCGGATTGTATCTAGTGTAGGGATTTTGAGGGGATTGTATTGTCATTTTGTTGTCACCACTCAGCATCTAGAATTTCTTCTTCGCTTATCTTTAAATTGTATTTCTTTGACTGTTCAATGATGTTAGCTGCATCAACACCAAAAAACTCCCAAAATGTCCAATTCACTTTTTCTCTTGCCATATCCAAAATGTCTTTGTCAGAAATATCGCAATATTTACCACATATTCTTTTGGCAGCATTCACTTGTATAGTTATAGGCTGCTCAGAAGACCAAATTACCATTTCTCTATATTTTTCTATCTTATCCCCCTAGGAACTGCAATAGTCCCTACACCTTCCATTATCTCATTCGTTTTTGTATATAAATATTTACCAAGAACTCCATCACTTTCTAGTAGTACTAATTCATCTAAGTCTTGCATCTGATTTTTCCCTTCTTGTAAACAATTATTTCAACCACTCCAAATATTCATCAGTTTGGAATGGACGTTTCCAATCTACTTCATTTTCTTGTACTCGCAGCAATAACGTTCTCTTTCTCTTAAGCAATTCTCTCTCGAGTTTTGCTATATAAAAAGCTGCACCCATTTGACAATCCGAACCATCATAATCCTCATCCAACAAAAAGGCAAATAACAATTCTGCTAATTCTTCATTATTCATATATTCTTCAAAAAAACTATCAATATATTCTTTAAATTTAGAATTACAACTCCATATTAAATACTCACATAAATATTCTTTGTTCCAACCTTCTTTACTAAATGGATTAATACTTTTTAATTCCTCTGGTGATGAAAAGTACATCTACACAACCTTCCCTTCTACATCCTCAACCTTACATTACCGGCTGCCCACCTATGTACTCCAAATCCATTTCAAACAGCGCAGTATTCAAATCAGTTATCACTCCAACTTCATAAATTTCAATAGATTTAGCCTTTATACTTAGAAAAGCCTTATCGTCCCATGAACCAACAAACCGATACTCCTTCAAACCATTTCCCAACTCCTTAACCGAGAATTCACCAATATCCTGATAGAGTATACTCTGTTCATCACTATCATATCCCTGAAACTCCAACGCATCTTGGAATATAATTACAAGCATCCTTCCTTTCCAGTCTTGAAATGATACCTTAATTACCTGTACACCAATTAAAACACTTTCTATATGTCCATCCTCTGCCGGAAACGAATCTAGTTTCTTAATCCGACTATTTTCCATCTATCAAGCACCTCCTGTTACCAAAATGACACTTCTCACATTGGTTTTATTTCCTTATGTCCCATGTCCTCCAAAAGGCTATAATCACACTAAGCTATGATATTTCATATTCCCTGTATCATACTTTCTAATGAATCATAATAACTACTAAAATGCCAAATACCTTTCCACTTTGATAAAACAGCCCAAACAATACCATCATCTTCATCAATGATTTCGGCAAAATATTGTCCTCCATATTTTATCATACGCCTAGGAATTTCTTTGTCTGTGAAATTTGTTTTTGACAATTTCATTTCTAAAACAATTTCACAGTTATTGATATTAAGAAAGTTTCTTTCTTCCTCCGAGTAATTAATATCAAACTTATATGTCATAACTCCTCCACATCTTTCACAAACAATCTGTTTTGAGAATCCACAAAAACAGCCCGGGAACTTCTAAAGGAACACATTTTGTCAAGCAGACTTTCACCGTTATATACAAAATTAACCCTTTCATAACCATTCAATCGCTCACCTTCTATTGTCTCGACAAAAAAGTCAAAATGTTTGTTATAACCGCCATCATGAATAATTGTCTGCCTATCTTTTGAAATTAGAAAAAGACTAAATCCCTCGTTTTGCTTTTTAGGTTTATATACAACATCCCTATTTAAATCTGTTTTTACCAAATTAAAATCCGTATAATAGTAATACCAGATGTGGTTCTTTTCATCAATATTTAAAGCATAACAATCACAAATGTTTGAATCTGCCTGCCACTTTATTTCGCCATTTTGAGACCACACAATCAGTCCACAATTCCCAATAGGTTGCTCCCAACCAAAATTACCAAAAACACCTTCATCAAAATAACTGGTAATGATGTCTCCTGAATCCGTAACAATACAATCCTGAATACCGTCACCCAGACAAAATTCTTTCACCACATTCCCCATTACATCCACTATTACCGCATTTTTCTCCGGCCCAGGGTTTTCGTAATATATGCATCGTGCACCCAAAAGCAATATATTCTCTCCAATGGGCTGAATAAAATGGAAGTTCATATTGTGATTACCAAACTCAAGCAATTCATGGTATACCACTTCTCCACTTTCCCAGTCTACACTTAGGCGAATTACTGAATACTCCGTATTGGCCTTTGTGTCCACAAACATTCCCTGTATTCGTTCCGGAATGTGTGCACTCAGCAAAATATATACCCTTCCGTCATAACCGATTTGTATATTGACTAGAGCATTCATGGAGCGGTTATAGGACTTCAAAAGCTCTTTGAGGTCAATATGACTTGTCATATGTATGGTTTTCATTAACGATTTCCCCTTTTCGTTTTGTCTTGACTATTGCTCATTTACTTCATACTAATAAATGCTAACAATTACTGCTTTCTTCACTTCTGCCGCCTTCTCATAAAACTTAATCAGTTCCCAAAAGCATTCTTTCAATTCTTCCTGCATCACCTCTTTACCCACATTCATCCAAATATTAGGATAAATACCATTTTGTGCAAATTCTTTTGGTTGAAATTCTTCAATAGCATTTTCTATATCAAACAACCTTAATTCATTGATAATAATCGGCACACTCTCTGGCAGTATATATGCAATGATATCAGCGTCTTCACCATCGCTAAAGTTTTTCACACCTACAATGGCCTCACTCAACGGATTACCTTCCAATGGTTCTGATGCCGTTGCCTTTGTCAACCAAAAATGTAACCCATCCCATAATTTATCAATATTTAAAACGGTTTCATCCAATTCTTGTAATGCTTCTATTGCTTCAAAAACTTCTTCATCAGTTTTCTTTAATAATGTGTTAATCATCTCAACATCTGTCATCTGATAGCATGCAATCATTTTTTGCTATTAATTTGAGTGATCAAAGGCGGTGAAAACTGAAATTGATGCCGTCCTCGAAAGTACCTTTATCTTTCCAAAACAAACACATTAGGGTAATCCATACGTTTCTTCATACTCTTCGAGAGTCATACATTCCACGCCCTCTGACATAAGTGCTTGGTATACTGTTGAATTCTCAGGAGCAACCAGAAGTGTTTTTTCCCATTCTGACGTTCTTATAATCTCTTTCAAATCTTCTTTAGCCAAATCACTTTGAAAAATTATGCAGCCAAAATCTGCAAAGTGAAAATCAAAAGCAAAAGCATCAATCCTCTCTAAGCTTGTCGGTAACACAATAGTATCATAAAATTCTGTTTCGTCCTCTTTATTGTCAAACGTCTCGTAACCAATATACTTCACACCTTCCGGCACACATATAATTGAATCCTGCCCCGCATACTCAATAAGCACATTATCTCCAACAATGACAAACTCTTCTTTTTGATTGTCAAACCAAGGTGTTCTTCTAAAAGAACTTTTTGAAATTTCTTTCACCTTGTCGGAAATCATCACTTCTTCCAAAAAATCGCAGTATCCAAATGCTCCTCCTTCAATAACCTTTACACTTTCCGGAATGATTATGCTCTTTATCCGCGTACCATAAAAAGCATTTGGCCCAATTATTTCAACCCCGACCGGAATCTCCAATTCAGCCAAAGCGGTATACTCAAAAGCAGACCATTGAATTTCCTTCAAACCGGACGGCAATTTTATTTTCTGTAAATTTACACAACGAACAAAGGCATACTCTCCGATTTTTTTAACTGTATCCGGAATCACCACTTCGCGAATTGTTTCATTCTCTTTAAAGCAATTCTCTTTGATTTCTGTCACGGGCAACCAACCAATAAATGCGGGAATATTTACCGTCTCTTCTGCTCCCAGATATCTCTTTATTTTAATATGGGTTCCACAATACTCATAATTATATTTACTGTTCTTTAGCGAATATGGTTTCACGCTCGGAACGACAATTCCAAACAGGACAAACAAAACCAGCAAAACTACAAGGGTAATCCCCACGGCTTTTTTTGTATTATTTTTGTAAAATTTGCAAACTCTGACCACGATACTGTCCGGCACCTTGTAAGTCGTCTTATCAACTTTCGCTCCACAGTGTTCGCATATTTCTGCTTTTTCATCAATCTTTTTAAAACAATTAGAACAAAACATCTTTTCCCCCTCCATCAACCTCAAAATATCGCCTGCCTTGAATACCATTTATTATACCACATCATCCCCAGTAATTCCATTTATTATTTCTTATAATCAGTACCACCGGCTTAGCCGATGCTATATTAAAAGATTGCCATATGACAAGATCCAAGAAACGCCGTAAATTCGGCATTTCTTGGATCATTTATACTCACTTCATAATCTGCTACAACCCGAGCGCGAACTCGCGACAAAGTCGCTCGTACGCGGGCTGGCGCCCAATAAATAGGCAAAAACATACGAGGAAGAATGCAAGCACTCTTCGCTACACTACGAGAAGCCCAGCGTCTTGCCGCTTCACGTCAATCCGCACGCGGGCTGTCGCCGCTTGGAAATAAGCATAAAAATACCCGGTAGCAAATAAATTTGCTCCGGGTTATTTTATACTTATTTAAGCTTCTTGTAGCCAGTCGCGATTACTCCCACTCGCCAAAAACTCCTTCACACTAAACAAATTTGTTTAAGAGTTTTCGCACGATTTGATATCAATTCATTTCAGTTATCCAATATGTACAGACTAGCTGAACCAATGTTATCAGATTGTTATCACAAAAATGTTATCATGTTTTTGGTGAAGAAGCAATC
>JAFXCD010000085.1 GCA_017521605.1 Lachnospiraceae bacterium | reverse complement strand
TTATCCTGTAATAGATAGAGGTGTGCGTCACCACTCTTGAGGCACATTTTTGTGACCCCGCCAGAAAGACTGCTCCCTCTGCTTTGCAGGATTTTGCGTATTAGCTGGATGTTGGCAGTAAGTTACTGTACTTCGCATATCGAACCAGATTGTAACCCGCATTGAAGTGAGGATTCTATCTACAACACATCATTCACACTAAAGGAGATTTATTATGTACATTATTGGAATCGACATTGGTAAAAATCATCACGAAGCATTGTCTCCACAGCACCAAGTGCTATGAAAACAATGCGTTTTAAGTCTTTTGAAAAAACAATATTCAGTTTTAATTTCGGATGTCCTTATTTGTAAACACAATAAATTAACAAAGAACAATCATTATTTTACAATCCGCTTATATCCTCTACATTCTTGTCTACAGCCTCTATAAGCTTTTCAAATATTATTTGACTTGAACGTATATCTGAATAGATTAAGAAAAATATCTCGATTCCATAGTCTTTTTTTTCTGAAGAAAAAATCTCTTGTATGGAATCTATATAATCCTGTTCACATCCCATATATATTTTTTCATATTTGCTTACTTCTTTTATGATTCTTTCTTCAGATTTTCTTACTACAATTTCATTTCCCACATTAGTAATCTTAAATGCCATTCCTGCAAAACTACTTCTATCACGTTGATATTCGATTTCACAATAAACTATATTATCTTCTATTGAAGGCAGTTGATTTGAATAGCAAGAATCTTTAAGCTTCATCATAATGAATTGTTCTTTTCCCATAGCCTTATCCTTTCTTTACTTATTACTATTCTTTAGTTATTCCCCAGTATTCAAAGTCATTTTTATTAAACCACTTTGAATACTCTTGTACAATCTCAGGCGAATATAATGCTTGCGGCTGAACATTATGTATTTCTAATGCCATATTATGCGCCTCATTATACCCGTGTCCTTGCTGCATCAACATACTCTCTGTAAGCTCATGCTCATAGAAATCTTTATAAGCACCTGTTAATTCTTGATTAGCAGAAAGCATTTCTTCAATTTTGTTCATCATAGCTTTATTTGGTTCAAAATCAAGTCCATCAACGTCATTTGTCAAATGTCTTCTTACTTCATTTAGTCCATCCAAATTTTGTGTATGAGAATATCTACCACTCTCACCCCCAGCATCACTGACTGCCTCTGCAACTGCACTTCTCTGTGCTATTTCTAACGGATTTGTACCTGCATCGCTGTATAGTACTATCTCATAAGAACCCAATGGTGCGACAGGTGCTAAAGCTGTACTCGGATTGGTATCTCCTCCTGTATTAATCGGCTTGTAAATTGCCGGCACTAAACTGTTGGGTGGATCAATTACCATCAAAGCCGTTGATTCCGGACCATTATTTATGTCTGAAAGCGTTCCTGCACTTTGTACCTGTGCTCCTGAAACTCCATCATCACCATAAACCGCCTTTATCATGGCATCTGTAGCTTTTTGAGCACTGTCATTTATTGTCCGTGCATAATTATCTATCATTCTCTGGACACTTGGCTGTTGGAGTGCTTCAGGAGTTTGAATACAGCCATAATTATTACCGGCATTATCTGTAGCACTAAGATGATCATGTCCACTCGGATCAACATAACTAAGCGGATTTCCACCACAATATGCATACAGATTCAGCCCTGCTCCCAGATAAGTATCCTGCTGGGTAAATCTGCCGATGACAGGGTTATAGTATCTGGCTCTCAGATAGTACTGGTTCGGGATACGGTCATACTGCTCCCCGGTATAGCAGAAGCGATTAGGCACATTTTCACTGCTTGCCGTGATGTTTCCAAAAGCATCATACAGATATGCATTCTCCACTTCTCCCTGCTCATTCAGTACATGGCTGGTACTGCCTGCATAGTCGCAGACATAGTGGTAGTAAGTCTTTGCCTGCTCGCTGTCGGAGCTGACAATTCCCAGACCGCGGATATAGCGTAACAGTCCTGCTTCTCCGATCTCTTCCGTGATGACCTCGCCCTTATGGTTATAGATGAACTGCACCAGTCTGCCATCTTCTTCCAGCTCTGCACGTAAGCCCTCTGCATCATAGCGGTTACGCTGTACATGGCCGTCCTCTGTGGTTATCTGAGACACTCTGTTCAGTTCATCATAACTGTAGGTATTGCTTCCGTCTGTGGTCAGGTTACCGCATACATCATAAGTGCAAAGCGTCTGTAGTAAAATAATACGATAGCGATGATTTTTTAATAATGACACGAAATAGTATATTCTATTTCAGCACTCTTCCACTCTCTTATATCTGGTGGATTAGACTTTTCATTCACATAAAGTATATTGAAAACCCGATAATTTATTTTTTTTAGAACCACCTCGAAAAAATAATGTATATGATCCATACATAATAAACAAATTAAGCACTTTCATAGTACCATTTACTAATATGCAATTTTCACCTTCTCGATAATGATTAATATATTTCTTATCCAATCCGAGTTTATGTATATCTGAAAATGTTTTATTATAGTCTATTTCTTCATCAATAATACCTTTTGTAAATTCTTGTATGTCAATTTCCTCTAAACTATCTAAATCAAAATATTCTTTAAGAAACTCCTTGTCTACAAAATGATATATAGATACTGCATATTTTCCCTCTTCTCCATATTCAATTCTTTCACAACCATCAACTTTAAAACATTTTTTAGCATATGCAATTAGTATACCTTTTCCATAATAGTATACTAATCGCTTTCCAAGTCGAAATTTTGGTTCGCCAATCATAGTATCAATTTCATCTTTAGTGGTAAATTTTTTTAATTTTTTTATACTAGAATACATTATACCCCTCTCTATTGTGGCCATTTATAAATGATCCAACTAATTTTTCCATTATTAAACGCATCCATTATTTCATCTCTCAACGTAGTATCTGATATATTTTCGATAGCTTCTTTTGTTTCATCTAACCATTTTTTTGTTCCAAATCCTTTGGCTGTCTTGGGCCATTTTCCTTTAGATGAATACTTTGAATCCCATATATTTACACGCCCAGTATTTGGATTATAAGTTATAAAATCTGGTCCTGATGCCGTTACCTTTCCTGGTGCCTGTATTCCTATTTCACCATTATTTATTGCATCTTGATAACCATGCAACTCACCAATAGAACCATTTATATGATTTATATTCCCTCCTGCCAAAGTTTCGACTGTAGTTCCCCCAGCATCACTAACCGCCTCCGCGACAGCACTTCTCTGTGCTGTATCTAAGGGATTGGTACCTGCATCGTTTCTGAATGGTACTATCTCATAAGAACCAAATGGTGCGACAGGTGCTAATGCTGTACTCGGATTGGTATCTCCTCCCGGACTGGCAGGAATTCCATAGTTGAATGGCTTGTAAACAACCGGCAACTGTGTACCTGGCTGAGGTATCACCATCAAAGCAGTTGATTGTGGAGCATCCGGTGTATTTGGCTTGTTAGAAACCGTTGGCTTATTTACCACCGCTGGTAACTGTGTACCCGGCTGGGGTATTACCATTGGTAACTGTTTATTTTCAGACGCACTTGTCGGATTATGTCCACTCGGATCCACATAGCTTAGCGGATTACCGTTACAATATGCATACAGATTCAGCCCTGCTCCCAGATAAGTATCCTGCTGGGTAAATCTGCCAATAACAGGATTATAGTATCTAGCTCTCAGATAGTACTGGTTCGGGATACGGTCATACTGCTCCCCGGTGTAGCAGAAGCGGTTAGGTACTTTTTCTCTGCTTGCGGTGATATTTCCGAAAGCATCATACATATACTCATTCTCCACTTCTCCCTGCTCGTTCAGCACATGGCTGGTACTGCCTGCATAGTCGCAGACATAGTGGTAGTAGGTCTTCGCCTGCTCACTGTCGGA
>JAFXCD010000015.1 GCA_017521605.1 Lachnospiraceae bacterium | reverse complement strand
CTTAGGCATAGCAGGGGCACTGGAAGGAATGTTGACTGTGGAAGGGGAAGCAATCGTCAGCGGACAGTCCATGCTGATTGTGTTGTCGCTGGTACTGGGTGGCTTATTGGGCGAACTCATCAATTTGGAGGACAAGTTTGAACGTTTTGGTGAATGGCTGAAGAAAAAGACCGGCAATGAAAAGGAAGCCAATTTTGTGGATGCCTTTGTGACCGCCTCCCTGACGGTCTGTATCGGCGCCATGGCCATCGTGGGTGCCATAGAGGACGGAATCTTCGGGGATTATTCTATCCTGGCCACCAAGGCAGTGCTGGACTTAATCATTATTCTGGTGATGACCGGTGCCATGGGTAAGGGATGTGCTTTTTCCGCCATCCCCGTGGCGATTTTGCAGGGGACGGTGACATTGTTGGCAGGTTTTATCAAACCGATTATGACAGAGCCTGCGTTGGTGAATCTGTCCATGGTAGGTTCCATACTGATCTTCTGTGTGGGCGTAAATCTGGTCTGGGGCAAAAAGGTGCGGGTGGCCAACCTGCTGCCGGCTATCGTAGTTGCAGTGGTTATGGCGTTTGTGTAATAAGCAGTAAGAGAAGGGGTGCAAAAGATGAGTAAGGTTAGAATCCGAGTGGCAACTCCTAAGGATGGGGCAGCACTTTTGAATATTTACAAATGGTACATAGAGAATACGGCTATTACTTTTGAGACAGAAGTACCCTCAGCCGAGGTTTTTGGGCAAAGGATAGAGAATACACTGGCACGTTTCCCCTGGTTGGTTTGTGAGATAGATGGTGTTGTGGCAGGCTATGCTTATGCCTCTAAGCATCGGGAAAGAGCAGCTTATCAGTGGTCGGCGGATTTGTCCATTTATGTGGATGAAAAGTACCACAGAAGGCATATTGCTAAGGCTTTGTATCAGGTGTTGGAGGAGACCTTAAGGCTGCTGGGTTACTATACTGCATTTGCAGGAGTTACTACGCCGAACCCTAAGAGCGAAGCGTTTCATGCTGCTTATGGCTTTGATACTGTAGGTGTTTTTGAAAATGTAGGCTACAAATTAGGTCAGTGGTGGGGTGTGAAGTGGTTTAAGTATGCTCTTACCGATTATCAGAAGGAACCTACCACACCGCAAGCTTTTCCGGAAGTGGCGGGTACAGAAATTTTTGAGAAGATATTGAGGGATGCAGAGGAGATAATTAATAGATGAAAATAGCACAAATAGAACATCCCGAAGAGAAAAAGCGGGTGGTTTGTTATATATTGGAGAGTCTTCCGACTTGGTTTGAGCAGGAAGAGGGCAGAGAGCAGTATATCAGAGAGAGTGCAGAGCAGATTTGCCTTTGTGCCTATGATGAGGAAAAGCCCATAGGCTTCTTGTGTCTGAAGGAAACCGGCAAAGCCACGGTGGAGCTGGCAGTTATGGGTGTGTTGGAGGAGTATCACAGAAGCGGTATCGGTCGGAATTTGGTTTTGCAGGCAAAGCAGATTGCCTATGAAAAGGGCTATTCATTCCTGCAGGTGAAGACGGTGCAGATGGGAGTTTACGAGGATTACGATAGGACCAATCACTTTTATCTGTCGCTGGGCTTTCAGGAGTTTGAGGTCTTCCCTACTCTATGGGACGAGGCCAATCCCTGCCAGATTTATGTGATGGCATTGGAGAAAAATTATGGATAAAATACAAAGATTATTAGATTATTTTGTGGCAGAAAGCAGCCATATCTTAGGCACCAACCTAACCGGTATTTACCTTCACGGTTCGGCTGTGATGGGGTGTTTCAACCCGGAGAAAAGTGATATTGACCTGATACTGGTAGCGAAGGATGAGGTAAATGACACTGCCAAGAGGCAGTTTATGGATATGGTGGTGGAGCTGAATAAACAGGCGCCGGAGAAGGGACTGGAGCTGAGCATCGTGAGGGAAGCGGTCTGCAGGCCCTTTGTGTATCCGACGCCCTTTGAGCTACATTTTTCCGTGGCACATTTGAATTGGTATCAGACCGATCCGAAGGATTATGTAGCCAAGATGAAGGGCACGGACAAGGATTTGGCGGCTCATTTCACCATTCTTTATCATAGGGGACAGGTGCTTTACGGCAAGGATATCCGGGAAGTATTTGCAGAGGTAAGCCGGGAAGCTTACATGGACAGTATTTGGTGCGATATTGAGGGCGCTACAGAGGATATTTTGGAAAGTCCCATGTATATCATCCTGAATTTGTGCCGTGTGCTGGGTTACAAAGAGGAAGGACTCATTCTCTCCAAAAAAGAAGGGGGAGAGTGGATGCTTGGACAGTTGGCAGCAGATGACCGGATAGGCGAGGAAGGCGAATTAGCGAAGCTAATAAGGGACGCTTTGGAAGAATACGCCACGGGACAGAAGATGACGCTGGAGGAGACAGTGGCAAAGCAGTTTGCAGAGGAGATGCTGGCACGGATCAAGGAACGGTAAGCTGACAGAGAGGATCAGAAATGAATAAATCAGACTTATTATTTTATGATGCCTACGAAGAATTTTATAGGATGGCAGCAGGTTCTCCTGCCTTTCAGGCCTTTTGTAAGGATGCCTTTGGGGAGGATTTTTCACAGGACGGATTTAGTGACATCGCGCAGATTAATAGGATTTTGGAGTATATTCCCACAGGCGGGGATGTGCATATCCTGGATATCGGTTGCGGAAACGGCAAGATGCTGGGGTATCTGCAACAGAAGACAGGCGCCTGTATTCATGGCTTTGACTACTCCGGGGAAGCCATCAAAACTGCGGAGGTGCTGTTTACGGACCGGGCAGATTTTCGGGAAGGTGTCATTGGGGAAGTAGACTATGAGGAGAATTCCTTTGATGTGATTACTTCCATGGATACCATGTACTTTGCCAAGGACATGTCAGCTTTTGTTGCACAGGTGAAGAAGTGGCTGAAGAAGGAGGGCGTGTTCTTTGTGGGCTATCAGGAGGGCGATGTGATGCCCAGAACAGAGAGTGCGGAGACCACCGTACTGGCGCAGGCACTGCAACAAAACGGATTACCCTACGAAGTCACCGATATCACCAGGCAAACCTATGAATTACTTCAGAAAAAGCGAGAGGCAGCCTTGGCCCATGAGAAGGAATTTTTAGAAGAACAACAAAAAGACTGGTTTGATTTATTACTGTTTCAAACAGATTGTGCGACAGAAAATTATGAAGAGTTTGCCGGTCAGATGGCAAGGTATCTTTTTATGGCAAGGAAAGAATAGAGGAAGTATATATGAGTTATCAGGATATAAATTCTAAGATTATTGATTCTTGGTGTGAGGATGGATGGACATGGGGACAACCTATTACCCATGAAGAATATGAAAAAGCTTTGGCGGGAGAATGGGGCGTACTACTGACCCCGACTAAGATGGTGCCGAAGGAGTGGTTTGGCGATTTAAAGGGGAAGAAACTTTTGGGCTTGGCCAGCGGCGGCGGTCAGCAGATTCCGGTTTTTTCAGCTTTGGGTGCCAAGTGTACCGTGTTGGACTACTCTACCAAGCAGTGCGAGAGTGAGCGCATAGTGGCAGAGAGAGAAGGCTATCAGGTGGAAATCGTGCAGGCAGATATGACCAAGAGGTTGCCTTTTGAGGACGAAACCTTTGATATTATTTTTCACCCCGCCTCCAATTGTTATGTGGAGGAGGTAAAGCCGATTTTTAAGGAGTGCTACAGAGTGTTGAAGAAGGGTGGAATCCTGATGTGCGGTTTGGACACGGGCTTTGCGTTCATCTTTGATGATACGGATATGAGCATTAAGTACAAGCTGCCCTTTAACCCAATGAAAAATCCGGAGCTTTATGAGGAATGCATGAAAAATGACAGGGCAATCGAGTTTTCCCATACCTTGGAGGAGCAGATTGGCGGCCAGCTGGAAGCCGGATTTTGTCTGACCAATTTGATGGAAGATACGGACGGCTACGGCTTTTTTCAAGAATATAATGTGCCCACCTTTATTGCCACCAGAGCGGTGAAGTAAGAGAGTGGTGCAGGAGGAATAGAATAAGTGGCAAAGCAAATGGTAGAATATAGCAAAAAATTTGAACTTCCGTTAATTACGTTTTTAGAGAAATGTCTGCCCCAGTCTGGCAGAGTTTTGGATATCAGGGGCAGACACAGTTTTTATCTTGATATTGCAAATCAATTTAAGGTGTTCTGGTGCCTTTTTGAAGATGAGAAAATCATCGGAACGGTTGCTGTAAAAGAGCTGGATGAGGAAAATTGTGAGCTAAAGTCCTTATATTTACTGGAGGAATACCATGGTTTAGGATATGGGAAAGCTATGTTGGAAAAGGCAGTGAGTTTTGCAAAAGAAGTCGGATATCATCGGATGTACTTAGACTCCTTATCCACCAGTACAAAAGCCTTGGGATTATACAGCAGGGTTGGTTTTGTGGATACAGAGAGGTATAATCAGAATGTACGGTCGGATGTATTTATGGTGTTGGAATTACATACAAAATGCGAGGAGTGATATTTATGTCTATTTACTATAAAAAATTAACCGAAAGAGAAGTAGATAAGTTTATAGAGCTACGCATCCGCCAGCTTCGGGAAGAAGGGGCCACGGAGGATTTGGATTTGGTGCCGGCATTGAAGGATTACTATGACAGGCACCTGGCAGACGGTACCTTTGTGTCCTGGCTTGCCATGGATGGAGAGGAAATTGTGGGAACGAGTGGTATGTCTTTTGTGGAAAAGCCACCATATTTTGGCTGCCCCAGTGGAAAAATAGGTCTGCTTTCCTCCATGTATACTTCCGATGCATATCGAAGAAAAGGTATCGCCAAGGAGCTTCTTACCAGAGTAGTACAGGAAGCTAAGGAATACGGCTGTGGAGCAGTCCAGATTACCGCCTCCGATATGGGGGTACTGCTGTACACGGATTTTGGATTTGTGAAGAACGGTAATTTTATGCAATATAAATTTTAGGTGTGTAAGAAAATAGGGCTAGCAGAGCCTGCATTAGGAAAAGGAGGATTCCATATGAAGGTAATCGATGTTTACAAACAATATTTAAGCGGAGAATGCGTGTATAATGAGGTAGAACGCAAGGCTGTGGTGGTTACGCTGACAGCCACTTCGGATAGCGGAAATATTATGTATGAAGTAGGCATTTCCTTCTTTCCCCACAGGGATGAGGAGGATTTTGGCATTTCCTACGATGCCTATGCAAGCAAGGAGATTTTCAACGAAAAGGGCAGACGGTCCAAGAAACGCGACGCCCTGATGCTGGAGCAGGTGAAAGAAGTGGCCGACGCACTGGCGGAGGAGATGAACGGTGTTATTTACTGGGACAAGCCTCTGCGGGATGCAGTTTATGGCTAAAGTGGATATAGCACACAGGAGGATAACCATGCTGACACATGTAGGAACTCAAACAATAGAAACAGCGCGCTTACTTTTGCGTCCCTTTGCTTACGCAGATGGTGCATCCATGCTGAAAAACTGGGTGGCAGATGAGAGGGTTCAGTTTATGTATGCGGAGCCGGTATATATTACCGAGGAAGCGGTGAAAGGGCTTCTGGATAAGTACATTGGTGCTTATGAAAAAACGGATACTTATCGATGGGCTATCATCGAGAAGGAGTCCGGTGAATGCATTGGACAAATCGCTTATTTTCTGGTGGACAGTAAGAACCATTTTGCAGAGATTGAGTATTGTATCGGTGTAGATTATCAGCGCAAAGGGTATGCTACGGAAGCCACCAAGGCTATCATAGATTACGGCTTTGAGCAAATCCATTTGCATAAGGTACAGATTTGTGTCCGTCCCAGCAACACCCCTTCCAAGCAGGTCATTGAGAAGTGCGGCTTTACCTATGAGGGAACGCTTCGCGATTATTTTTATATGAATGATGGTTATGAGGGAAGGATGTACTATTCTATTTTGCGGGATGAGTATCTAAAAGGGATATAAACCATTAGAGATTTCCTTTTTGGACATCTGTGCAAAAATGTCTCAGAAATGTCCACAAAACAGGGAAAATCATGGACATTTTGAATAAGAAAATGTGTATATGTCCAAAAATGTGCGACGAGACTTCTCCCACTACGAATTATTAGCATTTGCATCGATTATTACAAAATCCATGCACTAAAAATATGTGAAAGGAGGTGCCACCATGATCAAACCACCAAAACTAAATATCGGCGACACCATCGCCACCATCAGTCCCGCCTGGGGATGTGCCGGGGATGAGGATATACATTGGAAGTATGAGCTGGGCGTGAAGCGGCTGGAGGAGCTGGGACTTCATGTGGTGACAGCGCCTAATTCTCTGAAAGGGACGGAGTACCTGGCACAACATCCGGAAGCCAGAGCAGAGGATGTGATGTGGGCATTTGAAAATAGAGAGGTGAAGGCCATTATCACCAATATTGGTGGCAATGATTCCCATAAGCTCCTTCCCTATCTGAATCCGGAGACCATACGTAAGAATCCTAAGATTTTCTGCGGATATTCGGACGTGATGAATTTGCATCTGTATTGTTATCAACTAGGATTGTCCACTTTTTACGGTCCCAATCTGCTGACCACTGTGGCAGAGGCAGGAGATTGGCACACTTACAGTAAAGAGTGGTTTCAAAAGGTGTTCTTTCAGGAGGAAGTCATCGGAGAGATACCTCCTTCTGCCGATTGGTCTTATGATGTCCATGATTATACCAATCCCCAACATATGAGACAGTACAGAATTAACGAAGGGTATGAGCGTATACAGGGAAAAGGTGTGGTAAGAGGCAGGCTCTTTGGTGGACATGGAGGTTTGATGGAGTATGACAGTGAAAGTTCCATAGTCTTATCCAAAGCAGATTTTACAAACACCATCCTGTTTTTTGAGGATATTCCGGAGTTTTGTGATGTAGAGTACATGGGGAATTTCTTTGATTGGCTGGGTGAGAATAATTATCTGCAGGTGTTGAAAGGGGTTATCATCGGTAAAATGTGTACTGAAGCTTCCTTTACACCTTATGCAGAAGTGATCCGCCGAGTAGTATCCGGTAAATATGGCCTGCAGGATATGCCGATTATGTATGGAATGAATTTTGGACATGCTTCCCCTATCTGCATCCTACCCTATGGGGCAGAAGCAGAATTGGATATAGAGAATCTACGACTTTCCATATTAGAAAGCGGAGTGGCAAATTTGCCATAATAAAATGCCCAACCGACAGAAATTGTCGATTGGGCTTGTATTTTGTCGATGAGGTTTTGACAAATTATATATTTTTATAATAGAGTCTTCAAAAATTAATCCCTTACCACGTCTACACAGGTGCCGATGTAGTCTACTTCGTCCATACGTCTTAAAATGATATCTTCATCCTGATTATGCAAGCACTTCAAACGATACCCATTTCCTTCTTCCAGGAATTTGCGGATATATATTCGGTCACCCTTATAGAAGGCAGCCTTTTCTCCGTGCATGGGGAAGCGGTTTTCAAACAATAATACATCATCTTTACAATAAGTAGGAGCCAGGTCATTAGAAACCATACGGATGGCTATGTAGGCATCCTTGGAATCTGTTTCCAATTCAACGGTTTCACACATGTCGTAGATGATACCGTGACATACCGTACCTTGGGGGATGATGCAGGGGATCATGTGGCGACCTTCCTTTTCTCTTTCCTTTTTCATGGCGCTGGCTTCGTACTTGGCAATCAACTCAATAATGGATTTACCATGTTTGCCACAGTTGCGATAGTTAATCAGGATGGCTCTTTCCTGAGGGGTATGGGAGCACTGACCCATAAGGCAATTCACAGTTAAATTAAAGGAATTGGCCAGTTTCAATACAGTTGAAATCTTGGGGTCTGGTGTTTTGCCGTAGTAAATATTACGTACGGTTTCCAGTGGGAGGTCGGATATCTCCGCCAACTGTTGTAAGGACCATCCCTTTTCGTTGGTTAGCTGTCTTAATCTCTCACAAAGCATAAAATCCCTTCTGTGTCTAAATTGACACGCGAAAATATTTGAAATTCTGGTAAAAATGTTATCTTAAATATTTTTATTTGTCAATATTTGAAATAAAATTTGCCTATAAAGCAAATTTGATTAAATAAAGGAGAAAAATGTATGCAAAACGAAAAAATTAACGTATCAGAAATTCAGGAATTATTGCTTGACATCGGACTGTCACCCAGCCTCATTGGATTCCAGTATATTACATACGCGGAACAGCTGGCATTGATGGATGAAGAGTACCTGCGACACGTTACAAAGCTGCTGTATATCGATATAGCAGTGAAATATCATACGACTCCTGCCAGCGTAGAAAGATGTATCAGACATGCCATTGCCACCGCTTGGAATCATGGTAGTAAAGAGCAGATTAATAGGCTGTTCAGGAACAGTATCAATCCCAATAAGGGTGTTCCCACCAATTCACAGTTCCTTGCCCGACTGTATTTCTATCTGGCCAATGAACATAGCGAAAAAAGCGCATAATATTTGCACAGAATAAAGTAGATTCTTTTAGTTCTTATTTTTCAGATTTAAATGGTTGAGAATGACCTCTGCGGTAGTTGTCTCCTTATCAAAGGCAATACCGTAGAGTCTGTTATCAATCAAAATTAGTATTCCATAGGTCTTCAAGTCATAGCCTTTCGCATTTTCATCCATTAGTACAGCTTTATCAATATTTTCGTAACTGGTTGTGTCAAGTTCGGTATAAACGTTAAAATTCCAGAAGGAAGGAGAAAACCAGCGACCATCATGATTATCGTTTTGGGCTTCCTCATATAGTTTTAGAGTCATTTCCTCAGAGTGGGTAATATACATAAACTCATTAGGTGCATAAATAATCTGACCCCAAAGAGTATCATATACTTTGGCAGTTTCCACTGGTGCCTGATAGGGAACCTCTGTTGCGGGATAGGGATTATCCGATTTAATAAGCAGAAAGGTACATACACATACAAAACCCAAAATAATGGGTATGCATATCCATGGTAAGACAAAAAGCTTGAACCAAGAAGGATTACGCATGGGTTTTATATTCCTTTGAGGATGAAACAAATTGTGTAAAATCAGCAAAACACTTAAAATCAGACAAAGTGGCTCTATAACGTCGCTAAGCTGCATTTCAAACAGTGCAGCGGTAGAACTGAAGAACTTGGACATAAAGGTCCAAACAGTTAAAGCACCTAATAGAAGATAAACTACAAATAAAAGCAGATTATGCATAGTGGATTTTTTCTGTAGGTCATTTTCACTAAGCTCTTCTGCCGGATAGTCATCAATTGTATCATCGTTGGTAGAAAAGATACGGTATGGGCCGATATCTCCTTTGGAAATCCAGCCTTCCACATCCGGTAAGAAATCTCTAAAAGCTTTTTTCTTTCTGACAGCATATCGCATGGTTTCGTAGGTGGACTCAAAGGTCATAATACCAAAAACTTCGCCTACATCCTTTAATCCATAACCGTAGCTTTGCTGCTGTTCCAGGATACGCATTATTTTTTCCTTATCATAGGGGTCAAAATCAATCTTTATTTTCTTTTGCATAATGTAATTTCCTCTCATAAGTGGTTTAACCAATCTTATACATCATATTACAATATATGTACGATTGTTGTCAAATTTGCCACAGGCAAAAGGTAGAGGTAATGATATAGGGCATTTTGTGCAATATAGAGCTGAAAAAGTGCTACTTACAATCCTGACCCTTGTAGAAAAAACAGATGATTGCTAGAATATAAGTAATAAAAGCAGATACTGCACAGACAGGAGAAATCATGAAATATACCATAAATCAAATCACTCAGGGTGAGGATGAGCTTATACTAAATTATCGGGAACTGAATGAAGAGGTGGAGCAGGTGCTGGCCTTTATGGGGCGGGAGAATCGACGCCTGTTAGGTTGGAGGGACAATGAACAGGTAGTTCTTGCACCAAAGGAGTTTCTATATATGGAAAGTGTGGAAGGGAAAACCTTTGGCTATACAACACAGGAGGTTTTCCGGCTGAATTACACACTCCAGCAGTTAGAGGTTTTATTGCAGAGGGAATGTTTTTACCGGTGCAGTAAGGCTATGATTATGAATATTAATAAGGTGGCCGCACTACGGAGTCTTTCCTCTAATCGGATTGACGCCACTATGATCAATGGGGAGCATATTATGATTTCCAGAACTTATGCTTCGGATTTCAGAAAGAGACTGAGAGGTGAATAGGATGACACGTTTGGAGCGATCTTTATGTAAAGAAATCGGTATTGAATTTAAGGCATGCCTGTATTTTTTCTGTATTTTGTTTTTTTATTGTGTGTGCCGGATGGTTGGTGGTGATTGGAATGCAAGCATTCTTCACATGACGGAGATGATTTTGCTGACCTATGGCATGGGGTATTTTCAGCTATTTTGCCTGAATAATTTTGACGAAGGGGAGAAACTGGGAGTGCGGGAGGTCTTTTATATTTTGCTTTGTGTAGGTATTTATACCTTGGTGGCGTGGGCCTGTAAATGGTTTGACAGTTCTCTGCTTTTACTGTTCTTTGCCCTTTATCTGTGCTTGGTGTATGTGTGTGCCTTTCTGGTGTATAAGGTAAAGCGGGATTTGGATTCCAAAGCATTGAATGAGGAACTGAAGGAGTTTCAGGAGCGAAACAAGGAAGTGAGTTAACATCATACAAAAGAAGGGAGTATCCTATGGCTCATATTATTGAAATAGAAAACGTAACAAAAACATACGGAAAGCACCGAGGGGTGGCAGGTATCAGTTTGGCAGTAGAAGAGGGAGATATCTTTGCTTTCCTGGGACCCAATGGTGCCGGCAAGTCTACCACCATCCGTTCCATGCTGGGTATGCTACAGTATGAGGGAGATATCCGCATCCTTGGAATGGATGCCCGTACACAAAAAACAGAGATACTGAAGGAGGTAGGTTATATGCCTTCGGAGACTTGTTTTTACCCTACTATGAAGGTAAAAGACGTGATACGTTTTGCTGCAGATATGCATAAGAAGGATTGTAGTGAGGAGGCTGGCAGGCTCTGTGAGAAGCTGCAGGTGGATACCGGCAAGAAGATACAGGAGTTATCACTGGGAAATCGTAAAAAGGTAAGCATTGTCTGTGCCCTGCAGCACCAGCCTAAGTTGCTTATACTGGACGAGCCCACTTCCGGTCTGGACCCTTTGATGCAGGATACCTTTTTCCAGCTACTGCAGGAGGCTAATAAAAAGGGTGCAACCTGTTTCCTGTCTTCCCATGTGTTGTCGGAGGTAAAGAAATATTGTCGCAATGCAGCCATCATTAAGGAGGGTAAAATATTAAGAGTGGATACAGTGGAAAACTTGTCCCATACAAACTTACGTCTGGTTAAGACTTGGAAGGATGGTAAGGAGGAGCACTTTACCCATGATGGAGCTATGAAGGAGTTGTTACAGAAACTATCAGCTATGGAACCGGATGATGTATTGATTGAAGAGCCTTCATTGGAGGAGATCTTTATGCAGTATTATGATTAAGGAGGAAGGGTATGACATTACTAAAACAGGAATGGAAAATGAATTTTAAGTCTCTGCTGATTTGGACATTATGTGTAGGGCTTTGTTGTAGCGGTTGCATTTTACTGTTTGAAAGTGTGGCGGAAAGCATGGAGGAAATGGGGCAGATGTTTACGCAGATGGGCAATTTTTCCGCTGCATTTGGTATGGATAAGGTGAGTATTGCTACATTGGCAGGTTTTTATGCTACGCAAATCAGCATTATTTTTCTGGTAGGTGGCGCTATGTTTGCAGCAATGACAGGTGCGGTGCTTTTGTCCAAGGAAGAAGAAGGACACACTATGGAGTTTTTGCACACCATGCCGGTAAGTCGTACCTATATTTATCTGTGGAAATATGTGGCATTACTATTACTGATTCTGGTGTTTAATCTGGTTTGTATTGGGTTGGATATCATAGGCTTTCTTGTTATTGGTGAGGAAATTGCCATGGCAGAATATGTGGAGTACCATGTACTTGCATTGGTAATGCAGATAGAGGTGGGAAGTATATGCTACCTGATTTCCGCAGTGTGCAGGCGTAAGCAAATCGGTATGGCATTAGGTCTGGCAGTGTTTTTTTATCTCATGGATATTATGTGCAATATTGTGCCGGATTTGGAGTTTTTGAAATTTTTCACCCCTTTTTACTATGCCAATGCTGCTGAAATCTATAGTGGCGGAGATTCCAGAATGGGGCTCATGCTGATAGGACTGGCAGTGACAGTATTCGTTGTTATCTTGGGAGGAGTAGTGTATAAAAAGAGAGACATGGCAGCATAGCTGTGGATAAATATTGAAAATCCGCACATACTAACTCAAAATATAGGAATTAAGGAGAGTGTGTGATGGAAACCAACAATAGAGATGATATTTTGCGTGAAGTGCCCATGGGTTTCGGTTTTGCGCTGATTAAGAATGAGGCCGCCATGCGTCGGTATTCTGAGATGTCAGAAAGTGAAAAGGAAGAGATTCTGATGAAATGCAAGGATGCCAAAAGCAAAAAGGAAATGCAGAAAATTGTGGATGAACTGGTACCGGATAAGAATATTAATTCTTTGTACGAAGGACCGAAAACCATGTAAAAATAGGGATATCTGTATGCCAAAGAGGATGATGGGTACAGATATCCTTATTTTAATGTGTTAGTTGATTATTAATTCCCAAGGGACAAAATCCGGCCAATTATCATTATGAAATTCAGCTTTAATACAATTACTATAGTATTTTAATTTTGCTTTGGTATATTTAGTGAAGGGATTCCGTTCATAGCCCTGATAAAAAGTCATAGCTTCACCAAAGATGGTGGCACGGTCTTCATCCGGGGTTAAGCAACCATAGCTGTTAATAAAATACTCCTTATAATTATTGGTATCATATATAGCAATTTCCTTATTACTATTATAGATATTAGCATACTCAAAATCCTTGGGATTAAAGCTGTTCCATTGTTTCTCAGTTAAGGAGCAGATGGAATGTTTGGCTCTGTTTAAAAGAATATCGCTTATCATATGGGATATTTCATGATGAAGTGTATAGCAGAAGTATTCGCCTTTGTCATCATATGTTTCGTATGGTGTATAATTATTTACATCCAATTGAATTAGTTTATATTTATCACCCCCATAATATACGCCTGAGAAGGTGCCCGACTCTACCAATTGTATGCAGGGAATTATTTGTTCAGATTCATTTGATAAACTATTGAAAAAGTTTGTAGGATAGCAGTCTAAGCAACGTCTGATCATATTAAGAGAGTCTTGAATTTTGTCATATTCATAACAGTATTCAGCCTGGTCATTCATATGTATTATCTTGTCAGCTAAAAGGATTACAACACCATAGCGCCCATAGATTTCGCGTGCCTGTTGATATAGAGGGGCAAGCTCTTTTATTGTAACTGTAAAGACCTCCTTCATTTCTGTATCAGTAAGCTGATTTATAGTGGTTGAATCATAGTGAATGATACCATGGTTGTCGGCTTGTTCATAATTACCAACTGCAAAGTCATCTGTAGTATTGCCATCTGCGATATAAGTTATTTCGCGTAAAAGATGACCGGATTCATTGTATTCATAGATGATTTTTGTAGTAGTATCTGTTTGGTTATCATAAAATATTTCTTCAACTGTAGTGATGGTCTCATTTTGAGGTGTGGTTGTGCTACTATCGTCTGTAATTGTTTCACTTATAATCGGGGAAGCAGTAGGTTCGGGAGAAAGGCTCTCTATTATTGGGACAGTGTTGACAAGCCGGATAGCATTGTTTTTGTGGTAAGTTTTTCCGCATGCTGCCATCAAAAGAATCAAAAGGGGGACGAAAATAAGAAACCGCTTAGGGGATATCATTTGTTTCATAATAAATTCTCCTCATCAAAAGTTACATAGATATTTTATCATACAAGTAAAAAGTTTATAAGAAGATATTCTTAAATTTTTGTAAAGCAGGTATGTCTATAACAGAAATATTTTGTGTTTTTGTTATAATAGTGTTATGATACTCACAGGAATGTAGATATTTTGTATTGGGAACAAAAGAGATTTTCCGGAAATAACAAGAGGTATGGCATATGAAGCAGGATGATGAATATGAATTGGAGGAAGAACCATCCGTATTAGGGAGAGTTTTAGTGGGTGTGGCAGCAGTGGTACTGTGTATACTACTGTTTGCTGGTGTGTACTTTTTGTTTGGAAGTGACAAGGAGGTACCTGGCGAAGAAAGCCTGCAGCCCCAAGCCACAGAGACTCCCAAACCAACAGCAACACCCTTAACTACTTTTACACCCAGACCACAGACAGAGACTTCCATAGAGAATGAGAATCCAACAGGAATGGGACAGGATCCCTCAGAAATAATACCCGAGACAGAGGAGCCCAATGTGGAGGAAGGACATGTTTTCCGGGAGGTAGAAGAAACCGTTACGGCTAAGGATGCTACGAATTTAAGAAATATGCCAAGTCAGTCCGTAGAGAGTAAGGTTATGTTGACCTTAAAGAACGGACAAACAGCAACCCGTATCGGTATCAGTGATAGTGGTTGGTCCAAGGTAAAATATAAAGGCGAGGTGTATTATGCAGTATCGAATTATCTGACTACGGATTTGACACCACCTACACCGGTGCCTACCTCGGTACCCATAGATGATGATGGTATTAAGACAGTATTTACAGCCTGTGAGGAGCTGGTGTCACCTAAGATGGAGGTAAATCTGCGTAAGTTACCCAGTGTAACCAATCCGGAAGCTGTAGTTGTAGCCATATTACCCTATGGTACAGTAGTAAAACGGACCGGCATTAATACGGATGTAGGCTGGTCCCGTGTAGAATACGAAGGACAGACTTTATACTGCGTCAGCAGTTATGTATATGTAGTGGAGGAGTAAGTTATGAAAGTCAGGGAGCGAATCTTACGGGAAGCATGGGAGATGGGAAAAGCAGTGTTGTTTGCACTGATAGCGGCGCTGATAATAAAAGAAAATGTATTGGCAGCAGCCCAAGTGCCTACGGGATCCATGGAAGAAACAGTTATGACAGGAAGCCGCATATTGATTAACCGTCTGGCTTATGTACTGGAGGAGCCGGAAAGGGGAGATATTGTAGCGTTTTACTGGCCGGATGACCCTAAGCAGCTCTTTCTGAAGCGGGTTATGGGTGTGCCCGGAGACACTATTCAGGGGATGGATGGTCTGGTTTATGTAAATGGATTGCCGCTAACAGAGGATTATACTTCTATAAGACTGGAACAGGATTTTAAGCCTTTCGTGGTGCCTGAGGATTGTTATTTTATGTTGGGAGATAACCGGAATAATTCCTGGGATTCAAGGTATTGGAAAAATGCATTTGTAAAAAAGGAAGATATTGTGGGAAAAGTAAAAATCATGTTTTACCCGGAGTTAAAAATCTTAAAATAGAGAGGTTATGGAAGGATGCTGAAGAAAGGTCATTTTTTAATACTAACGTTTGTTTGGAATGTAGTCTTATTCCGGCTTTGTGATTATTGGCAACAGGCCAATGTAAAGGCGGATGTGGGCGTAACACTGGTAGCAGGAATCATTGCAGTGATAGTGATAGCGTTGGGTGAAGCCAGTGTGATACAGCAGATGTATATGATGACAAAATGCAAAAGCCATAAAATGCAGGTGTTTGAGTACCGATTGTTTAAGCAAATCTTTGTACTGGTGGTATTCCATGTGGGACTGGTAGTGTTAAAGAGCAATCTGATTAATATTCAAGGTGTTTTTTATATAGCAGCTATAGGTATTTTTCTAAGCATGTGGTGGCTGAAGGGTAGTGAAATCCTTTGGACCTCAGAGGAAACCTCTTATTACCTGATCGGAAACGGAAACGTATATAACGTGGAAAATGTTATGGAGAATACCAAAGTGTTTGAACTTTCCTGTACCAGAAGGGGAGAGCGTGACAGAGTTATTACCATTGAGAAAAAAGAAGCCATAGATGAACAGAGCAGGTTGAAATAGAAATGTTGGATGATATTATAGAATTTTTTTTGGAAGTAGTATTAGAATTTCTGGTAGAGATTTTTCCTAAAATAAAAATCCCACGTGCTTTGAAAAGAGTTTTGTCAGCACTGTTTCTGCTTATCGTATTTGGCGGAGGCGGTTTATTAATTGGTTTTGGTATTGCCAACGGAACCAATTGGATGGTGTCGCTGGGGAGTGTGATAATAGTGGTTACTTCAATTTGGTTAGGGGTTCAGATATATCGTTTTCGTCGTTAATAAGGGCTTATCGATCAATGTTAATTTGTATTACTTGTTAAAATAGCAGCATATATTTAAAATGAGCCTATGAAAAACAGGAGATGGCGGATATGCTGGAGGTAGACAGCAAGGAGCTACTGGGAGCACCGATAGTAAGTGAGCAGAAGAGTGATGAAGTGGTAGAGCAGCTGGCCCGTATTAACGAGCAGTTAGTGATTAAAAATCGTCGTGCACACAGGATTTGGAAAACAATCGGGACAATTTTTGCTGTGTTCGTGGGATTGTCTATTTTGCTGATGGTTTTAGGTACAGTGCTTTTCAGTGCTAATTTATCATCTTCCGGAACCATGGAGATGAGCGTGGAGGAGCATGTAATTGAAATAGAAGAATACGAAGAGGAATAATGTTCTCCCGTCCGTTTTGTCAAGCGGACGGGATTCTTTTGATTGTTCGTAAGCCAATGTGTAACAAGAAGGGGAACGAAATATGTATCCACGCATATAATTTACCATAAAGAAGAATAAAAGGAATGGTACAAGGTTAGCGTAAACAGCAAAACCGGTTCTTGTTATAGGTGGAGACAATATGGTAGAGCAAGGAATGAGTCTGCGAGGGATTTTACAGAAAGCGCCACATGCACATGCCCGTGTGCGAGGGAGCGTAGCATATCCCAATATAAAGGGAAGGGTGGATTTTTATCAGACGGACCAGGGAGTGGTAGTGCTGGCAGAAATGACTGGGTTGCCGGTGGCAGAGTCGGCTTGCGGCAATTCCGTGTTTGGTTTTCATATTCATGATGGGAGTTTGTGCCAAGGGAACGCAGAAGATCCTTTTGCCGCAGTGGGACAGCATTATAATCCGGGAAATTGTCCCCACCCGTCACATTCTGGAGATATGCCACCACTTTTCGGTAATAAAGGCTATGCTATTTTGATGTTTTTAACAGACCGGTTTACAGTGGAGGAGATTATTGGTCGGACGATTATATTACATTCAGGGCCGGATGATTTCACTACGCAGCCTGGCGGTAATGCAGGAAAGAAGATGGCTTGTGGAGAAATAAAGTAGAATATTATATAGTTAGCTATCTGATGTAATTAATACAGAAAGAGATTTTGTAATAGTAGTAAAAAGAAAAGAGTAATGATATAATATTTGTAATAATTTATGTTTTTACAAATGGAGAAGATAACAATTATGAAATTGTACATCAGAGAGCTGCGTGAACAGACTGGGATGACGCAAAAAGAATTGGCAGATAGGATGCAGGTGTCTTTTCAGACCATTAGTAAGTGGGAGACAGGGGTAAATCTGCCTGATATTACACATTTACCCCGTTTAGCGGATGTTTTTGGAGTAAGTGCGGATGTGATTTTGGGCTTAGAAGCCTTTGATAAAAAGTTCAGCCAAACGAGATATGATAGTAGCGAATATTGGAATGAGAACAGAGAGTTAATAAAGATGTGGAAGACAATGTACTGGAACGATGATTATTTTGAGTTTCTGGTATATCAGGTATGGAAACTGGATAGGCCGCTGGATGTTTTGGATTTTGGCTGTGGGTATGGATTTCTGGGCAGGAAATTATTGCCCTTGTTACCGGAAGGTAGCAGTTATTCGGGGATTGAATTGGATAAAGGACAAATACAGGAAGCGATAAAGTATTTTAAGAAAAATGGTTATAAACATGAGTTTTTTCAGGAAAATATTTATGAATACCATCCACAAAAGAAGTATGATTTAGTAGTGGCATTGTTCTGCATGTCTTATATGCAACAACCGGAGAAGGTGATTGAGAAAATGAAGGAATCCTTAAGACCGGGTGGAATGTTGTTGCTGATAGATGCCAATCTGGAAGTAGAACAGGTGGGCTACTTTTCCGGCTTGGAAAGGGAGGAAAACGGAATGAAATGCCCGGATTTCCTTCCTTTATGGGAGTATGAGATGGCCCATAAACAGCGGGATTATCGTATGGCAACGAAGCTACCGTATCTTTTAAAGAAATGTGGATTAAAGCATATACAGGCAAGATTAAGTGATCAGGTTATTATCTATGAACCATCGGATCCGGAAAAAGATGAGATGAATACTATTTTCAGATATGTATATGAGCATGAGGATACTTACCAGAGTGGTGTGAATTATTTTGTTAGTCGCGGGTGTAGTTTACAAAAGGCATCGGAGTATAAAGCATACTATGATAAAACAAGAGAGTATTTCGAGTTAGAGGATTCCATAGCAGTAAAATCATCCGGTATTTACTTTGTATATGCCACAATTTAGTCAAAGAAGAGGAATTTTATGTTTAGAAATTGGAAAGAGATACAAAAATTACAGCCACAAATCATAAGTGCAGATTGTGAAGCTTCACCGGAAGATGTGAATTATGATTGTAATAGAATACAAGTACTCAATCGACATATACAGAATATGATTGATGAAGGTCTGATTTGGTCGGGAAGCTATTGTCTTTGGAGAAATGGGAAGGTATTTGCAGATTCGGCTATAGGAACCTTGGCGTGTGAGTGGCAGGGGAACAACGCAATTTTACCCAATACCTTATTCGAGATTCAGTCCATCGGCAAGATGATTACGGCAATAGCTATTTTAAAGCTTATGGAGGATGGTGTTCTTTATCTGGGACAGCCGGTAAAAGAATGGATTCCGGAATTTGAAGAAGGGGATTTTAGTAAGATTACCATTTTTCATCTACTTACTCATACCTCCGGAATTTGCGCATTGGAAGGCAGTTACCTTCAGGATGAGCGGAGATGGTGGGAGGCTATGGACCGGAATGACCCTAAGGGAACCTGGATTTCAGCTGTGGTGAAGACCGGTCTTCATGCAGAGCCGGGAGAAAAATGGATTTATTCGATAATCAGTTATTCTATTTTGGGTGAGATTATTCAAAGAGCTACGGGGATGGAAGCGGAAGAATATACACAAAAATACATTTTCGAACCTTGTGAAATGTGGGAAACCCATTGGAGAAAGAATGCAACTGCAGAATGGTTGAAGCGATATAATATTGCCAATGAAACCGATTTAAGACTGGCTAAGGAATTTGAGACAAAAGGGCTATGGGCATTAGCTGCCCCAACCTATCCCTGTTATCCCGGAATACCTGATACAGCAGGCGGGGAGATGTCCACCTGTAGGGAAATGGTACATTTGGGTGAGATGATTTTGCGGGATGGTTATTATCGTGGTAACAGAGTAATCGGCAAAAAAGCACTTTCATTACTTACCACCAATTTGCTGGGGAAAAATGTAAGGGATGTATCCTTTGGGCATAACCAACCTATTCTTTATGGTGCAGGGGTTCCTATTTATTCCAGGAATATGGATTTGGAACAAATATTGTCAGATGGAACTATATATCATGAAGGTGCGGGAACCAGTGTTCTGCTGGTAGATAAGGAAGAAGATTTTGTGGCTATGTTTCAGACAAGCTTTAGAAAGGAATTTGATTGGGCTCATAGAGCTGTCAAGGGAACTGCATCCATTATCTGGTCAGGAATAAAATAGATATATTAAGAAAAGGCGGTGAGAGCCGTCTTTTTTGTTTGTTCGCGTGTTGAGCGAATTTTTGTCGTTAGTACCGTTATTTTAAAGGTTTGAAAATAAATCTATAATAAATCCAAAGAAGGAGGAAACAGAATTATGAGCAAGGTAGAGGAAAAAAAGTATAGTTTATTGAGTAATATTATCTATGTTTACAAAGGTGTAGCGTTGCATAAGCCTTATTTAATTGGCTTGTTGGTGGTTTCAATTATCTGTTCAGTTGGGCATAGATTTATATGGTTGTTTTTAAGTAAGTATATTATTGAGTATATTGGCATAGGCAGTATGAGTATTAGAGAGTTGTTTCAGATAGTATTGGGACTGGCATTTGCAAACGTAGTTTGTGCGTTGGGCAGGAATGCCGTTAATTTCGGAAAAGAGCCTGCTGCATTTTATGTGAGACCTATGTTTATGCTGGATCGAAATAAAAAGATAATCAATATGTCTTATGAAAATTTGGAGCACAATGAAGTCTTGGATGCACTTCAGAAATCCAGAAAGTCAACTACCAATACAGAAAGCGGAATAGAAGGCATCATACGTTTTACTCTAGTCTTTTGTTCGGACCTTTTTACCTGTATTGTGGCCATATTGATTCTTGGCAGAATCAGTATTTTGATGATAGGTGTAGTAATTGGATTTGGAATATTGTCCTATTTTTCCATAAGCCATGCATCAAAACAGGAAAAATATCTGACTAATGACAGTGTCTCCTATCAGGAAAGGAAAAAAGAGTATTTCAAAAAAATCAGCAAGGATTTTTCTTATGCAAAAGATATACGTTTATTTCAGGTGGGCGAAAAAATATTGACAACCCAGAGTGATTTACAGAAGGAGTTACATACGAATGTGAAAAAAGCCAGAAACGGATGGATGAAAAGTGGTATCTTCACTAGTTCACTGGATATGTTGCGGGAAGGAATTATGTATGTTAGTTTAATCTATTCTATCTTGCAGAAGGGTCTTGGTATTGGTGATTTTACAGTTTATGTAGGATGTGTGGGAAATTTGGCATCTACTTTTCATAATCTTATGGATATTTTTACAAAGCTTAGAAAATGTAGCAGGGAGGTAAATGATTATCGTTCACTGAATGAATTTTGTGATAAGCAGGAAAATGAAGGTATAGAGGTAAAGCCTGATAAAGATTATGAGATTCGTTTTGACCATGTATCCTTTTGTTATCCGGGGACAAAGGAATATGCATTAAAGGACATAAATATAACCATTACACCAAAACAAAAGCTGGCAATAGTAGGGTTAAACGGAGCAGGTAAAACCACCTTTATTAAGTTACTTATGAAATTATATGAACCTACAGAAGGGCATATTTATCTGAATGGTGTGGATATTAAGGAATATGGCAGAGAGACCTATTATCAACTATTTGCTCCGGTATTTCAGGATATGGAATGCTATGCCTTTTCATTAGCGGAGAATGTATCCTTAAAACCGGAGGAACTGACTGATAAGAAGAAGGTGGAGAACTGCTTGAAACAGGCCGGTTTGGAAAATAGACTGAAGGAATGGAGTAGAGGAGTGGATACCCCGTTGTTAAAAATATTGCATAATGATGGAGTGGTTTTATCCGGTGGTGAAAAGCAGAAGATGGCCCTTGCAAGAGCCTTATACAAAGATGCACCAATTGTGGTTTTGGATGAACCCACTGCAGCCTTGGATGCCATGGCAGAAAGCAGGATGTATGAGGAGTTTAACCGGTTGGTGCATGGGAAAATTGCGGTATATATTTCTCATCGGCTGGCAAGTACAAGATTTTGTGACGTTATCGCTATGTTTGAAGCCGGTGGGATAACTGAATATGGAACACATAAACAATTAATGGAACGTAATGGAAAGTATGCACAATTGTTTGATATGCAGGCACATTATTATATGGAGGGACAGGATAATGAGGCAATCTAAGACGAAATTAGCAAAATGCATTACTACCAGTGCCTATTTTTATGGGATGGCCGGAAAGGAAAGGCGTAGTTATCTTCTATTGATTTTTTTACTGGTTGTTATGACGGCGGTAGCTCCTTTCATTAATATATTAATTCCGAAGTATATTATCGAAGAGATAATGGGGAATCAAAATATTAGAAATATAGTTATCTATGTATTGTTTATTGTAGTCGGAAACTATTGCATTGCTGTTTTACATAAAATATTTCAGGAAGAAAGGTCCAAGAAAGAAGACTGGATTTCCAGAATGTTTGATTTAAAGATGTCGGAAAAGTCCATGAAAATGAAATATGAAGACATGGAAATGGAAAGTGTATTGGATGCAGAACAAAAGGCAGAAATAGGAATGTCATGGTATTCAGGGGGAATAAGAGGATTATCCGATTGTATCATTGGAATTTGTTCTGCAATAGTGACGTTTTTGGGAGTGGTATGGGTAGTTTCAAGAATATCCCTATGGCTACTGCTGGCTGCACTTTTGGCGGTAGTTGTGGAGGCTTTTTGTACATCTAAAATCAATCAGGCTTCCCAGGAGGTGTTTGAGAAAACACCGGCAATTAACAAATTTTACTCCTATATTTATACCAGAATTACAAACCGTGAGTATGCGAAAGAGTTGCGTTTATATGATGGAACACAGCTGGTAGAGAAAAAGGCTATTCACAATGCAAAGGAACTGAATAAGATGGATAATGAATGTGCATTAAAACAGTTTGCCTGGGGAATACCAGGAGTGTTTGCTTCCACAATAAGTTATTCATTTTCCTATTGCTATTTGGGGGCTATGGTTTTGCAAAAGCAATTGACCATAGGTGAGTTTGTTATGTGTATTACAGCAATTGAAACCTTTACAAACGGTTGTCTGTTGTCCATTATCAATCATTCCCAACAACTCATGCTGAAATGTAATTTTATGCATGCCTTTATAGAGTATATGTCGTTGGATAATGATAAAAAAGAGGGAACACAGACAATAAAAAGAGAAGATTTTGAGGAAATCCGTTTTAACAAAGTATCCTTTAAGTATCCGGGAGCGGACAAATATACACTAAAAGATATTGATTTGACAATACATAAGGAAGAAAGAATATCTATTGTGGGATTAAACGGTGCAGGAAAATCCACACTGGTAAAGCTGCTTTGCGGTTTATATGATGTGACAGAAGGGGAGATACAGGTAAATGGCAAAAGTATAAGGGAATATCAGTATGAAGAGTATGTCCGTCTGTTGTCAGTTGTCTTTCAGGACTTTAAGCTGTTTGGATATTCTTTGGATGAGAATATCCAAGTTGGAGAAGCAGAGAATCATTTAGAAGGAGAAGAGAAAACAGAAGGTCATTTGCAAGACATATATGATATGAGTGGTATTTCTCAATGGGTAAGCACATTAAAGAACAAAGGAAATACACTGATGAGTAAGGCATTCGATGAAGAGGGTGTGGAGCCTTCCGGGGGACAGGCACAAAAAATTGCTATTGCAAGAGCACTGTATTGTGATGCACCGTTGGTGATTTTGGATGAACCTACAGCAGCTCTTGACCCGGTAGCAGAATTTGAGATATATAATCATTTCAATCAATTAATTCAAAATAAAACGGCTATTTATATTTCTCATAGATTATCTTCCTGCAAATTCTGTGACAAGATTATTGTTTTGGGAGAAAATACCATACTGGAAACAGGAACTCATGAGGAACTGCTGGCCTTGAACGGAATTTATGCTGAGATGTTTCAGACGCAGGCAGGCTGGTATGTAGAGAAAGGTTAGTTAGTCCCTGGTAGAAATTAAGAGGAAAGGCTATTGACTTTTTGTGAATCAGTCGATATACTAAGGGTCAGTAAAGGGAGCACGACCCTTAGTATATGTAACTGTTAACCAAGCTCGATAAGGAGGACAAGATGCAGCAGAGTATTATAAGCAATAATTTCATACGATGTAATCAGGGGCTGGTTGTCCTTGCAAATAGATAGTGGGAGTGTTTGGAACCTCACTTTATTAAGCATATATATTTGTCGACAATCAGCACCTGGAATAAGGTGTTTTTTTGTACCTATTCAGAGCCATGCAAATCTACAAATACAGGCCGTACAAGCTTGCTTGTAAAGGACTGATTTTGTAGATTTATATGGCGAGAAGCTATACATGAGCAAAAGGAAAGCCTTGTAAAGGCGATTTTGCGAATGTATGCGCTGAATAGGTACATTTAAAAGAAGAAAGGAAGATTTATATGATAACAATTTACGGCAAATATACAAATGCAATAGTTTATACAACAAATAGAGAAGAGTATGCAATAGATGACTATGCCAGAAAACAGCTACAGATGATTTGTGATCATCCAAGTGCACGAGGAAGTAAAATCCGTGTCATGCCGGATGTACATCCGGGTAAGGTGGGAACTATCGGTCTGACTATGACAGTGGGAGAAAGCCTGCTGCCCAGTCTGGTAGGAGTAGATATGGGCTGTGGTATGACTTTGGCCAAGGTAAAAGCCAAAAATGTGGAATGTCAGAAGTTGGATACAGTGATTCGCGAGCAGGTGCCCGTAGGAGGCAATGTGCGGAAGAAAATCCATAAATTCGCTGAAAGAATTGACCTGAGGGAATTGAAATGCTACAAAGCCATAGATTCTGCCAAAGCGGAAAAGAGCATAGGTACTCTTGGGGGAGGTAATCATTTCATCGAAGTGGATAAGGATGAAGAAGGAAATATTTATCTGGTGATTCATTCCGGCAGCAGGCATTTAGGAATGGAGGTAACGGATTATTACTTGCGGGCCGGTCAGAGTAAGCAGCAGGAAAAGAAGCAGGGAGGGCACGCTCCTTATCTTATGACCTGCTTAAGCGGTGGACTGTTACAGGACTATCTGCACGATTTGGCGTTGGTGCAAGAGTATGCAGCGCTAAACAGAGAAGCTATGATTGAGGAAATTGTAAGCGGCATGAAGTGGAAGGTATTGGAAAGCTATTCCTGCATTCACAATTATGTGGATTTTTCCAAAGAGGTGCCCATTTTGCGAAAGGGCGCAATACGAGCGTTAGAAGGAGAACAGGTGATTATCCCTATTAATATGCGGGATGGTATTATCCTGGGTACCGGAAAGGGGAATGAGGACTGGAATTGTTCTGCACCTCACGGTTCGGGACGGATTTACAGACGCTCCGAGGTTAAGGAGCATCATACCGTGGCAGAGTTTAAGGAGTCCATGAAGGGAATTCACTCCATATGTGTGAATAAGGATACCTTGGACGAGTCCCCTTTTGCTTATCGACAAATTGAGGACATGCTGGAGGTTATCGGAGATACTGTGGAAATTGACAAGGTGATAAAGCCTATTTACAATTTTAAGGCAGGGGGTAGTGACTAAGAAGGAGAAACTTAGGAATTATTTGCCATAGGATGGAAATAGCGGTATAATGGTCGGTAGCAATACAAGATGATTATGGGGGGGATAATGTGAAAAGAAAGCTTGTTTTTTTAGGTATGATATTGCTTTTAACCGGTTGCGGTAAGGTGAATGAGCCGGCAGACAGTGAAATAGATGTAGAGGATGTCAGCCGGATAGAAAGGGAAAAGGAGGAAACTCAGCAGGAAATAGTAGAAAAAGAGTCTGATTCCATACCACAACAGTCAGAAGTGGTGGAAGAGAAGACCGACCAAGATGCACCAGATTATACATATAAAACCTTTGCTGTCAATGGTGAAGAAGTGGAGCTGACTGATGCAGAATGGAACAAGGTACTTACTGCATGGGCAGATTTACAGAAAGAGGAGCCTGCAAAACCAAAAGAACTGGGAAATGTATGGGATTACGGATCCTTCACTCTTGAACTGGATGGGAAGGAGCATTACATTCAATTAGTTCGGGATAGGAATGAGACTTATGTTTCGTTGGAAGGTGGAGCAGAATACCCTTATACAGACAGTATGAGAGAACTATTTACAACTTATTATGCTGGGAAAGAGGTTACAAGTGGGTCTGTAGTTACCTACGAGAATCCTGAGGAGGAACTGATTGGTTTGTCCATGGCATGTGAGGAACCTAAGAATCATGAGGAGTATCTAAACACTGCAAGAGCGGTGGTAAAACCCTGGTTGGATAGTTTGCAGGAAAGAACGGATGAATATAGATTGCCTTCCTATACATTTACGGACAGGCTGGCAGAAAATAGGGAGTTTCATGGGGATGGTATGGTAAACGGAGGCAGAGAGTTTGTATGCTATGTGGGGTTTGAGACCACTAAGGAAGAGGAGGATACCGTTTTTTTTGCGGAAGGCACTTATGATACCTTTTACCATTATTATTTTGGCCCCGGAATTCTGGCACGTTTCCGATGGGAGGGCGGCGTTTGCACATTGACAGATTATGATGAGGCTTTTGCCATGCTAACATCAGACCGTTTGAAAGACGGGCTTTATGGTATCAGTGAGGAGGAGTCTGAGTATAAGACTTTTTATGATTTTATGAATGATACTGAAAATGTATCGCAGTGGTTGGAGCAGGAATATCGAAGCAGACTTTGTAGTTACCGTGTGTCGCACAATGTGATGATGCTTGCTAATGGTAAGGTCATATTTATGGATATTGGCAACAGTAGCAGACCGGAATACGATGGGGATATGGTTACCACGGATATGGGTCAGTATTATTATGATGCGGAGGGTGATGAAAAGTACAGTTCCCCGGTGGATTTTATTGATGGACAGGGAGCAGTGGTGATGACCTATCGGGAAGGATTCCCTGTGGTTTATGATGATTATAATCATGACGGAAATCCGGACTTTTGCTTACGGATTTCTTCGGATGATAAGGGTTCTACCTATGATGTACGTTGCATGGATATAAATGGTACCCCTTGGGAGGATGACAGGGAGATCTATATTTATGGTGCCTTTGAGGAAAGCATCCGTTTGCAGGTCTATAATGGTAACAGTATCCTTATGCCTATAGAGGATGGTGACGGCAGAATTATTTTTAAAGAGCAATGGCTCTTTGAAGATAAGAGTAAAGCCACACATCCTGATGTTACTGATGAACCCTTGGATGACTATCGGATGTATTCCCAGAAGTTCTATTTGCCTGAGGGATTGCGCCTCTACAGTGCAGAGGATGAAGAAGTAATCTGCTATTTCTGGAACAATACAGGCAAGGATGTGACCCTTCAGAAGGAATATGAAATCCAGAGGAAAAACGGAGAGATTTGGGAAAGTGTAGAGACCGGTACCATGGAGGAGGTAACCATAAAGGGTTATGAGTCTGGGGAGCTTTCCTTTGATATTACAGGTATTCCTTCTCAGGAAATGGCCTTGTATCGGGTAAAAACCTATGTAGGAGATGTACCGGTTTATGGTGGCTTTTATTATGGTATGGAAAGTAGTGGAGAGCTGGACATTACGTCAGAAGAACATCCTGATTACACTCTGTTACTAAGCTTTGATGTAACCAATATAGGTTTATCGGCCAAGTATCTTTCCGAAGCGGCCCTATATAGGGGAGAAGAAAAGCTCTGTGATGTGCGTATCGACCAAGTGGAACGATTAAACGGTGGAGAAACAAAGTCTCTGGCAATTCCTGACCATGATGTGAAGGGTGGATTTGAAGTTGGAGAGTACCGATTGGAAATTGTTGCTGAAGGAGAAGTGTATGAGTGTACGACGCAGGTGATTCCCGTCAAAGCAGAAGAACGTTATTATTTTCCGCAAAAAGTGGAAGCTTCAAGGGAGGGGGGCGTGGTCAGCCTGCCCCTTACCAATCATATATGGAACCAAGAAGACGCAGTACTTGAAAGTATGGAAGGGGTAGAAGTACTGAAGGACGGAATCTGGTATGATTCACTGGTTGGTTATGAAGAGATTGAAGAGTTTACGGATGATGTAGTAATTGCTTTCGGCGAAACCTATTATTTGGAGTTGCAGGACGGAAGTGAGCTGTTAAAGGAGCTTCAGACGTTTTATGATGAAATGCAAAGCGGAGATTTTGGATATATTGATGAAGAGGAATATGAACGGATTCTGTCTATGAGCTTTGATGAGTTTAACAGGGAAATACTACATATTGTCCAACCCGAAAAGGGCGATTTGTGCAGAGCAGCCATAGTTTGTGATGTGGATAGCGGCAGTGGTATGGAATATGTATATTTTGAAATGCCTTAAGATGTCGAGGAAAATTGGTTGACAATTTTGGGGAGAATGGTTACGATATACGTATTTAGTGCTTGTAAGCAGCCTATTAGAGAAATGAAAAGGCTTCACAAGAGTATACTTGGAGGATAAAGATGAAGGAATTGGAGAACTCAGTTTATTATAATGGTACGGATTACTGCATGCAGTCCTTGAAGCTGCAGGAGATATCCGAGAATGCCGAGACCCCTTTTTATGTGTACGATATGGATTATATCATCAAGAAGTACAATCGTTTAAAGGCCAGTTTTCCTTGGGAGAATGTAAGATTGTTTTATGCCATGAAGGCTAATTTCAATCCCGTGATGCTGAAAATCATGAAGGAAAATGGATTCTGTCTGGATACGGTTAGTCCGGCAGAAGTCATTCTGGCCAAGAAAATTGGTTTTGCCAGTGAGAATATCCTTTTTACAGCCAACAATATGACGGATAAGGATATGGAAGTGATTAAGGCAGAGGGTGTATTGTTTAATATCGATTCCCTGTCTCGTCTGGAAACCTATGGAAAGTACTATAGTGGTTCCCAGGTATGCCTGCGTATTAATCCTGACGTAGTAGCAGGAGAGACCGCTAACGTGGCTACCGGAGGAGATTTAAGTAAGTTTGGTATTTTGCTGGAGGATGTAAAGAAGGCTGTGGCAATTGCCAAGGCTAATAATATTAAAATTGTAGGATTGCATGAGCATACCGGAAGCGGTATTGCGGATACCGGCAAGGTATTCCAAAGCATGCAGAACCTTTTAGGCATCATCAATCCCCAGGATTTCCCGGATTTGGAATTCGTGGACTTCGGCGGTGGCTTTAAGGTGCCTTACGAGCCCGGCGAAGTGGAAATCGATTATGAGAAGTTTGGCGTGAAGGCTGTGGAGCTGTTTAGTCAGTTCTGCGACAGATACGGCAAGAAGCTGAAGCTGTATTTCGAGCCCGGTAAGTTTACTGTAGCAGACAGTGGCTGTATGGTGGTACAGGTAAATACCGTGAAAAATAATAAGGGTCGTCTTATTGTCGGAACTGATTCCGGTTTCCCTCATTTAATCCGTCCGGTATTGTACGGTGCATACCATCATGTAGTGAATCTAACCAATCCTCAGGGCGAGAAGAAGCTTTATGATGTGTATGGTAATACCTGCGAGTCCGGTGACTGCTTTGCTATGCAGAGAGAGCTGCCGGAAATTCGTATCGGTGACTATCTGGCGATTATGAATGCAGGAGCATACTGCCGCTCCATGGCGTCTGAGTATAATCTGCGCCCCATGCCGGCAGAGTATCTGATTTATCAGGGTAAGCTGTTGACTGCCAAGAAGAAGATTTCCTACGAGGAACTGGCAGACAGAATTTTGAGTGAGTACGAAATATAAAAGTTAGGCAGGGCCTGGCACGTAATGTGTCGGAGCCCTGTTTGTAGTTTTATGTAAATAGAGTTGTTTTTTATTCTTAAGGGAATTAAAATAGATAATAGAGCGAAAGGAAGGTACGAGGCAAATGAAATTGCGAAACATGACAGCCATTTATATCCTAAAAGAGGACAAAATCCTGATGCTGTACCGTCAGGGCGGCAAGGTAGTGAATAATGTGTATGTGGGAACAGCAGGTGGACATTTCGAACCGGAGGAGGTTAATGACCCCAAGGCCTGTGTACTGCGGGAGCTGAAGGAGGAGTGTGGTCTGGAGCCGGAGGAAATTAAAAATCTGACCATGCGTTATGCCACCAAACGTCTGAAGGACGGAGAAATCCGCCAGAACTATTATTTCTTTGCGGAATGGAATGCTGGAGATAAGGAGCTTACCAGTGCTGAAGGCAGATTGGAATGGTATGATCTGGAAACTGTTTGTGAGTTGGAGATGCCTCTTTCTGCCCAGTTGATGATGGAGCATTATGTGAAGGTTGGCAGGTTCACCACTGCCATGTATGCAGGAATTACCACCAGCAAGGGAATGACCTTTGTGGAGCTTGAGGAGACGTAGGAAGGATTGTTTTATTGGGGGAAAGTCAAGCAAGAATAATTGAAAAGTACTGAAACAAAAGGAGATCAAGAAAGAAATGAAAAAAGTAGTAGTATTTATAGCAATGATTGGAATGATGTTAGGAATGTGTGCCTGTTCGTCTGAAAAAGCAGGAGACAATGAGACAAAAGAAAGTAAAGTGACTAAGGTAGAAGAGTCTGAAAGTATAGTAGCAGAAGAATCCGGTGCCGAAAGTACAGAAAGCCACTCAGAGGAAGCAGAAGAAGTAGAGCAGGAAACACTACAACAGGAAGAAGCGGAGGTATATTCCTGGGAAGAGATTTCAGTTACCATTCCCGAAGCATGGAGGGATAAGTATTTTGTGCAAGAAACATCCAGAGGACTTGTTTTTTATCAGAAGGCTTCTTATGAGAAAGAAACAGGATATGGTCAATTGTGCAGTATTGTACGAAATGAGAACATGTTCGATTATCCATCTGCTGAAGTGATTGGATATACAGATCAGTATATTTATTATATCTTATTTCCTACGGATGTTACTGCTCTTCCGGAAGATGCCGGAATTAAGCAGGAATATTCTACAATGAAGGGGTATCGGAATTTGTCGAAGGCAGTAACCATAAATTCTGAAAGTGCCCGTTATGATGCGAAAGAGTTTTGTTTACCGCTTAGTGGAGTAAAAGAGATTCCTTCAGAGTACCTTTATTGCTTGGATAAGCAAGAAGTGCGGATTGCCAGAAGTGAAATTTATGCAAGATATGGTGTTATTTTTGAGGAAGAAGACTTAAATGAGCATTTTACGGCTTGCAGCTGGTATACACCTACAGTAGAGGCAGCAGCATTTGATGAAGGAGTATTGTCACAAATAGAGCTGGATAACATAGCAATTCTTACAGAAAGAGAAGGAAAGTTGAAGTAATGAAAGAAATCATATTAGGATCTACAGGAAGGAAGATGCCGGCCATTGTGGTGGGTTGCATGAGGCTGGCAGACAAAAGCGTAAGCGAGATGCAGAGCTTTTTGCATACGGCTTTGGAGCAGGGGGCTTACTTTTTTGACCACGCGGATATTTATGGTGGGGGACAGAGTGAAACCATCTTTGGTGAGGCTATGGCAAAAGATTCGTCCATTAAACGAGAAGAACTGTTTTTGCAGTCCAAATGTGGTATCCGACAGGGGTATTTTGATTTTTCCAAGGAACATATATTAACCTCTGTGGATGGTATTTTGAAGCGTTTACAGACGGACTATCTGGATGCCCTGTTGCTTCACAGACCGGATGCATTGGTGGAGCCGGAGGAAGTGGCAGAAGCTTTTGAGGATCTGTATAACAAGGGGAAGGTACGGTATTTCGGTGTATCTAATCACAAGCCCATGCAAATAGAACTGTTGAAGAGGTATGTAAAACAACCGTTGATTATCAACCAATTACAGTTCAGTTTACCGGTGTCCAATATGGTGGCCAACGGTTTGGAAGTAAATATGACTTCGGATGGTGCTTTTGAAAGAGACGGTAGTGTATTGGATTACTCCAGACTGCATGATATGACCATTCAGGCCTGGTCCCCTTTTCAGATGCCCAATTGGCAGGGGTGCTTTATTGATAGCGAGAAGTATCCCCAGTTGAATCAGGTGCTTCAGGAGTTGGGAGAGCAGTACGGTGTTAGCAAAACATGCATTGCTACAGCCTGGATTCTGCGTCATCCTGCAGGTATGCAGGTGGTGACAGGTACCGCCAGTGAAAAACGTTTGGCAGAAATTATTGAAGCTGAAAAGGTGCAATTAACCAGACAGGAGTGGTATCGACTGTTTCTGGCAGCAGGACATATTTTACCGTAAGATGTGAGGAAAGTTTATGATAATTGATATCAAAGACAATAGTATAATGCTGGATAGTGTTGAGTTAACATTCCCCATTGCTTTGGAGGAAGTAGAAGCTGCTTTGGGTAAGCCGGACAGAGTAGTGCCCGATGGAGAGCATAAAATGTTGTACATTTATCATGAGTTGGGTATGATATTTGAAGCTCGTGTAAACGACGATAAATGGTTTAAGTATCGAAAAGTTGTAACAGATGCGGCGCACAATATTACCGGACTGTCCCTGTACTGTGGAGACAGGGTAAGAGCCATGTTTGATGAAAAAGCATTACCGCAAAAAACCTGTAAAGCAAAGGTGACTCAAAAGGGAGGTCCCCTATGGTTTATTAGTGATAGGGCAGAAACAGAAGAGTTGCATATGATTTGTTGGACAGAGTATGGGCATAGTCTCACAGGTAAAGCAGAAAACATTTCTGCACCTCTGACCATTTCTTATTGTCCCAAGAGAGAACGGGAGCCTGCCAATTATAAGATCAAAAAGTGCAAGGAAGAGGTGTTGGAATTTGACAATTTCAATTTTAAACTGGCTGTTGTACAGGTGCTGATGTATGATCTGGAGGTTCTGGAGCCCTATTTTGATATCTTTGATTTTGCTATGCAGTATACCGGAAAGGAAATTGATACAGATAGCTTTAAGGTATCTAAACCGGTTCTCAATTTTTTTTCAAAATTACCGGTTCCGAAAAGCTTGGCACTGCAGGTAGAAGAAATTGTTATGGATGGAGGAAATGAAATATATGCCAATATTTTCCCCATGTGGGATGGTGAGGATGACTTCTTTGCTTTAAATACCGTAAGTGAAAAGGAGCTGAAGCAATTTTCCAATTTGAAGAAGGCTACTCTTATGAGCAGTAACTATAAAGAAGTTTCCAAGGTTTTTGAAAATCTTGGGATTGAAGTGGAAGAATTGTAAATGGAACAGGAGAGGAGAAAGCATGAACACAGTACTTTTAACCATTGATGATATAGCGTCAAAAAACACACCGACTATCGTGGGTTATTTGAAGGAAAAGAACATCAAAGCCATTCTTTTTGCGGCAGGAGAGAATGTGGAGCGTTACTATGAGGAAGCGATTTATGCAGTGAAAAGCGGCATGATAGTGGGTAATCACAGCTATTCTCACAGGGCTTTTTCGACTCTGACCCTGGAAGAGGCTATAGAAGATATTGAGAAGTGCGAGGCCGTACTGGATAAGCTTTATCAGGACAGTGGGGTGGAAAGAGTGTACAGACCATTCCGTTTCCCCTTTGGTGACAAGGGTGGTGCCAATAAGGATGCGCTACAGGAGTATTTTAGTGAAAAGGGCTTCCACAAGGTGGATGACAGACATATTCCCTATCCATGGTGGTCAGAATTTGGTCTAAGAAAAGATATAGATACCTTCTGGACCTTTGATTTTGAAGAATATATGATTCGTCCCGGTTCCGGCTTTACCAAGGAGAACGTGTGGGAGAAAATGCATAATAAGCATCCTCAAAATGGTGCGGTTCTATTTGAGGAAGGAAACAGACATTTCTTGCTGATGCATGCTCATGATGAGACCGAGGAAATGGTACCGGAGTATTATAAGCTTTTTATTGACCATTTATTGGAGAATGGCATAACCTTTGATGAACCCAAGTTTTTAGTGTAGGAGAAGTAAGGAAAGGCAGGATAATGACTAAACCCAAGATGATATTGTTTGACTATGGTCAGACATTGGTAAACGAAGCGAAATTTGATGGTGTAAAAGGTACGGAAGCTGTGCTTCAGTATGCAACCAAGAACAAATACAACCGTACTGCCGCTGAAATACAGGCAGTGGCGGATGAAATGAACGGAGAGCTGGGCCGATTCGACCCGGCCAGAAGGCATCTTATACAGGTGGAGATCCCTAACGATATGTTCTGCGGGTACTTGTATGAGTCCCAGGGTGTGGAGCTTTCCATCAAAGGAGCCAAGCGGGACAAGGTATTCTGGGATGCAGCATCCCCGGGAGTACCTACGATAGGTGTGGAGGATTTCCTAAGCTTTCTAAAGGAGCAAGGAATTCGTACCGCAGTATTAAGCAATATTACTTACTGTGGGGAAGCTTTGAAAAACCGTCTGCAAGAAGTTTTGCCGAACCACGAGTTTGAATTCATCCTGGCTACCAGCGAGTATATGTATCGCAAGCCCCATCGACGTATCTTTGAATTTGCCTTGGACAAGGCAGAGCTTGAGCCAGAGGAGGTCTGGTATATAGGGGATAATTACGAGTGCGACATAGAAGGTGCCCGAAATGCAGGCCTTTTCCCGGTGTGGTATCTGGGAGCTACGGAAAAGCCTCAAGAGCCCAAGGAAGGACTTATAACCGTGAAGAGCTGGGAGGAAGTAAAGGCGCTGCTTTTATAGTAGAGTAGGAAAGGAAGGACACAAAGGTGATTCTGTGCATTGCTTCAGCTCCATGCAAAATTAATTAGAAGGAGAGCATGGAGCAAATATGAAAAAATATAGAAAAACTTTATACGAAATGAGAACCTATCTGATACTTTGGGCCAGTCAGATGTTTTCCGGTCTGGGAAGTGCCATGACCGCTTATGCCCTGGTCATCTGGTCCTATACACAGGAGGGGTCTGCCCTGAAGACAGCCTTGCTTATGGTAAGCTCTTACGCCCCCTATGTGGTGCTGAGCATTTTTGCAGGAGCCTTAAGTGACCGATGGGATAAGAAAAGGACAATGTTAGTATGTGATGCGATGGCAGCAGCTTGTACAGTGGTTACACTGGTGCTGTTTAAGCAGGGGCAGCTTCGGATTTGGCAGCTATATGTGATAAACATGGTGAACGGTATCATGAATACGGTACAAAGGCCTGCTTCAGATGTGGCAGTGAGCCGATTGTTACCTAAGAAGTACTATCAGAAAGTGGGAGGATTGAACTATTTTTCCCGGTCTGTGAATTCGATTCTGACACCGGTCATTGCCACAGCCATATTAGGACTGGCGGGAATGGAGGCTGTGATTGCTTTTGATTTGGTGAGCTTTACAGTGGCATTTCTGGTGCTGGCGGTCTTAATCAGGATTCCTAAGGGAGAAGAGGAATGTACGAGGAAGGAAGGCCTGCTACAGGCTGCCGAAGAAGGTATCCGCTTTTTAAAGGAGCAAAGGGGCATTTTAGGACTGATTCTATTCCTGGCGGCTATCAATTTGGTGGCATCTGTGTATGAGGCAGCATTGCCTGCCATGATTCTATCTAGAGAGAGAGGGAGTGAAAAGGTACTGGGACTGGTGAATGCTACAGTAGGAGTAACCACTTTACTGGGTAGCATCCTATCCTTTTTCCTCAAGGAGCCTAAAAGCAGAGTACGGTTGATTTGCAATTGCCTGCTGTTTTCCATGTGTACGGAAAACTTTCTGCTGGCCTTCGGTAGGACACCTTTTGTGTGGTGCATGGGTGCATTTTTAGGCTGGATAGCCATACCTCTGATGAGTACCAATTTGGAAGCCATACTTCGGCTACATATCCCCGATACCATGCAGGGAAGGGTGTTTGCGGTGCGTAATTCGCTACAGTTTTTCACCATACCCATCGGGTATTTGCTGGGTGGACTGTTAGTGGATCAGGTGTTTGAACCCTTTATGGCAGGACAGGATTCGTCGGGCCTGTTGACTCGGATGTTTGGAGAAGGCAAGGGCTCCGGCGCGGCACTGTTGTACTTTGTACTGGCGTTTTGCGGCATAGGTGTTTGTTTGTATTTTAGAAGAAATAAGGCGATTTGGAAGTTGGAAGAATAATATATTTAGAGAAAGGGGAAAGGGATGTTGGAATCCTTTTTCCCTTTTCATTATAGGCAAATCGTATTGACGTGCAGAATATATAGAAATACAATTCGGAAAAGAACGTGCGGACCATTTTCAAGGGGATATCCGTAATCAAATCAAATCTTTAGAATATTTGGGTGGTATCTTAGGGAAAACATCTATAATTATCAAGAATCTGTTTGTTTATAAAAAATTATTCTTACCTTCAATTATCTTTTATATCATTGATGAATCCCAAAGTAAAATTTACGTTTTGAGAGTATTAAGTGAAGAAAGCAACTGGAAAAAAATACTCTTACAGGAATCTGATTACATGGATTTAGGTTTTTTGGTAAAAATTTACTTGCATTTTTGTATTGTTTGTATTATGCTAAGTAATACAAAAGCGCATTTGTACTATTATATATCTTTCGGGCTGACTATAGTCCGTAAAATTATTCACAGGAGAAAACCATGGTTATTATGCTACAGGACGGCTCGGAAGTGCCGGTATTTAAACAAATCAGGAATCAGATTGTAATGGGCATATCAGATGGTCGATTACAGCCCGGCGAGAAGTTGCCTACGGTCAGAGCACTGGCGGAGGAAATAGGTATCAACTCCATGACAGTGAATAAAGCCTATCAGTTACTAAAGCAGGAGGGCTATATTATGACGGACCGACGTAATGGTGTGAGGGTGAGGGAAAGCTTTCGTATGATACCGGAGCTTCCTTTGGAGTCCAAGGAGCAACTGAAGCAGCTGGTGTCCGAGGCCCGGGTGCGTGGTGTGAGCAGAGAGGAATTTATGGCACTGGTGGAGGAGTATTTTAGTGCCGGACAAGGGTGATGTCCGCTTAGAGAGACCGACATTTGTTGGTAGTTGATAGTGACAGAATAGGAGGTGTGTACCGGATGAATTTAGGAATAACACTTTTATTTATATGTATCATGTATCCCATGATATTGTTTGTATATCTCTTTGTGAAAATGGGTGCTGAGCCGAAAAAAGGAGTTTATTTTGGTGTTACCTTAACTGCAGAACAGGCTAGGGAGCAGAAGGTGAAAGAGGTTACGGAAAGCTATTATAAAGAGATGAAAAAGTGGTTGTTAGTAATACTTTTGATGCCCTTTCCTATGTTTCTGATTCCATGGGTATCCATATGGACATTGTATTCTCTGTTTTGGCTGGGAATGTCCTTCGTAGTTTATTTCATTCCTTTCGGGGTAGCCAATCATAGGTTGAAGACCTGGAAGCTGGAACAGGGCTTTATGACCAATACAGAGCCGGTGATTTACGCAGAGTTAAAGCAGGCGGGGGCTATCCGTAGAGTGAAGTGGTTCCACTTTGCTCCTCAAACGTTCTTAAGTGTGGCAGCTATTGTAGCAACATTTTTGCTTCATAAACAGCAGGAGAATCAGCTATTGTTTCTGATGACAGGGATATTCGGTTGTATTACCTTCCTTTATTGGTTGGTAGCCATTTGGATGGACCGGCAGAAAACCGTGGCAGTCAGTACAGATAGCGATGTGAATGTCAATTTCGCCCGGGCCAAGAAGAATCTTTGGAAGAATTTCTGGGTGGGTTGTTCCTGGATGAATGTAGTCTATATAGTGGTTCAGGGATACTTCTTACTGAAAAGGAGTAAGATTACCCTTAGTATTTGGGTGTTGGCAATTCTGTATACCGTGGCTACTTTGGTATTACTGTTTTGGATGCTACACAAAAAAGCCGGAGTTGATAAGAGGTATGCGGACAAAATGGATATTCTTCGGCAGGATGCGGATGATTACTATCTCTGGGGTCTGATTTACTACAATCCTCATGATAAGCACTCCATGGTGGAGAGTCGAAATGGTATTGGTACGGACACCAATCTGGCCACTCCGGTGGGTAAGGGTGTGGTAATCCTTATCGTAGCCATAGCACTTCACATATTGATACTATGCTTTAGTACAGTGGTAGAAGAGTTTACCCCCATCCATTTACAGATAGAGGAGGGTTACGTGGTAGCCAGCCATACCAAGGAAGAGTACCGTATCGCCCTATATAGTGTAAAGGAAGTACAGTTATTGACGGAGAGAGAGAGACCGGAAATGACCCGAAATCACGGCTGGAATACAGATACCCTGGTAAAGGGAAGCTTTCGTTTGAAGGAAGAAAAGAAGGACTGCGAGGTCATTTGTTATGACTACAATACCCTATTCTTACGTATTGATACCTCTTGGGGAACCTATATTTTCAGCGGTGCTACAGATGAAGAGACCAGACAGGTGTATGAGGCAATAAGGAAGGGGAGGTAGTGTATGAATATACTAAATTTGATATTAGTAATTGTTATGTATCCTATTGTTTTTGTTTTTTACTTTTGCTTAAAGAATGAAGGACATGAACCGCGGAAAGGGGTCTATTTTGGAGTTTCTCTCAATAAGGAACAGGCAAAGGATGAAGCCCTTGCAGAGATAACTAATACTTATCAGAAACAGATGAAAGGATTTTTGTGGATAAGCTTGTTAATGCCTTGGCCAATACTATTTTTTCCTTGGTTTTCTTTGAGTATTTCTTATTGGTGCATTTGGTTTCTGGTAGTTTGTGTGGTATTCTTCATACCCTTCGGAATAGCAAATAAGAAGCTAAAGGAGCTAAAGCTGGAAAGAGGATGGACTACAGGAGAGGAGACACCCAGATTTATAGAAATCAAAGAAGCTGCACAAATTCGCAGAGTAAAGTGCTATCATTTTCTGGCCCCAATATTAATTAGTGTGGCAAGTCTGGTATGGACACTGATTCGGCCTCATGACGGGAGGGAAGTATTGCTGCTCATTATAGTGGTTACTTTTGGGAGTATTACCTTATTGTTTTGGGGATTAGCAGTATGGATGGATAAGGAGAAAACTGCTATTGTCAGCTCGGACAGCGATGTGAATGTGAATTATAGCAGAGCCCGCAAAAACATGTGGAAGAATTTCTGGGTGGCTATGATTTGGGTCAACGTACTTTGCTTGGTGGGGATGTTATTTTTCCTGACTCAGGGGCAAGATTTTAGCATTATATTCTGGCTGTTTTTGGGATTGTATCTATTAGTGACCTTGGTTCTTCCTGTATGGGTTTGGAAGAAAAATCGAAGTATAGAAAAAAGGTATGAGGACAAAATGGACATTCGAGTGGAAGACAGTGATGCCCATTGGATTTGGGGTATGTTTTACTGTAATCCCAAGGATAAGCATACCATGGTAAATAAGAGAGTAGGTTTGGGAACAACTGTAAATCTTGCCACTCCCGTAGGAAAAGGAACTTTGGTTTTGTTGATTGTGACCTTGCTTTCTCTGCCGGCTATGTGTATCTGGATAACCTTGGAAGAATTTACACCGATTCATATGGAGGTGGAGGAGAATACTTTGGTGGTTCGCCATTTGCGGGAAAAGTTTCATATTGCTCTGGAGGATGTGGAAGAAACAGAGCTTTTGACACAGTTACCTAAGATGAGCCGAAATCATGGAAATAGTCTGGATAATCTGCTAGAGGGTAACTATAGAGTGAAAGAGGATAGTGCTACTTGCGAAGTGCTTCTGAATCCCCGGAATGGGCTGTTTATTCGGGTAGAAACAGAGGATGAGATTTATTATTTCAGCGGATTTGATGATGAAGAAACCAGGCAGGTGTATGAAGCAATGAAAGCAGAATAAGAGTAAAGGCTGTAGCAGAAGGGAAGAATATCTGCTACGGCCTTTTCCATATATGGACCAAAATAATACCGAACGAATGCGCATGGTACTGGAAAAATATGGTCAAATAATAATAATGGAAACGAAACGGTTGCAAAACGGTTGACAATTGGAGCACAAAGTGATACCATAAATAGCAGAAAAGACTAAGATAGGAGAGACACATATGACCTTGGAAGAGATGAAACAGATTAAGAAGGAAAAGGGTTATAGTTTAGCACAGCTATCAGAGTATAGTGGAGTACCTTTGGGGACCTTGCAGAAGATTTTTTCCGGAGAGACGGAGAGTCCTCGTTATAGCACCAGACAAGCTCTGGAGAAAGCCTTACTGGAGGGTGATGGAAGGTATGATTTATCTCCAGATTTTTCCCGTAGGGTGGAAGAGCCCGGTGCAAGATATACCATAAACCGATTGAAGCAACAGGGAGAGTTTACACTGGAGGATTATTATACCTTGCCTGAGGATAGACGGGTAGAACTGATAGATGGTGTGATTTATGATATGAGTGCCCCTTCCTTTGTACATCAGCATATATTGGGGACCTTTTTTGTGGAGGTGCAGAATTACATTTCTTCAAAAGGCGGTAAGTGTCTGCCTATGATGGCACCGGTAGATGTGCGGCTGAATGAGGATGATAAAACTATGGTACAGCCTGATTTGTTAATCTTATGTGATAAGTCAAAGATTCAGAGATGGGGTGTTCTGGGGGCTCCGGACTTTTGTTTGGAAATAACATCTGCTTCCACCGGCAGGAAGGATTATATCAAGAAGCTCCATAAATACATCGATGCAGGAGTGAAAGAATACTGGATTATAGATCCCAAACGGCGTGTGTTGGTGTACTATCATTGGAAGGATGACTATTTGCCACATATGTGCGCCCTACAGGGGAAAGCAGGATTGGCTCTTTATGACGATGAGCTACAGATTAATTTAGATAAATTGGCAGATTTGATACAGGAGTATCCGGATGGAGAGTAAATTAAGGCGGGCACCTCAGTTCATGAGATGCCCGATCTTACTACTGTACCATAGGCAGGAAAACATCCTTGCCTAAACCGCAGATGGGACATACCCAATCCTCCGGCAACTCCTCAAAGGGAGTGCCGGCAGGGATACCGGAGTCCGGGTCGCCCAGCTGAGGGTCGTAAATATAGCCACAGGGTTCACAAATAAATTTCTGATATTCCATAATCAAATTCCTTTCAAATGCTTCTATCATTATTTTCCATACTTAATTGTTTATATTATTATCAGGTTCATAAAAGCGTTGGAGCTTACACAGATGGGTATAGCGTTGCTTGGCATCTTCTTCAGCCTTGGCAAAAAGCTCCTTGGCATCCTCCGGACGCATAATTTCCAGAGCTGTATAGCGGGTTTCCCCTGCCAGAAAATCGTCGAAATCCAGGTGAGGTGCTTTGCTGTCCAGCTGGAAGGGATTCAGCCCTTGATCTCGTAAAGCAGGGTTGTAGCGGAACAGATGCCAGTAACCGGTTTCCACAGCCTTAGCTTCTTCGTGCATGGAACTGCCCATACCTGCTTTTACGCCATGGTTGATGCAAGGGGAGTAGGCAATAATCAGGGAAGGTCCGGGATAATGTTCGGCTTCCCACAGAGCCTTCAAGGTCTGGTTGTAGTCTGCGCCCATGGCGATTTGTGCTACATACACATCCTGATAAGTCATAGCCATGGCGGCTAAGTCCTTTTTTCGGGTAGCTTTACCGCCGGAGGCAAACTTGGCAGTAGAGCCGATGGGAGTAGCTTTGGAAGCCTGACCTCCGGTGTTGGAGTATACTTCTGTATCAAAGATTAGGATATTGATATTTTCTCCACTGGCCAGTACATGGTCCAGACCACCAAAGCCGATGTCGTAAGCAAATCCGTCCCCACCGAATACCCAGTGAGACTTTTTGGCCAGATAATCCTTGAAGGCAAGGAGTTCAGTCATAGTAGGAAGGAAAGTCTGTAGTGTTCCGGCACCTTTTCCGCCTGCCGGCAAAGTATCGGGTTCGGAAGAAGGCTGTAGTATCTGTGCAGGTGCGATGGTATCCGGTTGTGCCTTGGTTTCGGAGGGTCTTTCCAGATGTCTGGGTGTAGAGCCCTTGGGATTGCCCTTCTCCCCCTTTTGTATAGATTCCCGGACGATAGTAATCAGGTGGTTGGTAGCGCCACTATTCAAATCGCCATTCTCAAAGGTATCCAGCCATGACCGGCAGGCATCCGTCAGATCCATATAGTCCGCATGCCCCAGAAGGCCTCTTTCCAAACGCTCTACCAGTTCCTTCAATCTGCCGCGCAAGGTTTTCTGAGCCAGTAGCATACCATAGCCAAATTCTGCACCATCTTCAAAGAGAGAGTTGGACCAGGCAGGACCGCAACCACATTTATTTACTGTGTATGCGGTGGAAGGAGAAGAGTTGGCCCAGATGGAGGAGCAACCGGTAGCATTGCCGATATACATGCGTTCGCCGAAGAGCTGGGTCACCAGGATGGCATAGGGCGTTTCCCCACAGCCGGCACAGGCGCCGTGGAATTCTAATAGGGGCTGACAGAATTGACTTCCCTTTATGGTATTTTTCTTAAACTTTTCCAGAAGCTCCGGTTTCATAGGCAGAGCTTTACCATAATCAAAATATTCCTGGTGCTCCTCTATTTCATGGATGGGACACATTTCCAGAGCTTTGTTACCTTGCTTGCCCGGGCAGACACCGGCGCAGGAGCCACAGCCGGTACAATCCACCTTGGATACGGTGATGCTGAAGAAATAATCCGGCATTCCCATGAAAGGAAGCAGCTGCATGCCCTTGGGAGCGTTTTCCGCTTCTTCCTTTGTCAGTACTGCAGGACGAATGACTGCATGGGGGCATACATAGGAACAACGATTGCACTGGATGCAGTTTTCCGGAATCCAACGGGGAACCTCTGTGGCTACATTGCGTCGTTCGTGGGCAGTGGTACCGGGGGGGAAAGCTCCATCCACATAGGGTAAAAAGGCGGATACCGGCAGGTCGTTGCCCTCTTGCCGGGTGATGTTTTTCTGTACATTCTCCACATAGTCTATGATTTCTGTATGGTCGGGGAGAGTCTTGATATCCAAGGGCTCCTCTTCCGTAATCTCAGCCCAGGAAGAAGGAATCTGCACTTCCAACACATCGTTTAATCCTCTGTCTATAGCCGCAAAGTTCATTTCTACGATTTTTTCACCCTTTTTGCGATAGCTGTTCTCGGCAGCTTCCTTCATCAAAGTAGCAGCTTCTTCAACCGGAAGTATCCCGGTCACCTTGAAAAAGGCAGCCTGTAAAATGGTACTGGTTTTGTTATTCAGACCGATTTCCTTACCGATACGGATGGCATCGATGATATAAAGGTGGATATGATGCTCTGCCAGATAGCGTTTTACCTGAGGGGGCAGAGCTTCTTCCAAATCTTTTTCCTGCCAGTAGCAGTTTAGTAAAAAGGTTCCTCCATCTTTTATATCTTGTACCATATTGTATTTATGCAGGTAGACCGGATTATGACAGGCTACAAAATCTGCTTTTTGTACCAGATAAGGAGCATGAATGGGACTGTCACCGAAGCGCAGATGGGACACGGTAAGGCCGCGGGATTTTTTCGAGTCATAATCATAATATGCCTGCACGTATTTATTGGTATGATTACCAATAATCTTAATGGAGTTTTTGTTGGCACTGATGGTACCATCGCCACCCAGACCCCAGAATTTACAGTTGTAAATATCCTGAGGTAAAGGGTCAATATTCTCCCCAATATCCAGAGAAAGGTGGGTCACATCATCCTTAATACCTATGGTGAAAACAGATTTCTCCATATTGTTTAGTACGGCCAGAATCTGGTCCGGAGTAGTATCCTTGGAGCTTAGGCCATATCGGCCGGAATATACAGGTACCTGAGAAAAAGCACTGTTTTTCAGGGCCGCTACTACGTCCAGATACAAGGGCTCACCCATGGCGCCGGGCTCCTTGGTACGGTCCAGTACAGTGATTTGTTGTACGGTTGAAGGTAAACAGGAAAGCAGGTGAGTAGCACTGAAGGGACGATATAAATGGACTTTGATTACACCGGTTTTTGCGCCTTGTCGGTTTACATAATCCACGGTTTCCTGTATGGTCTCGCAGACAGATCCCATGGCAATAATTACGTGGGTGGCATCAGGAGCACCATAATAGTTGAAAAGACCATAGGAGGTGCCTAATTTTTCATTTATCTGCATCATGTAATTTTCTACGATGGAGGGCAGATTATTATAGTAGGTATTGCAGGCTTCTCTATTCTGGAAGAAAATATCAGGATTCTGGGCAGAGCCCATCATTTTCATATGGGAGGGGTGAAGGGAGCGCTCTCTAAAGGCATGGAGAGCATCCCGGTCCAGCATTTCACTTAAAGTGGCATAATCCCATACTTCAATCTTTTGCTGTTCATGGGAGGTGCGGAAACCATCAAAGAAGTGAATAAAAGGCACACGTCCTTTTAGGGCTGCCAGATGGGCAATCGGCGACAAATCCATAACCTCCTGTACACTACTTGTAGCCAGCATAGCAACACCGGTTTGACGACAGGCATAGATGTCTGAATGGTCTCCGAAAATGGATAGGGCATGGGTGGCAAGGGTGCGGGCTGCCACATGAAAGACGCCGGGTAACAGTTCACCTGCTACACGGTAAAGAGTTGGTATCATTAATAAAAGTCCCTGGGAAGCCGTAAACGTAGTGGACAGGGCACCGGTAATTAAAGAGCCGTGTAAAGCTCCTGCGGCACCTGCCTCAGACTGCATCTGGGAAACCTGTACCGGATGTCCGAATATGTTCTGACGTCCTTCCTGGGACCATTCATCTGTATATTCAGCCATAGTGGAGGAAGGAGTAATAGGGTAAATGGCTGCCACCTCCGTATAGGCATAAGCGACATGGGCAGCAGCCTGATTGCCGTCCATGGTTTTTTGAATTCGTTGCATGATAAACCTCCTGAAAAGTACTTCTGGGATAGTTTATCCAAATCTCTTATATAATATTAACTCTTTCTTTAAATTCGTTAGCGTGTTTTCTGGAAACGTGCACGGTTACTTTTCCGGTTAGTGTAGCCAAAAGTGTCCGATCCACATCCGGCGTGATACTTATTACCTTTGTTAAATTCACCAGTGTGGATTTGGAAACACGTAAAAAGCTCTTTTTTGAATACAGCTCTTCCAATTGAGAGAGTGTCCTTCTTATTTCATAACGACCGGATTTCATGACAGCGATGGTTTTACGGCCTTCTGTTTCAAAAAGTAGTATATTTTCCAGAGGAACCTTATGTAAACTATTATCCTTTTGAACAAAAATTGTTTCGTTATTACGTGAAACCGAAGTGTCAGGTGCAATCGCCTCAACAGGCTCGGTTGTCTGTTGGAGAGTGGTTACCAGCTGATTACGGTTATTAATTAAGGAAATAGCTATAGCCAGTCGGGAAATATAGCGTTTTACTATATCGTTATATACTATGGGACCATCATATCCTACTACGGCATGACCAATGAATTGATTGTTAAAGGTCATGGGCAGAATGTGAAGATTCTTGGATTCATTCTTCAGTAGATGTCTAGGATAAAGATCCCGACTGCTAAAAAGAATGGGTTCGTCTTCCCACACATGGTTTCTGGCATAAATACATCGGGAAGTGGTTTCGTTTTCCCGGATATGAAAGGCGAGGAAGCCCTTGTCCTGTATCAGATAGGAGGAATGCAAAATAACCGGGTGGAGTTCTTTAAAATCCATGCAGCTACAAAGTTTTTCCTCCAGTTCACTATTCTTAAAATAAATTTCAGACATGCGCTGCTTTTCGTGGAGCTCTAATTGAAGACGTATATCTTGGGGTTTGCGGTCTCCACAACCACAGCTCATACCTGTAATAATATTACATTTGGGTGGAGTGATTTGTGACTCCACAAAACCGGTAATCAGGGTATGCAAACGTGCCATGACTAGGCGGCCATGATACTCTGCATTGCTTGGATAAGTGGTAATGGACAGGATATTATTGCGAGAGTCTCTTCTGGCGTCAAAGCCTGTAACTATAATATCTTCAGGTACCCTGATACCGTACTTGATTAGCGCTTTGATAAAAAAGAAAGCAACCGTATCATCCTGACAGATTACGGCATCCGGTTTTTCCACCAGATTGTAGGCAATATCCTTGGCAAGGGCTTCTCCACATTCCATCCAGTATCCGCCATATATTAAATTATCATCCGTACAGGGGAGACCATGCTTCTCCAAAGAGTTTATAAACCCCTTATCATTTCCCGAAGGCTGGTTTGCTTCTCCCCCCAAAAAGTAAAGGGTTTCACATCCATGTTCTTCAATAACATGGTCAGTAAGGATTTCTATGCCATTACGGTTATCAGGCTGATAGGTTTCCGGAAAAAGCTGTGAGTCACCCAATACAATAACCGGTTTCCTGCAGTTTTTATGGATAAAATTTTCTAACATATTTCCCAAAGATTTATGTGCAGAGAAGGAGCTTTGAAAAAACACTATTCCATCATATTGGTCAAAATCAATGAGATCATAAATTTCCTCTTCTTTTTTTGTATGAATCTCATCCAATAAGGGCATGGAAAAGATAAAAGTATGATACCCCAGCTTATTGGCTTGCTTTTCGATTCCAACTATATACTCGTCACGATAATCCTCTGTAATATTGGCCATAATAATGCAGATTCGCTTAACCGGATTCATGGGCACCTCTCCTTTTTTATATGTAAGTTTCCTTAATTCCTTTATAGTGTATTTATGGCATGTTGTCAATACTGTTTGTTTGATGACATATGTACAAGATGCCGAATGCGATGTGCGAATTTCAAAGAATAAGAAATGGGATTTTATGTATTAAAAACGGCATGATATACATGCCAAAAGGCTTGTTGCACTGATAATGCTACATCTAGTGCAAGGGTGATTGTGTAATCACTATATTTAGTGTATGGTTATTATGGATGATAGTATTTAGAATGGCGTGAATATTGCCTGTTTATAGAGTGTTCTGCTTATGAAAAGGAGAAAACAAATGAAAAAGAATCGTAGAATTATGAAATGTCTGACATACATGATTTTGGTGGCAATTTTGCTTGCCAATATGTCTCTGGGAGTTTCCGCAAGTGTAATGCTTCCGGATAATACCATAGAGTATCCAGTGGGTACAGCAGATGATACATCCATGGATGCCGTGGTGAAGGACGAGAAGGTATATTCTATCAACTACGACCCTAATGAAGGTGTTATAACCTATGGTACAGTAGGCAAAGTTGGGGCTTGCGAGGAAAATGACACCAACAATGAAATATATAGAGGAAGTAAGTTCAAAAAATTCCCTTCTGATTATGAAAATCTGACTAATACAGATGGAAGTCTTATGTTTCCGGGATGTAATGAGCCAGGATATGACTATACGGATATGTTAACCTATGCTATTGATCAAGAGGCAAATAATAATGCTGCCGGTAGGGAGTCTTATGAAATCCGCATTGAGGAAGGTGTATATTACTTTGCAGGAGCCCTGAAGGTATGGGGTCAGTTTAGCCTAAATGGTGTATATGGAAAGACTGTATTTGTTTGTGATAAAAATGCAGAGGGAGCTTTGTTCAAAGCAGCAACAAGCAATACCTATTATCAGGGTGTCAGTATCACTGATATTACTTTTGTAGCAAAGGGAGCCCATGAAAGCTTTGAACCCCAAAAGTCCGCTGCGGAAATTCATGGTAACACATTGGATTTAAGAATCGACCCGGTAGAAGACTATAACTGTTTTCAGGGAATGAACATATCCTGGTCAACCATTAAGAACTGTACGATTTCCGGTTTTGCATCTCCCTTGTCAGGTGTAAAGGGACATATGTGTTCCCGTATTCAGAAAAACACTTTTGGTCCCTGTATCGTGGCTTTGCAGGGTTTACACTTTATTGATTGCTTTATTTATGACAATTACTTCATGGGTACAGCCATTCTTCGGGATACTAATCCCAAGGAGGATGTGGACAAGCATATGGATTTACCTCTGTTTACCACCGGTATCGGCCCTAATTTAACTACTATCAATAACAATTATATCGAGAACTTTTTCTATGGGAAGGGTGAGTCCGATACTTACGGTGTAGCCTATACCAATAATACTTATGACCATGTTTACGGTATTGAGTTTTTTACGGCAGGTGATTCCACAAATCCAGTTTCTCAATGCTTATTTAAGAACAATACCTATAAGGATATTGCTTCATTCTTCGAAAGATTGGGTTATACACCATACACTTCTGAAAATACAGGTGAAAATGCCTATGTTATTCACGCTCTTTCCTATGACCACAATGATAATATTAGTGGAAAGTCATTTAATAAAGTGCAAGCAGATAATAAAGCCTATGTTATTGACTTAGCCGGTGGTACTACCATTACCCAGTGTAAATTTGAAGAAGCGGATATGACAGATACGGAGATGTTCCGATTCGGCTATATGAACAATGCCGGAAGAGATAAAGGTAGCACCGGAACCCAAATACTGGATAATGCTTATGAAATAGGATCTTATCAGAAGGATGATATATTCAGAGACAATATCAATCTAAAGAATAATGGCTTGAAATCTGAGTGGGACACCAAGTATTTCCTTTCCAAGAAAACCTCTAAGGAAGCATGTATTTACTATAGTCCGGATGGATGTATTAAGATTGATATGTCCTGCTTCTTTGATCCGGACAACAACGAGACACTAGGCTATAAGGCTTTGGCAAGTAAGGTGGGTGCGGATGAAGCGACCCTTAACAATATGGTAGCACAGCAATACTATAATGATATCAAGACAGGCAGAAATGTAGTATACCTGTCTGATTTTGGTGCCACTGCAGACGATGGTGTCAGTGACAGTATGAATATTCAAAAGGCTTTTGATACCATTGCAGAAACGGGAGATGTTCTGGTGGTAGAAGGAACCTATAATATAACTACCCCTATTTTGCTTCGTGGTGGAAAAACCTATCGTGTAGTAGGCAATGGTGGAAAGGAAAGTCAGAATAAAGAGCAACTGGCAGGAGGATTCTGTTTGAATGTACAGGACGCTACATTGGTCAAGACCGGAGCTTTTGTACAGGATAAGGATGATATCGGAAAGGTAAGCGGATACTTTTTAAACGTTAACATGAACCCTAATAATATTGGACAGGGTCTTAAGTGTATCGAACGTACAGGTACAGCATTTTATCAGGTGCGCTTTGATAAAATGCTTTTCACGGACTATCGTATGGGATATATGGAAACAGTTTTTGAGGAATGTACCTTTACGAATTCTATTGTTGAAGGTGGATACAGCCAATATAATCCTTCCGGTTTGATGAACAGATGTATTTTTGAGTCTTCTGTTTTAAGACATACTTATTACACAGGAAGCTTGTGTGATTATGGTATTGGATATACTTATGCATACTTCCTGAAAGACACAGATTTTGTACAGTCCACCATGCGTGGTAACTGGGTGGAATTCTCCCAGATGACCAATGGTTTCCGCTTTAATGGGGATGGCAATTCCCTCTATACCGGCAATATATGGGACTATGTATGGAATTTTCAGTTTGGATGTAATGACATATTCACAGGCAATAATCTGACTCATAATGCCACCACAAGTGTTACCAATCACCTGTCTGGTCCGGATAATGTGACTCGTGATAAATGGACATCGGAAATCAGAGCAGGAAATATTACAAGTATGCATGTTTCTGATGGGGTAAAGATAGTGGGTAATGTATTCAGTGACGGAAGCAGTCAGTATACTACATACTTTAATTTTGACGGACGTACCTCAGTTTATGACAATGGAGGAAAGCCGGCCACCTCTATTTCCAATGCAAGAATCGCCGGCAACCTGACCGGTGGTGCGGCAAATGCCAAGGAGATGGTTCAAGTATTATGTGCGGACACTCTGGTGAAAGAAAATTGCCGAAATAATCAGATTGATTTGACCACTATGGCGAAAAGTAAGAAGTACATACCTGATACACAGACCTATGTCTACAGCCCCGATAACTTTAAAGAAGCTATGATTCCCGGTACCTTGCTTTGGCTTTGGGGAAGTGAGGATTCGGCCCTTTACTATTATGGAGAAGAGGGGACACCTAAGAACTTACAGGCACAGCCCCGCAAAACACTTGAGTTTGATTTGAGTTATAAATTGGAAAATACCGGTGGTAATCAAAGCGGTGAATGGACAACTTATGAATATGATTTTGTGAACAACGATCAGCTTGTAATCACGGACAAGAGCGGTAATCAGACGAAAGAAGACAAAGATGTGGTTAGCTCTTATAAGGACAGAACAGCATTTGTTTCTCCCTTTAATGAAACCTATACGGAGCCGGTGGTTGGCTTTGTTTCAGGTGGAGATAACCCAATTAACGGTACGGAACAAGTACTCTATTCAGAAACCGCTTATTTGAACAGCGAACCCAATGACAATAAAGGCTTAAGTACCCTTCCTCCCGTTTATCTGTTTGCAGATGAGGAGCATAAAGATAAGTATATCACTTTTACAGCAGACTTTACGGCACCCCTGGGAAGTAACCCGGTGGGGGGATATCCGGCGATTATTTATGGAGAGGATGACACTTATTATTATGGGGTGATACCGGGGTTGCAGAACAGCTATGCACTACGTGCAGGTAGCTTCAAGATAGCGAAGAGCGAAAATGGCAAGATTCACGGTACCAACAATAATAACGGAGGTGTGTTGCCTTGTGATAGGGGAACAATGAATAAAGCAACCTCCATAGACATCTCTGCAGTAGGTACCGGAAAGTCAGGAAATAATGTAAACGGTAATGTGTATTTTGATGGCTTGAATGAAGAAGCCACCAAGGATAACACCACAATTGTTAACTATGATCCTACAAATTTGAATACTCCCGTGCTGGGTATGAAGGTGGAGTGTAATTACGGCTACACCCAGAATGTAGTAGAAATATTCGTGGTATTTGATTTTGGTGCTTCCTATGTACCCAATGATACTACGAAGAAACTGACAGAAAGAAAGATTTCCCTGGGAGCTTTCTCTATCAAGAATTTGGATGCATTGCCGGGAATTATGTTTTTTGCGGATGCATGGATTGAGAAGATTTCTTATACCATTAATCAGGAATTTGACCGTGATATGGTAACAGAGATTAATCCGGGAGAGGAAAAGGAAGAAACCTGTACACATCCTTTTACGGAATATATCCGTGTGAAGCCTACCTGTACCACAGATGGTTATGATTCTTATATTTGCAGTAATTGTAAAATCACCTTGTCCTATGTGGAATTAAAGGCGGCTCATGATTTTACGGAGGAGATTATTGCACCTACTTATGATGCACAGGGATATACCTTATGCACCTGTACAGTATGTGGTCATATAGAGAAGATGAATTATACAGACAAGCTTGTACCCACGCCTACTCCAACGGCAGAAGCAACTGCGGTACCGACAGAAGCACCAACACAAGAGCCAACAGCAACACCTACAACGGCACCCACTGAAGCCCCAACCGTAGCACCGACCGAGACACCGGCGCCAGTAGTAACACCGGATGCAGGTGAAAATGCAATCATCGGTATTAAAGTTGGTGAGGAATTTTATGTGGGCAATACCATTAGTTTCACCGCTATCGGCGATGGTATGGACATAGTATCTGTGGAGCATGCCCTTCGCTATGTACCTGCCAGCTGGAAGGTAAATCCATCCGGTACATGGGAGCATGCACCTTATACAGCAAGCTTTAATATAACTAAGCCGGGTACTTATACTTTGTACGTTACCTTTAAGGAGCAGGAATATTTAAATGAAAAGTGGAACGATACAGGTAAGACTGAAGTAACCGGTGTGGAATTTACCGTGAAGGAAAAGGCGGTAGAGCCAACAGAGGAACCTACTGCAGCCCCCACGGCAGCCCCCACATCAGTGCCTACAGAAGCCCCCACGGCAGAACCTACAGTAACACCTACCCAATTACCTGCAGTAGGACCAACACAAGCTCCGGCACAGGAAACAACTGCAACGCCGGTAGTGACAGAAGCTCCTGCACCAACCGCAACCCCGGAAATTATTACAGTGCCCGTAGATATCGGAGATAATAGCCCCAAAACAGGTGAGAATGCTATGATATGGGTATGGTATAGTGTGATACTTATAGTGAGTGGTAGTTTAGGAGGAGTACTCTTCTTTAAGAGGAGACAGAGATAGAGATTAGAATACTCTATGGGTTAAGGAAGGAACAAAATGAAAAAGCAAAGCAGTAATTTAAATAAAATCAAGTGTTTAATTTTGGCGAGTTTAATGATATTGAATACTGTTCAGTTGCCTGCACTTCCTGTGCAGGCAACCGGAGAAAACAGTGAAGCAATCATTACTCCGGAGTATTTAACATATTCCAACTTAGGGGGATTATATTTGAGTTCAAATAGTAACGCCTATGAAGAAAAAAACTTTATTGATACAGTTATAAGCGATTTGGGGGAAGATGTGGTTCTGCCTTCAGCATATAGTTCTGTGGAAGAGGGATATATTACATCTGTAAAGGATCAGGAGGATACCAATTACTGTTGGAGCTTTGCCAGTAATGCTGTTGCAGAAGCGAATATGATTAAAAAGTATGGGGCTTCTTCAGATATTGATTTTGCTGAAAAGCATTTGGCACATTTTGTTAAACGCGAAAATAAGGCAGACCCCTATAATACTCTGTATGGAGATAGGTCCGAAATGCCACAAGGGGATAATTGGACTTCAAGGGGACGTGCATATCCATTTGAGTATATTTCCCAATTGATGTCCTGGTCCGGTCCGGTAAATGAGGAAATGGTACCATGGGATGGTGGTGCACCTTCGGAGGAAATGCGATATCAGTCAGAAGCACATTTGCAGGAGGCCAGATATTTTTCCTTGAAGGACAGGGATGCTATCAAACAATTCATTATGGAAAATGGAGCAGTCTTGTTAAGCTATCAGCATGATACTCATAAACCTACGTACTTTAAGTTACCGGATAATACATATGACTATTATCTTCCGCCGGCAACAAGGGTAGGAACCTCACATATGGTTACCATTGTAGGATGGGATGACAGCTTTCTTGGCAAAGGTGCCTGGTTGATTAAAAACAGCTACGGAACCACCTATGGAAGAAAGGGATACTTTTGGATTCCCTATGATTATTCAAGAATCGAGAATATAATTGGTCTTCGTTTTGAAGACAAAAATAACTATGACTACAATAATCAATATGACGGTTCCATCATGGGAGCTTCTTATACCGGCGCAGCAGCAAATATATTCCGGGCAACTCAGGATGAAGAAATCTGTGCTGTGGGTACATTTATTCTCTTGAACAGGAACAGGGAAGATGATTCCACATATAACTATACCATCAAGGTATATAAAAATCTTCCGGACAATACCAACCCTACAGCAGGAGAACTGGTGGAAACTGTAACCGGCCGTTTCCCGGATGCCGGCTATTATACAATTCCCCTTAATCACAAGGTGGCCGTGAAAGAAGGAGAGTATTACTCCGTAGTGCTGGAAACAGAGTGTTATATCGGCCATGATAATCACTGCTATGCCCCCGGAACCTCTTTTGAGTTGTTAAACGGGGAGTGGGAGGATTGTATTGTTAGGGATTATAACTGCTCCATCAAAGCCTTCAACAATATCTCAATCAGTGCACCAAAGAATCTGAAAGTGGAGTATGGTAAGACATCATTTACTTTATCATGGGATGAAGTAGATGATGCTGTAGGATATGGAATCTATTATTTACAAGCAGACGGTACGGAAGTGAAGGTGATTGAAACCAAAGAAAACTCCCATATTTTTTCTGATGTATCCCTATTTCCGGAGCCATCCCATAATATATATGTAAGAGCTTATTATGATAAAAATATAGGACCGGCTTCTAAAACCATAAAGGTTAATACATATCCTGTTCATCTGAGTACGGTAATCCTATTGGAAAAAGGCAATGGATTCTATTTGGAGTGGGATGAAGTGGAAGATGCTTCTGCTTACCGCGTTTATATGGATGGCGAGCCTGTGTTATGGACGGATAAGAAACATTGTACCATTGATGGACTGAATGCGGGACAAACCTATAGCTTCAATATCAGTGCCATTACAGACAGTGTAGAAAGCTTTTTGAGTAATACTGTGACCCAGAAAGCGGAAGGCTGTCTGATACCCCCAAATTTGAAAGCGAGTATGGATGGAGTAAATTGTATCCTTACTTGGGATGGAGTGACCCAGGAAGATGCAACATATCGGGTGGATATATATAGGGAAAATGGAGAGGTATATGATAGTATCGATGTTTCTATTAGTGCCGGGGAAGTAAATACATATACAGTATATGGTATTTACTCCCCTTTGAAAGCTACCGTGTCTTATCTTCGGAACGAAGAAGAGGAAGCATATCGGAATCAGCCATGTTCACACAGTGAACAGATATATCTCACCGACAATACTCTGCAAAATTTTCAAGTCATTGCGGATGATGGAAAGATAAGTCTCTCTTGGGATTCGCTGGAGGGAGCTACAGGGTATCAAGTGTTAATAAGCAATTGGACGGACGGTAATGAGATTACTAATGAGGTAATAACAGAAACAGAATATAGCGTGGAAGGACTTATTAATAACAAAACGTATTACTATGAAGTGGCTCCTGTTATAGATAGTAAGGTATCGTATGCAAGGGGAATTGCAAGATATATTTTTGTTTATTCACCCGAAGATTTAGCGCTACCTGAGGTAACCGAACCGTGTTATTATGGCATGCTTTTAAGTGAAATAGAACTCTCTGATACGAATTGGAGATGGGGTTATGAGGCTATGCTTGAAATAGGTGATATGTGGGGATATAAAGTAGAGTATATTCCGGATCCTGATATTTGGTTCGGGATGAGGTTGGATGTACTGCCTGCTATTCCGAAGTTAGAGCATGAAGATTATTTGGAGATTCCTTATGGCAAAGCGTTGGGAGATATTCCCTTAGATGTGACGGCCAGATCAATGGAGGATGGTGAAGAAGTGGAAGTGCCCGGAACCTTACAATGGGCGGAACCGGACCGTCTCCTCACACCAGATGAAAGCGGAGAGTATGAAGTAGTATTTATACCGGAAAACACGATGAATTATGAATGTGTAGAGTCAAAAATTTGGGTGAATGTAACGGCGAAGCCAAATGATATTCATATGCCCGGAGAGGAGATGATCCTACCCTACAGATATAAGAATCTGGCAGATGTGCCCCTTGCTCCCAATTGGAAGTGGCAGGACGGTACAGATGTACAGACAGAACTGACACCCGGAACACCTGTTACGGCAACTGCTGTATATACCGGGGATGATGCTGAGTTTTATACAAATAATGCAGTAGAGGTTACGGTTACCCGTAGTGCATGTATCCATGAAGGTGCAGTATTACAGAATCGTAGTACGGCTACCTGTACAGAAGATGGTTATACGGGAGATGTTATTTGTGCAGTTTGCGGAAATATAGAAGAAGGCGATGTAATATCGGCCTACCACAGTTGGGGCACCGGCTATGAAAAGAACGACGAGGGACATTGGACAACATGTACAGAGTGTTTTACTGATAGTGAAACGGAAGCACACAAATATGCAAGCAATAGGGATATAGCATGCTATGCATGTGGATATGAGAGAGAACTTCCGGAGATTACTCTGCCACCTACAGATGAACCCACCAATGCACCGACAGAAGCACCTACGAGTGAACCCACCAATGCACCGACAGAAGCACCTACGAGTGAACCTACCAGTGCACCGACGGAAGGACCTACGAGTGAACCCACCGGTGCACCAACAGAAGCTCCAACAAGTGCCCCGACAGAAGAACCGACAGAGGAACCAGAAACCAGCAAGAATCATATTACCGGCATTGAGGTTGGAGAAGTTTCCTTTGCGGGGGATACCATGGAGTTTACTGCAATTGGTTTCAACATGGATATAACACCTACAGACCATGCCCGTCGTTATGTACCGGCAAGCTGGAGCGTGAATCCTTCCGGCACATGGGACAGTGCACCTTATGTCGCAAGTTTTACCATAGAAAAGCCCGGAATCTATACCTTGAAGGTAACCTTCAAGGAGCAGGAATACTTAGGCGGTAAGTGGAACGATACGGGTAAGACAGAAGTGACAAGCGTGGAGTTTAATGTGAAAGAAAAGCCTGTTGAACCTACTGCAGCACCTACGGCAACGCCCACTGCAACCCCTGCAGCAGAGCCGGTCGAAACTACTTCACCGACACCTACACAGGCACCGGCAAATCCTACAGATGCACCTACAAGTGCACCGGAAGAAGCACCTGTGGTAACGGCTGCTCCTTCAGTAACAGAAGCCCCTACAGTAACAGAAACACCTGTACCAACCGCCACACCGGAAATTGCTACAGTATCTGTTGATACTGAAGATAATAGCCCCCAAACAGGTGAGAATGCTATGATATGGGTATGGTATAGTGTGATACTTTTAGTGAGTGGTAGTTTAGGAGGAGTACTCTTCTTTAAGAGGAGACGGAGATAAACCATAAAATTATGGAGGACTATATGAAAAAGAAAAATACATTTGTAAAAGGACTGAGCTTCATTATAATGTTGTGTCTATTACTGCAGATGATACCAATGGAGGCACTTGCAGTGGCACCGGATGCGGATCAGATCACGTCCACACCATTTCCTGTTAACTATGACCCCAATGATGGTAAGATTCATTACGGTCATTCCGGGGAAGTAGGTTTCAGACCGGAAAACGACATTAATAACATCTATGAAAAGAATGATAATGTTATTTATTTCCCGGATGATATTATCAATGAAAAGGATGCAAATGGAAATCTGCTATTCCCGGATTATGATCCGAATAATGCATATTACGATTATTCGGATATGCTGAATCAGGCGATGAAGAAGTCCAAAAGCATGAATAATGCAGACATCTTTGTAAAGAAGGGTGTGTATTATTTTACCAAATCGGTTTATTTAAATGACGGAACCAATCTCAATGCCGTGGCCGGTGAGACTGCCTTTGTCATTAAGCCTAATTATCAGGACAAGGATGGAAATCCGGTGGAGGTGACCGGTTTCTTTACCAATCCTAATTTGAACGAAACCTATTTGTGGTATCAGGGCAGAATCAGCGATATTGTGTTCGTTGTGGAAGGTGCTCATGAGAGCTTTAAACCCACCAGTTCGGTACAGACCATTATGGATAATCTCTGTAGTGATCAGGTAAATGCAGTAAAGGATTTTGAATTGTTTTATCGTATTCGTATGAAATATGCTGCTGTAGATAATATTGCTCTCAGTGGATTTCATGCATTTATGCGCTGGACCTTTACAGATATGTTAACCCGCGTAACCAGTGTCACGGTAGGACCTACCAGATTGGTTTACCATGGTGTACAGACCAATGATGCATTTTTCTATGATTGTTATTATTATGGCGGATATTTTACGGAGGATGATTTACATGAAATACCTATTTTCCAGATAAATTTTAGTATGGGTACTACGGTGTTTGCCAATTCTTATCTGGGGAATTATTACTTCTCCCGTAGTGGTGCAGGGTGCTGGTGTCCCCATACCACCTATTCCAATCTGACATTGGAGAGAGTATGTAATTTTGTTATGGATACCACAACAGTTTCCTCTTCTGTCAGCGGATGCTTATTCAAAGATGGTGCATACAATGATATTAAGAAATATTTTGAGTCTCAAGGATTAAAGCCATATGACCATGATACCAGATATTACGACCATACCGAGAAGAAATGGGTATACCCGGGTACCGGTTACGTGATTCGTGACAATATAGTGGGAGACAATGCCTACGACAGAAAACACAGTGCCAACCACTGGGACGGACAGAAGCTGACCATGATTCAATTACATAGTGGTATTGCCTTTACCCAGAATAAGATTCAGTGTGATTCTTTGGACTGGACGACTTTGGTGCGGTTAACGGATTCAGAGTGGTCTTCCAGATATGAAGCCCGTCGTAATGCAACCAACTTGCAGTTTTCGGACAATGCCTTTGAAATCCGTGAGTGGGATTATGGGAACCTGATGGTGGATGACTGGAGAGGTGGCAAACCCTATACGGAAGGCTGGCATGATAATACCATCATCGTTTGGGGTGAAAGAGGTTGGAATAATGCAGATGGCACTCCTGCCATGGGCTGGGTCGGTGCAGAGGGACCGGAACCCGTGTGCTGGCTGAAGGATGGTGTTTATGTATCCATAGATTTGGAGCGTTACATCGATTTGTCCGCATTTTTGGACAAAAATAAGTCCACGGCAGGTTATGCTGCATTAGGTGATGTAGGTGCAGATGAGCAGGGACTTTGGGATGCCGGTCTGGAGGACAGGTATTATAAGGACATGCAATCCGGTAAGTATGAAGTAGTATCTTTCACAGAAGATTTCGGTGGAATGGGCTGGAACAGCGGTAGCAATTACGAAAGGCTTCAGGAGGCTTTTGACTATGTAGCAACCCATGATGCGATTCTTTATATTGAGAGCGGTACTTATTATACGGACAAGCCTATTGTACTGCGTGGCGGAGCCACTTACCGTGTGGTATTTAAGGGTACCATACGAAGCCACAAAACAGCCGATATGAACGGTGCCGGTATTTTTGTAATGAGTGGTGATGATAATGCACCCATAAGCGGTTATTTTATAAATCCTGACCTTTATATGCATAATTGTAATGCCAGCGGTTTCTTTAATGTGAATATGAATAATTTCTATATAAAGGTTGGCAGCATTGCCCGTGGTGTAGGAGCATTTACCAATTGTAAGCTGAACAACACTGTACTTCATGAAGGTCAGATTCAGTATAATGATTATGGATTTTTTTATAAAACCGTGACCGATAATGTGCTTGTAAAAAATGTATACGGTACGGCAAGTACCGGTGTGGAAGGCGAGGATGGATATACACCCGGTGATATCAACTATAAATACTTTATCTCTTCCTCAGACTTTACCAATTCCACATGGAGAGGCTGTTGGTTGGAATTCGGTCAGTTCTCCAATGGTAAGACCCTGACCGGTGCCGGAAACAGCGTTTACCGTGGAAATATTATTGACTATACTTATAATTATAGCTTTGGTAAAAATGACGTGGTTTGCGGAAATACCATGACCAGAGCAAGTTATGGTTCCATAGTAAATCATATGGAACATTCGAATTTCCCTATTGATAAGCCGGATGCTTTGACAAATAAGCCTATGATTATGTATCACATAAATGATGGCTTGCGTCTTATTGGTAATACCAATTTGGGTGCCATGAATCCACAGACTCACTTCATTGAACTTGATAGTCCAAGTATCCGTTATAAGGATGCAAATGGCAATACAGTAGTATCTGTTTCCAATGTACGTGTAGCCGGAAATGTGGTATATACAGAAACGGAAGGTGAATATAAGCAAAACATCCCTTTGATGCCTTTCGGAAAAGCGGATAATACAGTATTTGAGAATTGTAAGAATAATGAGATACTTCTGCATTCCTGGTACCTGAAAGATCAGGTAGATGATCCGGAAACGGAAGAGGTAGAGGAGCCCTTTACCATCACCAAGGAGGAAGTAATCAGCTGGTCAGTTCCCGGTGTGAAGACCTATGTAAATGGGGAATATGTGGAGGTAAAAGAATCCACTAAACCTGCACAAAATCTGGAACAGATTGTAAAGCCACAGCCCCCTCAGGATAAGATATATGATATACCTAATGCATGGTTGGGTGAGGGAACTAAAACGGAATATTTGTTGTATGATTTCAAAAACAGAACTCCGGAAGAAACCCAGGCTTTGACAGAAAAGATGGTGGGTTATATTGATAATACGACAATAGCGAATTATCAAAATTCTCAGTACAATAAGGCTGTTATCGGCGGAGAAGAAAAGAGCTTTGGTTACAATGATATTAAGGATCTTTCCAAGGAAGAGCGACATAATATTTTTGAACAGACAATTCAATACGGTCCGGTGCAGAGTGTCAGCATGGGTGATGCTTTCCTTATGGATGGATCCAGAGCAAAAACGGATGATACCGGCGGTGGAAACAATAATGTGGAGAACAAACCCGCATACGCTGTCGTATTTAGGGATGAGAATATTTCGGGGGATAGTCTGCAAAGTGTAAATACCAGCTTCTACTATGATTTTGAATTATCCTATGCGTGGCAGGGTCAGAGACCTATATTTATTATTCTGTCCGAGGATGCTGAAAAGTATTATGGTATTGTCTTAGGCTATTCCAGTGGTGATCTTGGTATTTATACAGCAGTCTCCAGTTATGAAAAGGACTTTTTTAATCACTTTATTGATGGAAAGAAAAAATTTTTGGATTATACACAGTCGGGTCTTTCCAATACAAAGAACAATAGAAACGATTTGTCTCACATAGACCTGTTCAGTGGAATCACACGTCCTATAAAGGGAGAGCAATCAAAGACGGTGCTGGGTGATTATACAGAGATTCCTATGTTTGAGGGAAATGTTTATAAGTATGATTCTGTAGTACTTGGTGTGGATTTGACCTGTGAATACAATGATGATTATGGGACAGTGTCTGTTTATGCAACCTTTGATTTCTCCAATATAGGTGAAGATACTGCTTATAATCCTCCATTAAAGGCAACCACCAGAAAGGTGTGGATTGGTACCTTTGATGTGCAAGGGGATAACAAGATTTTTGGTATCTGGAACGGTGATAAAACCTGGCTGAATAGTGTACAGTTTGAATATGAACCAACAACTCCTAACGCATGTATCCATGCTTATACGGACGAGATAACCAGAGATACTACCTGTACCAAAGATGGCATGGTAAGACATACTTGTAGTATTTGCGGACATGAGTATGAAGAGATGCTGAAGGCTCAAGGACATATCTTCTGGGATAAGGTAATGCCAGATGGTAGTACCTTGCGTTCCTGTAGTGAATGCGATTTGTCCTTCATTACTTCAGAACCGGTAAAATATGAATGTAGTCATAAGTATGTGGATACTGTAGAGACAGAAGCCGGCTGTATGACAGAAGGTATTTTGAATCATACCTGTAGTATCTGTGAAGAAAGTTATACAGACATTATACCGGCAAAGGGTCATAAGTATATGGATAAGGTAGTTAAGCCTACGGATACTACCAGAGGGTATACAGAGCATACCTGTAGTGTATGTAAAGATACTTATACGGATAGTTATGTAGATGCTATCAAGGGTAATTCCATAGATGCGGGAAAGAATGCCATTATAGGTATTGGAATAGGCGCAACTTATTATGTGGGAGACACGATAAGCTTTAGCGCTTCCGGTGATTGCATGGATATTACAGCAACAGAGTATGCCCGTCGTTTTGTACCGGTTAGCTGGAAGGTAAATCCGGAAGGAAGCTGGGATAAAGCGCCCTATACAGCAGAATTCAGTATTAATAAAGCAGGAGACTATACTCTGACAGTTCAGTTTGCTGAGCAGGTATACTTAAATGGTAAGTGGAACGATATAGGCTACAGAAGTGAAATGATGGCAGATTTTACTGTGAAGGAGAAGCAAGCAACAGAAAAACCTACTCCGACACCTGTAGCACCTACACCGCCTCCCACAATAAAGCCTACGGAATCACCGGTGATACCTTCTGCTACACCTAGTGTAGCCCCTACGGACACGCCCACACAGGCACCTGAACAGACAACTGCTCCTATATCCACACAAGCACCTACAACAGCTCCTGTGGTAACATCCACACCGTCTGTAACCACAGCACCTGTAGTGACTTCGGCGCCGGCATCTACTGCTACACCGGAAATCATTACAGTACCTGTTGATACCGATGATTTGAGTCCGGAAACAGGAGATAATTATTCATTCTTATTATGGGGATGTATTGCATTATTAAGCGGTGGTGCAGTAGTACTCATGGCATACAAGAGAAAGAGAAAATAGAACTTCTCAGATAACCCTAAAAGGCCCGATCATTCTTTTGAAGAATGGTCGGGCTTTTGCAAGGTTATTTGAGTTGTAGGATTTCATCCCCTTCTTTCCAAAGTGTTACCAGAATCGTTCCGTCCGGTTTACAATAATTGATGGTTTTTACCTCCTGCATAATCTCAGGGTCAATCAGTCGTTGGTATTTGGGGGTAATAACCCAGCTTCTGACGAGACCTAAGCTACGTATACCATTTTCTCCGATATAGAAATTAATTTCGCCGTTTTCACAAATCAAAAGTACGATTTCCCCTTGGGCAAAAGAGTCGGTTTGGTGCAAATAGTATTCATCGTCTATAAGAACCACATTCAGACATTCATCAATGTATTCCGGCAATGCTTTGGGGTTGATAGGGCTATAATGGATTGCAAGATAAGTGTTAGCTACAATCCAGAGAGTGAAAACTACCAATAGGATCAGTATGATTCTGATTAGGGATAGTCTTTGAAATTTTTTCTTTAAATTCCTGAAAAAAACATTTTCGGTGTCCGGAAATGTTTGATTTGTGGGCATGGGAGTGCTGAGCCCTTCCGCCACTTGGTGGCATTGTGGGCAGGTATGTAAGTGTTTTTCTACAACTTTCTTACTCTCCGCAGATAATAAATCATCTACATATAGTGGGAGCAAATCCTTTATTATTTCACAGCTTACTTTTTCTGTATTCATGAAATCATCCTTTCTGTTTTAATGCTTCGATAATCTTTTGCTTTGCACGATAGTAGGTAACTCTGACCCAATTCTCGGTTTTCCCATAGAGTTCGGCAATTTCCTTATATTCCATATCATTTATAATTTTCAAGCGGAAAACTTCGGCGTAGGGAGGCTCCAGAGCATCTAATACTCGCAGGATTTCCATAGTACTTTCCGAATCTTCTATCTGTTGGAGTACGGAGGGACGGATGTCCGGGATATCTTCCAGAAGTTGCTCGGATGCTTGAGTTTTTGATAAACGTTTTTCTTTCCGTAGGTAATTCAGGTAATCATTGCGCGCAATCCGGCAGAGCCAGGTTTTGATTTCACAATTACCCTTAAAGGAATCAGCAGCAAGAATGGCTTTGTAAAAGGTATTCTGAGTCAGTTCTTCCGCCAGGTGAGCATCCTGATTGCAAAGTTCATAGCAGAATCTATAAACATCCTTATAATAGCATTGATATATAATGTTGATTTCCTTATATAACGAATCCATGGCGGGCACCTCCTTTCTGCCTTTCTATACAATAGACACAGGAAAAGAATATTTATTACAAAATTTTAGCATATTTTGTAGCATTTAGTGAGGGTAAATTGTATTATGGGTGAAAGGTGGTGAGGAAGTGAAAGAAAATTCATTGCGCGCAGAGGATTGTTTACTGATTGAGAAGTATTCTCCCGTGGTGTATCGCATGGCCTATTCTATGGTAAAAAATACACAGGATGCGGAGGATATTCATCAGGAAGTATTTTTGAAATATCTGGCAAAAAGACCGGAGTTTGAAGGTGAAGAACATGCCAAGGCGTGGTTTTTAAGAGTAACCATTAATTTGGCGAAGAATTTGTGGAAAACAGCCTGGCGACAAAAGGTAGTAGGTCTGGGAGAAGTGGACAGGGAAGAAACAGAGGCACAGCAGGAAGAGGACAAGCTGATAGAAATCGTGAAGCGACTTCCTCAAAAGTATCGTACGGTAGTACATCTGTTTTATTATGAGGAATATAGTCTGGAGGAGATTGCAAACATATTAAGAGCAAAACCGTCCACAGTAAGAACCCGCCTAACCAGAGCCAGAAAAAGACTTAAAGAACTGTTAAAGGAGGATGAATATGTTTCAGGAGGCTTATAAAAAAGCGTATGACAGCAAGGTACCTTCTGGGGACCTGCTTCAAAAAATAGAAGAACAAAGATTTTGCAATAAGCATGAAGTTTGGGCGATATTTAAATCGGTGGTGGCTACATTGGCGGTACTGTTTATTTGTGGAGGAGTAGCGACTCCCATATTAGCCAGGGAGTTTCCCTTTGCTTACAGAATCGTAGAGAAATATGCACCGGGTCTTGCGGAGTATGTATTACCACAGGAACTTAGCAGTAGCATAAATGGTATCAAGATGCAGGTTGAAGCCATTCATGTAGAGGAGAAGAATGCAGAGGTGCTGGTATCCTTTACCGATGAACCGGGTTTTGATTATATTCATGGTGAAGTAGATATGTATGACAGCTACAATCTTACTTGCTATAGTGGTGAAAGTAATGTGGGTGGATGTAGCTTTTTAGAATATGATGAGGCAGAGGACAAGGCATATTTCAAGATAGATTTGAGTAGCTGGGATATTTTTGATAAAGGAAAGTTTCGTTTTCATGTTGGGATGCTTCTGACAAATTGTGTGGAAGAGACACAGGTGGTGGATTTGAAGGAATTGGACAGAAGCCCTATATTAAAGGAGGTAGCTTTAAATGGTGCCGGTGGTTCTTTGGATAGCCGTATAGAGAAGTATTTAGGAAAAAGTATAGAGGAGCCTTGGCGCCATGGTGCACAGGTAATGCAGGGTTCTTATGGCAGTACCAATGTGGATAAGCTTGAGATTACCGCTTTGGGATATCAGGATGGTGTACTACGTATTCAAAACTGTCGAGGCAGTTTCAAGAATGCGGACAGGCATATGGAGCTTAAGCTAGTGGATGAGGCCGGTAATGAATGCTTTTGTGATTACGGTGTAGACTGGCAGGAGAAATTGGCAGGAGAAACAGTATCCTTTAATGAACAATGGTTTGTAGTCAGCGAAGAAGAGCTTGCCGACATGCAAATGGTAGCAATTTACTTTGTTACGGATGGTTGTATAGAAGGAGACTGGGAAGTGGTGTTTGAGGTACCTTAAAAGTTTTTTGTAACCATTCGTCATTCCCATTTGTATAATTAGTGAAGGCCTTTAAGAAACAAAAGCGAGGGAAACTCATGAGATTACCCATACAGGAACTGATGAAACGGTATTGGAACAGTCTTTTTGTAGCAGCCTTCCAGATTTGTAAGAATCGGGAGGATGCGGAGGATGTAGTACAGGACACCTTTCTTCAGTACCATACAAGCAAAAAAGAATATGAAAGTGAAGAGCATATACGTGCCTGGCTGTTAAGGGTGGCTATCAATAAGGCAAAGAATGTGAACCTGACCTTTTGGCGACGCAATAAGCAGCCGTTGGAGGATTACATAGAGACATTGCCCTTTGAGACGAAAGAGGACAGTAACCTATTTGAAGCAGTGCTGGCTTTGCCCGAAAAATATCGTGTAGTAATACATCTATTTTATTATGAAGATTATTCGGTGCAGGAGATTGCCGAGGTACTGAAGCTTAGTGAAAGCAATGTGAAGATTAGACTTTCAAGAGGACGTAAGATGCTTAAGGAAGCATTGAAGGAGGAATGGGAAGATGACGAATAAGGAAAAATATATACAGGCATTTTCGGTATTACATGCCTCCACAGATGTAAAAATGGAGGATATCATGAAGAGAAAAAGTGTAAATATGGCTAAGAGAATCGCTGTGGCAGCAGTGGTATTAACAGTAGGGTTTGTGGGAAGCAATGGTGTTTGTTATGCAGCTACCGGTGAAACCTGGGTAGAAAAAGTGTTTATAAAGGTTAATGGGGTAGAAAAAGAAGCCATCATTACAGAGTATGAAGACGGAACAGTGTGCTACGGCGTTCAACTGGAATCCTATCAGGATGGAGAAAACAGTGTAGACCGATATGTTGAAATCATTACAGAAAAGGAGAATATAGAGGACATATCTATTACTTGCGATGAGAGTGGTCATGAAGGAGCAATAACTATTGTGAATGAAGCAGAAAATGCTTTTGATGAAGATGGTGAGGGAATCGCAATTGTCACTGTAGAAGAGAATACTGAGGCTTCCGCAGGTGAATAATTTTCTGTGGGAGAAAAGATATGAAAAAGAGTAAAATTTTAGTAACTGCAGTTTCATTGGCACTACTTTTAAGTGGTTGTGGTGCAAAGAAACCACAGGCACCACAACCTTATCAAGAGTTATTTACAGGTGGTTCTTTTGATGAATATATGGTATGGACCACGGATGATGAGCAGTATAGTGATTTGATTAGTCAGCTGTCAGCCAAGTGTGAAAATATATTAGAAGGCAGTTTATTGGTTGCTACGGATGCTAAGGTGATTTATGCCGGTGGCTGGAATTCCATAGAAACGGATGGAGAAACCCGCGTAAATCCTTTTACCACTTACGAAATTGGTTCCGTTACCAAACAAATGACTGCCGCATGTATCTTACAACAGGTACAGGCAGGGAATTTGAGGACAGATGAAACCATTGATAAGTTTTTTCCGGAGTTTCCACATGCACACAAAATTACCATTGACAATTTATTACATATGGATTCCGGAATTGTAGACTATGTGAATAATCCTTACAAATTTTACAAAGGAAGCGGTATAGACGCGGTTACTAAATATACAGATGGCAAAATGGCTGATGAAGAAATTTTATCTTATTTAAATCAAACGGAGCTGGAGTTTGAACCAGGCACAAAATTTGCGTATTCCAATACCAATTATTATCTGTTGGCGCTGATTCTGGAGCAAGTAACCGGAGAGACTTATGCAGAGTACATACAGAAGAATATTTTTGATGTGTGCGGAATGCAAAATAGTACCAGCTGCGAGGTGGGTAATATTTCCAGTGTGCCTGCAGAAATGAGTGGCGGCGAGTATATGCAGGCCGGAAAGAGTGCGAGAGGTGCCGGAGATGTGCATTCTAATGTTTGCGACATGCTGTTGTGGGACAGAGCTTTAATGTCCAATAAGGTAATCGATGCAAATCAGTTAGAATATATGACTCAAATGCGGAATGGATATTCCTGTGGCTGGATGGAAAGCGAGGGCAGGTATTTAGAGCATACCGGTTCAACTATGGCATATGTTTCCTCCAACACTATATTGGAGGTAGATGGTTTAGGTAAGGTATATGTAGTTGTAATGATGCCTAATGTGCGGGAAGGGTATTTTTTAAAAACAATTGCAGATATAGTTGTGGATTATTTCAAGTAGCAATTTTGCTGAAGCTTAGGTGACCTCTCTGCTATATTCATGATGGGTAATGATTAATACATTATCAATTATAAATATAGCAGAGAGGATTTTTATGACATATGGGCCCTTTGAATTTCTGATTGATTTTAAGTTTCCGGGATTTCAATATTCATTCAATTCCAAGTGGTAATCAGTTGTTTAAAATGTATAAAAGGTAATGAAATGTATGAATATTCATGGTAGAATTGGTTTAATAGCTTCGGGAACACTTTTCTGAAAAGGGAGAAATTATACATTTGATAGGGAGGAAATATTATGATTATCAGAAGAGCACAGGAAAAGGATATGCCGGATATCTTAAGATTGCTTAGTCAGGTGCTGGAAGTGCATCATCAGGGTAGGCCGGATTTGTTTAAGGGTGGTGTCCGAAAATATACCGATAGTGAATTGGCAGAACTGATAAAGGATGATTCCAAACCTATTTTTGTTGGAGTGGATGAGACTGAAAGGGTACTGGGTTATGCTTTTTGTATTTTTGTACAGCATATAGCTAACAACATCCTAACAGATATAAAAACTCTTTACATTGATGATTTGTGTGTGGATGAGGAAATACGGGGACAGCACGTAGGAAAGCAACTTTATGAATATGTGCTTGGATTTGCCAGGGAGCAGTGCTGCTATAATGTGACTTTGAATGTTTGGGCTCTGAATGAAGGTGCCATGAAATTCTATGAGGCATGTGGTTTGAAACCTCAGAAAATAGGCATGGAGACAATATTGTAAAATAGTAAGTGCTACTCATGTAAAGATGAGTAGTATTTCTTTAGGAGCATTTACTGGAAAAATTAGTTTGTGCTGAAAAACTACAAATAGGTGGACAAGATTTGGAGATTGCGATACAATATACATGATTATCTGCAACAAAAGATAATAGCATTAATGGAAGGGAAAAATATTATGAAGAAGTTAAGTTTATTAGTAACTTGTATTATGTTGGCATGTTCCATGACAGCTTGTACTTCTACAACACAGAAGGAACCTGTGATTGAGCATGTGGAGCAACAGCCAATTAATACTGATGATTCTACACCCGGTGCAACAACTCCGGATGCAGCTACACCGGGAACAGAAGCGGTGGAGCCTGAAGCAACAGAAGAACCTGTTAAAGTGGCAGATACTACGGTTATCAAGGAAAGATACGTGGATGAAAATGGTTTGATGCAGAGTTATCTCACCGGCGAGTGGAAGGACGCATCCATTGTAGAGCGTCGTCCAATGGCGGTTATGACTCCGAACAATAAGGCAGCAATGCCTCAGTATGGTATTTCTAAGGCAAGCATTATTTACGAGGCACCTGTAGAAGGCCGTATTACCCGTTTGATGATGTTTGTAGAAGATTATGATGATTTGGATTTCATCGGACCCGTACGAAGCAGCCGTGACTACTATGTTTATGAGGCAATGGCTTATGATGCTATTTACTGTAACTGGGGTCTGGCGGTTCCTTTTGTAGAACATTTACTGGCCAGTGACAGAATTGACAATATCAGTCAGGCAGTTTCAGGTATTCACAATCCGTACCAGAATGCATTCTTCCGTAGAGAAAGACCGGGATATAAGGTTGAATACACCGGATATATGTACATTGATGAGTATGAGAAGGGTGTAGAGCATTTCGGATATTCCAGAAACTATCGTAATAGCTTTGAACAGGCATTTACCTTTGCCAATGATGGATGGCCGGCAACCTATGAAGGCTACGAAGAAGCAACTAAGATTTATCCCGGTGGAAGCAGTGACAGTAACAAGAGTGGATATGGTAGCCACCGGCCTTGTTTTGAATATAACAAGGAGGATGGTCTTTACTATCGTTATCAGTATGATGAGCCTCAGATTGATGAAATGAATGGAGAGCAGTTAACTGTATCCAATGTTATATTTAAGGTTTGTCATGGTGAAATTAGAGAACCTATAAGCAATGATTATTTAGCATTTGGTGTACATGGAACCGGTGATGCCTATATCTTTACCAATGGTAAGGTTATTAAGGGTACCTGGAAACGCGACAGTGACACTGCAGCAAATATGTTCTATGATGACAAGGGAAATGAGATTGTTTTCAATCAGGGAAAGACCTGGATTTGCTGTATTTGGGATCAGTATGAGAATTGTGTGGAGTGGAAATAAAGACAGATGCGCAAAAAAGCAGGAATTATGTATTTAACTATAGCAGGAGTGGTAGTAATATTAAATATAATTGCATGGTGCAGTACTACCTTTTGCGATGCCTATATTAAATATGTGTTTCCTGTCTGGGTAAATACCTATGGCAGATTCATGGGGATGTTTTCCTTTTCTGTGGGAGAATTGCTATTGGTAGCAGGCATTTTATGTGTGTTTCTTTGTGTTATTTTTGTTATAATATGTTTAATGCTGGGAGTGTATCCTTTACTGAAAGGTAATGGATATACTCCCGGAAAAATAAGATATAGCCTTTGGAAGCTTTCCAAGGGTTATTTTTGTTTCTTTGCATGGGTGCTTTTAGGGGTATGTATGATTATGACTTTAAATTGTACCATACTTTATCATGCTTCAACTTTTTCGGAGCAATATCATGGGGAGGAAGACGGTAATTATACGCTGGAAGATTTGATAAAGGTTAGAAATCTGGTGGTTGAACGTTGTAATGCACTGTCAGCGGAAATGGAAAGAGATGCTAATGGGGATATTTTATATGACGGTGATATAAAAGCAGAAGCCATTGCCGCCATGCAAAAGCTGGGTAAAAAATATGACCAGCTGGATGGTTATTACCCACGTCCAAAACCTTTGGCAGCGTCGGATTTCTTCAGTCAGCAATATATTGCCGGGTATTATTTCCCTTTTTCTATGGAGGCCAACTATAATGATATTATGTATATTGCCAATTATCCGGCTACTTTGTGCCATGAGCTGGCACATCTGAGAGGATATATTTATGAAGATGAGGCAGGTTTTATCAGCTACCTGGCCTGTGTACAGTCTGAGGATAAATTCTTTCAGTACAGTGGCTATTTAAGTGTGTTGTATTATTTGGATAATGATTTGTGGGATGCAGTAGGACTGGATGGCTATATGAAGGAGCCGGCTATTTTGCCACAGGTACATGAGGACGATATCTTCTTAAAACAGACAGACTGGGATAGAATTAATGAAGAGGCAGTAATTGAAACGGAAATAGTGGATGAAATTTCAGATGAATTTACGGATACGGTATTGAAAGCTAACGGGGTTGAGGATGGAATGATTAGTTATAATAGAGTAGTGGAACTGTTAATGTGGTATTATAGTGAGGAAAGAGAACAGTAAAAAGTTTTAAAAATTATCTAAAAGCTATTGACATTTTCTTCGTTTCTGTGTATATTTATTACTGTTGTTAGGAATCGGTGGTAACACATCGAGGAAGCTACAGGCCCAGATAGCTCAGTTGGTAGAGCAAAGGACTGAAAATCCTTGTGTCGCTGGTTCGATTCCGGCTCTGGGCATATTGCATGAGGCATATGCCGAATTCTATATATATGCGGGTGTAGTTCAATGGTAGAACACCAGCCTTCCAAGCTGGATACGTGGGTTCGATTCCCATCACCCGCTTTTGTTATGCAAAACCCCTCAAGCGTTAGCCTGAGGGGTTTTTGCATAAGAAGCGGATGCGTAAACCGTCCCCAGGGTCCGGTCTCCGCTCCGCTTCGGTCGGCGCAAAGCCGAGGTCCACCGGACCCCGTGCGCCCCATCACCCACTTTTGTTATGCCAACTTCTTTAAACTTTAGCTTGGAGGAGCATAAGAAGCTGATGCGTAAATATATTGGAGGATAGTATGCGTCTGAAAAATTTTTTATTAGTGGTAGAAGATATAGAGCGGGCTAAATCCTTTTATAAGGAGTTGTTTGGTTTGGATGTGGTGCGTGATTTTGACACGAACGTTATATTGGCACAAGGGCTTGTATTGCAGGAGAGAACAAGCTGGGAACAGGCTGTAAATGAGCAGGTGCAAACCGGTGGCAGAGATGTAGCACTTTATTTTGAAGAATATGATTTGGAAGAATATGTAAAGAAGGTGGAAAGAAGTGAATGGAACATCCACTTCCTGAATCCATTGCAAACATTAGAGAATGGGCAGAAAATGATACGCTTCTGTGACCCGGATGGTCATGTGATTGAAATTCGCGAAATAGAAATAGAAAAGTTTTAATTTAGTACTTGACATTTTGCTTCTTACCATGTAATATAAGTTTTGCTGCGAGAGACAGCATAAACATTTTATTTTCATACCTTCAAGGATACAGGTATTTTACCTGTAGACATATGCGCGAGTGGCTCAGCGGTGGAGCACCTCCTTGCCAAGGAGGGGGTCGCGGGTTCGATCCCCGTCTCGCGCTTAAGTAAAAAGGATATCCAATCGGATATCCTTTTTTATTTAAGCGTGAGAACTCAAGATAAATTCAGGAGAAATACTACGCAAAATATATTGACTCTCACGTTACGTCATAGTATATGCTATAATCAGTGGTGATACGAAAAGCAAAGTACTATTGGTGGCATGGAGGATTTATATGAGGATGCAGGCGAAGGAATTTGCAGATTTTACGGGAGTCAGTGTGCGCACGCTGCATTATTATGATGAAATCGGGCTATTGAAGCCCGCATACGTGGAAGAGCGTACCGGGTATCGGTACTATGACAGAGCCTCTTTGGAACGTATGCAGGAGATTTTATTCTATCGGGAGTTGGATTTTCCCTTAAAGAGTATTTGTGAGATTCTATCATCACCGAATTACGATAAACAAAAAGCATTGGAACAGCAGAAGCGTCTTTTGGTTTTAAAGAAGGAACGCTTAGAACGATTGATTGAAGCTTTAGACAATGCAAAGGAAGGAGAGTATGTGATGAAAGCTTTTGATAACAAGGAATACGAAGAAACCAGAGAGCAGTATGAGAAGGAAGTGAAGGAGCGTTGGGGTGAGACCAATGCCTATAAGGAGCATCAGGAGAAAACTAAGTCATATTCCAAGGAAAAGTGGCAGGATATCAATAATGGTCTGGATAAGATTCTTGAAGAATTTGCTCTCTGTAAGGCTGATGGTGCAAGATATGATTCTGAGGAAACCCGTGCTCTTGTGCAGAAGCTACAAAGCCATATTACAGAGAATTACTACACTTGTACAGATGAGATTCTGGCAGGTCTGGGTAAGATGTATGTGGCAGATGAAAGGTTTCGCAAGAATATAGACAAGCATGGTGAGGGAACAGCAGCATTTATCAGTGAGGCTATAGAAAGATACTGCCTATAGTATCGGGAGAAGAGAGTGATATCATTGGATTTTGTTGAAGTATCATGCAAGTAATAGTATAATCAAAGGTATTATAGGACTTGGGTTGGAGTAAAGATGATGAAGACAAAACACAATGATATGAAAAAGTATCTGCTATGGATGCTGGCTATATTGGTTAATATAAAAAGCGTGTTTACGGACTTTGGTGCCGATCAGGCGTATGCAGTTGCCACATCTTATCGCCATATAATGGGCGACAGGATGTTTGGAGAGATGTGTGAGCCGCATCAAACGTCTGCATTTCTTACAGATTTTTTAATGACCTTGTACAAAGTGCTTGTTCCGGATTTGACAGGTGTTGTGATATTCCTTCAGGTTTGCGGAGTTTTTCTGAATGGAATAGTGGCATATTGCTTATATAAAGAGCTTATTCATTGGATAAGTGGAGACTTGGCACAGTATATCAGTATTTTCTTTTTTATCTTCCGCCCCAAGCAGAGTGTATTCCCTGAGTTTTCCAATATGCAGATGATGTTTGCAGTATTGTGCTTGGTATGTATTCTAGGGTACTTAAGGAGCATGGAGAAAAACTGGTATTTAGTAGGGGTAGCTTTCTTTTTAAGCCTACAGATATTATCCTATCCCACCTGTTTGATAAATTATGTGGGAATTACAGTTTTCTTGGGTTTATTTAGTAATAAAAAGTGGAAGGCCGTAGGTATCCTTACCGGTTCCTGCATGATTTTTGCTTTTTCTTATGTACTGATTGTTTTGTCGCAGGTAGGATTTGAACAATTGCTTGCATCCGTAGAGTTTATCGTAAATGCAGACAAATCGCATGTGGGGAATGTGTTTGATATTGGTTACTATCTGGAAGGATTTGGATATGGACTGATTTGGATAGTTGGTTCTTTGGTACTGGCATTTGGCTTATATAGGCTCAGCAGGAAGAAAATTTGCTATTTCACATTTTTAGGGGCGATACTTTTACTTTCAGAAATCATAATGATAATAGCTACAGCGAAAAGCAATACCGATTGGTCCTGCCAATATTTTATGGTAATCCCGGTAGTGATGATTTTAGGCATATGCTGCTATAAGTGTATGGAGAATACAGTTCGAAAGATATATGTATTGGGCATGATAATGGGTTTTGGCTCCTTTGTTGCAGTCTGTAGTCTGACCAATTTGGAATTATTGTCTATAATCAGTTATCTGATGCCGGCGGCAATGGTTTCCCTGATACCAATATATGAAAGACTAAAATGCGCAGAAACAAAGAGTAAAATAAAGGACGGCCTGATTTTATGTATCCTTTTATTAGTCTTGTTCCATAGAGGAATGGTTGTCTGCGGTTATGCCAATGAAAGTGGTATTAAGATAACGCCCCATGTGGAAAACTTTATTCGGGTGGGCCCCGCAAAGGGTATAGTGACCTCTCTGCAAAAGTGTAATGAAATTAAGTATAGCATGGAAGATTGGGATGCAAATATACAGGAGGATACGGTATTGGTAGTAGTGCCTTGGATGTTGGATTCCATAGTGTATGTAAATGAGCAGACAGAAACCGCTACATTTTCTACAATAGATACGCCCACATATGACGAAAATTTATTGCGTTATTGGGAAAGGTATCCGGACAAAGTGCCAACAGTGATTGCAGTGAAGGCATGGAATAATGAGATTACCATTTCTCAGGATACATGGATTATGCAATGGATAAATGAGAATTATACACAATATGAGGATGGGCATTATTGGAGATTTTATCGAAAATAAGGATAAATATATACAACGAACCGTCACTGTTTAGGTGGTGGTTCATTTTTATTGCACAGATTCGCCTGCCGGGCGAAAATACTCTCCAATAATTAGCACCGTAAGGCGAAAAACTCTGCTATAATTAAATCATAATCATTTACAAGGCCTTTGAAGTGTTAAATTGAATAATGGGAGTAATATACATGAAAGAGATGAATTTACGAATTGCAGATTTAAGAAGGAAGAAAAAGATAACCCAGAAGGAGCTGGCAGATGCCATGGGAGTTTCATTTCAGACCATCAGCAAGTGGGAGAAGGGGGTTAATTTACCGGATATTACTTTTTTGCCTGCCATGGCAGAGTATTTTAAGGTGTCCATAGACCAGTTGATGGGAGTAGTACCCTTAAAGGGGGAAGAATATATAGAGGAAAAGACCGGAACAGGACAATTTTGGGAGCAGAAGCTGGAGTACCTGCTACGGACTCGCAGAAGCTCCTGGAACGAGGATTATATGCAGTTTCTGGTGGAAAAGGTGTGGAAGATAGAGAATCCGGTGAAGATGCTGGACTGCGGCTGTGGCTTTGGATTCCTGGGATTGCTTCTTATGCCTCTTTTGCCTAAAGGAAGTACCTATACCGGTATTGATTTGGCAGAAGGGCTTCTGAAGGAAGGGGAGAAGCTGTTTGCAGATAAGAATTACGAAGTGCGCTTTCTTCGGAAGGATGTGTATGAGTACCATGTTAAGGAGCAGTATGATTTGGTAATTTGTCAGGGAGTGTTGCGGCATCTGGATACGCCGGAGGGCTTCCTGAAAAAGATGATAGAGTTTGCTAAAAAGGATTCCTACGTGGTTTGTATTGATGCCAACAGGGAGTTTGAGTGTGATGGTCTCTACGTGGATGGGATGGATTATTTCTGGCTTTGTAAGCATGATGGCATGGAGGCTCATTGGCGCACGGAGCTGGAGCAGCAGGGACGTGACTATGCAGTGGCCATTCGTACCGCCCATATGATGCAAAAGCTGGGATTAAAGGATGTGGATGTGCGGATGAAGGATAAGGTGGCCTTTGTTACACCTGCGCAGGAGGATTACGAGCAGACCAAACGGGATTTCCTGGAGTACAATGACTGGAATGCTGGTTTAAATCCGCAGGAGATGGAAAACACTATTCATTTCCTCATGAATCATGGCATGTCCCGCAAGGAAGCCACGGATTATTGTACCCGCAACATACGAATTTCCGAGTTTTTCCAGCTGCATCCGGATGCGGGTTACACTTTTGCGAAAGGAACGATGATATCTTATGGAAAGAAATAGAATGTTACTGATAGATATGTATGGAGTGATTATCAAGGAAAGCAAGGGGTACTTTATCCCTTATACTTTTCAGCATTTCCCGGAAGCGGAGTACGACCGACTGACTAATGCATTTAAGGTGGAAAGAGTATTTTCCAAGGCCCAGAAGGGAGAATTGAGCAATCAGGAGTTTTTAAGCTATCTGGGTTATGAGAATCCCGGGGAGGCTATGGAGGATTATTTGATAAATTTCTTGACTTTGGATGAGCAGTTTTCCGGTTTTGCATCTAAAGTTATCAGGAGAATGGAAATGTGTCTGCTGTCCAATGATGTGTTGGAATGGAGTGAGTTTCTAACAGAGCATCATCATATGAATCCCTATTTTAGTCACAAGATTGTCAGCGGTGAGGTGCGTTTACGCAAGCCGGATAAAGCGATTTTTGAGTATGCCTTAGAGAAGTTGCAATATAAACCGGAGGATTGTATTTTTGTGGATAATAGCGTGAAAAATCTGCGGGTGGCAGAGGAGCTTGGAATGCAAACCATACTCTTTAATCGGGATGGGGAGGAGTATGAAGGAAATGTGGTGAATGACTTTGTGGAGCTGGAGGCAGTGATTCAAAAGCTTCTATAGGTTGAAAGGAGAAGAAACGTTATGAGCGATAATTATTCTTTGGCGGTAGGTTGTATCGTACGCAAGGAGGATAAGGTGCTTTTGGTTCGTCATACCTACGGTGGCGCGGCAGGTCAATTACTGATTCCCGGCGGCTACTGTAATATGGGGGAGCTTCCTGAAGAAGCGGCACAGCGAGAGGTATTGGAGGAAACCCATGTGGTAGCAAAGGTGGAGGCTTTGCTGGGGATACGATGCGGGCGGAAAAACTGGTATGCGCTTATGCTGATGGATTATGTGGAAGGCGAGCCTCAGAGTGACGGTAACGAAAACAGTGAAGCCTTATTTATGAATGTGCAGGAGGCTTTAGAACGGGAGGATGTGACCCATATGACCAAGGTGGCACTTAAGGCCATGCTTTCTAAGAAGAAGGGGCTGTTATATTCCGATGAGGAGTATAAAGAAGTAAGAGGAAATGATTTTAGTTTATTTATGTAAGCTGGTGAGAACCCGATATTGAAGGACATTGGGGGGTATAGGAAATGGCTTGCATTTTAGAGCAGCCTGTGCTATGGTTAATTCAGATTAAGGAAAGGCACAAGTTTAGTGTAAGGTGGAGAAATGAGAAACAGATAGTTTGATTTGGAGGAAACAGACAATTATGAGAGTAGCCTATAAGAATAGGCTTGTTTGTGTATGCCGAATTAGATTATCATACTTATTTTGTGAACCGTTGATTCTCTGTGTGAAATCGTTGCTTTTCCGAAGGATGAATGATATAGGTTTTATTTGAGTATGAGTCTGTTTGGTGTATGCAAACAGACTTTTTTCTTTGGAAGGGAGGCCTATATGTTACAGATTAAAAATTTAAGTATTACACACAAAAAAGATTTAAGGGAAATTATAAAGGATTTTTCCTGTGTATTAAATTACGGAGATAAGGCAGTGATTATTGGAGAGGAAGGAAATGGTAAATCGACTTTGATGAAATGGATATATGACCCGGAGCTTGCAGAGGAATATGTGGAGTGCGTAGGGGAACGGATCCTGGGCAAAGAGAAGCTTTGCTACCTTCCACAGGAGCTGCCGTTAGCTACAAGAGAAATGACCATATATGAGTTCTTTGCTAAAAGCGATTATTTCTTCGATTATTCACCAAAGGAATTAGTGCAGATGACAAAAGAATTTCACGTAGATATGGATTTTTTTTACAGGGAACAGAAAATGGGAACCTTGTCAGGTGGAGAAAAAATCAAGGCTCAGATGATGAGAATCCTGTTGGAAAAGCCAACGGTTCTTTTGCTGGATGAACCTTCTAATGATATTGATATTACAACGTTGGAGCTTTTAGAGAATCTGATCAATAATTGGGAATATATTGCGTTATATATTTCTCACGATGAAACCCTTATTGAGAATACCGCCAATATGGTAATTCATTTGGAACAGCTTAAACGAAAGACGGAACCGAAATTCACTGTGGCCAAGATGCCCTACAGACAGTATGTGGAGGAACGACTTCACAACTTTGACAGGCAGGAGCAACAGGCCTTGAATGAACGCAGGGAGAAGCGGAAGCGAGATGAGCGGTTTGCCAAAATATATCAGGATGTACAAACACAATTAGCAAGTTGTTCCAGACAAGCACCCAGTGTTGCCAAGAACCTGAAAGATAAAATGCACTCTGTCAAAGCCATGGGAAAGCGTTTTGAAAGAGAAGATGAGAACATGACAGAAATGCCGGAGCAGGAAGAAGCCATATTCTTTAAGCTGGGAACGAAGGAATTGGCCATTCCTGCGGGGAAAACAGTTATAGAGTATGAACTGGAAGAGTTATTGACACCGGATGGTGAGAGAGTGCTGGCAAAGCACATTAAGCTGGAAATGCGCGGTAGTAAGAAAGTATGCATCGTGGGAAATAACGGCACCGGTAAAACCACTCTTATGAAGAAAATAGCGACAGAACTTCTGGGGAGAAAGGATATTCATGCAGAATATATTCCGCAGAACTATGAAGATATTCTGGATATGACACAGACTCCGGTGGATTTCTTGGATACTACCGGAGACAAGGAGGAGAGAACCAGAATCCGCACCTATCTGGGGTCTTTAAAGTATACTGCTGATGAGATGGAACGCCCTATCAGTGAATTGTCAGGCGGACAGAAAGCAAAGGTGCTATTGCTTAAAATGAGTTTGTCAAAAACAAATGTGTTGATATTAGATGAACCAACCCGTAATTTTTCTCCATTATCAGGACCTGTAATACGGAAAATACTGTCAGAATTTCCGGGTGCAATTATCAGTATTTCCCATGACAGAAAGTACATGGATGAGGTTTGTGATATTATTTACGAACTTACGGAAAAAGGATTAGTGGAATGGGAAAATACATAATGTTAAAAAACCTCTTGACTCTAAACCATACTTTAAGCTTATGATTCGTACATAAGGTACCTTAAAATTTAGGAGGTGGCATCAATGAAAATTGGAGAATTTTCTAAGGCTTGTAATGTGCCGGTTTCTGTTTTGCGATATTATGATAACTATGGTTTGCTAAAGCCGGTATATAATGATAATTTTACAGGATATAGGTATTATTCGGAAAGTCAGATTGCGGTTTGTGAGCGTATCAATGAATTGAAATCAGCGGAGTTTTCGCTTGCACAAATCAAGAAGATTATCACAGGCAATCTGACGGAAAAGGAGATAAATCTTATATTTGATGAAAAGAAAGGACAGCTTAAGGAAGTTCTCTGTAGGCTTGATGTGCTCCGTGAGAAAATATCAGGAGGTACTTTTATGGAAACTACAAATTATGAACTAATACACGAAAATGTGAATTTAGCCTTTGAGAATGACGACAGAGTGATTGGTAAATGGGAAATCCTTGGCGAATATAACAGCCGTACGGAATTTGATTTGGATAATAAGCTTCCGGAAATCAGTGTTGGTAGTAAAAAGCGTGAAATTTATTTTCTCCCTCAGGGAGAATGGTACTGGTGTTATTCATGGACAAAGGGTAAATTACTGATTGACTGTGGTGATTGTTCCTATGTTAATGAGTATGTGCTTGAAAAACAATCAGATGGATTATATATGTTTGTTCGGCTTAAGTCTTATGATTATTTGCAAAGTAAAAGAACGACCCTTTTGGTGCTCCGCCAGCTTGATAATCGACATTATAGTGCATCTGAGTTGAGTCGCAAGGATAATATCGATATACCATTTGTATATGATGATAGGATTGTGGGCAAGTGGGAAGCAATAAGCTTTGTACAGCATAAAGAGGAATTTATACCGGAAGTGATAAAAGAGAATTTTGTTCCCTATTTTAAGGAAATAGAGTTTCTTCCCGAAGGAGAATGCGTCAGTGTTTACGGAGAGGAAATCATTAGTGGAAGAACAAAGCAGGAATGGACCAAGGGATATTTACTGCGTAAATGGAATAGCACAGCCTGTGCTTATGAAATCAAGAATATAGGTGGCATGGAATACCTGTTTATAGAATGGAAAAGTGGTGATTATCGCTGGGGTGGATATGAAACAGATTATTATGTTTTTCAAAGACAGGAGCCGTAAAGTTCTATAAGAAATATGAGCCCCCGGAGACCAAAGAAGGTTTCCGGGGATGTTTTTTATGGTATAGGAAATTGCGCGAGTACAGTAGTGGAGATTAAGAAGAATTGCGAAGCGATTCTTGGAGCGGACAGCGCAGGATGTCCGCTTTTTACAGCTCCTTTCCATACTTCTGTAGTTCTTCAATGATTTTTTTAAACTCAGGATGCTCCCTGATGGAGTCAAATTCAGGAAGCTCCAGCTTCTTTAGGTGCAAAAGACAATTATTGGCATTTATGTTGAAATGGATACCTCCGAAGTCTATGCCACGAAACAGTAAGCTGGTATACGCACCATCTGCCCGAAATTCTGTGTCATACCAAATAGCATGCCTGGTAGCAGACCACATGTATCTTATTGCCTCTTCAATCTGCTCTTCCCTGAGATAGTACATAGCCAGTCGCATCTGCACCTCCCCCATCCATAATACAGAGAAACCATAATTTTTATCCTCAAACACAATATCAATAATGGCAAGATACTTTTCAAGGATTTGTATGTATTCCTTATTGGTGTAAGGAAGAGTACCGTCATCCAATGGGTCATTTAGAGGGAATAGGTCATTTTGTAATGAGGAAAAAGTAATAAATAAGTTTTCTTTCAGACGTTCATAACGTTTGGTGCCGGTGTAAATATTTGCCAGTAAAAACTCCATACTACCAAAGCGAGAGGGCATTTTCCATGCAAGGTTGATGGCTTTTTCCGGTTCTCCGTTTTCCTTATAGAGCTGGCATAAAGATTGAATTGTCATGTGGCGGTCATTATCGTTGGTACATTCCTCTAATATTTTTTCTCCAAAGGAAATACCTTCTTGTATCAGTGAGCGTTTCTTTTCTTCATTGTTGGTAATGCTTAGCATATGTGTAAGGCATTCGACCAAATGTCTCATGAGTGTATGACTATTAGGAAATTCAAGAAGCCCTGTTCGAAAGATGCTGATGGCTTCTTCCAGATGCCCGATTTCCTGGCATTTGCCTGCATTTTTTACAATATCTGCTATCTTTTTTTCCTTCTGTGTCACATCTATCCCCAGTAACACATCCGCACTTACCTCGAAAATATTGGCAAGGGCAGGCAGCTGGGAAATGTCCGGTGAAGTTCTGTCGCACTCCCACTGGGAAATGGCTCGGGATGTGATCCCCAAATATTCTGCTAATTGTTCCTGTGTAATATTCTTTTCTTTACGGAGTTGTTTGATTGTTGTTCCGATGGACATGTTATACCTCCTTCATGCGGCGAGTGGTGCCGGAATTTATCTGATAACTATGGTTCAAAAGCGCTTTTGGTAGTTTTAGTATAACATGTATTCTCCACAATTACACGAAATGAATGTGGAGAGAAAGTATAGCGTGACTATGATTTCCTTGCCACAGCAGTGAACTCCCCCGGAACATCAGGGTTCTCCCAAGCAGGATGTTCATCAAACCTTTCTAAAGTAAGTCCACAATGGATTACGGCATTGATGATTTCGCTGATTGTATATTTCCGACAGAGACATTTGGGCATTTGACTACGTATTTTGTCGTCATAGAAACGTGCATGTGCCATCTCTGTCTCCACAATATCTGTTGAAAAGTAGCTCATACAGGGTTGCTCAAGATTTAGGATATCTGAAATCTTAGTGAAGGGATGAAAATCACTACAGATCATTTTCCCGTTCGGCCTTAACAACACTTTCATAAGCAACATAAATTCATCAATATCATGAAAATAGTGTAAGATACCGCCTTCCATGAAAACAACATCGAAATATCCGGCATATTTTTCTTTATCGATTTCCAGTACATCGCCAACTTCATAACTGATATTTACATGCGCAGCGTCTGCTACTTCAAGAGCATATCGCCGGTTGTCTTCTGAAATATCGAAAATAGTCACTTCTGCACCTAAGAGAGCCAGTGGAATTGCCTTCTTACCACAGGAGCCGCAGATATTGGCAACCTTAACGCCAGCAAAAGTATCGAAATAGTGGGCATGCTTTTTTAGCATTTGCATAGGGTCTTTTATTGCCCTTTCAGCCAACTGGGCAGGAGTGCCGTTATGCGTTATCCAAAATAGATAAGCAGAATATTCCCAAGCTTTTTTGTTCTGTGAGCTATAATCTCTCATGTTTTCCCAACCTCTTTTCTACCATTTTATAATACTCAGTATCCTTTTCCGCATTATTATAGTAAAATTCCAGAGACTGTACGGGGACTGGCAGATTATCAATATGTACTATATCTGTATTTTTGTATAGAAACTCGTCAGTATCATCACCGGGACAATTACCATAAAACATGCATCGTACTTTCATTGCCTGATATTGAATGTCGAAAAACTTAAAGCCATCTTTGGTATGTTTCACTGTATCCGCAAATTGGAAAAATGTTTTTACTGTTTCTTCATCATTCCATTTAAAGGTCAAACAAATTTTGTCCAAAGGTATTTCCAGACCGTGTGCAAAAATCATTGTTTTACCATCAACCTTGAAGGGTATTTGATTTTGAATCAGGCTGTCTGCCAAAGAGTAGAGGATACTCCATTCATGTTTGTATTGCATGGTACAGGTATCAATTTGATAAGTGGTGTTTGTTTGTTCCATAAGGTTTCCTCCTATATTGTTTATAGGAGTATTATAAGCCATAGGTTTGCTTTGTTCTTGTCCTACACAATTTAGTTTTGTCAGATTGGTGGTATTCCAGCCTCCTTGAATAGTAACTTCAATTTGCAAGGGTAAAAAGAATTTTGTGACAGTGAACCCGCGTCTGACAAAGCTGGGAGGGAATCCGTGAAATCTGGAAAAAGCTTTTGTAAAAGCTTCGGGAGTTTCGTAACCGTATTTGTAGGCTAATTCGATAATAGGGGTGTTTGAATGGGTTAATTCCTCTGCAGCCAAAGTTAATCTTCTGTTGCGGATATACTCCATAATGGTCATTTCACAAACTACTTTGAAAAGGGAGGATAATGTCGACTCACTGATGAAAAAATGTGAGGCTATAAGAGCTGGGGTTAATTCTGCTAAAAGATTCTTTTCGATATAGTTTATAACCTGATGTAACATAGAAAGGGAAAAAACAGTAGTGCTTTTGGAGTCGGATATCATTCTAATCCTCCTTAGTATTAGCGGCTTTGAATTGTTTATAGTATTCATTCACCAGACTGCGATAGCCCCAGTCTTTCATTTGCTCGTAGGTAATACGGTAATTACCTTTGTAATGACGGCCGGTGACGCAGTAACGCACGTATTGTTGCATATAGGCATCTATTTCCTTCAGACCTTCATCTGTAGTGAGGCAGGGGAAGAACCAGCGGCTCCAGGAGAATTCCGTACCATTCCCACTATCATAGAACTTATGGTTCATGGAATTTACAAAGCCTTTGGCAGCCTTTTCACCGGTAAGCTTTTTCTTTTGCTGCCAACGTCGCAGGGCGTGAGCTTTTCGCTTGATTTTATCCTTCATTTTTTGGATAGTAATGTCAGATAAATCCACTTTGTAATCCCGAAAGGAAAAGCCTAAAAACTCAAAGGGTTCTCCCGGTTTGCTTAAATGCACCTTAGATGGGTTAAGGGTTAATTTGTGTGCCTCAATATATTCATATAAGCGTGTTTTTAGTTCGTCCAACTGTTTTTCAGTATCTGCAAACAGTAAGATATCATCGGAATAGCGGAAGTATAGTACATTTTCCTGCGCAAAGACATGGTCCATTTCCATCAGGTATACATTGGCCAAAAAGGGAGAAATAGGGGTTCCTGCCATGGCTCCCCGTTTTTCCATAAAGATTTGTTGTTGATTATTTTCTTCATAAACAGCTTTATCAGCAGTCAGAAGGTGAATCAGAAAAGTATAAACAGCATTATCTTCCTGTTTTAGAAATTCCAGTTTTTGAAGAAGCAGGGGCACATCTATGGAGTTGAAATAATTACTGATGTCCACTTTCAGGCAATACTTTTTATGGATATCTTTGGTGTGCCGGATGCGGCGAATAGCATCCTTTACCCCATAATGTCTGCGGAATGCATAGCAATTGTGGGCAAATAGATGGTCATAGCGAAAGAGCAGGTAAGTCAGCATTTTCAGCAGTATATTAAAGTCGTTCGGGAAAGAATAGACCACACGTTTTTTTGATACACCGCTTTTGTTGACTTCTTTTTTGAAAGGGAGAGGAAGGCTGGAAGCATCTTGGTCAATGGTATCCAATACCTGCAAATATCTCTGCTGCGCAATATATTCCTCCAATTCCTGTTGCTCTCTGACAGAAAGGTGTTGTTTTTCAACTTTATAGTTTAAAAATTCCTGCCAGTATTCAGGCAGGAAAAGTTGTTCCCAGATTGTCATGTTTGTCTCCTAAAATAAGAGAAAGAAAGAGATAATTTGAAGCAACAAGAGCTTGCTCTGTTGTACCAGACTGAACATTTCCCTACTACCTGCAAAGCACCATAAAGAATATGGGAGATGCTTCATCTGTCACAGGTGTAACAATTCGTCACATTTCTCTTTCTTTCTATTTCTATCACACGCATAAGGCGTGGAACAGACCTGATTAAGTTTTATTAGCCGATGGCTTTGCGGATTCTGTCTTCCATGTAATCCACATCGTTAGTCATATAATCAAAGAAATCCATCATGGGAGTACCCTCTTCATTGCAGTACTCACGGATTTTGTAATTAGCCTGATGTACATAAACCTTATAACTGTCATACACATTAATAAATAAAACTCTCTGTCCCTCTTTGTAAATGGCATAAGTAATATCCTGAGGTAAACGATAGCAGCCACCACGTTTGTAAAGTTCTCTGCCTGCTTCTGCTTCAATAGAATCAGCAGAGATATTTTCCTTAATTTCAAATTCGCCGATTTTCTTTAAAACTTCCGGAAGCTTCTGGGCAAAAGTTCTGCCATCATATGCATCATCAGTGCTTTGGGTAACAGTGGATGAGGTATTTGCTTTTGAAGAAGGGATATTTACAGACTTGCTGATGGCTTCGTCTGTTTTGCTCATCCCATTACGTAATCCCTTATCTACAGTGCCGTGTACATTGTCATAAACAGCATCATTTACTGCTCTGGTAACAGCTCTTTCAGCTGCTCTCAAACCTGTTTTCAAAATATTATCTAAGAATCCCATAAGAACCTCCTATCCATCTTACAAAATCATGATTATTATAACAAGAAATGCCTTTTTTCGCAATGACTATTTGTTATAATTAGTAAATGAAGGTGTTGAAGCATAGGAGTATACTTAAGCTTACTAAGATAAGTGCTAAATTTTTTGGGAATTGAGACGATATATGTAGTACAAATACTTATGGCCATAGGATTGAGTAAGTCAGAATCGTCACCACGGATGGTATGGATTGAAAACAGGAGGTTTTCATGAGATATCATCCTTTTGTTTTGTGAGAGTCATGGAAGGTGAACACAGATAAGTGACGCATGGAAAGGAGCAGTATTGCGTATTGATTCTAGTGTAATAGGAATGGAGTCCGTCCGAAGATATACTTCTTCGAGAACACAATATAGCCGTTTCGTGCTAAAGGAACAACAAGGAGGTAAAACACAGGCAGAAACATCCCTTTTAGGTGGGGGACCGGGAAATAATGAGGAAGAGGCAGAGCAGACCGGTGTGAAGGAGGCCTCTGTGGATTATACTTATGATTTGCAGGAAAAGGTGGAGAGCATGCGGGTGAACAGACCACGAATTCGCAGTACCACCACAGATTTTGCTGATAAATTCCGGCAGTATACCACCCGTTATATTTTTATGCTATTGTTTGGAGATGACAAAACCAAAGAGTATCTGGGAGAAGAGGAGGCGGTGGAGTTGTCCCCTAAGCAAACAGCTACTTTGGAGTTTACTCCTATGCAGCAGGTGGCTGTTACCAGAGAAAGCTATTACCGGGAAGAAGAAGCAGTATCTTTTGCTTCTCAAGGTAAAGTAACTACGGCAGATGGAAGAGAAATAACTTTTTCTTTGGAAGTGGGCATGAGTCGTACTTTTGAACAGTATTATCGGGAAGAGTTTGAGATGCAGGAATTTCAGAGACTTTTTGACCCATTAGTTATTAATTTTGATGACACAGTGGCGTCTTTAAGCGACCAAAAATTTTTCTTTGATTTGGATGTAGACGGTCAGATGGAGGAAGTATCTGAGTTGGGTGCAGGCAGTGGTTATCTGGCGCTGGATAAGAACCGGGATGGGCAGATAAATGATGGCAGTGAATTGTTTGGACCACAGTCAGGCAATGGTTTTGCAGATTTAGCAGCCTATGATGAGGATGGCAATGGCTGGATTGATGAAAACGATAGTATCTGGAATAAGCTGAAAATCTGGTGCAGGGATGAAAATGGACAGGATACTCTGTATACTTTGACACAAAAGGGAGTGGGGGCAATCTGCTTGCAAAATGTTTCCACAGATTTTGCATTAAAAGATGATAAAAACGTGAGCAATGGGTTTATACGGAGTACAGGTATTTTCCTATATGAGAATGGTAGTGTGGGTACCATTCAGCATTTAGATCTGGCACAGTAAAAAGAGGACACTTGGTAAGAACATCTCAAATTTATAAAGTTTGAGATGTTCTTTTTTAAAATTCTGTAGTATAATGTAATAGTATTTATGTGATGAAAATGTCCATGAAGGGACAGTGTGAGGGAAGGACCGGTTGAATGTACAAAAAGCAACTTAGGCTAGGTTTAATAATAGGTTGTATACTGGGGGGCAGTATCTGTCTTTCCGGTTGTGGGGATGATGCAGAAGCGATTATTCCTCAGTCGGGCTATGTGTATAGTAATAGCAAGGAGTCTTCCGGTATTGAAACAATAAAAGGACAGCCGATAAAAATACAAAAAGATTCGGTGGGAGAGACCATGACAACACCGGTACCCACAGCTGAACCTGAGTCTCAAGAGAATGTGGTGAAAATTCTTGTTTCAGCAGCAGGAGATTGCTCTTTGGGCAATCATATAGAGCAGGATTATAACTCCTCCTTTAATCAGGCTTATGATACAGAGGGTGGTGCAGAATATTTCCTACGAAATGTTAAGGATATTTTTTCGGCGGATGATATGACCATTGTGAATCTGGAGGGGGTACTTACGACTTCCAATTCAGCTGCAGCCGGACGTACATATAATATTAAGGGAGATCCATCTTATGCGAAAATACTGACAGAAGGCAGTGTGGAAGCGGTTAGTATGGCCAATAATCACCGTCTGGATTTTGGAACAGAAGGTACCAAGGATACGGAGGCGGCGTTAAATGCAGAAAATATCCTCTATGCCTATGATAAAAACGTGGCTATTTATGAAACTCAGGGCATTCAAATCGGTTATGTATCAGTAAATGAAGTGGCTTGGGGCCAGGGCACAGAAGATTTGGTGGCAGAGGGCATTGATAAACTGAAAGCCGCCGGTGTGGATTTAATCTTTGTGGCCTGCCATTGGGGAGTCGAAAGAGATAATTATCCGGAATCTTATCAATTACAATTAGGTAAGAAATGTATCGATATGGGGGCTGACTTGGTAATTGGTCACCATCCCCATGTATTGCAAGGTATTGAAGAGTATAAGGGTAAGCTGATTATACATAGTCTTGGTAATTTCTGCTTTGGAGCAAACAGGAGTCCCAGTGATATGGACACCATGATTTTCCAGCAGACCTTTACCTTTATTGATGGGGAATTGTCAGGAGACCTGGATGCGAAAGTGATTCCCTGTTCTATCAGTTCGGTAACGAATCGTAATAATTTTCAACCCACGCCTTTGGCTTTTGAGGGAGCACAGCGGGTAATAAATCGGTTGAATACTTATAGTGAGGGCTTAGGTGTTGTGATTTCAGAGGAGGGTATCGTGCAAATGAAATAGTATGATTTAGATTCTGCATTCGCAAAATTTGAATCATTACACAATATAATGTACAGGAGGAATTTACAATGGAATTAAGAAAAATGGAGAAGCTTGGAATTGAGACATCCCTTTTGGGTTTTGGATGTATGCGTTTTCCTACCAATGCGGAGGGGAAGATTGACCGTGAGCTGGCGCAGAAGATGTTGGACAGGGCTATTGCAGCAGGGGTAAATTATATTGATACAGCATATCCCTATCACAATGGAGAAAGCGAGCTTTTTGTAGGAGAAGCACTGAAAAAGTATGATAGAGCATCTTATTATCTGGCAACCAAGTTGCCCGTTTGGTTTGTAAAGAGTGTAGAAGATGTGGACAAATACTTTAATGAGCAGTTACAGAAGCTGCAGACAGATTATGTGGACTTCTATCTGTTGCATGCCATGAATTTAGGTCGTTGGAAGGAAATGGTAGAGCTTGGTGTAGTAGAAAGATTGGAAGAGTTAAAGGCAGAAGGAAAGATTCGTTATTTAGGCTTCTCCTTCCATGACAGCTATGAAGCTTTCGAAGAAATGCTTTGTGCGAGAGACTGGGATTTCTGCCAAATTCAGTTAAATTATATGGATACCAATGAGCAGGCCGGCATGAAGGGGTATAAGCTGGCAGAAGAAAGAAATATTCCATTGGTAATCATGGAGCCTATTAAGGGTGGTATGCTGGCTAATTTTGGTGCAGATATTAAGAAGAAATTTAACGAGCTGGATCCGGAAGCAAGTGTAGCTTCCTTTGCCCTCAGATGGGTGGGTTCATTACCTAATATTAAAGTAGTATTAAGTGGTATGAGCACCATGGAGCAGGTAGAGGATAATTTGAAGACCTTTGTGGATTTCAAACCTTTGTCAGAGGAAGAGTCAAAGGGGATTGATGAAATTGTAAATATTATTAACAGCCGTGTGCAGAATGGTTGTACCGGTTGTAGCTATTGTATGCCTTGTCCCGCAGGCGTGAATATTCCTAAGAATTTCAGAGTATGGAATACTTACCATATGTACCAGAGCTATGATGCAGTAAGATGGAACTGGGAAACCGAAATGCAGGACTGCGAAAAGGCAAAGAACTGTGTGGAATGTGGCATGTGTGAGGCGGCTTGCCCTCAGGCATTAAATATCCGCGAGGATTTGAAGAGAGCACAGGAAGACCTGGACAATAAGAGTATTTAAGGATGACAACATGGAGCCGGCGTTAGAGTCGGCTCCATGATTATGCTATAGAGGTGACAAAGATGAAGGAGCAGCTTTTACGTAAATTTGAAGAAGTATTTGGTGATATCCAAGGGGCTAAGGTATATTTTGCACCGGGTCGGGTGAATTTAATCGGAGAGCATACGGATTATAACGGTGGTCATGTGTTTCCCTGTGCGTTGACTATAGGAACATATGCAGTGGTAAGGAAGCGTCAGGACAGAGCACTGCAATTTTATTCTACGAATTTTGCTCATTTAGGAGTCATCGGATGTTTTTTGGATGACCTGGTGCCTGACCCGACAGCAGACTGGACCAATTATCCCAAGGGAGTGATGTGGGCTTTTGAGGAAAAGGGGATGAAGATTCCCTTTGGTATGGATATTTTGCTCAGCGGTAATATCCCTAATGGTTCAGGACTTTCTTCTTCTGCTTCTGTAGAGGTATTGACGGGCTTCTTTTTAAGGGATTTGTTTGGGTTTGAGGTAAGTAATCAGGAGCTGGCTTTAATAGGACAGTTTTCGGAGAATCAGTTTAATGGTGTGAATTGTGGTATCATGGACCAGTTTGCTATTGCTATGGGAAAAGCGAACAGTGCGATTTTTCTGGATACAGCAGACTTGTCCTATGAGTATGCGCCGATTGAATTGGAAGGTGCAAAAATAGTGATTGCCTGCTCTAACAAAAAGAGAGGACTCGGAGATTCCAAGTATAATGAGCGCCGTAGCGAGTGTGAAGAAGCACTGGCAGAGCTACAGCAGGTGGTCTCAGTAAAGTCTTTGGGCGAGTTAAGCGAGGAAGCTTTTGAGCAGTATAAGGGTGCCATAAAGAGTGAGGTACGCATGAGGCGTGCCAAGCATGCAGTTTATGAGAACCAACGTACTTTGAAAGCGGTGGAGGCTCTGAAGGCTGGAGATATTTTGTGTTTTGGAGAATTAATGAACGCTTCCCATGTGTCTTTAAGGGATGATTATGAGGTGACCGGTGTGGAGCTGGATACCCTGGTAGAAGCGGCCTGGAAGGTGGAAGGTGTGATCGGCTCCCGAATGACCGGTGCCGGATTTGGAGGCTGTACGGTAAGTATTGTGAAGGAGAAGTGCGTGGAAGACTTTATCCGTAGAGTTGGAGAGGCATATCAGGTGAAAATCGGATATGCAGCAGATTTTTATGTGGTAGAAATCGGGGACGGTCCCCGTGTATTATAGTAAAAAGTGGAGTAATTTATGAGAGTAGCGGTAATTAGTGATATTCATTCCAATTTTAAAGCATTTGAAGCGTTTTTAGAGTATATAGAGGTGCATCCGGTAGAGGCGATTATCGGTTTGGGAGATTATGTGACGGATATGCCCTATCCCAGGCGTACCCTGGATATGCTGTATGGTTTGATGGAGAAGTATCCCTGTACGATTCTGCGGGGCAATCGGGAGGAGTATCTACTGAATCATGATAAACAAGATCAGGGCTGGCATATCAGCTCACCCAGTGGTGCCCTTCTTTACACCTATGAGAATATTACGCGAGAGGATTTGGACTTCTTTGAAGGATTGCCTTCAGCAACAAAGGTACAGCTGGGAGATTGCCCGGAGCTTATGCTTTGCCATGGAGCACCGGAGGAAATAAGAGGGAATCTGAAGTATGATTTACCCTTACAAGATAAGGTTATGAGGGAGCTACCTACACGCTATCTACTGGGTGGGCATACCCATCATCAGGAAACTATAAGTTTATATGATAAATTATATATTAATCCGGGGTCTTTAGGATTGGCTATTGATGAAAAGGGTGGGCATGCAGAATTCTGCATCCTGGAAGGAAATAAGGAGGGCTGGAAAGCAGAGCTTATCAGTATCCCCTATGATTTGGAGGGAATGTTGAAAACCTTTGCAGAGTCCGGTGTGGATGATTATGGACTAGTATTAAACCGTGCGGTAAAGAAGACCATGGAAACCGGTATCAACTGGTTCTACTTTGCGGCAATAGAAGCTATGGAGATGAGTGGAACACCGATGCAGCAAGTTGGCGAAGATATTTGGAACCGGGTAGCTGAGAAACTGGAGTTGTAAGGATGGTAATATAACTAATGTTTATCAGTGGAGAAAAAAGGTGTAGAACATAAACAGACATGGAAAGGAAATAAAAAAATATATGATATTTAATTTTATAACTAATGAACCAGATGGATTAGTACTTATCGATAAACAATTTTTCCCGGAATTCAATGATGCTTTACTCTATTCATTTGATATCTATTTAGATGTTAATGGTGAAACGGAATTAATATACGATTTTGATGAGGAGTGGAAAATTGTAAGGGAAAGAGAATCAGCACTAATACGAGATTTTATTAATTCTGGCAAATTAGTTGTGATTCTTTCAGATAAGAAAGCTGAAAATTGTGAAATGTTGATGGAAGAAAAGAAAGTAGTATCTGATAAGATATTAAAAGTTCCATCTGGAAAACTAATATTGATTAATGCTTCTGAGTTGATTCAAGCTTTATTATATCCGGAATCAGAGGTGGATGAAATAATAGAAATGAATGAAATAATGGATTTTGAGGTGAAAAAGGGAGTATATTCAGTGGAATATAATGATATTGAGAAAATAAGTTTGTCTTATAATAAATCAATTGAAGGTATTGTAGACTGAGAGGTTTGATGCAGTAATAGAATTGATTATTGTTTGCTCGATTATCCTGACTGAGAAGTGTATGAACAATTATTGATGATTGATTTTGATAAGTATGCAGAAATATTATGAATGAGTATCATAATTTTGCAGAATTTTATTTCAATTTTACGGTGCATGGAACGAAAGGGATTGCTGTATTAAAGAAAAGATTGGAAATTTGTAAAAAGTTAGCAGAAACAAAGCAAGAGTATGTAAGAGAATTAGAAGTTTCCTATGATGAAGCCGGAAACAGGTTTGACAGAAAGCTGGGAATATGATTGGTTGGGAGTTGTATGGTGATTTCCCAACAATTGGTGAGTATAATCGTGCAGTATATAATTCATTACTAAGTACCAATAAGTTTACACCAAAAGATGCTGCATATGCGGTAAGAAAAGCTTATGAGCAACAACGTTCTGCAGGATTTATGAATTCAGATTTTGTTTCTGGAATTCCTGGCAAATTACCACAAAAGAAATGAGGTAGAAAATGGAAACAAGTAAAGAATTTATTAAATTAATAATGGACTGTGATTTATTATGTAGATGTGGAGAAAAAGATGATTTTGGATTTGATGTTGAGTATGTCAATTCTGAAACAAAAGCTAAAAAATGATTAATAGCATAAAGTGGGAAAATACTTGCTTAGAGGTAAGAGGAGATTTTACAGAATTTCTTAGTAGGAACCATAAAGATATTTTTAATAGAAATTGGAATGTAGTCGTTCGCCAGATTAAAAGTGAATATATGAATGAAATACAGACAAAAGTGGAAATGAATTGGAAGGATGAAAAAACCAAACAACGAGTTATAGACGACGTTCGATTCAACATACTTACTTTGTTTATGATAGATTATTATTCCGATTATTATCAGAGTGAGTTTTTTTATAAGATGCTTAAAATCTATTTATCGGGACATCTTCCATGCGGTTGGAGTGGAGAGTATCCGGAAGGAAAATTTTTTGTTTATTAAATTATGTTTCCACTTAAGGACATCCATCACCTAAAAAATCAACCACAGTCTTTAAATTTATCGGAGTGGCTCTCTCCGAAGGAGAGGAAGACCTATGAGGATTAAGCTCGAATATGTTGGTTTTATTGTATCCCTTTCAAAACAACATTTTGTTGCGAAAGAGGTGCATTTTTTGACAAATTTCCTTGCATATCTTGAATGCAAGTGATAAATTATATACAAAGCATATTTTCTTTTTCAATTCTATTAATCTTTTATTCTATTGTATTTCAGAAAATTCATGCTTTTCATTCACATTTTAATTGAAAGCAGGAGGGTTCTGAAAGGGTATGCTCCTGTGGTAAGGAGGGTACCAAATGAAAATGCAACGTAACTACAAGGATTCTATTTTTCGGATGTTATATCTGGACAAGAAGGAGCTGTTAAGCCTGTATAATGCAGTAAATGGAACGCATTATACAGATGTGAATGGTTTGGAGATTAATACTCTGCAGAATGCCATCTATATGAATATGAAAAATGATGTGTCATTTCTCTTTAATTTTCAAGTAAATTTATATGAGCATCAGTCAACGGTAAATCCGAATATCCCACTGAGAGATTTGTTGTATGTATCGAAGCTGTTGCAAAATATTGTAAAAGACAGTGATTTATACGGTACTACATTGGTAAGAATACCGGCACCAAGGTTTGTGGTATTCTATAACGGAAAAGAACATCAACCGGAGCGCAGGGTGTATAAGCTCTCGGATGCATTTTCAAAGAAACAGGATGAACCGGAACTGGAATTGACGGTGACTGTACTGAATATAAATGCCGGAAATAATGCAGAAATATTGGGAAACTGTAAAACATTAAGAGAGTATATGCAATATACGGAAAAAGTAAGAGTGTATGCTATGCAGATGCCTATTGAACAGGCAGTGGAGAGGACGATTACAGAATGTATCGAAGAAGATATTTTGGCAGAGTTTTTGAAGAAGAACCGGGCGGAGGCGATGGAAGTGAGTATATTTGAATATAATGAGGAGTTACATTTGGCAAATCTTCGCAGAGAAGGTTACGAAGAAGGATTGGCTGATGGAATGGAGAGAGGAATCAGTCAGGGAATAACGCAGGGAATTACTCGGGGAATAACTCAGGGAGTACAGGATTTATTGTTGGAAATTCTGGGAGATTTGGGATTGGTCTCAGAAGACTTGAAAGCTATCATTTTGAAACAGACGAATGTGGATGTTCTGAACAGATGGGTAAAGATAGCTGCAAAATGTACCAAAATAGAAGAGTTTGAGGATGGATTAGCGGAATTTTTTGATCCAAGATAAGAAAGGAGCCTGCCATGAAATTTTTATTGGTGGCATTAAATGCAAAATATATACATTCTAATCCAGCTCTTTACAGTCTGCGTGCTTATGTGGGTGAAGCATTTAAGGAGAATGTGGAGATTGCGGAGTATACCATAAATCATGCATTTACGGATGTTTTGGCGGATATTTATTTAAGAAAGCCGGATGTTATCGGGCTTTCCTGTTATATTTGGAACATTGAGCAGATGCTGGAGCTGGTGAAGGAGCTTGCCAAGCTATTACCTAAGGTACCAATTTGGCTGGGCGGTCCGGAGGTGACTTATGATGCGCCCGGATTACTGGAGAAGTATCCTCAGCTGGCAGGAATAATGATTGGAGAAGGAGAGGCCACCTTTCGGGAGTTGCTGGGATATTATGTAAATCGGGAAAACTGTGAGGAGGGTCAGTTGGCAGCGATTCCGGGACTTTGTCTTCCGGGAGGCTTTACCACGCCCAGAGAGCTTACGGATATCAGTACGTTGCCCTTTTTGTATGAGGATATGGAGCCTTTTCAGAATAGGATTATTTACTATGAATCCAGTCGTGGATGTCCTTTCCGTTGCAGCTATTGTTTGAGTTCCATTGATAAAAAGGTGAGACTACGTGACATGAGTGTCGTAAAAAAGGAGCTACAGTTTTTCCTGGATCAGATGGTGAAGCAGGTAAAGTTTGTGGACAGAACCTTTAATTGCAACCATGCTCATGCAGCAACTATCTGGAAATATCTGCTAGATAATGACAATGGTGTCACTAATTTCCACTTTGAAATAGCAGCGGATTTGTTGAATGAAGAAGAACTGGAGCTGTTAAGCAGGATGCGTCCCGGCCTGGTACAGCTGGAAATCGGTGTGCAGTCCACCAATCCGAAGACTTTGGAAGCTATACATCGGGTGATGGATGTGGAGAAGCTGGAGAGAGTGGTAGCCCGTATCAATGCCGGCAAGAATGTGCATCAGCATTTGGACTTAATCGCCGGGCTGCCCTATGAGGATTATGAAAGCTTCGGCCGGTCCTTTAACCGTGTCTATGCCATGGAGCCGGAGCAACTGCAGTTGGGCTTTTTGAAGGTGCTGAAGGGTTCGGAAATGTGCGAGAGAGCCACAGAGTATGGTATTCATTATACGGATAAGGCGCCTTACGAGGTATTGTTTACCAAGTGGCTAAGTTTTGAGGATGTGCTTCGCTTAATGCGTATCGAGGAAATGGTGGAGTTGTACTACAACAGCAACCAGTTCGTGCATACCCTGCAGTTTTTGGAGCAGGCGTTTGAGACGCCCTTTGCTTTGTATGAAGCTTTGGCGGACTTTTATGAGAAGAGGGGCTATTTTGTTAACAGCCCTGCCAGAAGCTATCGCTATCAGGTGCTATTGGAGTTTGCCTGCGAGTATGACGGACAGTATAGGTGCGTGTATCGGGAGCTTTTGACCTATGATATGTATCTAAGGGAGAATCTAAAGAGCCGTCCTGATTTTGCCAAGGATTTGGGAGCACATAAGGAAGTATTCAGGGCTTTTTATAAGCAGGAAGAGGAAAAGAGAGAGTATCTGCCTGCTTATGAGGCTTATGATTCCAAGCAACTGTCCAGAATGACTCATTTGGAGCCCTTTGCTTACACGGTGTGGGAAAGAATGGACAGAAATGTGACAAACGTGTCACGCAAGAAAGAATACTTTGTGTTGTATGACTACCAAGAGAGAAGTCCGTTGACCGGTGAGGCACGGACGGTGGTAATTGATATCGAGGGCTTGAAGGCTAAGAGAAATGCAGAATTGGAGGAGTACGAATAGAAAATTAACCATAATGGTGAAAAAATCTCTACTAACGTGATATTGCGTATCCCTACGGTTTTTTATACAATACAATTAGAAAGAGCGCTACTTTCCGAAAAGATAAGCGAGGTAAATTGTATGAAATTAAAAGTAGGAGAAACGATAAGGAGACTTCGAAAGGAAAGGGAGATTACCCAGGAGGAGTTTGCGGAAGTGTTGGGAGTGTCCTGTCAGTCTGTGTCCCGTTGGGAAAAGGGTACCTGTTATCCGGATATGGAACTGGTGCCAACCATTGCAGGCTTTTTCGGTATCTCTGTGGATAAACTGCTGGGTGTGGACGAAACTGTGGAAAAGCAGGCGGTGGAGCGATACAGATGCGATTTTCAGAAAGCCATAAGTGTAGGAAAGATTGAGGAGTGCATCCGGATTGCCAGAGAGGGTGTTGCGGAATTTCCCAATAATTACACGATTCTTAATAGTTTGATGTATGCGTTGTTTGTGTCAGGTAGTGATGATGCAGATATTCCAAATTGGAAGGAGAATATGGAAAAGTATGACGGAGAAATCGTAGCCTTGGGTGAACGTATTATGAAATACTGCCCGGATGTGGATCTTCGTATGGAAGCGACTGCAAGACTTGCATTTCAGCATTGCGAGATGGGTAGAAAAGCCATGGGACGTGCTATTTATGAAACACTTCCCAATATGGAATGGTGCAGGGAGCGTTCTATTTGGTGGGCCTTGGAGGAGGAAGAAAAGCTGTCTCATACCAGAAAGTATATGTTGGAAGCATTTGATCATATTATGGATGCTATGGATCATTTGATGCATTTGCTTCCTGCTGAAGATGCAATTAAGGTATTAGATAAATTCTATGCTCTAGAAGATCTGATGGAAGATAATCATCCTAGATTTGCCACATGGTGTAATGTAGATAACCATTATTTGGGTGGTAAATTTTTGCTGAAACTGGGAAGGGAAAAGGAAGCCCTTGAGCAGTTACGGATTGCAGCAGAAGCTGCCATTGCTAAAGACAATCGTCCTGCGGAGGAGAAGATAGATAGTTTATTACTGGGTGAGAGGACTTATAAACGAGTAAATTGTGATACGGCCGATTCCAGACCGGCAAGGATTATCTTCCGTGACAAGTATTTGGCTGAACCTGAATTCGATGCAGTGCGGAAGAAACCGGAGTTCCAAGAGATTATTAAGATGTTAAGTGAATAATGCAAAACACAAGGCTGATGGATT
>JAFXCD010000084.1 GCA_017521605.1 Lachnospiraceae bacterium | reverse complement strand
CGAATCAACACGGTAATCGGTACCTTTCTGGTTCTATCCACACGAACGTAGAACACGTCATTGGAATCTGTTTCATACTCTAACCATGCACCACGGTTAGGAATTACGGTACTGGAGAACAGTCTCTTACCGATTTTGTCATGACCGATAGCATAGTAGATACCGGGAGAACGAACTAACTGGCTTACAATTACACGTTCTGCACCATTAATAACGAATGTACCGGTAGCGGTCATAAGAGGAAGCTCACCCATGAAAATCTCATGCTCACTGATTTCTTCCTTTTCCTTGTTGTAAAGACGCACCTTTACCTTCAGAGGTGCTGCATAAGTAGCATCTCTTTCCTTACATTCTTCAATAGAATATTTCACTTCGTTTTCACATAATTCGAAGTCCACAAACTCAAGACTTAAGGAACCGCTATAATCTGCGATAGGAGAGATATCGTCGAAAACTTCTTTCAAGCCTTCGTCTAAAAACCACTGATAGGAATCCTTCTGGACTTCAATCAGATTGGGCATCTCTAAAACCTCTTTTTGTCTTGAATAACTCATACGCATATTCTTGCTGTTTGCAATAGGACGTATTCTGTTTTTTTCCATTGACATTTCACCCCGTTCTTTCTGATTTCAGCTGATTTTCGTTGGTGTAAAAACTAATATTACCATACGAATAAGCATAACACACCACAATAGTGCATTTACCATAATATCACATTACATTCAAGGAGTCAAGAGTAAGTTTTACATAATTTGTAAAGTTTTTTCACGGTTCAAAACCTCTCCTCTCCCCCTTTTTCTTGACATTGCTTTCCCAAAGATATAATATGTTAAATATCATGTATCCTTTATATGAATTATAGAAGTAATAGCCTATGTACAGGAAAGGATTCTTTATGAAAAACCTTTTAACCCATATCAAAGCCGGTCATTTATATGTTTGCGGCTTAATAATCATTATACTGTCACTAATTCCCTCATTTATTTTAGGTAAAAATTCCATCGTATACTATCATGACCAATTAGATGGTGAACTCATTGCCTATATTTATCAGGCAAAATACCTATTCTCCGGTCAGAATATCATTCCTGAATTTATGAATGGTGCAGGAAAAAGTGCGCTAGTGGCACCTGCTCCCCTGGCAGTATTCTTATTCAGGATATTTCCCCCTTTTACTTCTTATATGATATTACTGATTATGGGACAATTCTGTGCCTATACCGGTATGTTTCAGTTAATTAGGGCAACCCTTCAAAATCATTATGTTGCTCTTATTACTGCACTGTTGTTTGCTTTCCTGCCTTTTTTACCGGTATACGGTCTTAGCCAATACGGTATTCCCATGTTACTGTATTGTTTCCTCATGTTATGTAAAAAGAAGCCCTGCATTCTGCCCCTCCTATACATTGCCTTATACACCGCCATGTCTTCTCCGGTATTGATTGGTTTTGTCTGGATACTCATTGGATTTTTACTTCTTCTATATTTCCTTTGCACCAAAAAGGTACACCAACAGAAACCACTATTGTTGTCCTTTGTTATGATGTTGGGTATATATATTGCTACAAACCTGTCATTGATTTCACAACTAGTCGGTATCGGTAGTAGTTATGAGTCGCATAAAGCAGAATATACATTAACCCCACTTCCACTTTTCACGCAATGGCTCTCCTATCTTACCAACAACACTTCACACGCTACAGATTATCATGGCCATATACTTATAGCAGTACTTGGCACCATGCTGTTGGGATTACTGTTTTATAAAAAGTTACAGTCCGAAACAGGGAAACTTCTGAAATACTTAATTATCCTCTTCGTTTTCACCTGTTCCATCTGTTTTTCTGCCGCTCTTTGGGAAACCTCTTTCATAATCGGTATTCGTGAACACTTTGGGGCCTTGAAATCTTTTCAGTTTTCCCGGGTTCTTTGGCTCACACCCACATTGTGGTATAGTATGCTGGCACTTTGCTTTACAATCTTTCTTAAGGAAAAGTCATACTTGCGCCTACCACAGCTTGCAATATCCTTTGTTGTTCTTGCAATGGTTGGTATTGCCTGCTTAAAAGGCTCCTTTGTAAAACCCAATCTTCAAGAATTGTTGCAGAAAGATATGAAACAACTGAGCTGGTCGGATTATCTGGCACTGGGTGTTATGAACCAGGTAGAAGATTATTTACTTAATGAAACCGGACAGTCTATTAAGGATTATACCGTAGTCAGCTTGGGAATTGATCCCTCAGCTGCTCTATATCATGGATTTTATTGCATTGATGGTTATTCCAACAATTATGACTTGGCGCATAAACACGCCTTTCGTAACGTAATTGCACCCGAACTAAACAAAAACGATTATTTAAAATCCTCCTTCGACGGATGGGGGAATCGTTGCTACCTGTTCAGTTCCGAAATCCCCGGATATTACAATATTGAGAAAAACTCTTTCTGGTATAACCAATTAGAACTTAACACGCAGGCACTAAAGAATTTGGGCTGCAATTACATTCTATCAGCAGCTTATATTGTAAACGCCGAAGACCTGCATCTAAACCTGCTTCGTGAAGAACCCTTTAACACCGAAACTTCTTATTACCAGATTTTTTTATATGAAATCAACTAATTGGTCGCACCACACAAATATGACTTTGAAACTGCAAAAAGGACCTCATCATTTGATGAGGTCCTGATATTTTTAGCCAATTACTTAAGAGTAACCTTAGCGCCAACTTCTTCAAGTTTCTTCTTGATTTCTTCAGCTTCTTCCTTAGAAGCAGCTTCCTTAAGCATCTTAGGAGCGCCATCAACAACGTCCTTAGCTTCCTTTAAGCCTAAACCGGTT
>JAFXCD010000083.1 GCA_017521605.1 Lachnospiraceae bacterium | reverse complement strand
GCCACATTTCTAATCAAAGGTTTTATGGCTGTTATTATGGGACTGTTTATAAAGGATCTGTCCAAAAATAATGCGGTAAAGACTGCAATAATAGGAGCTATCGCAGAATGTTTCATGATTGCCGGATATTTTTTCTTTGAGGCAGTAGTTATGGGCTTCGGTCTTGGCGCAGCTGCTTCTATACCAGGGAATGCAATTCAGGGAATTGTGGGTTTGATTCTTGCCATGCTTCTGATTCCTGTATTCAGAACCTGCAATTTTCCTTCTCTTCGCAAGGAACAATAAGTTGTTTCAGAAAGGATCTGATAAAATGAAACGAGTCTATGTTAAAGAAGAATGGTGTCTCGGATGCCATTTGTGTGAATATAATTGTGCTTTTGCCAATTCCGGAGAAAAGGATATGACAGAGGCATTAAAAGGAAAGCCAATTTTTCCCCGCATCCATATAGAAGAAAGTGAAAAAATCTGCTATGCCGTTTCCTGTAGACACTGCACAGATCCTATGTGCATAAAAAGCTGTATTGCAGGTGCAATCTCCAAGATTGACGGAGTTGTTCATATTGACCAAAATAAATGCGTTGGATGTTTAACCTGTGTTCTGGTCTGTCCATATGGAGCACTGGCACCGAATGAAAATGGAATCATGCAAAAATGTGAACTTTGCATTGCCAACACCTGTGGTGAACCAGCCTGTGTAAAAGGTTGTCCGAACCGGGCAATCGTCTATGAAGAAAGGGGTGAATAGGATGACTCAATATGTTGTAATTGGAAATGGCGTTGCTGCTGTGGGCTGTATCGAGGGGATCCGCAAAATGGATGCGACAGGTAAGATCCTTGTGATTTCAGAAGAAAAACATCCCGTATATTGCCGTCCTCTCATCTCCTACTGTCTGGAAGGCAAGACCACTCCGGAAAAAATGGCATACCGTACTCCCGATTTCTATAAAAAAATGGGCTGTGAAGTTTATTACGGTAAGAAGGCTGTAAAAATCGAACCATCCAAGAAAGTGATAACCCTAAATGATAATACCTTGCTTTCTTATGATAAACTCTGTCTTGCCACTGGTTCCTCTCCGTTTGTACCTCCTTTTACGGGTCTGGAATCAGTAGAAAACAAACATTCCTTTATGACAATGGATGATATGCTGAAACTGGAATCCTCTATTAATAAAAATTCTAATGTATTGATCATAGGTGCCGGACTTATCGGCTTAAAATGTGCCGAAGGCTTAAAGGAACGGGTATCCAGTATCACGGTCTGCGATCTTGCTGACCGTATACTATCCAGTATCCTTGATACAGAATGTGCTTTCATGATGCAAAAACATCTGGAACAAAATGGTATTAATTTCTTATTAGGGGACAGTGTTGCATCCTTTGAGAAAAATACTGCTATCATGAACAGCGGAAAAACCGTTCACTTCGATGTTTTAGTGCTTGCCGTCGGTGTCCGTGCCAATACTTCTCTCATAAAAGATATTAGTGGGGAGGTAAACCGCGGTATTCTGGTTAATACCAAAATGGAAACTTCCATCCCGGACGTTTATGCTGCAGGCGACTGTACTGAAGGTGAAGATATTTCCTTCCAAGGCAAACGTGTCCTTGCCATATTGCCAAACGCTTATATGCAAGGCAATTGTGCCGGTGTCAATATGACTGGGCACTCTGCCGTCTTTGATAAGGCAATTCCAATGAATTCCATCGGCTTCTTTGGATTACACGCTATGACCGCCGGCAGCTATTATACAGCCGAACAAGGTGGCGAATTATACGAAGAAAAAACTGAGCATACCTTAAAACGACTATTTACGAAAGACGATTATTTAACTGGATTTATCCTAATTGGAGCTACAGACCGTGCTGGAATCTATACCTCTCTGATACGAGATCGTATTCCTCTAAGCTCCATAAACTTTGAGCGTTTGAAGAAAACTGCTACTTCTACGGCATTTTCTGCAGAAAAACGTAAACAATTTTTTGGAGGTGTGGTATAATATGCAAGTCATTGATGTAAAAAACTTAGATTATAAAGCTGTAAATGAAGCACTTCGAAAAGCAGATAAAGACTGCTCTATTGAAGGTTGCTGCGGGCAGAGATTTATTGCTGCCGGTATGTCAGGAAAGAACCTTACAATCAATGGAATACCGGGAAACGCCTTGGGTGCATACCTGGACAATTCCAATATTACCGTTCATGCCAATGCACAGGATGCCGTTGGGGATACCATGAACGAAGGGAAAATCCTGATTCATGGAAATGTCGGTGATGCTGCAGGTTATGCTATGCGTGGAGGCAAAATTTTTGTTCAGGGCAATGCTGGATATCGTGCAGGAATCCATATGAAGCAGTATAAAGATAAGATTCCGGTTCTGGTTATAGGTGGCACAGCAGGTAGCTTTCTTGGTGAATATCAGGCAGGCGGCGTTATTATTGTCCTCGGTCTGAAAGCAGACGGAAAACGTATCGTAGGTAATTTTCCATGCACCGGTATGCATGGCGGTAAAATCTTCCTTAGAGGAGACTGTGTGGGAG
>JAFXCD010000082.1 GCA_017521605.1 Lachnospiraceae bacterium | reverse complement strand
TTTCCGAAGTAACAATTCCCGGAGCTGATACACCGATAAAAATATCAGCACCTCGCATGGCATCAGTAAGGGAGCCTTCTTCTTGACTTGGATTAGTAATCAGTGCCATTCTTTCCTGCATCCAATTCAATCCCTTCGTATTTCTTGAAATAATGCCTGCCTTATCACACATAACTACATTGGAAAATCCATATGTCAGTAACAATTTGGTAATAGCAACACCTGCACTTCCTGCACCATTCACAACTACTTTGCAGTTTTCTTTATCTTTATTTACCACTTTTAAAGCATTAATTACACCTGCCAATACTACTATAGCAGTACCATGCTGGTCATCATGAAATACAGGAATATCCAAGCCTGCTTTCAATCGTTCTTCTATTTCAAAGCAACGTGGAGCACTGATATCCTCAAGATTAATTCCTCCAAAGGCAGGCGCAATCCATGTTACTGCTTTGATGATTTCTTCTGTGTCCTGCGTTTCCAGACAAATCGGAACCGCATTCACATTTCCAAATTCTTTAAAAAGTGCAGCTTTTCCTTCCATAACCGGCATTGCCGCATATGGCCCTATATTCCCAAGTCCCAATACCGCACTTCCATCACTTACTACAGCAATTGTATTCGCTTTCGTAGTGTATGTATAAACTGTTTCTTTATCCTTCGCTATTTCTTTACAAGGTGCTGCTACACCCGGTGTATACAGAATAGACAAGTCTTCTTTTGACTTTATATGTACTTTTGAAGTAGTCTCCAGCTTCCCCTTCCATAATTTGTGAAGCTCTATTGCTTTTTCATTAATATCCATGATTATCTTCCTTATAATGTATACTTTGTGATACCTTTTACTTTCCGCTATCCCCATAGTTTGAAAGAACTCTTGCTGACGGATCATTTACATCACAGCCCTCCCACTCTTTGTTCGGCATCCAGAAATCTACCACCATTTCTGCCTGACCTGGATAGTATCTTTCAAAAATCTCCCTATATAATAGAGATTCCTTTGTAAAAGGTCTGGCGTATGCGTACTTCATACACAAACTTTCAAACTCTTCATCAGAGTATGTTCCTTCTGCATATTCCTTTAGATAATCTACCATGGAATGACCAACTGCATCTGAAAATGCCGCTTTTTCTCTCCAAAGAATTTCCTCAGGTAAATAATCTCCCTCTTCAAATGCATGGCGAAGCAAATATTTTCCCTTTCCATATTTATTCAATTTTAATTCCGGATCTGTGGACATGACATACTTTACAAAATCAATATCTCCAAAGGGCACTCTTGCCTCCAATGAGTTCACCGATATGCAACGGTCTGCACGAAGCACATCATACATATGCAATTCTCTGATTCTTTTCTGGGATTCTTTCTGAAATGCAGCCGCATCCGGAGCAAAATCCGTATATTTATAGCCAAACAATTCATCCGAAATTTCGCCTGTCAAAAGAACTCTGATGTCCGTCTGCTCATGAATTGCCTTACATACTAAATACATACCCATGGACGCACGAATGGTGGTAATGTCATAGGTTCCCAATAACTGAATAACCGTTTCCAAAGATTCCAGTACCTCATCCGGTGTCATGAAAACTTCCTTATGTTCACTACCAATATACTCCGCCACTTGCTTTGCATATTTCAAATCAATCGCATCCTCGCTCATACCAATGGCAAATGTCTTTATGGGTTCCTTACTTTTCTTCGCTGCAATCGCACATACTAACGAAGAATCCAATCCCCCTGAAAGCAAGAATCCTACCTTTGCATCTGCAACAAGTCGTTTCTCCACACCTGCCACAAGCTTATCGTGGATATTTCTGCAAACAGTCTCCAAATCATCATGACAAACGGCATCCACTTTAGCAATATCACAGTAGCAAACAAATTGGCCGCCTTTATAATAGTGTCCCGGTGGAAAAGGCATAATTTTATCGGTCAATTCTACCAAGTTTTTCGCTTCACTTGCAAAAATAATTGCTCCATCTTTATCGTATCCATAGTATAACGGACGAATTCCTATGGGATCTCTTGCAGCAATATATTCTTTGGCTTCCCCATCGTATATGATACAGGCAAACTCGGCATCCAACATAGAAAACATCTCTGTCCCATATTCTTTATACAATGGCAAGAGAATTTCACAGTCCGAGTCACTTTCAAATGTATATTTTTTAGAAAGATACTGTTTTAGTTTTTCAAATCCATAAATCTCTCCATTACAAACCACATAACTTTTCCCCAGCTTGAAAGGCTGCATGCCAGATGGTGTCAATCCCATAATAGCCAGTCTATGAAAACCAAGAAATCCATCTCCTGTATTCACAATCCGGCTGTCATCTGGTCCTCTTGAAATTGTCTTGTCAAATCCTTTCTTAAACGCATCAAAGGCAGCACTGCGGCTGCAAAAACCCATAATAGAACACATATGAATGTACCTCCATATTTTTATTAATTCAGCATTCTATAGGGCAAGTGCTGTACTCGCTGTGCCACCTATATTTGTTCTCATTTTCCAAACCCCAACCAAGGTTCTACCAACTTACGCATGGCGCTACGGCGCACCTACTAAGAATCATCTTTTCAGATTGCAGCTCGAAAAGTGTTATTCATACAGGCTCCACTGCATGGCTCTCACTATCCCATACTCGCTGTGAGCGATTTCCTGTATTACTTTTCTTTTCTCAAACGCTTTTCCTATTATTCTGTTATAAAAAGTGTATTACTCTACATCCTGTAACGCATCAAAGCCTTCTTCGCCGGTACGAACCTTTACTACATTT
>JAFXCD010000014.1 GCA_017521605.1 Lachnospiraceae bacterium | reverse complement strand
ACTTGCTCGCTGTCTACGCTTAGCAACTGTCATTACTGACAGCTACTCAAGACTCGCTACTAATCGGTTGGGTAGACCTTAATTAGACGGGATTTTTACCCATTTGGTTAATTGCCCTTCGCTGGGCGCACAGCTGAAATTGTTGGCGAGATTGAATATTAATTTAATAATCAATTCATTTTTTCTTTACGCATATTATGACTGCTACAATAATCATCGGAATCATACTAATGACACCAATATATGCAGGACCCAGAATTGCCATATTGGAATATTCAGGTTTTGCCAGATATGCAAAGATTGTAAATGCATTAGTAGCACCATGTATAAGAGATGGCAACCAGATGGTCTCTGTCTTTTCATATACATAGTCAAATAAAACACCCATCATAACAGTAGCGATACAGAATACGATTGGCCCCAGTAACGGTGCACCCATATATTCTTTGCCATATTCATAGCCCGCAAAAATCATCACCGGCCAGTGCCATGCACCCCAGATTGCACCACCCAAAATTCGACCCTTAGTAACACCAAGCTTCTCCTTCAAATATGGATACAGCGCACCTCTCCAACCGACCTCTTCGCCTAATGCGACAAACATATTCAGAAATGGTGCAATTGTCACAGCTTGAACAGACGTAATCAGCAGATACATTGGTATACCCTGTGCTTCGAACTGTTCCAACGCTCCCGCTTCCTCTAAAATACTTCTTAACGTCAAAAACTCAGAGTCAAATGTATCCGGGAAAATCACAAAGAACAAGACACCACCAAGGATACTTAGTAAAGCAGGCATCAAAAGTGCAAAGAACACATATCGAAGTTTACCTTTCAAATGTGGTACCCATCCCATACCCTTTAGCGGAATTCTTGCCACGAGTACACCAAGAAACGGCATAAACATGGTAATCATCATAACAACGGTAAATATCATTTGATTACCATTGTTACTGAAAATGCTTGCTATCATTTCCAAAATCCAAGCCAGCACAAATGCTACAATCATATAGATCACAATTTGTTTTTTACTTATTTTTGTTTTTTCCATTATACATCTACCTCTCTTCTATACACTTCCAAACTCCATATTTTTCTCCTACAAGTAGGACAAGTCAGTTTTCTCATCTTTGGCGTATGATTTCCAAAGAATGCTTCTAATTTCTTTGGCTGAAATCTGGTATGGCATTCCGGACAAATATACTCTATCCGTTTGTACCAATAGTTTGCTAAAAAGACAGCACACTCTGTCAAATCCGTTGGCACAAGAATACCTCTTTCATCATAGTACTGAATCGTTCTTACTGAAACATTACACTTCTTTGCAAGTTCTCCTGTTGTATCTAATGACATATCCTGCCTCCTTTCAAGAACCATATTAGTATATAACGCTGCGTGACAAGCAATATATCACGCAGCGTTATTTTTAATTTTTTGCAAATAATCGAATATCTATATCAACCCAGACAGCGAGAGAAACTCAAATTCACCACCGGCAAATTCCTTATTTATTAAGAGATACCCTGTTTTATTTTATGTGACATCTAATGTCTTACATCCCATGAGGTAATTTCATTTACAAGTCCCCGGAAATTGGATTGATGAAGATAATGATCCCCTAAAATGATTGACACCTTGCTATCCTCATTCGTTATTACGTCCTTGTGAAGCTGCTCCCATTTCGCATCTTCGCTTACGGTATCATTTGCAAGTATATACAAGACAGGCACGGTATCAGGAAATGTAAGATTCATACACTTTTCTTCATTCGAAACCATACTTTTATACTCATTCAGCCTTATATCATTGTACTGTGCTGAACACCATAGTGCTTTGCACAATTCTAACTCATCTGCCTTCGCAGTTGGAAACTGGCCCTTAATTACTTCTTCAGAACTTGCCAAGCGTAGCAATCCTGACTTAATCATTATCGTTCGTAGACGTTTTGCATTTGCATATGCTTCATGGTCTGCTTCTTCTATTTCTGCCGGTACTGTTGCATCAATTCCTATGAAAGCTTCCACTTCATCCGGATATTGATTGGTATAATACAGTGAGTATAAGCCGGCAAAGGAATGTGCAATTATCGTATATCTGTCATACCCCAAATGTTGCATCAATTCATGAAGTTCTTTTGTAAAATTCTCAACACTTCTTTCTGTGTCAGTCCAATCACTAAGACCTACTCCTGGCGGTTCATATACAACGACCTTGTATTTATCAGCCAGCTTAATTGCAAGGGCATCAAATTCGTAATGTGCTGATACAGATTCTAATCCCGGAATGATAACAGCTATTTGTTCCGATTTACTATCATACAATGTATAGTTCACCCTGTCACCATTGCTGTTTGTAAAAAACTCTCCATACTTTGCACCTGCAATTACTTCCAAGTCTTTTTTTGTTTCAATGCTATTCCATACAGCCATAACACTAATCGGCAAAATTATGATAACCATCAAAACAGCTATTACAACAAGAAATTTCTTTATTCTCTTTTTCATATTGTTTCACCTCCAACCTAAATCAGATGAAACAATTTAAGAAGCGCATTACAAAGAACTCCTATCATCAACAAAAGTGCAACACAAACAATGATGATTCCTAATACTTTATGAGATTTTTTACTAATTTTTTCATTCATCTCAAAAAGGGTCAACATACTACGGCCTGCGTAAAGCATACCAAAAGACATAACGAATACTGCTACATTCATCAGCAAACTTTCTGACATAAGGTAACAATAAGAAATAATAGGTGTTATTATTCCAAATATAATTGAAGCAACGATTGCCATGTTAACTGCAGACTGCATAATCTTTCCGTTTTCATTATTCGTATAGTCTGCAACGGTCACTAAAGTGTCTTTTAATTCTTTATCCATATTCTCACTCTTCCTTTCTCCGTGAATTATTTCACGTATATCCACATCATAAAAATCTGCCAGTTCAATAATGATACTAATATCCGGCATTGTGTTACCATTTTCCCATCGGGATATAGATCTTGAAGTAACACCAAACTCTTCCGCAAGTTGTTCTTGAGATAAGTTTTTTTCATTTCTTAATTCTCTTAGAAATGAACCTATTTTTTTCTGATCCATATTGGCCTCCTTTCTGAGAAAACAATAGCAATATCTCCGGATAATTAACACGACAGAGAGTGAGAGATGCCGTATTTTCCTTACCCGACAGATGTGTCTTGGTCATTTTTTCGCTTTTACTTATCCTATTTCTCATCCCTTACTTCAAAGCTTTCAATGTGAATCATATCATCAAGTTATCTTTACTAACGCCTGTTCCAAATCAGCAATCAAATCCTCTATATTTTCGATTCCTACAGACAAACGAGTCAAATCCGGAGTAATACCTGATTGATATTAAAACCTCCGAAATAGTATCCTGCTTACTTTATTATCTTGCTATTGACATTTCTCCACAATAAATAATATCTTCCAGCTTTTCTTCTGAAAGTTTTTCATAATCCTCTCTTGTTTTTGCTATATCAAATGTCGAACATAAAGTTTCCCCATGTATATTTCCATCTTCATCCTCATAAATAGCGTATTTCATTCCTGGCGATAATGTTTTTAGTTCACCCTTTTTTAGCAATATAGAATAATCATGGTCGTTAGACTTTCTTGGTCTTATCATATACCCTCCGTACTATGCGTAAAATTCATGCGTGCTTTCAACTCTTAGAAAGTCGAAATTTGTCATCCCATTAGTTCAAGAGCTTCTTCAAATGAAATACATTCCGCATATCTTCTGTTCCACATAAATTCGTTATAATAACTGTAAGTCTGCTCAGCAGACATATACTTATTATCAAATGTGCTATTTGTATTAGAAGGAACTATCATTTTAAAACCATGCTCAAATCCGGCTTTAATAGTTGCATCAATACAATAATCCGTTTGCAACCCTACGATGATAATGGTACTTTTCTCTTTTTCCCTTAAATATTCCAATAACCCTGTATCTTTAAATGAACTGTTTACATTTTTATCAAAAACCATTTCATCATCAATAGGCTGAAAACCTTCATATATTTCAAAACCTACATTGCCTTTTGTTAGTTCACATCCAACACCGTCATCATGTCTAACAAAAATAACTTCTATATCTTTTTGGCGAGCTCTATGTATCAATTCCTTAACATTTGTTTCAAACTGTTCAAACTGATATAAATCACTATTTGTAATAGCTTTTTGTGTATCTACAACTAAAAGAACCATCCTTTATATACCTTTCCTTCTACATCATTTTTCTAAATGTCATTAATGATTTAATTTCCTCTTCTGTCAAAATACCTTTCTCAATCAGAGTCTCTGACATTCCCTTTTCCAACATATAATCTATACCAACCATTTGCATGATGGTTATTGCTTCAATCATTTTCCGTCCGCGTCTTTCAGTAATCGAATACTCCACATGAAGCGGATATCCTTCGAACATTTTCTTTTCCACCAGTCCAAATTGGATAAGTTCCCTCAGTTGCTCCAAAAGCATCTTCTGCGTAATTCCTTCAATTTCATGTTCAAGTTCAGACAAACCTTTGGGACCATCTTTCATTTGGTATAAAATAATGGTTTTCCATTTTCCTTTTATAATATCGTGAACAATTTCAAGCGGACAAGTATAGTCATCTCTTATTTTCATAAAAAATCCTCTGCCTTCATAACCTTTGCAAAACCTTCAGCCAGCGACGCCATATACACCGCATGTACAGTTTCTGCATCAATCTTTCTTTTATCATACTTCAACGCCATTGTGGTACAGGCATCCTCTATCACCGTCACCTCGTATCCGTAATCCTGACATGCCCGAACCGTTGTATCAACACACATATGCGACATCATTCCAGCCACGACCAGCTTGGTAATTCCCAACTCCTGCAAGTATTCCCGAAGATCTGTTTTAAGAAATGAACTCGGATAGTCCTTATGTATAATTTTCTCACTTTCCGTTGGTTTTACCAAATTATTTATGCCCGAAAATGCCTTAAAATTATGTTGCACATGTACCACCGGCTTTTTCTCTTCCCTAAACTTTTCAAGAACCCTTGCTGCCTTCTTTGCAGCATCCTTCGACTTATGCAAAAGCAACGGCCCCGGTGTAAAATAAATATTTTGGATATCGATTAATAATAATGCTTCTTCATTCATCTTTCGCCACCTCCTGACAAAACAATATCTTATTTTTCAGAAGATGAAAATTACCCACTTTTTTGTGGGTATGGTTCATGCTCAACTTCAAGTTTCCGTCTCATAAAAGGGAACCATTGTTCTTTCCTTTAGACCCCCTATCCACATATCAAGACCGATAGATTTTTCATCGTGTATATAATACTGGATAAATCCAATCGGTTCATTGTCTCTTAAAATAAAATACGGAAAAACATCTGTCAATCTCTTCACGAACTCCCTGTTACTTATCCCAATCCTCCGGAATATCGTTTACCATACCAAAACTTTTTAAAATAAACTGATTTTCTATCCTTTTGAATCCAACATAAAATTGCGTATTCACAATGCACCCCCAATACTCTAAACGCATATCTTCATATCCATCAATATGTATATTTACCAATTCATACGGAAAATCCAGTTCTTGAGGGTAACGGATTGAATTATACTTTTGTACAATATTGTCCAGTTCACAAATATGTTCTATCAGCGACATTTTGTACTTCCCTATATCATCAATCTCCAATGCCCCCTTCTCTAAATAAATTGCCATATCATAATCATTCTCATCGGATATGGGGACATAACATTCATCATAAATCTTAATTTCACTTTCATCTGTTATAAATTTCGACCTATCATAACGTTTATAGTCATACATTCTTTATTACCTCTCCCAAAACTTCATCTTCCGTTTTGAACTGACATTCCTTCCGCATTTCGTGAGTCATAATATCCGCCCACATTGAATTACAATGTCCTCATAAGCATACACTTGGTTTTCCGGTTCTGTGTAATCTACATTCTCCACCTTATTACTCACCCAAATACCGAATAATTATATTTGATGTCAAAAGTTCTATTTCCTCAACTCCCCAAGGCAATTTTAAAGAAAAGCTATTTTCCCCAAGAACTTCTAAATCGTCTATATATCCATTATCTGTTACATTCTCCTCCCAACTATCAGTGGGATAAACAAAAATCTTATTCAGCGTAAAGTTACCATCATTAATATCCAAAAAATTTAATTCTCCGAATTCATAGTACGACTTTCCTTCTATATCTGTCTCTGAATCTTCCTTACTCCACCAACCTGTTCTTTTCGCCTCAACAAGAATCTTCTCATCATTTATGAAAAAATAATTGCTGCCTTCACCCCCAAAATACGCATGTTCATAAACTATATTCCAACCCATCTCGGCAATGTCGAATAAAATAAAGGCTTCCTGTGATTGACCGGAAAAATAAGAAAAAACAAGATATTTTTCAGCAGGTGAAACAATAAGTATACCACCACCATATCCTGCCATTGGATACGGCATAGTATATACTTTCTCCCCGTTAATCAATATAGAAATATCCTCATCGTCCATAAGCAGAATATCCCTACCATCATTTAAAACAACATTTGTAGATTTTTTCATATCTTCACTCCATTACCCTTAAGTTTCCATTGCTTCATCATTCACACTTCCCAATCCTACAAGGAATCCATTCCACCGGTTCCCCTTTACCCTGTATCTGCTTTGCAAAATCTTCTACAAATCCAAAATCATTCTCTAACAAACAATACTTGTTAAACTTCAGCAATTCCTCGTTTTTATGCAGACTATTACACAGAAATGTATGAAAACCACCACAATCCCAACCCAATATATCGTAACCAAGAAACTCATTCTCATCTAAAATACCTGTGAAGAAATCGTTTATAGAATTTGAATTTTCCATAATATCATCTGTTATCTTCTGATAATATTCTTCTGTTGTTGATACGCTTACAATAACACATCTCTCGGAATCAAAATACTCTTTGCAAATTCGTTTTGCATCCTCAAGTCTCAGAAAGCGACCATCAATTGCTATACGATTCTGAAACATAAGATCTATATCCTCTTGCAATTTGAGTGCTTTATCTTCATCTATATTCCATTTTTTACAATATTCCACTCGTTCCTTTTTCCGATTATTACTAAAATAACAATAAGTCAAATCCGGATGTATCTCTGAAAAGCATTCACTTACCGTTATCATCTCGTCGCACTCTATTTCCAAATAATCAGGTGCTGTTATTTTTTCAACAATATAATATCCCACTATCTTATACATTATTTCTCACTCTCTAACATTCCTATTATACAACACCCCTGTTACTGTAACAAGCACCAGCCCAATTACCACATAGCCAATCCATGTATATGCCTGTGGTATGGCCATTACAGCAAGGGCACAAATACCACTGATAAACGCAGGAACCAAACCGCCTATCATGGCGGAAGCACTCTGTTTCACCACCGCCACCTCACTGTCCCATTGCATTTTGGGTAACCATAAATTGATTGCAATGCCAAACACAGATGAAAAAAGAATTAATATAACCGGTATCGCTACCATACCAAATACTTCTAATACGTCAAGTCGCAAAGCCATACTGCTAATAATCACTGCAGCCACATAAAAAGGGGCCATTAAACATAACTGAAACAGTATCTTGCCATCTAAGATTTCTTTTCTGCCAAGAGGCAGGCTCTTTAAAATCCACGCCTCTTTTCCTTCCATAGATATAGATACCGCTGTTATGGGCATGATAGCAAATGTTGCACCCAGCATAAAGGGAATTGCTGCCCTCATATTCATTCCTGCAGAAACATCCCCCATCATCTCTCCCATATCCAGAAAGAAAAAACTGATACTTAAGATTACTGCCATTACAGGTCCCATAATGGTATTGGTCACATAAACACCGGAAGCAAAATACCTCCTGCTCTCCCGTATTACCAATGCCTTAATCAACGATGTTTTATGTAATCTCTCTTTCTGATAATCATGTTTTGCCGTAGTACTGAAAAGAAACGCACAAATTCTATGAAAGCTGACTGCTACAATTCCAATTACAACTCCAAAAAAAGCAAGAGTACCTGCCAATGCCAGAAGCAGCTTACCGATACTTCCTTCCACAATAGCATCACCCAGTAATACTGCAGGCGGATACACCTTACCCAATATAACCAGCACTACATCCCCATAGCTTTTGAGTATTTCCGGCGGAATTTCCTCTTCTCCCACTAAAAAAGATGGCACTAGCATAAACCCGCCCACAAGCAAAATAACCAATCCCGCTTCTACCCAGGCTTTATGCTTCATACGAGAAGATATACCGGTTATTAACATTCCCACTCCTGCAGAAATGGCCACCGGCACCAAGGGTATTATAAATATGGACAAACTTCCCACAAACAATGCCCGAAATCCGGGAGTACCATAATAACCATACATCACTAATCCGGAAACCATCACTAATGCTGTAAATATGAGGCTCTCCAGATACAAACGTAAGAACCGGCTACATACCACTGCCGTATTACCAATTGGCATGGCGGATAACATCTCATACCCTTGTTTTCGAAACAAGGTTCCTCCTGCTTTCAGCACGCTGAAAACCAAAGTCAGTACAGTCGTTATGGTAATTAAATACGCAGGGATAACCTTTGTAGCCTCCATGGTCACCATACTATAACAAAGACCACACACATAGATTGCTATCACCACTGCCACAAAAACATAGGCAAGTGCCATGAGTATACCTTTTCGTTTTGCCTTTTTATCTGCTGTATGCAGCCAAACATTGATTCCCCAGAAATTATGCATTTCCAGCTTTGTAAGCAGCCATATCTGTCTAAGCATTCTCCAGCACCTCCATAAACATGGATTCCAGAGATTCTCCCGACTGAATCACCTGCTTCATATCACCACTGGCCACGATTGCACCATCCTTAATAATGGCCACCTTATTACAAAGCTTCTCTGCCACATCCAACACATGGGTAGAAAAGAAAATGGCTCCTCCCTCTTCGCACATCTTAGCCATTATCTTCTTAAGTATGATGGAAGCCTTAGGGTCCAGTCCCACAAAGGGTTCATCTAAAATCAGCAACTTAGGACTATGTACCAATGCAGATATGATTGCCAGCTTCTGTTTCATACCATGGGAATAGCTGGATATTAAATCTCCCAGGGACTGGGTAATTTCAAAAGCATCTGCATATTTGTGGATTTTGTCTTCTCTTTCCTCTACAGAAACTTGAAATACATCTGCCACAAAATTCAGATACTGAATGCCTGTCAGATACTCATACAAGTCCGGATTGTCGGGAATATAGGCCATTTTTCTTTTACATGCCAACATTTCCTCTTTAAAGTTGGCACCATCAATAAAAATCTCACCCTTTTCATAATCATGAATTCCGGTAATACATTTCAGCAGCGTAGTCTTTCCGGCACCATTATGTCCGATAAATGCATAAATATCCCCCTTCTCCACATGCAGGGAAATATCAGTTACCCCTTTACTGCTTCCTTTATAATGCTTTGTTAGATTTTCTATTTTAAGCATATGTCCACCACCTTTCATGACCATAATACAACATAACGCAGCGTTACAAGCAATCCATAACGCTGCGTTACATGATTCATTATTTCAAATAAAATACCTATTCCGCTTCCGGCTCACTGACGGCCTTCTCATAAGCTTCCAGGATAATCCTCTGCATATTATCCCTGGTCGTTGAGTTAATGGGATGAGCGGTATCCCGGTGTTCCCCGTTTGCAGTAGGCTTGCTGGGCATTGCTATAAACATTCCCTTCTCGCCCTCTATCACCTTAATGTCATGTACTACAAATTCATCATCCAGAGTGATAGAAACAACTGCTTTCATCTTACCTTCTTTTGTGATTTTTCGAACACGTACATCTGTAATCTGCATACTTAAGTCCCCCTTAGTATTGTTTTTTGCAATGATACCCTTGGTTATTTACAAAACATATCTTTCGTTTTCTTCGATAACTATTCTGATACCATTTTCTCCCACAAATCGTGAGTTCTCCCGTATGGTATCCCTACTCTCCACAATACAATTCTCAATGTATGAATTATCCCCAATATAAACATCGTTCAGTATAATGGAATTCTTTATTACACAATTGTTTCCTATATAGCTTTTCTTAAATACAATGGAATTCTCCACCACACCATTTACAATACAGCCACTGGAAATCAGACTGTTCTTTACTGCAGAACCTACGTTATATTTAGCCGGTGGCAAATCCTCCACCTTGGAGTAAATATCCGGATACTGCTTAAAGAAGTAATTGCGTACCTCAGGCTTTAGGAAGTCCATATTGGTATGGAAATAATCCTCTACGGAAGCAATGTTTCTCCAATACTCCTTAATCTTATAACCGTAGATTCGCTTCATATCCTTGTAACGAATCAATATATCACGTACAAAATCATATCTGTCCTCTTCCGCGCATTTCTCAATCATCTCGATGAGCTGACGGCGACGGATTACATAAATACCACAGGATACCGTATTAGTCTTGGCCTTTAAGGGTTTCTCTTCAAACTCCTCTATACGATATTCCTCATTCATCCTTAAGGTTCCGAAACGCTCCACATGGATATCCTTCTCCATATCACGGCAAACCACCGTAATATCTGCCTTTTTATCAATGTGGTACTCCAGCACCTTATTGAAATCCAGCTTATAAATACCATCTCCGGAAGCAATCACTACATAGGGTTCATGGCTCTTCTTTAAGAAGTCCAGATTCTGGTAAATAGCATCTGCTGTACCTCTGTACCAGTTACTGCTTTCCGGCGTCACTACCGGTGACAGTACGGAAAGTCCTCCCTGCTTACGTCCGAAGTCCCACCACTTGGAGGAGCTCAGATGCTCACTCAAGCTCTTGGCATTATACTGTGTCAATACTGCTACATTCTGGATGTGAGAGTTTGACATATTACTCAATGTAAAATCAATACTGCGATAACTGCCGGCTACAGGCATGGCACATACGGCACGCTTCTGCGACAGCTCCTTCATCCGGTAATTATTACCGCCCGCTAAAACAATTCCTATTGCCTTCACTATTATTCACCTGCCTTAATTAATGTTTTGCCACTTGCCAGATAAGCATTGTCATAGTCGTTCTCTGAGGTCTCACCGAAAATAACGGTATTCTTACCTACAGAAACATTGTCAGGTATCACACTCTTCTCGCCAATGGTTACAATATCATGGCTGTAAATATGCGGTGCGAATATATTGGGAACGGAGTCGCCCACTCCCAGCTTCACAGCATTACCAATCACAACATTTTCAGCAATAATAGCCTTATTCAATTCACAGTTATCACCAATCACTGTATCATTCATAATAATGGAGTCGCGAACCACCGTATCTTTTCCAATCACGATACCTCGTCCGATTACGGAATTATAAACCTTACCATAAATTTCCGTACCTTCGCCAATAATGCTACGCTCTACCACGCTGTCTGCGGAAATATACTGTGGTGGTAATGCATCGCTCTTGGTATAAATCTTCCAATATTCCTCATACAGATTGAATTCCGGCACAATATCAATCAGCTCCATATTGGCTTCCCAGTAAGAATTCAGTGTTCCTACATCCTTCCAATAACCGTTAAATTCATAAGCATAAAGGGGCGCTCCATTCTCATGACAAAAGGGAATAATATGCTTACCAAAATCCAGTGCCGGTTGATCTACCAAGGCAAGCAACGCCTCTTTCAAGGTTTTCCAGTTAAATATATAAATACCCATACTTGCCAGATTACTTCTGGGTTGGACCGGCTTCTCCTCAAAATCCACGATACGACGATTTTCATCCGTAATCATAATACCAAAACGGCTGGCTTCTTCCATAGGAACCGGCATAACAGCAATGGTAACCTCTGCCCCATTCTTTTTATGGAAATCCAACATTACTTCATAATCCATTTTGTAAATATGGTCACCGGACAAAATCAAAACATATTCCGGGTTATAGGTTTCCATATAATCCAGGTTTTGATAAATTGCATTAGCAGTACCTGTATACCATTCACTATTACTACTCTTCTCATAAGGAGGTAATACCGTCACTCCACCGATATTTCTATCCAAATCCCACGGAATACCAATACCTATATGTGTGTTCAGTCGCAGTGGCTGATACTGAGTCAATACGCCTACCGTATCTACTCCTGAATTGATACAATTGCTTAAAGGAAAATCAATAATACGATATTTCCCACCAAAAGCAACTGCCGGCTTTGCCACCTTGGAAGTCAGTACACCCAGACGGCTCCCCTGTCCTCCTGCCAGCAGCATGGCAATCATTTCTTTCTTTATCATGTCATCACCTCAATCTAGTCTTCTATAGGTTCCCCAAAGGGAGTTTGTCTTTGGTAGCTTGATTATATCACAAGAATGTGGGAAAGTGAATGATTTTTACCAAAAAAGAAAAGGATTTCCACACTTTTTTATGGATTTTACACATAAATTTATGCAATTATTTTCCTCTTTCCGCCATTGTTCATTCAATTTCTACAAAGTATCCCCTTGCATATGTTGTATTTTCACTGATTTGCTCGTAAAAAAAGCTTTGGCAATCCTCATAACTTGTGGTATGCTGAATATGTTAGGAAGATATATAAATTTGCTTTTCCCGGAGGAAACAATATGTATACAATAGATTTCAACAACCCCTGCCATATTTACTTCATAGGTATTGGCGGCATCAGCATGAGCGGACTTGCAGAGTTATTACTGACCAAGGGCTTTCGCATATCCGGTTCCGACTGGCATGCCTCCCCCATTACCAAGCGGCTGGAAGATATGGGGATTTCTATTCAATATGGTGAAAGTGCCTCTCACATCGGCGATGATATTGATTGTGCAGTACTCACCAGTGCAGTGCAGGACAGCAATGTGGAATTCCAGGCTGTTAAGGCCAAGGAGATTCCCTATATGCTAAGAGCTGATTTGCTGGGTCAGATCATGAAAAACTTCGGCATGCCCATAGCTATCAGTGGAACTCATGGCAAAACAACAACCACTTCCATGGTTTCCGAAATATTATTACAAGCAGATACGGATCCCACCCTGTCCATAGGGGGTATTCTGAAAACCATTGGTGGTAATATGCGTATTGGCAGCTCTGACTATTTTGTAACAGAGGCTTGTGAATATACCAACAGCTTTTTAAGTTTTTTCCCTAAATATTCATTGATATTAAATATTGAAGAGGACCATTTGGATTTCTTTAAGGATTTGGCAGACATCCGTAGCTCCTTCCGCAAATTTGCGCTTCTTTTGCCCGCTGACGGCTGCTTAATTATTAATGGAGATATCGCAAATTATGAAGAAATCACTAATAACCTGCCTTGCAAGGTAATCACCTTTGGCCATAACGAGGCTTGTACCTATGCTTTGGAATCTTTACAGTATACAAAGGATGGGTATCCTGAATTTACCGTACGTACCCCCGGGGGGATACGTCATTTAGCACTACAGGTACCCGGCGAGCACAATGTAATGAATGCCTTGGCAGCTTTGGCTCTTGCAGATGTTCTGAATATTGATACAGACATTACCATAGAATCTTTGCAGAATTTCCATGGCACCAACAGGCGCTTTGAACACAAAGGAACCATTGGTGGCATAACCATAATTGATGACTACGCTCATCATCCCACAGAGATTGCTACCACCTTGGAGGCTGCACAAAAATACCCGCACCATACCCTTTGGTGTGTATTCCAGCCTCATACCTATACCCGCACCAGGGCCCTTATGGCTGATTTTGCTAAAGCTCTCACACTGGCAGACTGCATTGTTCTGACGGATATTTACGCGGCCCGCGAAAAAGATACCCTGGGTATCAGTTCCAGAGATTTGCAGAAATGTATTCAGGATTTGGGGAAGGAATGTTTCTATTTTTCAACTTTTGATGAAGTTGAAAATTTCTTACTGGAAAATTGTATAAAAGATGACATGTTGATAACTATGGGCGCCGGAGATGTGTATAAAATCGGTGAAACCCTACTCGGGAATTAATTATCCACAATATCCACAGTTCTTTTTCCTTTGAGTTTAAAAAGAACCTGTGGATATCTTTTTTACAGCTTGTGGAAAACTTTGGAAGCATTTACATATATATTTTTATAAGCTTTCTCTCTGTTATCCTTGTAAATTCTTATACTTCCATCCACAATTTCCACATTATCCACAGTTTACTGTGGTTTTCCTTAACTTAAACCTTTTCGGCATTTCGCCTATTTCTTTTTAAAATTGCTTATGCTATAATTTTTTTGCTTTCCCCCATATCCAAACATCCCCCTTTTAGAGCAATGGATACATGGGAAAAGGGTACACGAAAGGACTTGATGCAATGAGCAGTTTGAACATATATAAGGAACAATTAAGTGAATATACTACCATTTCCAATTACTTTATTGATCATTATATGGAGGATGCCAACGAAGCTCAGCTTCAGGTCTATCTTTATTTATTACGCATGATATCTGCCAATCTGCCGGTCAGTGTGGCAGATATTGTTGCCAAGTTTAAGCATTCTGAGAAGGAGGTTCTGCGTGCCCTGAAATATTGGGAGTTGCAAAAACTTCTTACACTGGAATTGGACTCCGATAAAAATCTTACCGGTATTTATTTTCACAGCATACCGGTTCCTGCAACGGAAACCATTCATATTGCTTCCGCTACTCCTATTGCAGATAAAATGTCTATACCGATGGAAAAGTCTAGTGCAACTGTAGTTACTCCTTTTTCGTTGGTAGCACCTGTTTTAGAGGAAAAATCCGAGCCGGTTTCCAAGTATGCCAAACCTACCTACACTGCCGACCAGTTACGTAGGTTTAAGGATCAGGAAAACACTGCTCAATTGCTATATGTTGCACAGGCTTATGTAGGCAAACCCTTATCTGTAGCAGATGTAAAAACCATTTATTATATGTGCGATGTGCTTCATTTTTCAGATGACCTTATAGATTACCTGATTCAGTATTGTGTGGAACGCGGCAAAAAGGATTTCCGTTATATGGAGAAGGTAGCCATCAATTGGGCAGAGGAAGGAATTACCACACCTAAGCAGGCAGAAAAAGCAACCTCCAAATATGACAAGTCTGTATATACTATAATGAATGCTTTGGGCAAAACCGGCACACCTACTACCAAGGAATTGGAATTCATCCGCCGTTGGACCAACGAATACGGCTTTACCAATGACATTATTTTAGAAGCCTGCGATCGTACTGTTTTAGCAACAGACAAACATCGTTTTGAATATACGGAAGGCATCTTAAACAGTTGGAAACGCGATGGTGTGCATCATAAGAGTGATATAACCAAATTGGACAACCATTATCAGCAGAAGCAGAAACAAACAGCTACCAAGCCTGCAACTGCCAATCGTTTCAACCAGTTTACACAGAATACATATGATTTTGCAGAATTAGAAAAGGAATTACTTAGCAATTAATAAGGAGGACTCCTTATGTCCCTTTCCAAAGAACAACATGATTTTATTATGCGCATGTTTGAAGAGCGCAGATTGAAAAATTACCACCAATTGAACAAACGCAAACAGCGTGTATATACCCTGATTCCCGAGTATAAGCTTTTGGAGGATGAAGTAGCCTCCGCTTCCGTAGCTCGTGCACGTATGTTGATTGATGGGGACGAAACCGGTTTAAAGGAGTACCGTCAAAAAATTGCAGAAAATGCCTCACATAGAGCTACTTTGTTGGCAGAACACAATTTACCGGAGAATTATCTGGAACCAATTTATACTTGCCCTGATTGTCAGGATACCGGTTATATCCACAGCGAAAAATGCCACTGCTTCCGCAAACAGGAAATCACGATTCTCTATGAACAGTCAAATATTCAGGAAATGATTGAAAAGGAGAATTTTTCTACTCTTTCTTACGAATATTATAAAGGAGAGGATTTAATCCGTTTTCAGAATGCGGTTAATGTAAGCAAGGATTTCATTGCCGGCTTTGACACTCATTATCAAAATTTATTTTTCTATGGCACGGTAGGAACCGGTAAAAGCTTCTTATCCGGTTGTATTGCAAAAGAACTACTTTCACAAAGCTATTCTGTGATTTATTTTAGTGCCAACAACTTATTCGAAACCTTATCAAGATATTCATTTGATATAAAATCAAAAGATTCTCTTTACAATTTCTACAAAGACCTATACAATTGTGATTTGGTGATTGTCGATGATTTGGGCACGGAGGTAACCAACTCCTTTGTCACCTCCCAATTGTTTGGGTTATTGAATGAGCGGCACTTGCGCCAGAAGTCCACTATTATTTCCACTAATTTAAGTCTGGAAGAATTACGTGACCGCTACTCTGACCGTGTTTTTTCACGTATTACCAGCAATTATTCCGTTTGTAAGTTAACCGGTCAGGACATCCGCATTCAAAAAAAATTATCCGGGAAATTATTCCCGCATAAAAAATTGTAGCCGTCGGGCGACAATTAGAAGAATTGCTTAACAATTCTTTTCAGCGCACCGTACTGTGCTCACACAATTCCCTATAATAAAGCACCCTAAGAAAGTGAGGATTATTTCATGCCAAATCGTGAAGAAAAGCGTAATTTAGAGACAATACCTGTAGGTTCGCTGGGTATTATATCTCTGGAAGGCTGTAAAGTTCTTGGTGATAAGATTGATAAGTATCTGGTGAAATGGAGAACCGAAAGAGAAAGCGAGCACAAAGACTCCCTTGCCTTTTCCGGTTATCAGAGAGATTCCTATTTACTGAGCGCAAAGGTACCCCGTTTTGGTTCCGGTGAAGCAAAGGGCATGATTTTACAGTCTGTACGTGGTACAGATCTTTACCTTCTGGTAGATGTTTGTAATTATAGTCTGACTTATTCCCTATGTGGTCATGAAAATCATATGTCTCCTGATGACCATTTTCAGGATTTAAAAAGAATTATAGCTGCTGTAGGTGGAAAGGCTCGACGTATTACGGTTATTATGCCCTTCCTTTATGAAAGCCGTCAGCACAAAAGAAGCTCCCGCGAATCCCTGGATTGCGCTTTAGCACTTCAGGAATTGGTTCAGATGGGCGTAGATAATATTATTACCTTTGATGCTCATGATCCCCGTGTTCAGAATGCCATTCCTCTGCACGGCTTTGAAACCGTACAGCCTGCATATCAATTTATTAAAGGTCTGTTAAAGAATGTAAAGGAATTGCAGATTGACAATGAACATATGATGGTAATCAGCCCTGATGAGGGTGGCATGAAGAGAGCCATTTATATTGCCAATGTGTTAGGTCTGGATATGGGTATGTTCTATAAAAGACGTGACTATACACGCATTGAAAATGGACGAAACCCCATTGTGGCTCATGAATTCTTAGGCTCCAGCGTGGAAGGCAAGGATGTGATTATCATAGATGATATGATTTCCTCCGGCGACAGTATTATTGAAACTGCGGAAGCCTTAAAAGCAAGAAAAGCAAATCGTATTTTCGTATTCTCTACTTTTGGTCTTTTCACCAATGGTTTGGAGAAATTTGATAAGGCTTATGAATGCGGATTAATTTCTCGTATATTAACCACTAACCTGATTTATCAGACCGAAGAATTATTAAATCGCGAATGGTATATTAACTGCGATATGAGCAAATATATTGCTTATATTATCGACACCTTAAATCACGATTCTTCTATCAGCGACTTATTAAGTCCCAGTGAAAGAATCCATAATATTGTAGCAAAATATAAAAATGGTGAATTATAAATTGAAACCAAAGGAATTGACATTGGTGGCGCTTACTACGGCAGTGACTTGTATATTGGGACCATTTTCATTTGCCCTCCCTTTTAGTCCCATTCCCTTTACTCTGGGGCTTTTAGGTATATTCTTCTCCACTTTTCTTTTGGGTCCACGCCTAGGCACCATAAGCTGTTTAATCTATTTATTGGTTGGAATTGTTGGAGTACCTGTATTTTCCGGTTTTACGGGAGGCATCGCAGTACCCTTAGGACCGAGCGGTGGATATCTGTTAGGCTATCTGTTTATTCCGGTATGTTGCCTCCCTTTTAGGAATTATATGACTTCTAAGCTCTGGAAAATACTTCCGGGCCTCCTATCGGGATTATTATTCTGCTATTTGTGTGGTACTTTTTGGTTGAGTTATCAGCTTGACCTAACCTTTGGAGAAGCATTCCTGATTGGTACCATGCCATATATACCATTTGATATAGTCAAGCTGTTTATGGCGTATTTTCTTTCTAAATCCGTTTGTAAGCGATTAACTAAAGCGGGACTTTATTAATTTGTTGCAATCAATTAAAAGAAGAGTAGAAAATCTACTCTTCTTAATTTTATTTTGATACTATGACAGCTGAAAGCATTTGCTTTGATACATCACTCATATGTGTACTATCATCAATTACCTTCTGCATATTTTCTTTATATGCTACAATTGCTTCAGTAATGGATTCCACGGATTTTTGATTTATCATTGAAAATGTCGACATCTCGGAAACCTTATTCTTTAATTGTTCAAACTCCACATCAATGGCTCCAACATTATCATTCTGTGCTGCAATATTCATATACAAGGCGGAGAAACCGCTGGTAAGCTGTGTACATCCCGTCTCTAAATCAGACAATGCATCCAAAGAGCTTTGGATAGCTTCTTCACTTTCTTTCATTTCCAGAGTCGTATTCTGCAACTGCTTCATGATAGTCTTTACAACTTCTGCCACCTGTGCAGAGCATTTATTGCTATCCACAGCCAAATCCTGTACCTTCGAAGCAACTACTGCAAAGCCTTCGCCCATTTTACCTGCACGAGCTGCCTCAATTGAAGCGTTAAGTGCCAGCATGGTGGTACTTGATGCAATTTTATTTAGCTGATTAGTTACCTCTGTAATCTGCAACATTTGTTCTTCCAGACGCTGGAATACTTTACTAGTTTCCTTCATGGATTTCTGTACATAAATCATTTTGGTTGTCATATCTTCCATGTTTTTGTGATTGTCAGACAATGACTTTTCAAAACGATTTACATCCTGATTCAGCGAACTGATATGATTTCCGGTGGTGATAATCTTTTCTCTCATATCATCACAAACTTCCGCCACTTTTGCTGTACCATTAATAATACTGTCTGAACCCACCTGTAAACCTTCAGCAGTTTCTTCCAGACGTTTGTTAACTGTATTTAATCCTTCAAATGCTGTAGTTGATTTTTCCAGATTATTACGTATTTCTTCACCAATTTTGGTCAAAGAAGAAATCAATTCTTCCGCTTCCTCTGCACGCATATCACTTATGGCAATATAAGCACTTCCTCGCTTAATTACCAGATATACCAGTACTGCCGCCAATGTAAATGTTGCCAAACATAGAACATACTGGCCAGTTCCGCCTGTTTTCTCCGGGCGAATCAAAGCTGCAACTATTAAGGCTATATCTGCCGTTATCAGCTGTAACAATGTCAACTTAGGCTTTAAAAACAAACCGGAAAGACCAATAACCGCCAAATACAATGAAAAGTCATCACTAAAAGCTTTCCCGCTGAACAGGGAAATAATAAAGACCACTCCAATAATGGACATAGAAACAAATGTCTGCCGCACCACCGCTCGAGTATTTACTTTGTGCAAAACAAACACCGCAATAGCAAACACAAGCAGACATGCCCCAATGACAATCATAGCAATCATGTCTTTACTAAATACGTTCTTAAGGAAAAATACTGCTGATACTCCAAATACCAAGATTAACATCAAACGATAAATGGCCGCCTGTGACATGGGTTCTTTTTCTTTTTTCTGTTGTGTACTCACTTTAACACCCTCTCTTATCCTATAATAATCCCCAAATTGATAGTTAAATCTCCTTCCACACACGAATTGACTCTACAATTTACATTTTATACCAGCATAAATAAATTATCAAGTGGTTATTCGTAAAAATTAACAAACCATTAACACTTTTTACATATTTTTTGTTCAACTTGCCCATTTCACTTTTTTCCATTGCATCTATATACAACCTATGATAAACTCAATCAGAAGTAAGCTTTACTTTTCCGGTCAGTTCGAAACCTTCCTGACCTAACCTTTTAATGGTGAAAAAACAAAACTACAGGAGCACAATCATGCAAAACAAAAAAATCACTCATCTTACACAGGCTGCAGCCATTGCAGCCCTTTATGTGGTACTCACATTGTTATCCAATATTCTGGGACTGGCAAATTATGCTATTCAAGTCCGTTTTTCCGAAGCCTTAACCATATTGCCTTTATTTACAGCAACTGCCATACCCGGGCTTTATGCTGGTTGCCTAATAAGCAATATTCTCACTGGCTGTATTGTCTGGGATATTATTTTCGGCCCATTAGCCACTCTTTTAGGTGCTTTGGGCACACGCTATTTATGCAGGAAATGCAAATGGGCGGCACCACTGCCACCCATTCTTGCCAATACACTAATTATTCCGTTTATTCTGTCCTATGCCTATAAATTTGAAGGCTCATTACCCTACTTTATGCTAACCGTAGGAATCGGTGAAGTACTGTCCTGTGGAGTTCTGGGAATGCTCCTATACTTCACCTTATTCAAATACCGTAAGCAACTGTTTGGGAGTTGATATAGGCTGGCAATCCCAGGATTTTTATTCCTCGCTTATTCAACCGGATAATAGGTCAAGAATCGGTTTCCATTTTTTTCGAACCACTGGCTAGAATCATTTATGCCCTTTTTCACCAGTTTTCCGGTTTTAGGTTCCAGGATAACTATATTGTACTGGTTAAAGCCCACAATCAATACTGCTTCACCATCTTCCAATATGGCTACTACCGGTATATCCCGATTTGTAAAATAGAGTACGGTATCCAAGTTACATCCTGTTAAATCCATTACCCGATTTCCCGTCAGGTTTTCCTGCATAATCTGAAAAGCACTTTTGCCACCTTCTAATAATTCTTCTGTACTTACTGTTACACCTTTATATTTTAACAGAGTATCCAGACATACCGCCAAACTATTTTTATCTTTGACAGGTTGCTGCTCCTTAATGGCCATAATCTGGTTCTTAGCCACTCGGTTTCCTTTTATCCAAATAGTACTTCCTCTTTCATCTACTACAACTCCGGAATTCTCATATGCCTGACGAAATGCTTCTGCCGGATTCATAAATACACCTGTTACACCATATCTGTCAAACACATAGAAACCTTTGTCAAACCGCTCCAAATCCAGTTGCATATTTCTGGCGCCCTCAAATACCACTTCCTTTGGTGTCAATACCTGCAGACTTCTGGAATCAATGGTACTTCTAACCTCTATCTGTACCACTCTCTCGTACCCCTCAATAGCAGCTACTATCAGTCTATTCTTCCCTTCTTCCAGCTTGGTATTATTCATAATATGCTCTTGATTAATCGTCTTATAATCACCATTTTCTTTTTTCTCTACCCGTTCCAATGTGATTTGATTTCCTGTCACTTTGCAATCCGTAATATAAATATTTTCCTGTTCATATTTTTTCAAAATATTACCTGTGGAATCACAAATACAAACCTTATACATGGGCACCTTGATTCTTCCCGAAGAATCCTTTGCTATATCTTCATTCCTTGCCACTCCATAAATCAAATCTTCATTCATGAAGCCCAGAGCATATAATTGTTCTCCCGCTTCTGCATATATTGTTACCTGCTTTTGTAAACCCAAATTCATTAATTTGAGGTTATTTCCCTCATACCATGCAGCTATTTTATGATTATCCGAAATATTTACAGATTCATCATTTTCCATCACTGCCAGCTTACTTATTGTTTGGTTAATGGTATCTACACCATATATTGTATGATTCAGATACAAGTACAATATGCCTTCACGGCTCCAATACAGGAGATTCTGTATCTCACAATCCATTATTTCGAAGGTTTTATGATATGGAATATAAGCACTTTCCTCAATGGTATTTTTACCACTATCATAAGTATACAGCTGAATTCCCACCTCTCCTTCGTGTCGGCCTCTATTCATATAACCATATACTGCAAACTGCACATTACCCGCTTCATTTACATCTAAAATCTGAATATTGTGTTGTAAATATATGCTACGGGCATCTCCATGCTCTTCATCATAAAAGCTGAAAATCACAGCCAGCTTATTTGTAGTAATGTTATAGCTGCAAAGGCGGTTTGCTACCTCAAACACTACCACATTACCATCCTCACTTTCCATTAGTGGAATATTCTCAGGCACAATCCCCAGATAGATCTTATTATTGCTATAAACATCACTTCTGACATCAGGTATCTGCGTCATAGTACGATCAAAATCCAACAGGTACACTCTGTCTGTTGTATAACGGATACGATAAACTTCCTCTACAAAATAATACGCTTTTTTCTTTCCACTGCCTGTAAACACCATTCTCCGAAGCTGTACTGAAGCTGTCTGACCATTGATATCCTTTAGACTCAAGCTTGGTTCTCCAATAGGCTTTACATCCAGTTCACCCCATCCCAGTTGAGCCAGGCTACTGTGAATATTGACTTTATGAAGAGTGGTATTATTACCTTGGGAATTACTCTCCATATACTTTACCAAATCATTGATGGCTACTGGGTCAAAAGTCTTTTCATGAAACTCCTTTACAAAGGAAAGCTTCTCTGTAACATATAACTCCTCATTCCAGATCATTCGGGTGTAATAACGGATCTCCCTGTCATTTTCATCTGTAATCACTATAATCAATTCATATTCTGTATCAGGCTCTATCAAATCCTTTACATTGGTGCGAACCTGCACAGTATTCTTTGTTAATTGATAATTCCGGATTTCTGTATTTTCAACCAAACGCTTTCCATCACAACTACGTACTTCTATTGCCAGCTTACTAATGTGGGAATCGAACAGTTCCACTTGAAAATCCAATTTTCTGTCTTCTCCTAGCACAGTCATGGTATCACGCTGAAATGGTGGTTCTGTATCCTCTACCAAACCATGGAGTTCATTGTATTGCACACCTTCGGTCTGCATATAAACAATCGGCAAGGAGGGCGGGGCCATTTCCTTGGTCATACTGTTATTATCACGATTCATTATTTTACTGATAATAAGCAATGCACTCAGAAAGACTATAATAAATACAAGCGACTTAAAAATCAATTTTTTCATATTGCACCCCATGCATATCGCAAGCAACGCTTGTGATACTGCCAAAATAGAAAGTGAAAAATCTTTGTTTTTTCACACTATACCTCATATTATAACAGGTTTTAGAAACAGTTACTTATCTAACAAACTTTTAAGTGTTGGTTCCACATGTAGAAATTCTATGGTTTCAACTACATTATTCTTCTTACCCATTTTTGCGTTGCCACTTCGCTTTACTGCACGAATTAGCATATTCTTTGGCGTATGCTCCATGTCAATAAATTCTAAAATCTGAGTATCATAGCCCTGTTCCTCCAACAAATTAGCTCTTATAGCATCCGTTACAAGTGCCGAAATCCGTTCTTTAATTAACCCATATTTTAATATGGATTGTAATTCCTTACATGATATCTGTTTGTTAAGCTCATGCTGGCAACAAGGCACTGTCATAATTACGCTGGCGCCCCATTTTACAGCCTTATCTATTGCATAATCTGTTGCTGTATCACAAGCATGAAGGGAAACCACCATATCAACAGTCTTATTACTTTGATAGGTACTGATATCACCTACCTCAAAGCTCAGATATTCATATCCGCACGATCTTGCCAGGTCATTACAATGTTCAATCACATCTCTTTTTAAATCCAGACCGGTTACTCTAATGTCTCTTTTTTGTAGTTCATGTAAATAATAATACATTGCAAAAGTCAAATACGATTTACCACATCCAAAATCAATAATTTGAATTGTTCTGTCTGTAGGCAGATTATCCAAAACATCTTCAATAAATTCCAGATACCTGTTTATCTGACGAAACTTATCATAACGATTCTTTGTAATTTTGCCTTCCGGAGTCTGAACACCAAGTCCTACTAAAAAATCAACCGGACTTCCCTCCCTTAATATATACTGTTTTTCTCTATTATGAGCCAGCTCCCTTACTTCTTGTTTACCCTGTATCTGCTTGGTTTTTATAGTCATCTTCCCTTTTTTACTGACCAATACATTTCCCCATAAAGAACTACCCTGAAACTCTCCCTGGCGGAACACTTCTGCTAATAATGCTTGCACACGTTCCTTCAAGGCAGCTGCAGTATAATTCTCATGAAAAACCTGAGTACCACGATATAGTGTTTCTTGAAAAAGCAATTCACCCTTCATAAGAACCGGACGAATCTTTATCTTGTGCCCAAACTCTTTATCCTGTGAATCACTTAATATTATTTGTACCAAATCCCTATTCAGAATCTTTGTCAATAATTCTTCTAATGTTATCATACCAATCCTCATACACATTACAGGTCAAACTTATAGTACTATTCCTCATACTCTTGTACAATTCTGGGAATTTCAATATAAGAAACTATCTTCTCCTTAGTATCCATGCTCCATTTCACATTTCTACCCAGTAACTTATTCAATGCAATATTGGGAATATTCACACCTGTTGCCAAACAACTCATTTGTAAACCACCGGACATTCTTGTATTGATTTCGAGTAAATAGGGAATATCATCTTTAATTTTAAATTGAATATTGCAAGGATATTGCAGTTTGATTTCTGCCATAATAATCTTCACCATATCCATAATCTGTTGAGAATATTCTACCTTTTCATGACGCCCATGACCCTTTTTTCTCGGTATCGCAATAAGACTATCTTCTGTCTGTAAACAATCTACACTGATTTCATATCCCGGCAAATACGGCATAATCATTAAATCATCAAACTCTTCTACCATGCTTAAAGTATCCATTAATGAATCGAATGCAATTTCATTACCCGGATACATACGCAAACCTGCAAATTGATCAACTTTATCCACTATTTTACGGAAACTCATGCCACCTTCATCTTTTACAAATTTCATACAGCATCTTCCGTATTTTTCTTTGAGGGTATTGTAAGCCTCTGTGAGCTGTTCAGCTGTCTTTACAATAAAATAATCTGGAATATACAATCCACTATATTTACTGAAGAATTCATAGGTAGCTGCCTTATCATTTAAAAAGGAGATTACCTGATAATCATCTACCATCAATTTTACTCCTAAGGACTCAAAACGTTCCCTATTCTGACTAATCAGTACCATAAGTCTTCGTGGCACGAACACCTCTACATTATGTTCTTTACAAAAGTTCAAACAGTACTCAATATACTCTTCTCCCCCAATATCAGGCTCCTCATACCATTCATCACATACCTCCTGAATAATAGAATGTACCTGTTTATTACTTCCTATTACATATACCTGTTCATTTACATCCTTCTTCATCAACTCAATTAATCGATAAGAAGTACTGAACCAATGATTAAACCATACTCTGACCATCTTTTTTTCCACCTAAAACCTTCCATCTTTTCTATGTTAATTCTAACTACCTATGCATCCGCCAATTTTTTTATCATTCCACAACATTTATAATGGCGTAAAGGATAGTATTCTATCGGTACGCCCTTTTCCTGTGCCAAACGTAAAACATGGCGCAAGGAGTCATCCTGCTTATGTTTTTCATCTATCAATACCTTCCAGGGTACTCTCCTAAGTAATACTCTGGTTGTCTCTCCAATTCCGGGTTTCACAAGATTAATATCTTCTATTCCGAATTTTTCTGCTATAGCACATACCTCATCTATACCCTTACCTTCTACAAGTTTTCCTTCTTCCGGTACATCTGAAATAAAGTATTTTTCTATAGCCTCAATAAATTCATAAGATAAATCTGACTCCTTTAATTCTCCATAATATACCGCTCCGTGAAAATCATCAGCACCAATTATGTCGTCCCTTAGAAATGTACGACTAACCAATCCGGAAACAGTACTATTTAAGCATGAACTGGGGATCAAAATATCCTCATGGGTTCCACAAAGCTCTGTGACATTTGCCGGATCTGCAATAACTGCAATATCTGCCGAAACATCCTCATATGCCTCCATATCTTTTTTAAGTTCATTCAGGATAGCACCTTTGCCCACCCAGCCATCTACAAATAACAATTGCTCCGGCTGATATTGCTTTAGCAAATATTTCATTGCATTATCATCAATACCTTTTCCTCTGATAATTGATATAGCATAATGTGGTACATTTATACGGTATTTCTGCTTCAAATAGCGCTTTACTAAAATACCAATTGGGATTCCTGCTCTTGCTAAAGATACCAACACTACATCATTGCCTTTTTTCTCTATTATTTTATCAGATAATCTTGCTACTGCATGAGCGGTTGGCTCAGCAAACTGTTCAAGCGCTTCTTCATATACCTCCATATATTTCTGAGTCGGCACATATTCAATAGGAAGCATTTCACAGTAGTGAGTACCTGCCTGAATCTTTTTTTCTCTCTCTTCTGTTGACTGTGGTTGTACCAACCCTGTAATATCCTTTAATAATAAAACAACATCCTCTTCACTATACGAACTTCTCAACTTAATACCACCTTACGTAAACTATTTTAGAATTTTTCTTTTGTAATGCATTTATCAAAGAATGAAAACCTTCCTTGTCTTCTCCTTTGGCATCTGTTATTACTAACACCAGATCATAAGAACCTATATCATAAACATATGTCACTCTGTTTCTATCATATAAACTTCGCAATTCATATCTCTCATGCAGAGGATATTGAAGTTCTGTACTAACAGCTATGGGACTTCTGGTGGTTGCATGATTCTTAACCGCCATACCTCTATTCTCTAATTGTCCGGCCACATAAAGAGCCGGATACATAAATTCTTCTGTTCCAAGCACCAATACTTTTCCTTTTATATCTTGCTCCAACTCATCCAATATTTTGTTACTAAGCCCTTCACACGCCTTCTGATATTCCAAAGCATCTACCAATCTGCGTGCATTCTTCATCCCTTCTATTTCTATTTTAGAGACAAAAGAGACTCTATCCACGTCTTCACCCATATCACAGCTTACATATAAACCGTCGCCTGCATAACCATCTGCTACTGCAGTATAAGCATCATGATTGGTTTTCACCAGATAATGCAGTGAAATCTCCTTCTTGGCATATGTTTGTAGTGCCACCTCATCCATACCATTTAATATAGAAGCTACCGCAAACTTTAATGGATACGAATATTGTTTTTCTAACAATGTGATGATATTTAAAATCGTCTTTCCTGTAGTCACTTCATCCTCAATAAAAACAATACGGTCAATCTGTCCTATACAACTATCTATATCATCCTTTACCAGTTTCTGTTCTGTAGCATGACTATGCTCCTCAGAAAAAAATATATACTCCACTCCGGGTATAATTTCCCTTGTTGTTTGTATATATTTTGTTCCCAGCTCAATTGCCACCGCTGCACCTATTGCAGTAGCTGTTTCTGCGAATCCCACCAGTAAGAGTCTTTCTTTTTCATAAACTCCTTTTATAGTACCGGCTAATTCCTTAAACATTCCCATAGCTTCTGCGGGACCAACCGGTACATGTTTTCCCTGTAATTTATTCACCACCAGATAATTTCTTTTATTATTATTCTCTCTCTTAGCAATCCCCACCAAATCTGCCTCTGAATACATCCCCTTTATCTCCTTAATTAAATATGTAATGCAAATGCCTTATACAAGCATTCTGTTAATGGTTCACACCATTCAAGTATAGACTTTGTTTAGATTACTGTCAATTATTTAAAATTCCTATTTTCTTTATTTCCTTTATTTGTATTTTATAGTATAATAGATATAATCAGAATTTTTAATGCGCTTTCTGATTATATCTATATTTAGGGAGGGTAAGATGATTAATATACCAATGAAGTCAAAGGCCCCCTTTGACCGTACCAATGTTTCCTCCATCAACGATGCAGTCACACATGGTTCTGTTTCAGCCCAGAATGTGGAATCTATCAACACTTGGAAAACATCGAATTCTGTACAAAGCCAACCCCAGAATTCTACTGCCCCCAGACAGAATATTTCTACTCCTGTCTCCACAGTTCCTGTTACTCCGCACCCGGCACCGGTTACATCATCAGCGACTACCATGCCTGTGCAGAAACCTATTCCACAATTAATAAAACCTGTGCAGAAAGGTCAAAAAGTGACTATGGATGGTGCTCCTCTCACCAATCTGAAAGCATGCTTCGGTTGGAATTCTACCAATGCTGAATGCGATGTGGATGTTTCAGCGTTTTTGCTGGGACAGGATGGTAAGGTATTAGGAGATGAATGGTTTGTTTTCTATGGACAGACTAACAGTCCCGACAACAGTACTGTTTTTCGTATGGATAATGGCATAGACAGAGAAATAATTGATATTAATCTGCAAACACTAAATCCTGCTGTCAAAAAGATTGTATTCGTTCTAACCATCAACGAGGCTATGGAAAAACGTTTACATTTTGCTATGATGAAGGATGCCTATGTACGTATCCTAAATCCACAAACCAACACTGAACTGGTAAGCTTTCAAATGACCGATTATTACAACAATGTTATCTCTATGATGATTGGTGAAGTTTATCAACACAATGGAGCATGGAAGTTTAATGCTGTTGGAAATGGTGTTGCAAAAGACCTGAATGGTTTATGCGAATTATATGGTGTACAAGTACTGGATTAGTATAAGGAGGAATAATTATGTTGACTTTTGAAACAGTAAATGAATTAACATTAAAAGTAACCTGCAGTGGCAGTGATGTACTTTTTACCAAAGCCGGCGCTTTTGTTGCAGGTGAAAATATGGGTGGTAAAAACTATACCTTTGATAAGGTATTATTTGGACCACAGCAAAATGTGGGGCAAGCCATATTAGGCTCAATAGTTCGTCGTGTAACCGGCGAAAACATCCCCTTGATGAAAGTAATGTATAATGGTGACTCTGTTACATATTTTGCAAGCTATGGCAGACATGTAGTTATCTATAAATTAGGTATGGGTGAAGTTATTTCCGTGGAGTCCGAAAACATCCTGGCCTTTACACAGGATTGTAAATATGATGTTCGTTTTATCGGTGTTGGTATTTTGTCACAGAGAGGTCTTGCTACTTCAACCTTAACAGGGATAGGCCACAATGCTTATGTAGCAGTTCTTTGCGATGGTAATCCCATTGTTCTTAGTAATACAAAAAATGGTAGCACTATTTCTGTTGACCCTGATGCGGTTGTTTGCTGGATGTCTGAACATGACTATTGTGATCCTCAGGTAAAAGCAGATGTCTCTTGGAAAACCTTCATTGGACAATCCTCCGGAGAATCCTATTCCTTTGAATGGAGCAGTCACCAACCTGTTACCGTTATTATTCAACCCACAGAGCGTGCCGGTGTCCCTACTGCCAACAGTTCGAATACATCTTATTCCCGACATGGTTCAGGTATTCATATTGGTATTGACTAATATTTTTATACTCAATAAAAGCGCCCTCCGGGGCGCTTTTATTAAACTCTTTTATATAAATACTCCACAATCCCTTCCGAAAATAAAACTTTTTCCGGAATCTTTATTAATTCACCACTTATCTTCTTATTCATTTCTAAAGTCTGTGGTGCTAATCCAATATCTGCACATGCCAGCATAGGAACATCAAACTCACTATCCCCTGCTGCGATAGTCGTATCCGCTTGAATCCATTCTTTAAACCTCTGTAATGCTGTACCCTTGTTTAGCTTCACCGGTACCACATATACTTTCGTTCCATTACTGAAAACATTTACCAATGCAAGGTTCAATTTTTCTGACAATCTTTTAATTGTCCGCTCCGGCTGGTCACTCTTACTAAAAAGGAACAATTCCTTAATAAACCTGACTTCAAAACACCTGTCTTCATCTTCCTCCAATAGTTTTCTTCCCAGCTCCAGCTCCTCTTTACAATCTTCAATCATCTGACGTGATGTGGCATACCAATCTTCATCCTCTATTCCGTCTCGGATAAGTACTCCACCATTACAAACCAACGCATATGGTATTTTACCTATTCCCAAATTGATTCGTTCATATTGCTCACGAGTTCTGGTTGTTGTCGGAACAATCAATATTTTGCCGGCAAGCTCCTTTAGAAGCCTGCCGGTCTTATGTGTCATAAAAGAAATTTCGCGTTCCTGGTAAATCTCTGCACAGTACTTATCTTCTCCGATATCATGCTTATAGGAATAGATAAGTGTATTATCCATATCTACATTAAACACTACCATTATTCTTACTATTTACAACAACCTTTCTCAGTAAATCTACCGGAATCATGGTTACTGCCAAAAGCACTACTGCAACCCAGCCAATTACACCAAAAGGTACACAGCTGAACATGTTACCAATCCATGTAAATACTACAACAGGAATCAAAGCCGCATTCACAATCAAAGCCTGAATAGCAATGATTGCAAAAAATACCTTCAAGAATCCAGTATTTTCGTTTAATCCCTTGAAGATACCGAAGCGATCATCCCTTACGTTGAAACCGTTAAACAAAGCACTCACAATAAAGAGAACAAAATAACCGGTTAAATGCTGTTCCTCTGTTTCAAACAGACCAATAAAGAATGGATGCTTTAAGTAAAGGAAGCTGATTGCAGTTAACCATGCACCCATGGTAATAATCTGAGCCATCATCTTCTTGCTTACAATACTCTCATCTCTTCTACGAGGTGCTTCTGTCATGTACTTCTTCTGTGCCGGCTCATTACCAAGCATGATAGCACCCAAACTATCCATTACTAAGTTAACAAACAATAAATGGGTAACCTTTAAAGGCTCTTCTACACCGAAGAAAGGTGCAATAGCACTTACTACTACCGCAGCCACATTAATTACCAGCTGGAACTTACAGAACTTCAAAATGTTATGGTAAATGGTTCTACCATACCAGATAGCATCCTTAATGGACTTAAAGTTATCATCCAGGATAACAATCTTACCTGCTTCCTTGGCAGCCTCCGTACCACTACCCATAGCAAAACCAACATCCGCACGCTTCAAAGCAGGAGAGTCGTTTACACCATCACCTGTCATACCAACTACCAGGTTCATTTCCTGACACAAACGTACCATTCTGGACTTATCAGTAGGCAATGCTCTTGCAATCACTCTGATATTAGGAATAATCTTCTTAACCTCTTCATCGCTCATTTCATTCAACTGTGCAGATGACAAAGCCTTATCTGAATTGCTCTTCAATAATCCGGCATCCTTCGCAATAGCTATTGCTGTTTCAAGACGGTCACCGGTAATCATAACTACTTGAATACCTGCTTTCTGCACCTCTTCAATAGCTTCCTTTGCTTCTGCACGCACATCGTCTCTAATACCTACCAAACCAATAATTACTACATCATCATTGATGGTATCTTCTACCATCTCCTTTTCAGAATAACCAAATGCTAATACACGCATAGCCTTGGAAGCAAGTTCGTCAATCTTTCTGTCTAATACTGCCTTATCAATGCTCTTTACATCACCATCAGCATTTAAATACCGGGTAGCATTTGCTAACAGTCTTTCCGGTGCACCTTTATAAAAGGTCTTACCTAAATTGTCAATTCTTGCCTGGCTAAACTTATTTGTAGAGTTGAATCCCTGACTTGCTGTTACTACATACTCTTTGTTCGTCTGCAAAGTAGTGAAAGTTGCTTCACCAATAAATTTCATCAAAGCCTGGTCAGTTGCATTACCACCAATTACCTTATGAGAAGCATCGAACATAGACTGTGTATTCTTACCAATTGCCAAATCAATATATCCCTTTACCTTACTATGCTTACTCAAATCCGGTATATCAATTGAATTACCATCAGCAGTAAAGAAATCAACTACTTCCAGCATACCCTTAGTAATAGTACCTGTCTTATCACTGAATAAAATGTTTAAGGAACCTGCTGTTTCGATACCTTCCGCTTTTCTAACCAATACGTTATGATCAAGCATCTTGGAGGTATTCTGCATCAATACCAGTGATATCATCAAAGGAAGGCCTTCCGGAACTGCACAAACTATAATAACAATTGCCAATGTTACTGCTTCAATAACATCCTTAAAAATCTCAGCACCACCTATAGCAAAATACTCAGAAAAGCCGCCTGCTGAAACTATGAAATAAGCCATATACAATACAGCAATCACAATCGCTCCAATATAACCAAAGGTAGAAATCTGTCCTGCAAGCTTTCCAAGCTTAACCTTCAGAGGTGAATCAGGCTCGTCCTCCTGCATTTCCTCTGCCATCTTACCCATCATAGTCTTTAATCCGACTTTACGAACATCCAAAACCCCTTCGCCATCAAACACAACTGCGCCTCTGAACAAAGAATGTTTGTCCACGAAAGTATCCCCAGTAATATCATCCGGCAGTTGGAAATCCGGAGTTGTTTCAAACTTTTTACATTCCTCAGCTTCTCCATTCAGAGCAGAGTTATCTACTCTCAAGGAACCGGATACCAAAATACCATCTGCCGGAATCTTATCTCCGGACTGAAGTAATATTTTATCTCCAACTACTACATCATCTACATCAATAACAGTAACCAGACCATTTCTATGTACCTTACACTGGTCTTTCTTGGTACTATCTTTTAATTCTCTATACTTTGTATCACTGGCAACACCTGTTTTTGCTGAAACAAATGCTACCACTAAAATAGCTACAATAGTTCCCAGGGGTTCATAAATCTCTGCATAGCCCAGGAAAAACATTACAATCATTATTGCTGCAATAGCCAACAAAATCTTAATCATGGGATCTCCAAAGGTTTCTTTGAATTCCTCCCAGAAAGTAGTGGGTTCCGAATCGGGTATCTCATTGGAACCATATTTGGCTCTCGACTCTTCCACCTCTTTGTCGGTCAAACCATTAAATTTCATATTTCATCTCCTCTTAACTTTTATCATTCTTACACCAAGGTATTACCCTAATATAAATCACTATATAGACCTAAAATTTCACAGCACAGAAGGAGAAACCCTAATTTAGTTTCTCCTTCGCTTAAACTGTTATTCTTATCTGAATCTGTTTACAAGTTCACCTAAACCAGGATCATTGGTTCCTTGTCCAATAGCTGTGAATTTCCACTCTCCATTATGTCTGTAAACTTCACCAAAAATCATAGCTGTCATACCGGAATAATTATCTGTTAAATTATACTTGCACATCTCACTATTATTTCTGCCATCTACCAATCTGATAAATGCGTTCTGAATTAATCCGAAATGCTGCTGTCTCTGTACTGCCTGATAAATATTAACTACAACTACAATCTTATCATACTGCTGAGGAATACGTGATAAATCTACAACAATCTGCTCATCATCTCCATCGCCTGCACCGGTCAGGTTATCTCCCATATGCTGTACAGTACCGGAATTATGTCTCAAATTTCCGAAATAAACAATATCTGCTTTATCAACCACATGTCCGTTCTGTAATAAAATAGCAGATGCATCACAATCAATAGGTGCCGGCTTAGGAGCGAAAAAGCCTTTCTTCGGTTGCTGCACTTCATCCCATCCCAAACCAATAATAACCTTTCCAAGTCCTGCATTATCCTTTGATAAGCTAACCTTCTGTCCTTTTTGTAAACTAATAGACATCTTAATCTCCTCCTTAACCAACTTCTACACCAAAATTATCGCAAAGTGCTGCTAAGCCACCCTGATAGCCGCTTCCGATAGCATTGAATTTCCACTCATCGCCATTCTTATATAATTCACCAAATACAGCAGCTGTTTCAATTGAGAAATCTTCTCCCAAATCATATCTTAACAGCTCTTCGCCATTTGCTTCATTATAAATTCTAATATATGCATTGGTTACCTGTCCAAAGTTCTGATGTCTTGCTTCTGCCTCATAAATGGTAACAGAAAAAGCAATCTTTGTAACACTGGCAGGTACTAAAGACAAATCAATCTTAATCTGTTCGTCGTCTCCATCACCTTCACCGGTTGTGTTATCACCCATATGTTGTACACTACCGGAAACATGCTTCAAATTACCGAAAAATACGAAATCATCAGAGCTTGCAACCTTACCTGAATCTGCCAGCAAAAATGCTGCGGTATCCAAGTCAAAGCTTCCGCCTGTATCAAATGCATTTACATCCCATCCAAGACCAACCACTACGTTCTTAAGTCCGGGATTTCCCTTTGTTAAACTAACTTTCTGTCCTTTTTGTAAACTAACCGGCATTCTTTTTTCCCCCTTTACGCTACATCAATACCATAGTGACCACACAATGCTGCCAGACCACCCTGGAAACCACTACCAATTGCATTAAACTTCCATTCTCCGCTGTGTCTATATAATTCTCCGACTACAACAGCTGTTTCAATTGAGAAATCCTCTCCCAAATCATAACGAATCAGTTCTGTACCTGTTGCATCATCTACAATTCTGATAAATGCATTGGATACCTGTCCGAAATTCTGACGTCTGGTTTCTGCATCATAAATGGTAACAGTAAATGCAATTTTCTCGATATCTGCAGGAATCTTGGTTAAATCAACAAAAATCTGCTCATCATCTCCATCGCCGTCACCGGTCAGATTATCACCCATATGCTTTACAGAAGCACTGGTATGCTCCAGGTTACCATAGAAAACAAATTCCTTTTCTGTAGGACACTTTCCACTGGCACCAAGCATAAAGCATGCAGCATCCAAGTCAAAATCTGCACCTGAATCGAATGCATTTACATCCCATCCAAGACCCACCATGATACTCTTTAATCCGGGATTTCCTTTTGTTAAATCTACTTTCTGTCCTTTTGACAAATTAATTGGCATAACTTGTTCCTCCTTTGTTAATTAGTTTTGGGCATATTATACATCTTGTCAAACTCAGCTTTAATACTTGCCAGTCTGGCTTGATCGTCCAATCTTTGCTTACGAGCATCTTCCTGAATCTGCTTCGTCTCATCAATACCATCCACAATGGTTCTCCATGTTGTCTCCAAAGTCTCAATCTTAATTGAACTTCCTGAAGCCAGTCTTGCAGTCATCTTAGACTGCTCAGCAGCATTTCTGGCATTCTTAATCAACATTTCATTGGTCTTTTCATCCAATGCAGAAATTGCTTCTGCCTGGATACGCTGACGCTTCAACATAATTGCCTGAGCCAGTGCCTGTTTAAATACAGGTAACGTAATAATGAATGCTGAATTAATCTTTCTAACCAGATTCATATTTGAGAATTCCATGGTCTTAATCATAGGAATGGACTGCATTGCAACATTTTCTGCCGTTCTCAAATCCTGTGTCCTCTGCTCCAGCATCATCAGTGCCTGCTGAAGTGACTGAATTTCAAACATAATGGCATTATCTCCGGTAGCATCCATATCAGCCTGTCTCTGAGCAATATATGCCTCAATTTCACGACAACCCTGTTCACCGGCCAGAATATACTTAACCAGTTCATGGTAATATCTCACATTAACATCAAACATCTCATCCAGTTTACGGTTGGACTGTTTAATCTCCGCTTCATACTGCTTCAACTGAACATAAATCTTGTCCACTTCTTCCCCCATGGTATGATACTTGGCAAGTATTTTATCCAATTGCTTCTTCATACCACCAAAAAGCTTGCCTAAAAAGCTTGGATTATCCTGGATTTCTTCAATATCGAATTTGTTCATTATCTTTGCCAATGTAGTAAGCATCTCGCTGGAACTATCCAGCTGTGACATATTAACATTATTCAAGATAACATCTGACGCTTTGGAAATTTCTTCCGCAGCTGTTGCACCAAAGGTTACGATAGATTCCATATTATCGATTTCAATAGTGCTTACGATAGCATCAACTTCCGGTGAATTTACTAACACCTGGTTTAACTGCTGTCTGTCCGCAACAATATCATAGGTTTCTACTACGTCAACTTCTTTCTTGGGTTCTTCCACCTGTGTAGCCTGTTGCTGTTGGGTATTGGTTTTACTAAAATCAAGTCCCATAGTTAACTCCCTCTCTTGAAAATTTTTTCCCGCCAGGATTGACGGCCTTTTGTCGCTGCGGAGATAGTATTAAAGTTTGGCACTTGCAGATCATATACATAATCTCCGGCCTGATGCTCCTCCATCAGCTTTTTGTTAAAGTGTTTCTCTATACTTTGATATCCCGTAGGAACAAAGAATACAATATCAAATCCCACCAAGCTTAAAAAAGCTATCAAAATGGAATCCTCCAGGGAAATTGGAGTTTCTGTGGTATTTATATACACAATCTTAGGATTCATTTTGGTAAAATCAAACTTTTGAATCATGCGTATTAACTCTTTTTGCAAATTCAATATAGTTGCTATAATTGTGTACTCCGTACCATTTTCAAAAGTTCCTTTTATAATCTTCTGATCTATCAGAAGCTGTAATTTGTCTAAAATATGTTCTTGTATTTCTTCCCTCAATACACCATATTGATATGAAGGATGTGCTTTTATCTTTGCTTTCTGGAGCTTTCCGTTTTTAAAAAACTCTGTAGCATATTGCTTAAAAGGATTTTCATCGGTAGTTCGTAAGAAAGGAACCTGCTGAATCAAAAATGTATCCTGTGTAAGCAATGCCTTAATCCCCTGCCAATACTTTGTTACATCACCATCCTTGACACCGGATACCTTGGCAAAAATAACAGGTATGGTAACCATATCATTTACTGTACTGAAATTATGCCTGTACTTCACTTCCTGTGGCCATAAAATACTGATTTCTTCACACATAGTCTGTAAAATAACAGTTGTTGCTTTACTATATTGCTGATTCCGATACATACCGGAATCATTATACATGATAGTATCCAGTTCTCTTTCTGCATGATATGCAGCCGTCCCCACATGTATATCAGTGCTTTCCTGCGGAAATTCCTGAATCATCAAGCTATTCGAATACTTCAATTCAAACAACAAATTATCCTGCAAACAACAGGCGGTATTAAGATTAGGCACAAATATTGCCACATCCAGAGGCAACCTGGATAAATATCTTAAAAACATCGCCTCATTTTCATTTTTACATCCACCCATATATATGAAAACACCTATTTCAGGCATCTTCCAATTATGGAACAATTTATCCTGATATCGTTTCAGCCAACAAAGCAGTATAACTGCTTTATTTGTTAATTTATTTAAGGAGATACCGGGTTGCTTACCCTCCTCCAATATAGCATCCACAAAGGCCTTTATCATGACTCTTTGCAATTCAGCATTAGACGTATAACGGATATTTGTGGATAAATCCATTATCATATCTTCCTGACGGGAATAATTCTTTCTTTGAATGCTATTGATCTCATTAGCATCAGGATTCATTATCTCTTTATCCACAATGACAAGTTTTCTTCCACTGTTTTTAAGTTCTAATTGCAACTGATACAGATCATTCATATAAGTCAGTTTGTCTTCCACACCGGTTATACGCAAAAAGCAATTATAGAACAATTTAGGATCATTTCCCCGGTTCTGAATCGGTACTTTCAAATCTGCCAATCCTTTTCCTTGAATCCAAGCATTTGTACAGTTCATCACCTCAGGTTTCTTGCCATAAAGTCTCTCTCTATTTAATTTATTCTTAATTTCATCTCTAACCCATTTCAAGTTAAACTCTGAAGGAAATGGCTTCATATTGGGTAATGTCAAATTATCTGATACTCTGGATTGAGAATCAAGCTTTAAATAATTCGCATCTCCGCCATATTGCAGGAGAACCACATCACAACCTGCATTTGCCAATATTTCTATCAACATCAATTCATAATTACTGATACTACCTTCATATAGAATCTTAGGAATCTTCTCATTACCCAATTGATTGACTACTCTTTCAAATTTATAATACAGCCAGCACATGAACTTTATATATGCATTTTTCAGCATATTTTCATTCTTTCCGCTATTTTGCAAGGATACAAGCGTGTCATATATTGAACCGGCTACTGTATTTCTCTGATAATCACTCATCCTGGGTAACCATTTTCTCAAACTTACATCAAGAAATTGTTTACTCACCTGAAAGGAATTTCCCATGATCTCATTATAATATGCCAAATTCTTTTCATCCGGGTTAGGAATCCTTCCTTCAATAACTACTCCGGTAGTTCTGGCCGCCTCATAATATTTCACCACAAAATCCCTAACCTGGTCAGTATATGCATTAATACGATAAAAATAAACTCCCTGATTACTTCTGCTACTTAGTTCCTTGAAATAATCATCCAAATTCTGAATTTTTACATGTTCAAACATAAATACCGGACTACTTTCTTATCACTCTGTCAACTTAACTTCAATTAATCTTTTTATGTAAATAATTATAATCATATCCAAAACCGCTTTAATCAATTACTGTATTCAAGCAGTTTCTACTATTATATCATCTTTATTTCTACTATTCAATTAATTTTGTATAAAACCTCGTATAAACATGTTGATACATTCATATCCCATGGCAAGATTAATATTTTGTCCTTCATCGATCCCGGCAGTACTGATTCCCACAACCTCACCCTGCATATTAAGAACCGCTCCTCCGGAGCTTCCTCTTGAAATTGGTGCTGTAAACTGAATCATATCCACATCATCTATTTTACGGAAGCCGGAAATAATTCCATTGGATACCGAATTAAACAACCCCAGCGGACTACCAATAGCCACCACCTTCTGTCCTCTTACCAATGGCTTATTCCCTCTATAAACAGGAATAGGATTTAATCGTCTTTGAATTCGAATGATTGCCAGATCCAGTAGCGAATGATACTTTATAATCTCGTCTGTCAGATACTCCTTCTCATCATCCTCTATCCGTACGGAAAAGCTTCTCCCTCCTGCGGCTACATGATTGTTAGTGAGGATATATCCATCTTTACCTATCATTATACCTGAACCACTACCCAATCTTTCTCCTTTTGCGTCAAATACTGTAATTAACACTATTGATGAAGCCAGTAAAGCCAACTCTTCAAAGCTTTTTTCCTCTCTTTGATCGCCACTATTGGTAACCGCGGGACGTGTAGGTGTGGTTATACTTACCTGTCTGCCTGACTTTACTGCTTTTGTATCGGATGCACCCGGTCTGGGTGGAATAACCAATCTGGGATTGCCCTGCTGAGAATTGTTTCCACCAGAAACATTCTGTTCCTGTGTATTACTCTGTTGCCTTTGTACATCAGAAGCCGGATGCCTGCTGGGGCGATTTCTTTCCGGAATCTTCACTGTAATCCTTCCATTACTATTCAGATCATTTTGATTTGATGCAATTTGTGGTGTTACCTGTCTCGTCACAACACATTCTTTCCATTGATACACCGGAACCTTTATCTCTTTAAATTCACCCAGTACAAATCTTTGAGAATAGTCAAGCTTTTCTTCCTCTGCTCCAATATCTACTTTACTCTGAAGCAAAAGAACATTAATCCCCAACAAGCTTACCATGTAAAAAAATAAATACTCTTGTCTCTTTTCAATATTAAATGCCACTAACTTCATTATTTTTGTGTCATCCCAAAAAAAACAATTTTGGTTGAAAACACTTTCATACCAAAAGAGTAGCTTTACCAGAAAATTTTTCAGCATAGTGTCCGTTGCCTGTTTTTTATCCTGTAAAAATATGTCCTCCATACTCTGACAAACTTTTGAAAGTCTTGCAGCTCTTCCTTCCTCTTCACGTGTTGAGTGAATTCTCATTTCTTTCTTTCCTGTTTTCACCCAATCGTCATATGCGTTAGAATAAAAGCTGATATCTTCTGCACTTTTCATTACCGGCAAAGCCTCTATGCGGCTATATAGTCCCTTCCCCTGATTCATTTCCGTCATGAGTGTACTATCCATTCTTTCAATCTCAGAAATATAGTCTCCATGAACACCTATACCTCTGACAAAGCATACTTCCTTAGTTTCACCTTGTGTGAATCCTTTAAATCCAATAAAGGAAGCAATGTCTGTTATTTTTGTTTTATTGTATTGTATGTTTATAATGCTCTCCATTTTGTCACCTTTTATATTGAAATATTTTCATCCCCCAAATTTAATGATATATTTATATTATTTTATCACTTTTTTATTTTTTTATCTACCATTTTTATGCATAATATGCTATATTGATAAAGATTGTTTATATTTATTTTCATATGAGGACTATTTTATGAAAGATTTATCCATTTATTACACTGTAGGTGCGTTATTATATTGCCCTGCCAATAACGAATCCATTGCCAAGTCCATAATACAGGAACGTTTTGGCAACAAATACTCTCTGGCATTGTGTCTGGAGGATACTATCAAAGACGATTGCGTACAGGAAGCTGAATGCAAGCTGATTACCGCCTTGCAATGCATCCACGAGGCTTCTCTTTCACAAAATTTTTATATACCTAAAATTTTTATCCGTGTCAGAAATCCGGAGCAAATTCCACTTCTATTTGATCAGTTGGAAGCTGCAAGTACTCTTATTACAGGATTTATTATTCCAAAATTTGCACTGGATAATGCGGATGCATACATAGGAGCAATTGAAAAACTAAACAACATTTCCAATAATCCTGTTTATATGATGCCCATTTTCGAAAGTCCGACTATTATTCATCTGCAGCATAGGGCACATATATTATATGCTTTAAAAGAAAAACTGGATACTATTGCACCATATGTTTTGAATATCCGCGTAGGTGGCAATGATTTATGTCATACATTTGGTTTCCGTAGACAAAAGGATGAATCCATACATTCCATCAAACCTATTGATAATATTTTTTCGGATATTATTACTGTATTTGGTATGGATTATGTTGTTTCCGGTCCTGTTTGGGAATACTATAGCGGTGACGGTTGGGATACCGGCCTGGCTAACGAACTAAAAGAAGACCAGCTCTGTGGCTTCCTGGGCAAAACAGCCATTCACCCCAACCAGATTGCCATTATTAACGAAGCCTATAAAGTATCACGCAACGACTATGAAGACGCCAAGGCAATTTTAAACTGGAGTGAAGAAAGCAACAAGCTTGTTTCCGGCAGTTCCTCCCGCGAAAGAATGAATGAATATAAAACCCATCATAATTGGGCCAGAAAAATTCTGTTTATGGCTGAATATTATGGTATTAAATAATTCATATATTTAAAAAAGATGCAAATCTCCTGATGATTTGCATCTTTTTTACTATAAACTCTATTAATATAATCTGGGAAATTGTCTCCTATTACCATTCCTGCGTTTGTAGATTTCGTTATTCAGCAACACAAAAAGTAGCGCCTTAATCCATTCCCAGGTTTCCGCACTATCAGAAATGTCCGATTCCCCGTCCTGTTCTTCCTTCTTAATAATAGTCCAGATACTCTCCAAAAGTCTTTCAAGACCATATCTGTCAGGATATTCATCATAAATGATGCTCCCCTCATAATCCATCCTGTCTAAAATTTCACCTACTCTCTTTTGGAAATATCTAACCTCCAAAGGATACAATTGCTGTAGGTATTCTAAATCCTTCATAGCGTCACGGTCTCGTTCATTAAAACGACCTGTAACTTCCGGATAAGTCATATAAAATGGCAGAATACGATGCCGAAAGTCCATACTCTCAATCCTTTATCTTTTTCTTTATCATATGCAAAAGAGGCGGTTCTGTTGTCTGAACCACCTCTTCTATACACTTTATTAATTAGCGAATCACATTGATACGGGTCAAAGCACGAAGCAGAGCGATTTCTGCTCTTGCCATGTCCATATCAGGATCCTTCTCCTGTAGACGGGCCTCTGCACGAGCACGTGCAGCTTCTGCTCTCGATATATCGATTTCTCCCGGCCACTCGGCAATTTCTGCCAGAACTGTCACCTTATCCGGCAGAATCTCTAAGAAACCGGCATGAATGGCAGCCTCTTTAGTCTCACCGTTTACCTCATAAATCTTGGCAACGCCCGGCTTGATAATAACTGTCATGGGAATATGTCCCGGCAATATACCGATTTCTCCCTCTGTAGTATTCATTTCCAGCATGTCAACCACACCTTCAAAGAACACTCTGTCGGGTGTTATAATCTTTAATTCAAAGCTACTTTCTGCCATAGGAATCTACTCCTTTATTTAACCTTTGCCAAAACATCATCGATGCTTCCTGCATTTAAGAAGTAACCTTCAGGTATATCATCATGCTTACCTTCCAGAATTT
>JAFXCD010000081.1 GCA_017521605.1 Lachnospiraceae bacterium | reverse complement strand
CAGTTCGTCTAAGTCAACGAACCCTCGATTATCAGCCATAATCGCAGATACAGACCTCTTGATTCCGCTCGCCATCTCCAGTACTTCACCCTTCAAAGCATTAGTGAAGCCATCCTGCTGTAGCATGCTGCTCATCTTCTTAGTGCTCTTGGATATTCCTTTGCCTGAGATAACACCGCCCAAAACTGACATTCCCAATGACAGTACCTCCCACTTGGTATTACTGTCTATGGATTGACCCTGAATATAGTATTTATCATACATGGCAAATCCCGTTGTCATGGTGGCATTTGCACACATGCCGAAGCTTGCTGCATTGGACATCAGGTGGGAAGAGGTTATCAGCACCTGAGCTGTGTTGCTCAGCTTATTGGCCTTTAAAAGATTGGTACCTGCCTTACCCAGTCCAAAGGATAGCGCATCCATAAAGCAAAGAGCTGTCATACTGTAATCCTTGTCCACCACTGCATACACCAGTCCGTCCAGTACACTGGCTGCTGTTCCCACAAAGCCTGGGATACAGCTTGCCAGACTTAAGATGCTATGGGTAAAATTGCTGTTGGTAAACAATCCATTCACCGGCGATAAACCGAAGGGGTCCGTATAGCTTACTGGGTTACCCTGTACGTAGCTGTAACGGTTCAGGCTCTGGCTGTTGTCAAGGCTTCCGGTCAGGATGTCCTGGTTAATAAAGCGTTTGATGGTAGGGTTGTAGTAACGATGGCGCATGTAGTACAGGCCGTTTGCTTCCGTGCTCACACCACAGCGGCCGTTGTAGAGGAAGCGGGTGAGGGTTTCATCACCACTAAGTAATTCTCCGTAAACACCATAGGTGTAGGTTTCTACTACTTGTCCCTCATTATCCGTCAGCTTCATGGTGCTTCCCAGATTGTTGTAGTGATGGTAGAGGTAGGTTCCTTCTGTTTCTTCACTAATCAATCCCTGACCGTAGAGATAGGTGGTGGTGGTACCGTTGGTTTCGGTGACTCCTGCCTTCTTCTCATACACGGTCATGGTCAGTACACGGCTTAAGGATGCGGATACCGTATCCGTTACATACTCTTCCACATAGTCTGCGTTTTCTGACTTGATACGGATATTCTCTGCATCGTAGGTGTAGGTGATTCCACCCGCACTGACCAGACGGTTACGACAGTCGTAAACCAGCTCACTCATAACACCGTCCACAGGACCGTAGGTCATGTTGCCGTCGGCGTCGTACTGTAACTTATAATCTATCTATTAGTATATAATAATACAACAGTCTCTAAACTCCATAAATATATTATTATATACACTTAACATCTGCATAAATCAACCTCTAGTGATCACTCCATGCACTTAAACAAAACTAAACATAAAAATCAACATTAAATATTTTATTACCTTTCAACGCATGAATATCTTTGAAGGAAATCTCGTATTTATTTGGAAACTTATTTTGAACTTCCTCCAATGACAAATACCTATATACATTCTCAAATTCATATAATTCTTGTGCCATATTATCTTCAGCGATTTCGCATTCATATACATAATATACATTTTCTTTTTTTTGTATTGCATATGAATACCAGTATACCTTTTGTCCTTTCTCAATTCTTTTTTCTACTCCTAATTGTACACCTTTCTCAATTTTATCAATCATTGTTTATTACCTCGAATAATATTTATCATTACATTCTTGCCATCTGTACGCTTTATATTAATATGTGGATATTGTCCATGCGGATTACCTTCCGCATGACCATATATTCTTCCAGTTTTCTTATTTACAGCATAATCTTTATGATATGCTCCACCTTGCTTAAATCTATCTAGTTTATTCTTTTTTCTAATTCCATTCGCGTCTTGAGCACCAATTCCCTTTACCTTTTGATAATCTGGGAATGCCTCTTTCAAAAGATTATCTGCTTCAGAAAAACTTTTCACTTCCACAATCGTACCATTTCCACCTTCTTGTAGTAATCTTGCTTTTTTAGAAACATTGGTACTTCCACCCGTCTTCAACACTCCCCCATCCAGCACCATATCATCCCACTTGCTTGGATTGAAGATTCTGGTATCTACAGCGCCGATGTTGTTTGGATACAGCTTGGAGGATTTGAACTTATTCCCTGCACTCGTCACAGCACTTTTCAGCTTGTCAATCACTCTT
>JAFXCD010000080.1 GCA_017521605.1 Lachnospiraceae bacterium | reverse complement strand
TGTTCAAATCTGACTTCAGGTTGCCATTATTGTCGTAAGTGTACTCCGTAGTGGCCGTACTGCCATCCTTGAACAAGCCCGAGTTACCTGCAGTATCCTTCACCTTCGTGATGCGGTTGCCGCTGTAGGTGTACGTCAGGTAGTCCGCCAGCGTGCTGCTGCCACAGGTCTGCTTCAGGAACTTGATGTTCCCGTTCTTGTCATAGCCGTTCACCAGTTCCGTATAGGTACCAGCACCGTGGTTGGCGGTGAGCAGGCGTCCCACGCCGTCGTAGCCGAACGTATAGCTGTGGCTGCTGTCGTTGGGCATACAAGTATGAGAATAGAAAACCCGCCATGGAAGCAAAGTGCAACTATGGCGGGCAAGTCAAGTTTAGTTATAGCATTATAGAGTGGAATTACCACCAAAGAAATTTGCGCTCGAAAATATTTGTATGTTTCATGTTTTCCTCTTTCAAACCCAATTCGTTCTTAGCTTTTTCATATTCTTCGTTTGTTAAAAGTTCAGAACTTTTCCAAGGTACTGGACGAGTCCCTTCAGGAAGAATGGTTACAATGTAATAACCAATAACACTATCATTTGTATTAGCACACCGTTTTGCTAATATGTATTTTTCATTCCAATATACATCGGTTATACGTTGCATTAATATACCAATACTTCCTCCTTCAGGATAATCATAATAAATATTCGTCAACTCCGGTAAATTAACCCATCCTACACTAAAATTTACACCAGTCAATTTCCTGTCATAAGAATCACAGGATACAAATGCTATTATTACAACTAAAACAATAAATATCTTTTTCATATTTCCTATTTTTTACTTTGCCAAATATAGAATTGATAGGTATTTCCCATAATTTTTTGTTGACTACGTTTCTTATTCCAACTGCTCGGATATATGTGATAGAATAAGGATGACCTACTTTTACTGTCACTAACAACATTGTTCAAGAATTTGCCATCTTTACTTGTAAAAGCATCATAACGATAACTGCCAACAAACTGTTTAGCCATTGAAGCGGTTGTAAATACATCCCATAATCCCCATTCACCTTTACGGCCTGTTATTTGCCCTAATATATCTGTATTATTCGCAGCAATAGCTTGCTGTCCTTTCAAGACATCTTTTGCAGTTTTCATATCTTCCGTATATGGATGATTGGACAACATTATAGAGACTTCAGGACCTGTACCCATAACAAATTCATCAAAAAAATCCCAACCTCTTTCTTTTGAACCAATCAAAGCTCCTTTATCATTTGGAGCAATATCAAAGGAAAATCCGGTTCGATACATACTTCCTACACCATAAACATTTGTAAGTAAATCATCTATTATTGGTTCAAATTCACCTAAAACACTTCCTTGACCACCAATATAAGTGTAACCCTTATGTTTATCACTGCCCTCAAACCAAACATAATATTTTGAATCATTATTTTGATACCAGTCCATACCGGTAGGGTCAATTCTGTTCACCGGATTGTTACCGCAGTAAGTATATGGGCTGTCTGAATAATACTTCTCTGCCAGCGGGTCCTGTGTGGTGAAACGTCCCAAAGCTGCATCATAGTGTCGTGCACCGTAGTCGTACCAGTTCAGGCCGGCCTTGGTGTCCAGCTCCTTACCGTTGTACTTGTACGGCTGCACTGTGCCCGATGCGAAGGTGCCTCCGAACGGATAGTAGTGGTTGGTCTCAGTTACCGCACCGCTGCCGTTCACCACCACACGGTTGTTGCCCTGATGGTCCTTCAGGTAGTAGTAGTACGTGCCGCTTGTCAGGTCCACATACCCCTCTTCCGTCAGCAGCTTCTTCTGAACG
>JAFXCD010000013.1 GCA_017521605.1 Lachnospiraceae bacterium | reverse complement strand
GGGAGTATATGATTTTGAGCAGAAATGTGGGGAGCTGTCCGGCGGGCAGAAGAAGAGACTGGCTTTGGTGGCTGTGCTTTTGAGCCCGGCAGATTTGCTGGTATTGGATGAGCCTACCAACCATTTAGACAACGAAATGTCCGACTGGCTGGAAGAAACCTTGAAAAAGCAGCGTAGTGCCATTGTGATGATTACCCATGACAGGTATTTTCTGGACAGTGTGTCCAATCGTATTGTGGAAATTGATAAGGGACATATTTACAGCTATAGTACCAATTATTCCGGCTTTCTGGAGCTGAAGGCTCAGAGAGAGGAAATGGAGGAGGCTTCCCGGAGAAAGCGGGATGCCATTTTACGTGTGGAGCTGGAATGGGTAAAGCGTGGTGCCAGAGCCCGCAGTACCAAGCAAAAGGCCAGACTGGAGCGCTATGAGGAACTGAAAAATACCAAGGTACCGGAAAAAGATGGTGTGGTAGAGATTTCCTCCGTGGCTTCCAGGTTGGGCAGGACTACAGTGGAGTTGGAGAGTATCAGTAAAGCTTATGGGGAGAAAAAACTGATTGAGGACTTTACTTACCTGTTTTTAAAGAATGACAGAGTGGGCTTTATTGGTAAAAATGGTTGCGGAAAGTCTACACTGATGAAAATCATTATGGGCCTGGAGGCACCTGACAGTGGTACGGTTACCATAGGGCAGACCGTGAAGCTGGGGTATTATGCCCAGGAAATCGGTGAGGAAACGATGAAACCTACCCAGAGAGTGATTGATTATATCCGGGATACAGCGGAGTATATTGAAACCGCTGAAGGACGTATTACAGCTACCCGTTTGCTGGAGAAGTTCCTGTTTTCCGGGGAGGATCAGTATGGTCTTGTAGGTAAGCTTTCCGGTGGAGAGAAGCGTAGGCTATATCTGTGCAAGGTGCTGATGGAGGCACCTAATGTGCTGATTTTGGATGAGCCTACCAATGATATGGATATTGCTACTTTGCGCATACTGGAGAACTATCTGGATACCTTTCCGGGAATAGTAATAGCGGTATCCCATGACAGGTATTTCCTGGATAGAACAATGCGTAGAATATTTTCCTTTGAAGGGGATGGTGTCTTAATGCAGTCCGAGGGTGGTTATACGGATTATGTAAACCATAAAAGAGAACGAGAGGCATCTGGGAATATTTCCGGAGGAGTGATTACAGTAGATGGGAAAAATATCAGAGCCAGTAACAGTAATGATGGTTCAAACGCTGCTGAAGAAAAAACAGACCGCAATAACTGGAACGCAGGACGTAAGAAAAAGTTGAAATTTACCTACCAGGAGCAGAAGGACTATGAAAGTATCGAAGGAGAAATAAGTGCATTAGAAGAGAAAATAGAGAAGCTGGAGGCAGAAATTCCTAAGTTTGCCCGTGATTTTGTGAGGTTGAATGAATTTATCAAGGAGAAGGAGGTGGCCGAAGCTGATTTGGAGGAAAAAATGGAACGATGGATGTATCTTGAGGATTTGGCTGCCAGAATCAAAGCCGGTGAAGAGGTATAAAACTTCTGCAAAAGTAGAAATAGAATAAAAGAGTGGAAAAGAACTTCAAGTAAAAAATTGGAGTTCTTTTTTTGATTATGGTATTGACAAACCATAGGGATGGTTGTATAGTATGCGTAAATCGATTTTATCTTTCGTTATCAGACGAATCTTTTTATCAACAAATTTTTAGGATTCCTAAAATCTGGCTTAAATAAGCAAAGTATTCCCAAGAACAATGAGAAGAAGGGTGGTGTAAGGAATTCTTGATATTTTTCAAGAGTAATAGTGAATGACAGAATATTTAAAAAAGATGGTGGATGATTATTCGACTAAGAAGCAACCATCCCTTATACAGATGAAAAAGGGTATTTTAAGTAGAGAAGCTTTTTTGCAGGAAGCAGAAGATTATGCAAGAACGACTTATGAGATTTCTAAGGAAAAGGCAACGGAATTGATAGGGTTATTTGAGCAGTACATATTCGGCTATTCCAAAATTTCATCACTGATTGATGATCATGATATTTCAGATATCCGCATCATTAGTTATGACAATATTCGTATTAAGCGGAAGGGAAAGCGTATGGCCACCTCCATTCGTTTTGATTCGGAAAAAGAGTATCGACAGTTTGTGGACTATGTGGCAACTAAGAATCAGGTGAATATTTCCAATTTGAATGCAATTCAACGATTTACGGATGCAGACAGTCATCAGGACTTTATCCTGCGATTTACCATATCCATGCCTTTGGTAAATACTTATGGTGAGCCTTATTTGTGTATACGTAAGGTTCCCAGGAATTTCCCGGAGATGCAGGAGTTAATTCGGCGTAAGATGTTGGATAGAGAATTGGCTGAAATACTGATACAACGTTTCCGTACCGGATCGACTTTGATTTGTGGTGGTAATTCTTCAGGGAAAACTACATTGCTCAATGCTTTGAAGGAGACTTTGCCGGATGATATGGCTATACTGATTGCCCAGCAGGCGGATGAGTTAACAACCAAAAGACATCCGGACATGATGTTTATGCATTCCCTGCCGGGAAGTGGTGAAAGTCAGGTAAATTATGATTTGAAGAATATAAGTATTGCAGGACTGACTATGGATGTGGATTTCTTCATAATCGGTGAGGTGAAGGGGGACGAAGCACTGTATTTATTAAATGCGGCTTATACAGGACAGCTTTGTGCAGCGACCATTCATGCTCCTGCTGCCAATAAAGCCACAGACAAGCTGGTAGACTATGCCATGTATAGTAGCCGGTATTCCAGGGATGAGCTGATGAAAATGATGGAATGCTTTACAACCATGGTATTTATGGAGCATTACAAGGTGAAACAAGTATTTATTAATCGTGGCTGGGACAGCAAACGACGGGAACTGGTATATGAAAAGGTATTTGGATAGGTGATAAGGAATGGGAAAAATAGTATTGTTTTTTGAATTGCTGATAGGTTTTGTTTTGCTGTTTTGGTGGATAAGTCAGAAAAGTATTATTCACAGTTTGATGTACCGTGCATATGAAAACCTGGAACAGGCTGCGAAGCGGCGTGTAGAAGAGAAACGCAGGGGTATACTGCTTATGAAAAAGCGAAAAGGCATTTTGTATCATCTGGAACAACAATTATTATATAGTGGATTAAGCAGTAAAATGCCATATCTCACACCGGAATTATGGATTACAGGCAATTTAGTACTGGTTGCATTATTATACGCTATTGGTACTATTCTGGGGAATAACTGGTGGCTTGGATTTCTGATAATTCTGATTTTTGAAGTTTCTATATATCTTTTGCAGAATCTGCTGATTTTACAAAATTACAATGCGGTGGATAGGGAATTGTTGAAGTTTCTGGATTTTCTTGGGAATTACAGCATTACTTCAGGAGAGGTGACGATTATATTTAAACAGATTAGCAATTATCTGGAAGAGCCTTTAAGAAGTGTGTTGGAAGAATGCTATTATGAGGCTCAAACAACCGGTGAAACGGGAGTGGCTCTTTTGAGCATGGCTGAAAAAGTACAACATCCCAAGTTTAAAGAACTGGTACGTAATATGGAAATAAGCATGCGGTATTCTGCAGATTTTACTGTTTTGGTGAGTCAGAGCAGGAAATCAATACGGGAACATATGCGTATGCGTCAGGAACAGAAAGCTTTGGCTGGTGAGGCATGGGTAAATATACTGATTTTGGGGGCTATGACAATAGTTATACTTAAAACAGTAGAAGTATTGATTGGTGTACCGATTCAGGATATTTTATTAAAAACCTGGGTGGGACGAGGATGCATGCTGGGCATAATGGTGATTCTGTTTCTGTTTTACAATAAGATAAGGAAGTTAGATAAATAGGAGCATTAGATGGATAAAGTACAGATGATTCAAAATGTTATAACAATTTTAGAAATTCTGACTGCTGTATGGGTATTGTGCGGACTGATTTACATAGGGATTACAGGAAAGACCAAAGCCACGATACTACGAGCTTACGAGAATGTTTGTATGCATGCCCGTAATTCTTCAAAGGGTTTCTTTGATTATGAACGGTGGGAAAATTATTTAAGAATACATGGTGCTTCCTATTATTATGGTGCATGGATGAATCCGGTTACATATATGGCATTATGCATTATTATCGGATTACTGGGTTTAACGACAGGATGTTCGTCGGGTTTACTGATAGGACTTCTATGTGCTATAGTAGGGGCCTTTTTGCCGGGAATTCTATTACAGTATTTGGATAAAAAGGATAATGAAAGAATGCTGGTGGAGTTGGATTTAGTTTATAGCGCTTTATCCATTCAGATTAGGGCCGGTGTTTATATTACAGATGCTTTGGCAGAGTGTTATGGAAGTGTTACCCACGAGAGATTAAGAGACGCTTTACAAAATTTGTCGGGTGATATTGTAATGAAGGCTGATTTGGATCAGGCATTAGAAAAGTTTCAGGGATATTTTAGAAACAGATATATTGATTCATTATGCATTACTATATTACAGGCAACAGAATCAGGACAGGCCGTGGAACTATTAGGGGATATTGCAGAACAGATTAAGGATATGGAAATTACGTTACAGCATAAAAAGAAGGAGCAATTAAACAGAAGTGCTACCTTCTATCAGTTGGGAATATTTGCGTTGATACTGGTATTAGTGTTATATGCATGCGTGTCGCATATGTTTTCAACACCTATATTTTTTGGTTAAAGAAAGGACAAGAAATGAAGAATAAAATCTATCAGGTATTAAACAAAAAGAATGAAGGAATTGATGGTCTGTTAGTAACAGTAGGACTTTGTATTATTGCTTTACTGCTTTGTGTGGTAATGAAGGATAGTCTTACAGCATTTATTACTCAAATTGTTACAGCCTTGCAGACGAAAGCTATGGGCATTTTAGGATAATACAAACTTATGAGAAAAAAGAGTAGAGGAAATGTCATGGATATGGTAACAATTGGTATAACTATCCTGGCCATGACAATTGTAGTAATGGTATATCTGGAATGTACGGAATTAATGATAAAGAAAATGGAGGTCAGTCAGGTTTCCAGAAAATATATACTGAAGATGGAGACAGAAGGATATTTATCACAGGAAAACAAAAACAGAATGTTGGAAGAATTAAAGAATTTAGGACTACAGAATGTGGATATCTCAGGGACGACATTAAATCCGGTATTTTATGGAGATACTATTATGTTGAGAATTAAGGGTGGTTTTAGACAAAATATGCTGGAGCGGAAGGAGGAGCTATGGAATGGTGGATTTAGTACACGTTGGGTTCCTTTGGAAGAAATCCGAATGTCTACAGCAAAAAATTAGAATCAGACCAATAAAAAAAGAGGCGGCAAATGTTAATATAGTGGCTGGAACTATGCTTTTTTTGATTTTGGTACTAACAATCTTTTTTGGTTTTCGGATGACGCAGTATATGGTTATAGCAGCCGGTGTGGAGGATGCACTGGCTGCTTCCAATCTGGCTTCTGCAGTAATTGATTTGGAGGAGTATGGGAAAAATCATAGAATTTATATAAGGGATGTGAATAAGGCCTTTCAGATGTTTCGGGAAGCTTTAATATGTAATCTGAAACTGGATGATGATTTAAACACTACCAATAATAATTTTCTGATAGGCAAGGTATTCATAAAAGATTACAGAATTTATAATGTTCGGGATGATTTGATAGATATTCTGATATTTAATAATTTGGGAGAGATAAGCTCTTATACTACAGGTAATACAGGAGAGGTATTTACTCCTGATAATGTTTGTGTGGAAACAACTACTATTTACAGTAAAATTAGTTTTCAAGTAGAGGGGCTGGCAGGCAGGGAATTTGTCGGAGAAAAGGAAAAGAGCATAGATATAGTGAGGTGTGATAGTGAATAAAAGAGAAAAAGAAAAGAAACACATATTGCCGGGAGTGATTCTGGTTTCATTTATAGCGTCCATTGCTACCTTCTTTTTGTTATTAAACGTGGAAAAGAATGCTTTGGAAGCATATGAAAAGGTAATGGTCTGGACTGTAAAATGTGAACTGGCAAAAGGCTTGGAGATTAGTGAAAGCAGTATGACAGAGTACTTTGTGCAGGTAGAGATAGATAAAAACCGAGTACCGGGTAAGGTGATAGAGAATCCGCAAATATTGATAGGAAAACTAACGGAGGTACTCATTCCCCAAGGAACTATTTTGACAGAAGCTATGTTCTCTGATGAGGAAAAATTCAGAAAGGGAATCCATAATCCTATTGTTGCAGGATGCAAAGGAGATGACTTGTTTCAGCTGGTCAGTGGGGTGTTGCGAAAAGGAGATTTAGTAAACATTTATATGGTAAATGAGGAATTGGGTGAGACCTATATGCTATGGGAAAATATCATGGTTTATCAGGCTTTTGACACATCAGGAAATGTAATTGCTTCTGAGGATGTGGAAACACCGGCTGCCAGAGTAAATCTATTATTGGAGGAAGGCTATACTGAGCAATTTTATAATGAATTAAATGCCGGCTCGCTTAGATTGGTGAAGGTATGGAGATGAGGAAAATAATAACTGTTTTATTGATAGGATGTATGGCATGTATTGCTTTTGCCGGAGTGTGCAGGTATGTTACCATAAGCGGAGAGAATAAGAAAGTAATTGGAAACGAGCAACAAGACGAACAGGCTTTGATAAGTACGACAGAGGTACCCCAAATACAGGTTACAATGGCACCAGAGAAAGACAGAGAGGAAGCTGCTGTACCAATTACTATGGCACCCGTGGAAGAGACAGAAGTTCCTTTGAAAAAGGAAAAGCAGGTAGAAGAAATAACAACAGAAGCACCACAGGTCCAAACAACCATGACTCCGGAAACGTCATCGGAAGGATTGCAAGAAATAGAGAAAGAAATACTGAAGCTATCTACAGAAGCACCGCCGACAACAGCGCCCACGGAAGTACCAACTATAGCACCAACGGAAGTACCGGCACCAATAGTGCAGACTCAGGTACCTCAAATCACAGAGATACCTACTACCACTCCGGCTCCTATAGTAGAGGAAGTACATATACATGATTTTGAAAAAGCAGTGTGGGAATTACCAACTTGTGAAAAGGGTGGTTATTATAATAATATCTGCAAAATTTGTGGATTAGAGGAAAGTGTATCTCAGGAACCATTACCCCATGAGAAGGAAGATATCTTAATACAGGAAGGAAATTGTATGGAGGACAGAGTTATTCGACATGTGTGTAAAAACTGTGGAACACAGGTGGAAAGTGATACACGATATCCATTGTATGATGTACATCAATGGGGAGTAGAAGAAGTGGATGGAGTAATGCTGGAATATTGTGAAAGGTGTGGTGTAGTAAAATAATATATAAACAGACAGGAGGAAAAATGAGGCAACTAATTGTAGGGGTAGTATGTGTGCTAATGATACTATGGACAAATAGTTTGGTGACAGAGGCAAAAACCATGCAAGGAGCAGAAATTACCATGAGCCCGGATGGAAAGGCTTTTACGACATGTGAAGGTGATACATCAACCAGCTGGTATGAAAACGATTATGAAATAAGTACAGGTGTAAAATCAACAATAAAGGAGCCCGGGACCGGAGAGCATGGATATGTAAGGACCAGGCGGGATGAGGTACCTATTAGTCTTTGGAGAGTAGTATGGAAAACAGGAAGATGTATTCATAGTGTTTATCCTGAAGGAAATCAATATCATGGGGTGGTGTTTGGTAAGAATCCCTGTTACAGCTCTTATTATTCCGGTTGGTTCCCCTGTTGTGCAGATTGTGGAGAAATGATAGATTATTGTTGCTTCTATATGAGTGATAAGGTGGCTGCCACTATAAAAAAGCTGGATTTGTCTAAAGCATATTATTATAGATGTCCACATTGTAATAATCTGGAACAGGCGGCTGATTTACCTACACATAATTGCAAGGGGGTATCGGCTAATAGATATTTTGTACGGTATCATGCAAACTTTGGAAGTGGTTTTATGGAAAAGAGTACACATATGGTAAATAATGCAACAGAGTACGAAGGTTGTGCTGTGACTCCTCAAACCAAATTAAATTTGAATACTTTTGTAAGAAATGGATATGAATTTGCAGGATGGAATACAAAGAAGGATGGTAGTGGTAAAAGTTATGCAGATGGTGCTACTATTTATAATTTGTGTATGGAAGAAAACTCCAGCATTACCCTCTATGCCCAGTGGAGGAAGAAGGCTTCTTATTTGGAAATAGATCCTAACGGTGGACGTTATCAGGGAAAAGAAGGAATTCAGAAAATAACCGGTTACTTTCAATCAGAATATGAAGTAGATACAGATTTATTATCTGCCCCAATGGGAAGTGTAGTACATTTTGATACATGTGGTGGGGAATATTTAGCTGATATGCGAGGAAAGAATGTATTTGATAGCTGGAGCTATTTGCAACCATTTCATGGAAAAATGCAGAACGGAATATATCAATTTTTAGGAGAGGCAGGAACAACTGACAGGATTATTGCCAATTATAAGCAAGAGGCTATTATATTACCGGTAGCTGAAAAGGAGGGGTATTCCTTTGGTGGTTGGTATGAAGACATGGAAGGATTGATACCTATCGGACAGGGAGGAGACAGATTTCAACCGGATGAAGATATCACATTATATGCAAAATGGGTAGAACTTCAATTATTATCCAAAGATAATTATTTGGTCAATCAAGGCAAAGGGGCTGTAGATTTATCATGGAATCAGGAGGATAAGCAAAATAAAGTATATGAGATATTTCAAAAAAAGGAAAATGAACTATGGACAAAGCTTAGCTCCATAGAAAATAGTGCAGGAGATTCTAAGGTAAGTAAAACCATTTTCTATAGTGGCGAGGAAGGATCCTATACCGTGCCGGAAAGTGGTTTCTATACATTGGAATTAACCGGGGCTCAAGGGGGTAATTATGGTATCTATAAAGGTGGTAAGGGAGGTTCTGTGGAAGGGACTCTGTTTTTACAAAAGGGAGAAAAACTGGAATATATTTTAGGAGGACAAAACGGATATAATGGCGGCGGTTCCTCTCATATATATGGTAATGGTGGCGGATATAGTATTGTATCAACGAAGCGATTGGGAACCATTATGATTGCAGGTGGTGGTGGCGGAGCTTCCGAAGCAGAAAATGGTGGTTTAGGCGGTAGTACAGAAAAAGTAGTAGAAGGTATGGACGGAACAAATGGAGAAGCCGGAGGCGGTGGCGGATATCGGGGAGGAAGCAGTGGAAGTGTAGATATTCATTATCATATAGAAGAGTGCGAACATTTGCATATTGGAACACCAACGACTTATGGGGGATGTTATACCAAGTTAGTTCGTTGTGGTAGTAGAGATATTGAATTTAAAGTAACCAATAGTGTATTTTCCTATGGAAATATTGCTGATGATGGTGGGGTGAAAATATGCAAGATTTGTAACAGCTATGAATGTATGGGGCATTTGACAGAATATGGCTCTTACTTTTGCAGAAGGTGTGGGAACGAGGAAAAATATCCAATCAGCATATGCAGTGCAATGACAGGGTATGCTTTGAATTGTGATGAGAAATACAGGTGTGGTCTTGAGGACGGACAAGTGTTAATGGTACAAACTTCAGGTGGTGGAACTAATTATGTAAATGGAAAAATCTGTATTAATCATGCACAAAAGAGTGGGATACATTTAGGGGATGGTAATTTAATCATACAATCTAAACAACTGGGTGTATGGGAAACAATGGAACAGAAAGGGGTGAAAGCAACAGATTGTGCAGCACCACAAGCCATTAGTATGGAATCAGTAAAAAAGACTGCTGTGAGTGATGAGGAAATAAGAATCACCTTTGCACGTCCCCAAGATAACGGAACTGCATATTATCATCAGGTGAAGTCATATGATAAAAATAAGGATGGACTTATGTGTGAGTCAAATATTACAAAAAATATATTGACCAGCCAGGTGATAGGATATCGTTATGCCATAGACAAGAAGTCAGATACAATAATGGGAGCAAATAACTTGTTTTTGGCAGATACCAAGGATTCTTCATTTTTGACTGTTTCTTCCGAAGATAAGGCAAGTTATCTGCATATAGCAGCACAGGATAAGGCCGGGAATATAGGTCCCACAATACATATCAATATATCAAAAGAAGACATAGTTTATTGGCCGCTAATAACTGAGAAAATATTATTAGGAGATAGTGTTAATATAGCAAAGTCAGAGGAAGAAAACACTTATTATGTGAAGGCTGATAATAGTACCCCAATACAACTTACATTGACAGGTATGTTGTGCGGAACGGCGAGAAAAGAATACCAGATAGATGAAGCAGTTTTTGTGATACATAGTATGGATGACAATATAGAGGATGGAATATTTACTGTAATTATTCCTAAGCGGGATAAAGTATATGCAGGTAACTATACCTATCTTTCAGAGTATTTATATAAGCGACATAGTGGAAACGATAGTGTGAAGGATGGGTTATATACTTTGGCGCAAAGGTATAATATGTGTCGGAATATTTCAGTAAAACAAAAACTTATTTTATCAGATCAATTAGATGGTAAAAAGATTCGTATTATGCCCAGAGTAGTAGCAATCGGTGAAAAAGAAACAACCTATTCAAAAGAAGAATCAGATTTATTGAATAGTATTTATCTTATAGGAGATTCCCGGGGGCCTCTGATAGAAGGGGCACAGTATTTGGATGAATTTGGTGATGTTGAGAACTTACAAGAGGGATATGAAGTAAAGTTAGAGGCCATGGATACAGGAAGTGGTGTAGCACAGTTCTATGTGGAGGTACGAAACAGGGATAATGGTATGGTAAAGTATTATGAGGATACATCATTATCCGGCAAAATAGAATTGTTTTTAGAACCTCAAGACCCTATTTTTATGGGAAACTTTAGTATTGTGGTCTATGCAAAGGATCGAGTGGGAAATGAAACAACCATACATAAAGGAGTGTTGGAGGTGGGAATTGAAGCAGAAATTAGTCGGATTTTGGAACCACATACATCAGTATTTAAATGCGGGGAAAGTGGCGTGTTAGATATAACTACATGGGGGTATGTGGAAAAAGTAGTAGTTAGCTTTCCTGATTCTTTTTCAAAGATGGATGGTTCCTTGAATCGTACGATTTATTATGAGATTCCCGGATTTATAAAGAGGGAAAAAATTATTTTTCAAGTACCTTATGACATACCTGATGAAAAGATAACTGTTCAAGTGACTGCATATAAGAATGGCGAAGAATATAAAGCAGAACCTCAGCTGCTTACTATGGAAATTCAAGGAGATATACGTAATGAGATACGTACCAGATTACGTTAACTTTTTAGTGATAGGAGGAATCTTTCTTGGTTCAGCAGGCTTTTTGCATTTATTCAGACAAATAGATGAAGAACTACAACAATGCTCCATAAAGGACATGAAGACTAAGTGGTTGTTCTGTGTCAGTTTCGTATCAGTAGGAATGCTTTTACTTTTATATAGTACCGGAAAAGGAATCATTAGTATTGTTCTTCTGGGAGTATATCTTGTAGTATGCATGGTCACAGATGTGATGATTTGTCAGGTATATGATGTGATGCAGTATTTAGGGGTTTTGGGTGGAGGTATCTGGCTGTTCATACAAAATCCTGAGAAAAGTATTGGGTTTTCCATAATTATTTTTGCTTTGATGCAATACTTTATACTAATACATATGTATGGTAAGGCAGATGGTATGGGGTATAGTATCTGTTCCCTATATTTGGCAGGACGAGGTATGGATATAGAAGGCTATCTATATCATATGGGTATCAGCTTTAGTGTATTGGCAATAGCGCAGAGCATTAGGGGGAACGTTACGAGTAAGGGAAATCTAAGAAAAGCAGTGGCTTTATATCCATATATTACAGTTGGGTTTTTGTTAATGTGGATATTTTTATTATAAATTCCTGCATATTGTGTATAGAAAGTGTTTGGAAAATTGAGGATAATGGTTGTGCCATTGTCCTCAATTTGTTATTATGTCATTAATATGGAAAACTGTGCCAACTTATAAAGGAGGATATCATGATTACCATTAGTTTATGCATGATAGTGAAAAATGAGGAAGCGGTTCTTGCCAGATGTCTGGATACAGTGGCAGATTTAGTGGATGAAATAGTGATTGTAGATACCGGTTCTACGGATGCTACCAAGGAAATAGCGGCTGGGTATACAGAGCATATTTATGATTTTGCTTGGATAGATGATTTTAGTGCAGCCAGAAATTTTGCATTTTCAAAAGCTACTAAGGAGTATATATATACAGCAGATGCAGATGAAGTTATTCATGAAGAAAACCGACAGAAATTCTTACAACTGAAAGAGAACCTGCTGCCGGAAATTGAAATTGTACAAATGCTATATGGTAATCAGCTACAGTTTGGAACAGTTTACAACTTTGATGAAGAATATAGGCCCAAGCTTTTCAAAAGGCTTCGGGAATTTGTATGGCAGGAACCTATTCATGAAATGGTTCGTTTGGAGCCGGTGATTTATGACAGTGATATTGTGATTACCCATATGCCAACAACCAGTCATGCCTCCAGGGATTTGAAAAATTTTCGGAAGCAGACAGGGGAAGGAAAGAAGCTCAGTAAGCGTCTCCAGAATATGTATGCAAAGGAATTGTTTTTAGCAGGAGAGGCAGAAGATTTGGCTTTGGCTGGGGAGTATTTTGTGGAGACGGCGGCAGACCCGGACAGAAGTACGGAGGAAGTCATGGAGGCCTGTCTGGTGGTGGCCAAAGCAGCCCGGTTGGCAGGAGAAGAAGTGAAGTTTTTTAAGTATGCTAATAAGGTCTTGGTTAGTGGCGGTAATTCGGAAATTTGTATGGAGATGGGGCTTTTTTATGAGGAACATAGCGACTTGGAGGAAGCTATTATCTGGTACTATAATGCAGTGTATGAAACACAGCCAATCCTGTCTCTGGAATCCGGCAGACGACATGGTTTAGAAGGTTTGATTCGTTGCTATGAAAAGCTGGGAATGACGGAACAGGCGCATATGTATCGTGAGGAATTGGATTCCATACAGGAGTAAAGGAATATTAACTGGACGAAGAGTAAAAGCCATGCTAAAATGTTAGATTGAGTGTGGTATATTAACCAAACAGAGGAAAGTGTAATAGAAAGGCAAGAAATATGAAGTGGGAAGATAATGTAAGAAAGGTTGTTCCTTATGTGGCCGGTGAACAACCCAACAAAGCAAATATGATTAAATTAAATACTAATGAATGTCCTTATCCGCCAGCTCCCGGTGTACGAAAGTTGGCAGAGGAAATGGACTATGATAAGTTAAGATTATACCCGGATACGGATAGTACCATGTTAGTAAAGGAGTTGGCGGATTATTATGGTGTGAAGCCGGCACAGGTTTTTGTGGGAGTAGGGTCTGATGATGTACTGGCTACAGCTTTTGTGACCTTTTTTGATTCCGGAAAACCCATTCTGTTTCCGGATATTACATATTCCTTTTATGATGTATGGGCAGATTTGTACAGAATTCCCTACATAAAGTGTCCTTTGAAGGATGATTGGCACTTGGATGTAGAGTTATTCAAGCAGCCTAACGGCGGTGTGATTTTCCCTAATCCGAATGCACCCACAGGTCTTTTTGAGGATTTAAGTGTTGTAGAAGAAATATTGGAAGCTAATCGTGATGTAGTAGTGATTGTAGATGAAGCCTATGTGGATTTTGGTGGGGAAAGCTGTCTGCCGCTTTTGGAGAAGTACGATAACCTTTTGGTGGTACAGACTTTCTCCAAGTCCCGTTCTATGGCAGGTCTGCGTATCGGCTTCTGTATCGGTAGCGAGAAGATGATAAAGTATTTGAATGATGTGAAGTTTTCCATTAACTCTTATACCATGAATATGCCCTCCCAGGTTATGGCTGTGGAAGCGGTAAGGGATGATGCATATTTTAAGAGTGTTACAGCCAAAATTATAGCAACAAGGGAGCGAGTGAAAAAGGAAATGATAGAGCTTGGATTTACATTTCCTGATTCTAGAACCAACTTTATCTTTGCTTCTCACAAAAGCGTACCGGCCAAGGAGATTTTTGAAGCATTGAGGGAACAGGATATTTATGTACGTTTTTGGAATAAAGAACGTATTAATAATTCCCTGCGGATTACTATTGGAACGGATGAGGAAATGGATACTATGTTGGATTTTCTGAGAACTTTCTTAAAGGATAGATAAGCATAAATGAATTTGAAAGGATAGAAGAGTATGATTAAGGATATTTTAAAGGGTATTGTAATTGGCCTTGCTAATATCATTCCCGGTGTTAGTGGCGGAACCATGATGGTAGCTATGGGTATTTATGATAAATTGATTCATTGTATTACTCATTTATTCAAGGAATTAAAGAAAAATATTATGATTTTGCTTCCTATAGTAATTGGTATGGGTATTGCGTTGGTAGCCGGTTCTTTTACCATTAAAGAATTGTTTATATTATTTCCGCTTCAGACCAGTCTTTGTTTTGTGGGGCTGGTAGTGGGGAGTTTGCCTATTATGTGGAAAAATGTAAAGGAAAATAAAATAAAGCCCGGTCATATTATTGCATGTGTAGCTTTTTTTGCAGTGGTAGTAGTTATGGCACTGATGGGAGAAACAGAAGGAAATGCCGCAGATTTAAGTTTTAATGTGATTAATGTAATCAAGCTTTTCATTGTGGGTGTAATTGCGGCTGCTACCATGGTTGTTCCCGGTGTCAGCGGATCTATGATGTTATTGTTGTTGGGATATTATAATCCTATTATATCAGCCATTTCAGACTTTTTTGCTGCTTTGGTAGCAACGGATATCAATGGTTTGATAAAGGGAGTTGGCATTTTTTTCCCTTTTGGTGTTGGGGTATTGGTAGGAATTTTTGCCGTTGCTAAATTAATCGAAATTATTTTTGCCAAGTTTCCGTTCTATGCATATTGGGCTATTATAGGTTTGATTGTAGCATCTCCTATTGCGATTATTGCTAAGATGAAACCCACATCCACCGGTCTGATTGCAGCATCTCCTATTATTGATATTGCCGTGAGTATGATTTCGCCCATTGGTGTATTAACGATTGTAGGTGGTATTATAGCATTGGTAGCAGGTTTTATTGTTGCAATAAAATTGGGAGAATAAAAGAAAGACCTCGGAGGTGGCAGGATGCAAAGCTATCAGGATTTTGCCTATGTGTATGATGTGTTTATGGATGAAACGCCTTATGATAAATGGTGCGAGAGAATCTGTAAGCTGATAAAAGAATATGGTATTTCCAGACCGCAGAGGAATGCAGAAGACGTGCTAGAGTCAGAAAAGAATCTGGTGGTTGACCTTGGTTGTGGTACAGGAACCCTAACCTCAGCATTGTATCAAAAGGGTTATGATATGATTGGTGTGGACAATTCTGAGTCCATGCTGGCTATTGCCATGGAAAAACGGGCAGAAAGAGGAGAAGAAATTCTCTATCTTTTGCAGGATATGCGCGAGTTGGAATTGTATAGCACGGTAGGTACAGTAGTGAGCGTCTGCGACTGTATTAATTATATTTTAGAAGAAGAGGAACTGGTGGAAGTATTCTCTTTGGTAAATAATTATTTATATCCGGGTGGTATTTTTATATTTGACTTTAACACAGATTATAAGTACCGGGATGTTATTGGAGATACAATCATTGCAGAAAATAGGGATGATTGTAGCTTTATTTGGGAAAATTATTATGATGAGGAATCCGGTATAAATCAGTATGATGTGACTATTTTTGTGCAGGAAGAGGAGGATTTATTCCGAAGATTTACGGAAACTCATCTACAGAGAGGGTATACACCTGAACAAATGAAAAGCTATTTAGAGCATGCCGGTATGACTTTAGTCGAAATGCTTGATGCAGATACGGATGGAGAAGTGACGGATAAAACGGAGCGTGTTTTGGTAGTAGCCAGAGAACACGGGAAAGAAATCAGGTAAAGAGGAATAAACATGACAGATTATATAGTTAGAGCAACTGCAGCAAATGCACAAATACGTGCTTTTGCATGTACTACAAAAGAAATGGTGGAAACGGCAAGACAGGCTCATAATACCAGCCCGGTAATGTCGGCAGCCTTGGGACGTTTATTAACAGCCGGTGCTATGATGGGTATTATGATGAAGGGTGAAAAGGACCTGCTAACCCTGCAGATTCGTGGAGATGGCCCTGCAAAAGGAATTACGGTTACAGCAGATTCACAGGGAAATGTCAAGGGGTATCCAATAGTAGGAGATGTGATTTTACATGCGAATGCAGTGGGTAAATTAGATGTATCCGGTGCATTAGGTAATGGTAATTTATGTGTAATTAAGGATATGGGGTTGAAGGAGCCCTATGTAGGGCAGGTGGAACTTCAGACCGGTGAAATTGCTGAGGATCTGACCTATTATTTTGCTACATCGGAGCAGGTGCCTTCCTGTGTAGGACTGGGCGTACTGATGGAGCGTGACAATACAGTGAAGCAGGCCGGTGGTTTTATTATCCAGCTCATGCCTTTTACAGAGGATGAGGTTGTTGGAAAGCTGGAGCAAAATCTGGCAAAGGTATCATCTGTGACCAGTATGTTGGAAAGCGGAATGAGTCCGGAGGATATTCTGCATACTTTGTTGGAAGGTTTCGATGTAGAAATCATGGAAACCAGAGAAACCCGGTTTGCCTGTAATTGTGGAAAAGAGCGAATTGAAAAGGCTTTAATCAGTATCGGAAAGAAAGAATTGCAGGAAATGATAGAGGACGGAGAACCCATAGAAGTAAAGTGTCATTTCTGTAACAAGGGATACGAATTTTCTATAGATGAATTAAAGGATATTTATCGTAAGGTAACCCAATAAAAAGTGGGCAGGTATAAGCCATGCCCACAAAGGAACGAAAAGGATACAGGTGTTTAGGGTTGGGCCTTTTCCAAGGATTTACGAATGGCTTCCAATAAAACCAGAGAGGTGTATTTGTTTTCAGAGGCGTAGGTGATATTCTCCAAGGACTGGTTTTCGTAGATTTGTTCAGCCAGCGAATCAAAAGTGGGTTGTAGCAAAGGATACATGGTAGTAACTGCTTCACTTAGATTCACAAGCTTAACTGAAGTAATCTGGGATTGGTCAACAATGACCTCTACATTAACCATCTGGTCATTTAACATTAACTCTGTATTATAGATTCCGGGTATGTAAAGGGAAGAACTATTGACAGAGGTATCCGATGAAGGAGTTGCTTCCTCAGTGGGTACAGGGTCATTTTCTGGCAGAGTATCACTATTATTGCCCGGTATAAATAATAGAATCAAAAAGATAATTAGTATAATACCAAGAATTGCAAAAATACCGGTATAAATAATTTCTTTCATGTGAAGTACAATAATTTTAGTTTTTGAACTCATAAGGCAACCTCGTTTTCATAGACTTTATACAATTTATGATATGGTAGGAAGTTTTATGCTACAGGAAGAAAAGTTTTGGGGAGTAATCAGTATGGGGAATATTTTGCGTTTGGAAAATATATATAAAACCTTTGACCGGACACCGGTATTAAAGGGTATCAGTCTGGATGTGGAGGAAGGAGAGTTTATTACTCTTCTGGGGTCTTCCGGATGCGGAAAAACTACAACACTGCGTATTATTGCCGGGTTGGAGCAGGCGGATAAGGGAATGGTATGGTTGAATGGGGAGGATATTACAAGCCTGGAGCCCAATAAGAGAAATGTTAATACGGTGTTTCAGAATTATGCCTTGTTTCCTCATATGTCTGTGGCGGAGAATATTGGGTATGGTTTGAGGATACGTAAAGTGCCGAAGGCAGAGATAGCAGAAAAGGTGGAAAAAATGCTTCGCTTAGTACAACTGGAGGGATTTGGTGAAAGAATGCCGGATCAGCTGTCCGGAGGACAAAGACAGAGAGTGGCCATTGCCAGAGCCGTTGTTAATGAACCGGGAGTACTATTATTGGACGAACCTTTGGGAGCTTTAGACTTAAAACTGCGCAGACAGATGCAACAGGAATTGAAGCGGATTCAAAAGCAATTGGGGATAACCTTCATTTATATTACCCATGATCAGGAAGAAGCCATTAATATGTCTGACCGGATTGCAGTCATGCGGGAAGGCAGATTTGAACAGATTGGCACGCCCAATAGAATATATTATTATCCTGAAACCAGTTATGTGGCAAGCTTTGTAGGAGATGCCAATATCTACCGTGAGGCAGGAAAAACCTATGCAGTCAGGGCGGAAAATGTGTTGATGGGTGGTGAAGAAGCTTGTGTAATGGATGCAATTATCAGGGAAAAATCTTTTGCAGGAGGCCAGCTTCGTATTGTGTTTGAATTAAAGGATGGTCAAAAGATAACAGCGAATCGTTATGGTATAGATATGGACAGAAGGGTAGGCGAAAACCTTAAGATTGGTTGGAACAAAGAACATGCAGTACTTGTAAAGGATGTAGAGGAGGCAGAACATGGTGAAAGTAAAGAAGCCTAAAACGACTACCGGAAAGAGTACGGGGATTTTACTGGCACCTATGTATCTATTTACAATTGTTTTTGTGGGCTTACCTTTTATCTATTTGTTTTTGTTAAGCTTCCTGCAAAGAGGAGAAGTCTGGGGAGTGGATTTTACATTTACCTTAGAGAATTATAAAAGGATATTAAATCCTATGTATCTGGGCAATTTTGCGGATTCTTTCCAACTGGCCTTTACCTCTACTATATGTATAGTATTGTTAGGGTATCCATATGGTTATATTATGGGACGCATGAATCAGAAGTGGAAAAAGAGAATGCTGTTGCTGATATTGATTCCTTTTTTTACCAGTGCCCTGATACGTTTATATGGATGGATTATTGTATTTCGCAGTAATGGTGTGTTGGATAAAATTTTAATGGGGCTGGATATTACTGCGAAGCCCTTAAAATTATTGTATACTTACCCGGCAGTGGTGGTAGGTATGATTTATGCACTACTGCCCTTTATGATTTTGGCGGTATATTCCAGTGCGGAAAAGCTGGATTATAGTCTGGTAGAGGCTGCCAGAGATTTAGGAGCTTCGCCTTGGAAGGCATTTTGGACGGTGAGCTTTAAGCTTACCCTGCCGGGACTATTGTCGGGTGTGGTCTTGACCTTTGTGCCATCTATGGGTTTGTTTTTTATAGCAGATTTGCTTGGTGGTAATAAGATTGTATTGGTGGGAAATGTGATACAGGAGCAAATGACCAAGGGAAGGAATCAACCCTTTGCTGCAGCGTTATCGGTAATTCTACTGCTTCTGACATATTGTATACTAAGTGTTTATCGTAAAATTACAGGAACCTCAGAGCTGGAAGGGATATTTTAAGAAGGTATGAAAAAAACAATTTGGCATAAGTTCTCTATCATTTATGTGGCAGTGCTTACCTTACTAACCTATGTGCCTATTTTGTTGACAGTGGTCTATTCCTTTAATGAATCAAAACTGTCTACTGTTTGGGCTGGGTTTTCCTGGAAATGGTATATGGAGCTTTTCCGGGACCGGGATATGTGGGAGGCCTTGCGTAATAGCTTGATACTGGCATGTTTAAGCTGTCTGGGAGCAGTGCTTATCGGGACCACGGGAGCTTTGGGAATGCATGGTCGAAAAGCTAAGACAGATGAGGTGATTTCTTCATTAAGTCTGTTGCCGATTATGATACCGGAAATTATTTTGGGGATGGTATTCTTAGCAGTGTTTTCTTTAATGAATCTGCCTTTTGGTATGGTAACACTGGTGTTGGCCCATACTACATTTTGCGTACCCTATGTGTTTTCCATGGTAAAAGCGAGATTGGTGGGAATGGACAAAGCTTTAAGAGAGGCAGCACTGGATTTGGGTGCCACTCCCATAAGGGTGTTTTTTGATGTTACATTACCATTAATAATGCCTGCAGTTTTGTCAGGAGTGCTACTGTCCTTTGCCATGTCCTTTGATGATGTGGTTATCAGTATTTTTGTAACAGGACCTACTGTAAATACATTACCCATTAAAATATATACAAAAATGAAAACCGGTGTAACACCGGAAATTAACGCATTGGCAACTATTATGCTGGTGATAACAGCTTTGCTTTTATTCGGGGCTGCATTCATAAATAAAGTAGGAGTAAAAAGGGAAATAAAGAATGGAGGAAAAACATGAAAAAAGTATTATTAATGTTAGTTTCCATACTGTTGTGCGTAGGACTTTTAGCAGGTTGTGGAAGTAAGGGAGAAGATAAAGGGGAAGCTAGAGTAGAAAAATCGTTTAACCTTTATACCTGGGACGGTATGTTCCCACCGGAGGTGTTGGAAGGCTTTGAAAAGGAGACGGGATACAAGATTAATTTCTCACATTTTGATTATGATGAGGACATGCTGGCTAAGCTGGAGGAAACCAAGGGCGGCGATTATGATTTGGTAATTGCAGACGATTATATTATTGAGTTAGTTATTGCAGAAGGCTTGAGCCAGAAGCTGGATACATCCAAGCTGGAGAATTATAAGCATTATAACCCGGTATTTATGTCACAGTTCTATGACCCAAAGAATGAGTATACCGTACCCTATGCGGCAGGTATTCCTTTGATTGTGTATAATCCAGCTCTTACTGATGTGGAGATAAAAGGGTATGAAGATTTGTGGAATCCGGCATTGGAGGACAATGTGGCATTGATTGCAAACTATCGTGTTATTAATGGTATTACCTTGAAAACCTTGGGAGAATCCTTTAATACCAATGATTTGGATATGATTCAAAAGGCAGGTGACAAGCTTTTGGAACTGGCACCTAATGTAAGAGTCATTAATGACAGCAATACCCAGGACTTTATTTTAAGTGAGGAAGTGGCAGCAGGCTTCTTCTATTCATCTCAGGTAGTGGCAGCCAAGCTGGCTAATCCGGATTTAAAGATTGTACATCCAAAGGAAGGATTGGGCTTTGGTATTATGGCAAGCTTCATTCCTTCACAGGCACCCAATGCAGAAGCCGCATATGCCTTCCTGGATTATATTAACCGTCCGGAGATTGCGGCAAAGTGTTATGAGTATATTGGTTATTATTGTGCCAATACAGCAGCAGAGGAACTGATTGCAGAAGATATGCGAGACTTCCTGGTATTGCCGGCAGATGCGGCAGCAGGAGAGATTATTCAAAATGTTTCCAATGAAGCAGAAGAATTACATTCTGAGATTTGGAGCCGGTTTAGAAATGCATGTGAATAGCAAAGAGGACGCTTAAGCGTCCTCTTATTTTTCAAAAATATAGTCAATAAAATGGAGAGAAGTCTCTAATCTTGCAGTAGAAGGAGGAATTCCGATAACCGCCTGATTATCCTTAAAGACAAAAGTAGTTGATACTTTTGGTGTCTCATGGATATACAGACCTACGGGAATGGGCTTTTCCATGCTATCCGGATCACGGTGGTCATATTCCTTAGGTGTATAATCATCAGCATATGCGTCTGACATTCTGCGGTCGATTTCTGCCTGGTCCACATAAAAAATATAGTCTTCCAAAGCAGTCAGCTTTTCTGTAGAAAGGATTTCTCTTAAATCATAAAAAGTGGCAGATGTGGCATAATATTCAAAAGCAGCAGGATCTGCAATGATAAAATCCAAATCACCTACGGAGAGACTGGCTAATACTCGACTTAGAGTGGCACGGGAGCCTTCGTCATAGGCTTCCATATCCAATCGAAGAGAGGTATCCATAAGTAGTTCATAATTATCCGTGTCTAATTCATACTCTTTGGCAAAATTATCTTTGAATTCCTGCATAACAGCATCATCTCCGAATGTATTCAGTAATACGCCATTAAATACAAATTCTTTGGTATTCATAACATCTTTTGCTATGGATATAATCACAAAAAGTGCAACAATTCCTCCGATTACAAACCACTTATAATAATCCCAGAAATATTTGAGTTTGTAGTCCCAACCGGCATTTTTTATAGCTTCCCGTTCTTCACGAAATTCATCCATTACAGGCATAATGCTTCTCCTTCATTTAAAGTATACTTAATTATAATAAATACTTTTGTTCATACTGTCAATGAAACAATACTAAGATGATTCTTAAAAAACAATAAAAAGAAAAAATAAGAGTTCTTGACCTTGAAACTTTTTCATATCTGGTATATGATTTTGATAAGAGATTTTTGTAAAGGATAGGTGTATTATGAGTGAAGCATATGTAGAATGCCTGATAGAGGCAAAAAGTTCCATGTTGTTGAAGATATTGCAGGTGGGTTTGATTGTACTAACGGTAATTTTAGGGTTTTTAGGAATAACTTTTATGCTTTGGCTGGCACTGATTATTGCAGTTGGTACCGGAATTGCTGCATATTTTGCCTATATGAATGCAGATATTGAATACGAATACCTGTATTTAGATAAAGAAATTACCATAGATAAGGTAATGGCTAAATCCAATAGAAAACGTGTAGGCGTATATACATTGGAGCGTATGGAGGTATTGGCACCCATTAAGTCGTATCATTTGGATAATTATAAGAATCGTAATGTAAAGGTATTGGATTATAGTATTGGTGTGGAAGAACAGCCGGATTTAAGATACGCATTATATTACGAAGGCGGATTAAAACTTATTTTAAGTCCATCTGAAGAAATGGTGAAAGTAATAAAGAATGTAGCCCCCAGGAAAGTGTTTACGGATTAAGTGAAAAGAATAAAAAAAGATAATTTTTTGTGTTGACATCGCTCGACAAGTTTGGTAAACTCAACAACAATATTATAAAAATTCAAACACTAATTTTTCACATGGGAGGAAAGATAATGGGACAGATTATTGGTGAAGGCATTACCTTTGATGACGTGTTGTTAGTACCTGCCTATTCACAGGTGGTACCCAATCAGGTGGATTTATCAACATGGCTGACAAAAAAAATCAAGCTCAACATTCCGATGATGAGTGCAGGTATGGATACCGTAACGGAGCATCGTATGGCAATTGCCATGGCTCGTCAGGGTGGTATCGGTATTATTCATAAGAATATGTCGATTGAAGCACAGGCAGAAGAGGTAGATAAGGTAAAACGTTCAGAAAACGGAGTTATTACAGACCCATTTTCATTAACTCCCGAGCATACATTGGCAGATGCGGATGCATTGATGGCTAAATTCCGTATTTCAGGTGTTCCGATTACGGAAGGCCGCAAACTGGTTGGTATTTTGACCAATCGTGATTTGAAATTTGAAACAGATTTCACCAAAAAAATCAAAGAGTCCATGACTTCAGAAGGTCTGGTTACCGCACAGGAAGGCATCACTCTGGATGAAGCTAAGAAAATTCTGGGACAGGCCAGAAAAGAAAAATTACCCATTGTAGATAAAGCTTATAACTTAAAGGGATTAATTACCATTAAGGATATTGAAAAAGCAATTAAGTATCCTTTGGCAGCTAAGGATTCACAGGGAAGACTTCTTTGTGGTGCTGCAGTAGGTATTACAGCAAATGTATTAGAACGTGTGGATGCATTGGTTAAGGCTAAGGTAGATGTAATCGTTCTGGACAGTGCACATGGTCATTCTGAAAATGTACTTCGTTGCATTCGTATGATTAAAGAAAACTACCCTGATTTACAGGTTATTGCAGGAAATGTAGCAACCGGACAGGCTACCAGAGATTTGATTGAAGCAGGTGCTGATGCTGTTAAGGTTGGTATCGGACCCGGTTCCATCTGTACCACCCGTGTAGTCGCAGGTATTGGTGTGCCTCAGGTATCAGCTATTATGGATGCATATTCTGTTGCAAAAGAATATGGTATTCCGATTATTGCAGACGGTGGTATTAAGTACTCAGGTGATATTACCAAGGCTATTGCAGCAGGTGGTAATGTTTGTATGATGGGTAGTATGTTTGCAGGTTGTGATGAGAGCCCGGGACAGTTTGAATTATTCCAGGGTAGAAAGTACAAGGTATACCGTGGTATGGGTTCCATTTCAGCTATGGAAAGTGGTAGTAAGGACCGTTACTTCCAGGAAAATGCAAAGAAGCTTGTTCCGGAAGGTGTAGAAGGTCGTGTGGCATATAAGGGACTCTTAGAAGATACCGTATTCCAGTTGTTAGGTGGTTTACGTTCCGGTATGGGATATTGTGGGGCAAAGGATATTGAAACCTTAAAAGAAACCGGCAGATTTGTAAAGATTTCTGCTGCATCGTTAAAGGAAAGTCATCCTCATGATATTCACATTACCAAGGAAGCGCCAAACTATAGTGTAGATAATTAATTGGTTGAAAACTAGAGGTGTTTAGACATCTCTAGTTTTTATGTTAATAAGTGATAATGAGAGGATAGGTTAAATACCGCGGGCAGAGAGAATGGTTTTTAATTCCGTAGATTTTTTGATTTTCTTTCCAATTGTTATATTGCTTTATTTCCTGGTGCCTAAAAAGGTACGATATATCTGGCTTCTTGGTGCAAGCCTGTATTTCTATATGTGCTGTAATGTGAAATATATGATTTTGCTTTTGGTTTCCATATTCACAACATGGCTGGCTGGCATTTTGGTACAAAAATTGGAAAATACATTGGCACGGAAATGGACAGTGGCAATGTGCCTGTTTGTTAATATAGGAATATTATTTTTCTTTAAATATTTTGACTTCGTTATAGCTTCCTGTAATAAAGTTTTGTCCAGAGTTGGGATACAGGCATTGGAAAATTCATTTAATGTTTTGTTGCCGGTAGGTATTTCCTTTTATACTTTTCAGGCATTGGGGTATATTATTGATGTGTACAGGGGCAAAATTGAGGCGGAGGTGAATCCGTTGCGTTATGCCTTGTTTGTATCCTTCTTTCCGCAGTTAGTTGCAGGCCCTATTGAACGTTCAGAGAATCTTTTAAATCAGGTGCGTAATGTAGATAAGATGAAAATCTGGAATTACGAGAACGTAACAAGTGGTCTGACTCTTATGGTATGGGGACTATTTGTAAAAATGGTAATTGCGGATAGAGTGGCCATATTGGTAAATACAGTTTTTGATGGCGTGTATTTTTATGGCTCGGTGGCTTTGATAGCCGGCGCAGTTGGATTTGCTTTACAGATTTATTGTGATTTTATGGGTTACTCTACGATTGCCGTGGGGGCGGCAAGAGTTATGGGGTTTACCCTGATGGAGAATTTTGATACTCCCTATTTGGCTACATCTGTCAGCGAATTCTGGAGAAGATGGCATATATCATTGAGTACCTGGTTTAGGGACTATGTATATATTCCCTTGGGAGGTAATCGCTGTTCCAGGATAAGAAAATATTTTAACCTGATGGTAACCTTCGGGATCAGTGGATTATGGCATGGTGCTAATTGGACTTATGTATTCTGGGGACTTCTTCATGGTATGTATCAGGTTGTGGGAGATATAACTAAATCCTTTAGGACTAAGTTATTTGCAAAATGTCAGGCAAAGACGGAAAGCTTTAGTTTTAAACTGGCACAGATGGCAGGAACTTTTATTCTTGTGGATATAGCATGGATATTTTTTAAAGCAGATTCTCTGAGAATTGCATTGGATTATTGCAAAAGACTATTTACAAAGTGGGACCCATGGTCATTGTTTAATGGGGAAATATATAATCTGGGTTTGGATAGATCAGAATTTAATATATTGATTGTGGCGTCCGTGGCTTTGTTGTTGGTTGATTTGCTTCGTTATTGCAAGAAGCAAATGATTACCGACTTTTTAAAGGAACAGTGTATCTGGTTCCGTTGGGGTGTTATTTTCGCGTTGATTTTTGCGGTTATTATTTATGGAATGTATGGGGTTCAGTTTGAATCATCACAGTTTATTTATTTTCAATTTTAACGCATAAGATAAAGGTGAAGGGATGAAGGTTACAAATTTTATTAAGGTATTGATTTTTTCTGCAATCTTTTTGTTCTTATTGAATTTCACATATAATATTTTTTCATGGAAGGATACGGCAGGAGCATATTGCTCCTCCACGGAAACCTTTTATGAATTAGAAGAGAATATTGTTGATGTACTGTTTCTGGGAAGCAGTCATTGTTACTGCTCAGTAAATCCTTCCCAGTTATGGGAAGATTATGGAATGGCAAGTTTCAATATGGCAATTTCCGGTCAGGATTTGGCCAGTTCTTACTATTGTATGAAGGAAGCTTTAAAGACACAGGATTTAAAAGTGGTCTGTGTGGATTTATATGGATGCACTTTCCAAGGGTATGCTATTGAGGGTAATTTATATAGGAATACATTGTCCAGAAAGCTCTCTATGGATTCTGTGGAAGCTGTAAACAATATGGTGGAGACCGGCGATAAGTCGGATTTTGTACTGAAGTGGCCAATTATCCATACCCGGTATAAAGAACTGGCAAAAGAAGACTTTATGAAGAAGCGTCCGCCTTATCTGGGATATAGTGCCGGCTTTAATACAGTTCCTGTAACAAAGCAGGAGTTTGCCAAAGTGGAAGCAAAGCCTTTTGGAGAAGCAGAACAGGGTTGGATAAGGAAAATGATTGAATTGGCAAAGGAAGAGAATGTCAATTTGGTGTTTTTCCTGGCACCTTACCAGATGTCATTAAATGCACAGGAACACATTGCTTATGCAAAAGAAATGATTAGCGAATATGGGGTTCCTATGATTGATATGGTAGAATTGTCTGAAAAGATAGGCTTGGACTGGGAGTTGGATTTTGTGGACAGCGGTCATACCAATCATTATGGGGCGACAAAGGTAACCAAATATCTGGGTGAATATCTAAAATCCAATTATGCGTTGGAGGATTTTAGAGGTAATGCGACCTATGGATTGTGGGAGGAGGATTTAAAGGCTCGTAAGCATGAAGTAAAAAATCATCAATTGCTTCAGATAGCGGATGTGAAAACTTATTTTGAAATGCTTAGTACTTTAGAGGATTATACGGTAGTGGTATCCAGCACGGGAGAATATTTATCAGGAGAAGCTAATATTGATGAATGTTTGCAGCTGGCAGGTTCTTTTCATGAGTTCTATGACGGAAGCGCGGTATGGATTCTCAATAATAAGGAGACCACTCAGGTGATCAGAGAGAGAGAATATTTAGATGTGCAACCACTCACATATGGAGAATTGTTGATAAGTTGTTCAAATGGTCAAACCACTGTATTCGTGGACAGGGGAACTTATAAGAAGACGGAAAATGGCGTAAATGTGATGATTTACGACAATGTACTGGGTAAAGTGGTGGATAGCGTAGGCTTTGAAGCTATGTATGCATATGGTATGATACGGTAAATGAATAAGGAAATATAAAAGGTCTGCAGGCTGAAACCGGTGCTTACAGACCTTTTTATGTTCTGTAATAAGGTATCACAACGAAAATTAGCAATAGTTGAGGAATAAATGACAATAAATTACAAGAAATGAAGTGAATAATAGTGTATAATGCACATATATGTATAATAAAATATAATGGAGGTATTTTAAGATGCGTAAGAGATTACGAAAGAGTATTGCCGGCATAATGGCATTACTCATGGTATTGAGTAACTTCCAATTGACCGGTTTGACGGCAAAGGCGGAAGAAAGCAGTACCGAGGACAAAACTTACACTATGGCGGAATTGGGAAAATATGACCAGTCCTGGGGTGTAACAGTAACTGATAGTTCTGATGGGGGACAGAACTTATCTTTTGGAGGAAATTATAATTCCATATTTTGGGCTGTACCTGAAGAATTAGAAGGTGCAGAGATTACCAAAATCACATTTAATGTAAAAAATGTGTCCGGCATTGAAGGTGCAGAGCCCTGGTGGTTTGGATACAAGATTTTTACTGCTGATGAATATGCACAAAGGGCAGATAAAGATGGAGTAGGTACTAATGTGTATGGTAATCTTACACGTGAGGTTCCGGCAGATTTGGAGGCTCCCATTAAATATTTTGCGATTACATCAGCATATGAGAAGATTACCGGTGCTATTGATATGGAAATTTCCGGCATTACTTTTACTATAAAGAAAAGTGCTTCTTCCGGCACTGTTACAGATGGAAATCAAAGTGGTGATGTGACCGGTGGGGATAATAGTGGTGGAGTGATGCCTGGGGTAACCACTGAGGTGTCCTATAACTTTAAGGACTTGGAGAATACCAATTCTTATGGAGTTACCTTGAACGTTGGTGATGGTGGTGAGCTTTCTGCTGATTATAATGACCAGTATATGGAAACTTTCTATAATTTGCCTGAAGGTATTACCTGGGAAAGAGTAAAGAGCATTGAATTAGTAGTTACAAGTGGCAACAATGTATGTATCAAGCTTTATGCTAATGGTGAGCAGACACAGACTGATTATAATACTTCAATTGTGCCTACAAAAGAGTTTGATTCTTTTGGTATTATGAATCAGACAGATGGTGCAAATTCTGTAAAAATCAGAGGTGTGAAATTTACTGTAGAAGGTGAAGCTGAAATTACAAAGACTTATGATTTTAAGCAGCTGAATAATTGTAAGCAGGGTATGGCTGCAAGTGTAGATGATAATGGTGCAGTGACCCTTTCCTTTACAGATCATTGGCAGGAGAATTTCTATGAAATTCCCAAAGAAATTGATGTTACAAAATTACATAAAGTAACCTTTAATGTATCATCCGGAAATAGTGATGCTTTGGCATATAAGTTCTATAAAGAAGAGAATTTTGGAGGTGAATGGCCTAATGCTCCGGCGAACCAGGTAGTATATGGTAATCCCGGTGCAGTTCCTGCAAGCGGATTTGCAGACATGAAGTATTTCGGTATTATGTCTTTGAATGAAGGGGAATACAGTGCAGTTGTGGACAGCGTGACCTTCCATACTACCGGATGGGGTTATAGTGAAGTAAATAATGGTGCAACTGAGGAGAGTGATTATTCTTACAGCGCTGATGAACTTACTGCAAGAGTAGATTGGTCAGATGCAACATATGAAAAGCAGGATGACAAGATTGTTATTGATTTTGAGGCAAATTACGACGAACTGAAGATTATTCTTCCTGAAACAATAGATATGTCTCTTTGCGAGGAAATTAAAGTTACTGTAGCAGACCAGACTGTTCCGTTTGCTGTGAAAATTTGGGGAACAGACGGAAAAGAAAAACAGTGCGAGTATGATTTAGTAGACAAAGAAGAGTATGTTATTATTCCAAAAACAGATGTGAAGACAAATTTATTGGGTATCATGTCATTAGGTGATGCTGAAGGAAGCGTTTCTATATTGGGAATCACTCTTAAGATGAAGGAAGGCGCTTCTGATATAGTATTAGGTGATAACATTATTATCAATGGTAATTTTGACAATCCTGATTTGACCAAGTGGACTATAGCACAGGGTAAGTCTACGGTAAGTGCAGAAGTTGCGGATGAGGCTATTTTTGATGATGTGAAGACCTATGGTAAGATTTCCAGAGATCCTGCAAGTGCAAGTACACAGGATTGTTTCTCACAGGATATTACAGAAGCAGTAGAATATGGTGCAGAATACCAGTATGAGTTCTATGCAATGCTTTCAGAGGAATATGCAGATGCCCCTGCAGAACAGCGTGTCATTGATTTTGCACCGTATAGTTATGAAGAAGATGATAAAGATAATGAGTATGGAGGAAATACATATTATGGGTCTTATTCCGGTGGTATTTTGTCCGGAACTATTAGTCAGACATTGACACCCGGTGAATGGACCAAGTTTTCCGGTACATTTACGATTCCTAAGGGAGTTGAAAAGGTTTTTATCCGTATTATCGAGCAAGGTACCGAATATGGTAATGAAGAAAAAGGACAATGCGTAAAGGGTGATTATTATATTACCGGCGTTTCCATGAAGAAGATTGACAAGCCGATTCCTGAAATTGAACAGGATATTCCTAATTGGAAGGATTCCTTGGTTAAGGATTTAGGCACAGATACCATCGCAGGTACTTCTCTTACCGAAGGTGAAATGTCTGATGATGTTTTGATGGAGCTTGTTACCAAGCATTTTAATGCTGTAACACCCGGTAATGAGTTGAAGCTGGACGCAATGCTTAACTATAGCAATGATAAGTGTCCTGAAAACGGAACAGAGGTTGTTACATTTAATGGTGAGGAATTGGTAGTTCCTAAATTAAATTACAAGCGTGCTAATACAATATTAGATAAGCTGCTTGAGTGGAATGCTGCAAATCCTGACAAGCAGATTAAAGCAAGAGGTCATGTATTAGTATGGCATTCACAGGCACCTTCATGGTTCTTTAGAGAGAATTATGACATTGAAGCAGGTTATGTAAGCAAAGATGTAATGGATAAGCGTCTGGAATGGTATATTAAGACCATGCTTGAATATTACACCGGTCCTAATAGTAAATATAAAGATTTATTCTATGGTTGGGACGTAGTAAACGAAGCCATTAATGATACAACCAAAACCTATCGTGGTGCGGATGAGTCTGATTGGTCAGCAGTTTATGGCAACCAGAGCAATGAGTATATTATCAAAGCATTCCAGTATGCAAATAAATATGCTCCTGCAAACTTAGAACTTTATTACAATGATTACAATGATTGTGAACCCGGCAAGGTAGAAGGTATTGTGAAGCTTCTTAAGGCTGTATTAGCAGCACCGGGTACCAGAATTGATGCTATGGGTATGCAGGCTCATCATAATATGCTGAGTCCTTCTGTTGAAGAAGTAGAAGATGCTGTACGAGCTTATTGTGAAGTGGTAGGTAAGGTACAATGGACGGAACTGGATATTAAGGCTAGTGGTATTTACGACGGAACAGAAGCAACTCGTGATGAAGCTTACAATAAGATGGCATATCGTTACAAAGATTATTACGATGTGTTAAAGAAATTGGATGCAGAAGACGGTATTGATGTAACCGGTATTACCATGTGGGGTGTTATTGATAAAAATTCCTGGTTGCATCAGCAAGCTGGCGTTGGTGGTGGTGCTGACGGCAAACAGAAGCAGTGTCCATTATTGTTTGATGATAATTACAAGGCTAAGCCTTCTTTCTGGGCATTTGTAGAACCCGGCAAGTTGGCACCTAAGCTCCCTGAGGTGCAAAAGATTGTTATTAGTGCTTACGAGGATGACAATTATACACAGGGTATGGAGTACAGTATGACTCAGGGTGATACCAAGGCGACCTTTGTTCCTATGTGGGATGAAAATGGCTTGAAGATACTTGTGACTGTACAGGATGCAACTGTTGATGCAGCAGATGCAGTAACAGTTTATGTGGATCCTGCCATGAAGGCTGGTGAAACAACACCTATTGCAGTGACAGTAAAGCGTACTGATGCACAGGCAATTGATGGTGGTTATAGTGCGGAAGTAGCAGTAGCATTGAGTTCTACAGGTATTGCTAAGAAGGTATCAATGGATGTAGTGGTAGTGAATGGCACAGAAAGCATAGCATTTAATGACACTACCTTTACACAAGAAACAAGTAGCAAGTATTATGCAACTGCAACTATGAAGCCAATTACTGCAATTGCACAGGGAACCATCACTATAGATGGAGAAGCTGACGATAAGTGGACAGAAGTGGAAGAAATTCCTCTTACCATTAATATTGGTGCAAAGGCAGAATCCAACATCAAGATGCTGTGGGATAAGGATTATCTTTATATTTTAGCAGAGGTAACGGATGCTGAATTAAACAAGGATAATGCAAGTGAATGGTTACAGGATTCTATCGAAGTATTTATTGATGAGAACAACAAAAAGACTTCCGGCTATGATGCGGATGATAAGCAATATCGTATCAACTATGTAAATGACCGGTCCTTTGGTAGTCAGAAGTGGGAGGCTGAAGATGTGAAGTCTGCGGCTAAGATTACGGCTGACGGTTATGTGATTGAGGCTGCATTTAAGTGGACAGATATTACTCCCGAAAATGGTACGAAGATTGGTTTGGAATTACAGATTAATGATGCGACTAAAGATGCAGATAAGGGTAAACCCGGACGTCTCGGTACCTTAAGCTGGGCTGATGATACCGGAATGGGATATGCCGGCTCTGATGTATTTGGAATAGCTATATTGGTGGCAGACGAACCGGAACCGGAGCCTGAAGTAACACCAAGTCCCGAGCCTGAAGTAACACCAAGTCCCGATCCTGAAGTAACACCAGGTCCCGAGCCTGAAGTAACACCAAGTCCCGAGCCTGAGGTGACACCAAGCCCCGAGCCTGAAGTAACACCAAGTCCCGAACCTGAGACAACACCTTCTCCTGCTCCGGATGCAGATGAAATCCTGAAGGAAATGGTAGAGGAGTTAAACGTACTTGTAGATGATAATGCTACCAAGGAAGAAAAGATTCAGGCAGTGAAGGACATCATTGCAGAAGTTAAGGAATTAGTGGATAATGGTAATCTGGAGGAAGTTCTGGAAGCGAATGTAGAATACATGGAAGAATTGTTTGAACAGGCAATCGGAAGAGTATTAGATGTTGTGAATAAAGACAACAAGGTTCCTCAGATTAAGAAAGTAATCGGTGCATTGATTGGTATTGATTTGGATAAGGAAGCTAAGATGGTATTTGAAGTTGTTACAGTACCTTCTATGGAAGCAAAGTATAAGAATGCATTTGCATTTGATGCAAAGCTTTTTGCGGGAAGTCAGGCAGTACAGCCTCTGGTACCGGTGACCATCCGTATGGAAGTACCTTCATCCATCGATAAGAATGGTAAGGTTGCAGTATTGCATTACGCAGATGGAGCAAAGACTCCTGAAAGATTGGCTGCAAGAATCATTGATGGTATGTTAGAGTTTACCACTCCTTCTTTCAGTACCTTTGTAGTTGTGAATGAAGTAGAAGAGCAGAGCTCTAATAACAATAGCGGTGCAAATACAGGAAGTAGTTCTCCTGCAACAACACCGGCTCCTACTGAGGCTCCGGCACCCGCAGCAGGTAATGGTGCTCCTTCAACCGGCGACCAGGCACATCCTATGGTGGCAGTGGTACTTATGGTATTGTCAGCAATGGCAGCTGCAGCCGTAGTTGTATTACGCAAAACAAAAAAGGAAGAAGAGTAAAATAAAGCTGAAAAAGGGCTTGCAAATACCGCAAAAACCATGTAATATGAATGCATGAGCTACACAACTGGCGGAAAACAGCAATAGCTGTGGTGGGATGACCCACAGGGAGTGTAGAATAAAGAAAAAGCCGACCGCCTGGGCACCTAATATAAGGATGCTCAGGCGGTATATTTTTACCCTTAGAGCGAACATTTCAAAAAAACGGAGGAAGAAGAAATGAAGATGCTATCGTTAGAACAGGAATTAAGAGAAAATGCTTATCCCGGCAGAGGTATTGTCATCGGTAAGTCAGCAAACGGTAAATATGCAGTAACCGCATATTTCATCATGGGCAGAAGCTCTAACAGCCGTAACCGTGTATTTGTAGAAGACGGACAAGGTATCCGTACCCAGGCTTTTGATCCTTCTAAGCTGGAAGATCCCAGTCTGATTATTTATGCACCGGTTCGTGTGCTTGGCAACAAGACCATCGTAACCAATGGTGACCAGACCGATACCATTTACGAAGGTATGGACAAGCAGCTTACCTTTGAACAGTCTTTAAGAAGTCGTGAGTTTGAGCCCGATGGCCCTAACTACACCCCTCGTATTTCCGGTATTATGCATATTGAAAACGGCAAGTATAACTATGCAATGTCTATTTTAAAGAGTAACAACGGTAACCCTGATGCTTGTAATCGTTATACATATGCTTATGAGAACCCTGTAGCCGGTGAAGGTCATTTCATTCATACTTATATGCATGATGGCAATCCTTTGCCAAGTTTTGAAGGCGAACCTAAGTGGGTAAGCATTCCCGATGATATGGATGCATTTACCGATATGCTTTGGAACAGCTTAAACGAAGAAAACAAGGTGTCTTTGTTTGTAAGATACATTGATATCGAAACAGGCAAGTATGAAACCAAAATTGTTAATAAGAACTGCTAATTTGTCAGGAGTTCTTGAGAATAAAAACAGAAAGAGGAAAATATCATGAACGAAATGGAATTAAAATACGGCTGTAACCCCAATCAGAAGCCTTCCCGTATTTATATGGAGGACGGCAGTGATTTACCTGTTACTGTATTAAACGGTAAGCCCGGATATATTAACTTTTTAGATGCTTTTAACGGCTGGCAGTTGGTTAAGGAATTAAAGCTGGCTACAGGACTTCCTGCAGCAACTTCCTTTAAACATGTATCTCCCGCAGGTGCAGCAGTAGGTCTTCCTTTGGATGAAACGCTTGCTAAGATTTACTGGGTGGACGACTTGGGTGAGTTATCTCCTTTGGCTTGTGCTTATGCAAGAGCAAGAGGCGCGGACAGAATGTCCTCCTTTGGCGATTTTATCGCTTTGTCCGATGTATGTGATGCAGATACTGCAAGGCTCATTAAGAGAGAGGTTTCTGATGGTGTCATCGCTCCCGGTTATACCGAGGATGCTTTGGAAATCTTAAAGGCAAAGAAAAAGGGTGGCTACAACGTTATTCAAATTGATGAGAATTATGTACCTGCAGAATTGGAAAAGAAGCAGGTGTATGGTATTACCTTTGAACAGGGTAGAAATGAGCTTGATATTAATGGTGATTTATTATCCAATATCGTAACCAACAATAAGGAGATTCCTGAAGCTGCATTAATCGATATGAAGATTGCTTTGATTACCTTAAAGTACACTCAGTCTAACTCAGTATGCTTCGTAAAGGGCGGTCAGGCCATCGGTATCGGTGCAGGTCAGCAGTCCCGTGTACACTGTACCCGACTGGCCGGTATGAAGGCTGATAACTGGTATTTGCGTCAGGCACCTCAGGTGTTGGGACTTCAGTTCCTTGACACTGTAGGACGTGCAGACAGAGACAATGCTATCGACAACTACATCGGTGAAGAATACATGGATGTATTGGCAGAAGGTGCATGGCAGAAGGTCTTTAAGGTAAAGCCTGAAGTGTTTACCCGCGAAGAAAAGCGTGCATGGCTGGATGGTATGCAGGATGTAACCTTAGGCTCCGATGCATTCTTCCCCTTCTCAGACAACATCGAAAGAGCACGTAAGAGCGGTGTAAAGTATATTGCGCAGCCCGGCGGCTCTGTAAGAGATGATTTGGTTATCGAATGCGCAAACAAGTATAACATGGCTATGGCATTTACCGGAATCAGATTGTTCCATCATTAATAAGATTAAAACAGACAACTCGGACAAAAAGTCCGAGTTGTTTTAAATTTTGATGGAAATAAAAGACAATATAGGTTATAATGTACATAATTATCACACTTATAGGAGGACTTACATATGGCAGCATTTGAAACAAAAGAATATCGTAATATTTTTGCGGAAATAGGAAAGAGTCAGGAAGAAATTGATAAGAAAATCAAAGATGCAGTGAATGTATTCTTTTTTGGTAGCGAAGAAGAACGTATTTATCATCCGGCAGGGGAAGATATGGGTTATCTTGAGGATACCGGTAATCACGATGCAAGAACAGAGGGTATGTCTTATGGTATGATGATGTGTGTGCAGCTTAATATGAAGGAAGAGTTCGACCGCATCTGGAAATGGTCCAAAACCTATATGTTTATGGATAACGGTTGGGGTGAAGGCTATTTTGCTTGGAGCTGTGCATTAAACGGTGATAGAAATGCAAATGGTCCTGCACCGGACGGAGAAGAATTCTATGCCATGGCATTATTTTTTGCATCCCATAGATGGGGAGATGGTGAGGGTATTTTCAATTACTCCCAGGAAGCAAGAAATATTCTGAGTGCTTGTATTCATAAGGGGGAGGAAGGTAGAATTGGTCATCCTATGTGGAATCGTGAGAATAAGCAGATTCTTTTTGTTCCCGGTTCTCCATTTACAGATCCTTCTTATCATTTGCCTCATTTTTATGAGCTGTTTGCTCTTTGGGCCAATGAAGAAGATAGAGAATTCTGGAAGGAGGCAGCACAGGCCAGCCGTGAGTATCTGGCAAAGGCTTGTCATCCGGTGACTGGTATGAATCCGGAGTACGGTAATTTTGACGGTAGTCCTATGTCAGAGGAATTGCCTTGGGGTGGTAAGCATGATAAGTTCTATAGTGATGCTTACAGAACTGCGGCCAATATCGGCTTGGATGCATTGTGGTTTGGTAAGGATGCAGGTCATTATGCAGCGCCGGTACGTTTGATGAAGTTCTTAAGAACGGATTTAGAAGCGGCAAGATGTGTATATGAAGTGGATGGCACACCGGTAGAGATGACGGTGCTTCATCCTTTAGGACTTTTGGCTACTACCGCACAGGGTGCTTTGGCAGCAGAAAAGGGCAGTGCAGATTGGGAAGTGGCTAAGCAGTGGGTAGAGTGGTTTTGGAATCAGCCACTGCGTGAAGGTGACAGAAGATATTATGATAATTGTCTGTATATGTTTGCTATTTTGGCGCTGAGCGGAAATTACAGAATTTATGAATAATTGTTAAATATTAGGGGAGAAAATGAATTGATATGAAAACCAAAACATTAAATATGACCATAGGTAATCCGGTATATCTTTTGTTGGTTTTCGCGATTCCCATGCTGGTAGGGAATCTGTTTCAGCAGATGTATAATCTGGCAGATTCCATAATTGTGGGGAAAGGTGTGGGGGCAAATGCGCTGGCAGCTGTTGGAGCAACCAATTCTATAACATTTTTGTTTTTTGCTTTGTGTAACGGAATCGGAAGCGGTGGGGGGATTATTGCCGCACAACAGTTTGGTGCCGGAAATGAAGAAAGGGTAAAGAAGACGATTGTAAATGCTGGATATATATTGTTTGCAGGTTCCCTTTTAGTAGGTGTGATTGCATTTTTTCTGGCAGAACCTATGCTGCGTCTGATGGATACGCCGGCAGATATAATGGAAGAAGCGGTAATATATATGAAGCTACAATGTATTGGACTGCCATTGGTGGCTCTTTACAACCATGTATCGGCAATGCTGAGAGCTTTGGGGGATTCCAGGTCGCCTTTGTATTTCCTGATTTTTTCCTGCTTTTTGAATATTGTTTTGGATGTGTGGTTTGTCTATGGTTTCAATTGGGGTGTTTTGGGAGCAGCAATGGCTACCATTATAGCACAATTGGTTGCGGGAATAGGTAGTCTTATATATGCGGTTAATATGAATTCATATTTTAAGCTGGAAAAGCGGCATTTTAAGGTGGAGAAGGATTTGATATGGGGAACGGTACGTTTGGGAATTCCGCTCTCCGTGCAGTTCTCATTGGTGGCGATTTCCTGTATGGCATTACAGATAGTAGTAAATTCCTATGGTGCAATCGTTGTGGCAGCATTTACGGCAGTGGGGCGTGTGGAGCAGCTTATGCATCAACCTTATGGTACCTTGAGTGCAGCATTGTCTACCTATTGTGGGCAGAATTTAGGAGCCAATGAAATGGAGCGAATCCGACAGGGATTCAAGAAGAGCCTTTTGATTATGGGGATTTTCTCAGTGGTTATGCTCCCCATAATGCAGTTAGGAAGCGAATGGATTATCAGATTGTTTGTTGATGATCCACAGGTAATATATTATGGTGCAGAAGCATTAAGAATCACCAGCTGGTTTTACATGTTCTTAGGCATAATTAATATGGCTAGAGGAATATTAAATGGTGTAGGAGATGCTTTGTTTGCATTGATAAACGGCGGTGTGGAAGTGGTTATTCGTGTTGTTTTACCGGTAGTGATGACAGGGATTTCTTTTATCGGTGTATGGGGAATCTGGTGGTCTACAGGCTTGTCGTGGTTAATTAGTGCGGCTTTTTGTGTGTGGAGATATGCATCCTGGAAAAGAAAACATTTTAAAACCGCTTTATCGACATAAGGGAATAAATAAATCATACCAATGCAGGAGGAAATGGTAGTGGTAGAACGTATGGTAGAAGTGAATGATAAGATAAAAGCATTGATAGACAATGTAGAAAAAGTAATTGTGGGAAAACGTGATATAATTGAGTTGATTGTGTCAGCCATGCTGGCAGGAGGACATGTATTGATTGAGGATGTACCCGGTGTGGGAAAGACTCAACTGGTGTCTGCATTGGCAAAGTCCTGTCAGGGTGAGTTTGGTCGTATTCAGATGACACCGGATGTAATGCCTACGGATGTTACCGGTTTTACCATGATTGATACCGTGTCACATGAAAGTGAATTTAAGAAGGGAGCAGTATTCTGCAATTTCTTATTAGCAGATGAGATTAACCGTTCTTCACCCAAGTCCCAGTCAGCGCTTTTAGAGACTATGGAGGAAAGACAGGTAAGTATAGATTCCATTACCTATGAGCTACCGAAGCCTTTTATGGTATTGGCTACCCAGAATTCTGTGGAAACCTATGGCACGTACCATCTTCCGGAAGCCCAGATGGATCGTTTTATTATTAAAATCAGTATAGGTTATCCTGATAAGGAAGCTGAGATGGATATTTTGTTGCGTAATGAGAATAATGTTACAGCCAAAGTATTGGAGCATGTGATTACCTGTCAGGAGATTGTAGAACTGACAGAGGAAGTGAAGAAAATTTATTGTTCTGATACGATAAGGGACTATATCGTGGAAATTGTAGAAGCGACAAGAAGTGCAGATTTTATTAAGCTTGGTGTAAGTCCAAGAGGAAGTATTGCTTTGTATCGTATGGCAAAGGCCTATGCATTTGTGAAGGGCAGAACCTATGTGGTGCCGGATGATATAAAGGATTTGGCACCTTATGTGCTTTCGCATAGAATTATTCTGACTCCAAAGGGGAAATCCTTGGTTTCAGATAATGAAGAAGCAATCAGAAGATTGTTACAGAATGTAATAGTACCGGTAGAGTGAGAATAGTTAGTAACAATAGATGGTAAGAGGATGAAAAAGGTTTCGCTTGTTAAAGGAATAATCAATTATATATTTGCCATGGTATTTGCCACCATTTTTGGATTGTTTTTGAACGCAAATGTGGGATGGTTTATTTTGCTTACCCTTTTACTGGCACCCATGATTTCTGTTTTTATGGCATGGCTTTCCGGTAAATTAGTGCAGGTATCCTGTCAAATGGATGAGGTATTATTGTCTAAGGGAGATGTTTGCACCATGAAAGTGATGGTGCAAAATAAATCTATTTTTCCTACTCCTCCCATAGCGGTACAGTTGACTAATGAAGCAGGAGTGCGAAGCAAACAGAAGGAAGTATTGGTGTCTGTATTTTCCAGAGGAACCAAAAGCTTTGAGGTGGATTTTCAGGCTAAGATATGCGGAAGCTCCATAATTGGTGTAGAGACTGTAAAAGTAACCGATTATTTGGGGCTTTTTGCCTTTGAAGTAAAGAGGCAGGATTATGCTTCCATGCAAAGCAGAGTGGCAGTTATACCTGATATTGCAGAGCTTTCAGCAAGGGATGACAGTCTGATAAAGGTGATGCAATCCTCCTTGCATATGGATGATGGTGAGGACACGGTAGATTCCTATGCCTTTGCGTTTGGAGGATTTCCCGGTTATGATAACAGGGAATATGTACCCGGAGATCCACTGAAAAGAATTAACTGGAAGCAATCCGCCAAAAGAAATAAACTATTAGTACGTCTGGATGATGAAATGGCTGCCCGCACAATTAATGTTGTGTTGGATAGTGTGTTTGAAAAGGAGAGAGTGGATATTGATAGTGTTCGAAAGCTTTTTGCGTACCACAGGCTGGAGGAGGATGAGATACTCCCTAAGCTGGCAGAGGATGCGATAGAGAATGCTTTAGGAATGATGCAAGTATTTCTTCGCCAAAATTACTCAGTAAATTTTTATGCGCGAATGAATGGTGAATTTGTGGAATATGAAATATTGGATGAGGTAGATTTGGAGACAGTGAGACTGGAGCTGGCAAATTATTATTTTGCTACCGGCCCTGATGTAGAACGGTTACCTTTGAACAAGGAAGGATTTTCCGAAAAAGCCGGGTTGCTTTCTACTCCCAATTCTTATGAGGAGGCTGCAGCTATGGTAGAAGCAGCAGGCCTTGGATTGAATACCACCATTTATGCTGTAGTGGAAGAGGCAGGGAAATCTAATCCGGGAGAATATAGTATTTCCATAGATACGCCTGTAATTGAAAAGAAACAAAAAGTAAAAATCGGGCAGAAGATTAAGGAAGCACCGAAAGCACTTTTACTTCCATGGTTGTTAGGTTTTTTATTGAGTACCATTATGTTTTCTGTGTTTGATATACCATTTCTTTCCTGGTGGACAGTTTTGCAGGCCTTATTAAGTCTGGGAATTGTAGTGTATTGTGAAGTTATTAAGGATCATAAAATTATTGGTACATTATTAACAACCCTGTTGACATTCGGGCTGATTCAGAATGCTGCCAGGCAGGCCTTTGGCAATGGATTATTAGATTATATGCACTGGTTTATGTCCGGTGGTGAATCTATACAAAATACAACAGAGTATTTGACCAGCATATTATTGATATTTACCCCTTTCTTTGCAATGGTGGTTTATTATTTTGTACGTATTTTGTATCGTACTTCGTTCCTGATGCTGGTCAGCCTTATGCCTTTTGTTGTATATGTAAAGGTTATGCTGGATATTCATATTGCCCAGGTGGTTTTTGTAACTGTGTTGAATGTGGCAGCATTTTTATTACATTACAGGACCCATAAGGATGCAGGGAAACGTATTGTGGGATATCCCGAAGGGGTATTGTCTTTAGGTATTTATGCCGTTATATTCGTATTAATCGGATTGGCACTTCCGGAAACTGAAACCAAGTATTACTATATGTTTGAGAATGCTTTTCTGGGAGGAAATGTAAGTGAACTGGTACCGGAAGAGTATTCTGATATGAGTGAGTATTCCGGTAATGCAGATGGATTTAATGAGTTAAATGACAGAAAATTATATGTGGTTGATTTTGTGGAAGCGGGGAAAAACTTGTATCTGAATCGCCAAACCTTTGATTCCTATGATTTTGATAAAGACAGGTGGTATTCCTTTGATTTTTATGCCGAGCCAACTTATAGCCCAAACCAATGGATTGAGATGAAAAGGGGAAAGAATCTCCTTGATTTGATTAATGTTATGGCGACTGTACAGGAGCTGGAACCGGAGATTTTGGAGAAGTATGGTATTGGAAAGATAGAACGGCCGGATGTAGAATATTCGGATATTCTTAGAGTATATAATATTGAAACAACCAATTTCTCCAGCACCGGATATGTGACTCCGCCGGGTACGGTGACTATTGATATGATAAAAGGTAATGAAGATGACCCATTGAGGACTTATGTTACTCCCCATGGGATATTTTGGAGAAAGACAGGCTTTTTAAAACCGGATAATACTTATTCGGTTGAATTCTATGATGAAGATAAGCTAAGGGAATATTTCTTATCCATAGGAGGGGCAAATCTAAGTATAGTAACAGCAGGGCAGCTGCTGGAGGAAATGAAGGAAGTACTGGAAGCCCACAATGAGGAAAAACTCATAAGAACATTGGATTTATATCAGCAAGAAATTAATGAAGTGATTGTATATCAAATGTTTTGTGAGGATAATGTGAGTCAGATACCGCAAAAAGTAAAAGAACTGGCACTGGAAATCACAAAGGATTGCAGGTATGATTGGGAAAAGGCGGTTGCTTTACAGAAGTACTTTTTTGAAAATGATTTTGTTTATGATTTGGGTTATAGGGCACCGGATGACAGCGTGGAATATTTCCTGTTTGAAGGGAAAAGAGGAACCTGTTCCGATTTTGCGTCTGCATATACTCTCATGGCCCGTTCGGTAGGACTTGTGGTTCGCTATGTGGAAGGCTTTGTGCCGGATGAAGAGTACAATGGTGATTATGTAGTACGTACCAGTGGCGGACATGCCTATCCGGAGGTTTATATATCCAATATAGGCTATGTGATATTTGAAGCAACCATTCCGTCTCAGTATGTGAATCAAAGTAATCGTAACGGAGTTGGTTTCTTTATGTATCTGGCTCATGCACTCTTGCGACTGGTGGTTGTTTTTGTGGCAGTATCTGCTGTGATAATAGTGATTCTCTTTTTACACCTGATAGCAGCTCCTTTTATTAGGGAAAAGCTATTTATACAAAGAGTAGGGAAGGCTACACCGGGACAGGGTATTATCTTGCTTTATCGGCGTATACAGAGAAAGTATACAAAGGAGGAGATGGGCGAAGTGGGTCCGGATACTCCATATGAATATGCCAGAGCGTTTGAACAGATTTATGAAGAAGATATTTGCCGGCTGAGTCTGCTGGTAGAAAAGGTAGCTTATATGCAGGAGAATGTGTCTGAAGAAGATAAGAGGAAAGCACTGGAAATTTATGATAAAGTAAGGGAATTGCTGAAACAAAAGAAGCATAAGAAAAATAAAAAGAAATAATTTATATAAGAACTTGACAAAGGTGTGTATTTACTGTATATATATACATATACGGTAGATGCACACCTTTTAAATTGGAGGAAATGTGATGAGAATAGAGTTTGTGGATGTGAAAAAGAATTTAGACAAATTTACATTAGGAGAGCTACAGTTTGATATACCTGCCGGCTATATTACCGGTCTGGTAGGTCCTAATGGTTCCGGCAAAACTACCTTGTTACATTTGCTGATGGGACTTTATAATCCTTCTGAGGGGGAGATAAAGGTGGATGGCATGACCTATGAGGAGAGGGAGAAAGTATTGCTGGACAATCTGGGAGTGGTGCTGGTGGAGGATTTGTTTGAAGGAAGCCACACTCTCCTGGAAAACGGCAGGGACTATGGCAAGTATTACAGTCGTTATAAGGAAGAGGCTCTAAAAGAGTATTTGGAGCGTTTTGAATTGAAGGAAGGGCAGCTTTACAGAAAACTGTCAAAGGGTCAGAAACTGAAATTCCAGCTGGCTTTTGCGCTGGCACATGACCCTAAGCTTTTGGTGCTGGATGAACCTACCGGTAACTTTGACCCGGCCTTTCGTGAGGAATTTTTCCGGATCTTAAAAGAATTTATGGCAGATGGTGAAAAAAGCGTGATATTGGCTACCCACATTACAGAGGATTTGGATAGGGTGGCAGATTACATTATTTATTTGGAAAAGGGGCAACAGATATTTGCAGGAGATGTGGAAAACTTACGGGAAAGTTACAGACTGGTGGTAGGAGAGAAGTATAAAATCAAATTGCTGGCACCGGAGAAGATTATCCATACGGAGGAAGGAACCTATGGTACCAAGGCACTGGTGAAGCATACCCGTAGAAGCTTGTATGACAAGGAAGTAACGGTGATGGTTCCCACTATTGAGGAACTTATGTATTTTATGACCAAGAGGAGGAAATAGAGGATGTGGAGATGGGTCATTAAAGATTATTTTGCGGCATTTCGTTGGAATAGAATTAAAGAGCGGATGAAAGGGGCTGACTGGTTCTGGACTGGTTATTTATTGATAGGGGTGCCATTGATATGGGATGTTTTTGAAAAAATAGAATACGCAATTATTTATTATAGTATGCTGGTGCCGGTAATTTTCTGCTTGTTTTCGGAAACAATACATGAGAATATTTTGCCCAAGTTATTTTATTTATGTCCTATGGACAAAGAGCAACGTAGGGGATATGTGGAACGTAAATTTCTATTTGCCATGATTCAGCCGGCTATTTTGGGAGGTATATTCGCCGTAATACTGTGGGCATTTAGACATTGTCAGCCTTTAACAGCCATTATGTATTGGGTGAATGTGGTGATTATAGGGATTACTACAAGCTCCTGCTTTGGGAAACGTAAGGTATATGTATCGGGACATAACGGTACACAGGGAAAAACCCTTTATACGGGGGGAGGAATAGAAACCAGTAATTTTATTGTTAGTTTTATTGCTATACTTGGAATGTGTATGATACTGTGTGTAGAGAGTTCCATAGAAAGCTGGGCTATATGGATTTTTGTAAGTGTGGCGATATTCATACAATTACCACTGATCATTAAGTACTTATCCGGATGGAACAAGGCTGTGGAGAATGCAGTGGGTTATGCCAAAACCAAATTGTAGGGATAAAGGCTGGTAGAAAGGAAGAGTGTCATGAAGATTGTAATACAGCCCCAAGGTACATTGGCTATATATGAGCAGATTGTGAATCAATTGAAGAATGCTATTGTCACCAGGGAATTGAAAGCGGGAGAAGCATTGCCCTCCATCCGTTCTCTGGCTACAGATTTGGGAGTTAGTGTGATTACTACCAAAAGAGCTTATGAGGAGCTGGAAACGGAAGGACTTATCCGTTCCGTAGTAGGTAAAGGTTTCTATGTCTGTGAATATAATACGGATTATCTTATGGAGAAGCAGCTGGTAATGATTGAAAAGAGGTTGACAGAAGTGATTATGGAAGCCAGGCAGGCAGGACTAAGCTGTGAGGAAGTAAAGGAAATGGTGGATACATTATTCTTGGTAGGGGAGAGCTGACATAGATGGAAGAGATGATTTTAGAATTTGAGAATGTAACAGGTAGTAAGGGAAAGTTTCGTTTGCAGGATATCAGCTTCACATTACCGGCAGGATATATGATGGGCCTGATGGGGGCCAATGGTGCAGGAAAAAGTACCTTGATGTCCTATATTATGGAAGAAGATGCCCGGTATACCGGCACCATAAAAATTGACGGCGTGGATATTCGAAAAAACCATGCTTATGTAAAGAACCTGATAGGTTTTGTGTCGGGGGGACATGGCTTTTTTGAACAGATGACTGCCATTGAAAATGCCAGGTTGTTGTCAGGTTTCTATGAAAAGTTTGATATGGAGAGATTTAAAAGTACCATGAAAGAAATGGGTGTTTCCATGCATATATCCTATCAGAAGCTTTCGCGAGGAGAGAAATTAAAGTTTCAGATGGCGTTTGCTATGGCATATTCTCCCAAACTCTATTTGTTGGATGAGGTGACGGTGGGAATGGATCCTGTGTTTAGACTTGATTTCTTTAAAATCCTCCAAAGGGTTATAGAAACAGAGGAATCCAGCGTGCTGATGAGCAGTCATATAGAGTCGGAAATGAAACAGAAAACTGACTTTTTGGGTATCTTGGATGAGGGCAGAATGACCTGGTTTGGTGAAAGCCCGGATTTTAGTAAGGATATGTAATTGGTACAATGGGGAGATTGTAAAGATGGAAGAAAAAACATATGGAAAAACACAGCACAATATATTGGAACAATTTTATAAGGATTATTTTGAAAAAAGTCATATTCAATTGGGATATAATGTAGTGGCAATTATTTTCTTTGTAATTCTGATGATCGTAATGTGGTTTCCTTATCAGACCTATACAGAAGATGACCGTGCACTTAAGTTACTGGGTTTGATGTTTGGTGCATTGGCCGCTTTTATCTATATGAATTCCTATAGGTATGCCATTGATGGAAGGGGCGCCGTGACAAATATATATCAGTATTTGCAGTATTTGCCAATATCCAAGACAGAGCTAAGGATGTTTCGGTTAAAGAAACTGTTAAGGTTATTGCTAAAAGTATATATGCCGGCGCAGGCAGGACAGTTATTATTTAGTTTGATAGCATATCATGAAATAACCTGGGGAAATTTGTGGTTCCCGTTTGTATATGTCTTTTTGGTACCTTTTATGGTAGTTGGTGCCGGTATCTGTGTGAGTAAGTAAAAATTGAACAAAAAATGAACAAAAAGTGAATTAATTGTGGACAAAACCAGGGGTACAAGGTTATAATAATATTGGTATACTTTGGAAAGTGGAGAATGTATGAAAATTATTATAGGTGCAGTGCTATTGGTAGCACTCATAATTACCGGTTTTTACCTTTGGAAAACTTCAAGAAAGAACCATAGAATGGCGCCCAGTGTAAGTAAAATGCTCTGGGCTGGTTTTTCTATGGTATTTTTTTATGAAGTGGCACTGGTGGCAGAAATTGCCAAGTTGGTATTATTTGCTTATTGTGCTTATTATATATCAGTAACATGGCTACTCTTCTTTTTACTATACTTTTCTTTGGAATATACAGGCAATTTTTTGGAAGATATTGTGCGAAAAGACTTCATGCTGGTTTTGTTGTTTATCGATTCTGCGGCTTTACTATGGAACTTCTTATCACAAAAAATGTTTGGCATCAAGGTGGAAATAGTATTTGGAAGTGCCATAATATATAAGCCTGATTTGAAAGATTTGTTCTTTGTACATTATGCATTTTTACTGTTAATTGCAGTGCTTTGTATGATAGGATTACTACAAAGGTTTTTTACGGCACCCTCCTTTTATCGTATGAAATATTTCATGATAGCATCAATTTTCATTTGTATGATGGTACTTAATTTTAAAGCCTTTGATACTTCGCTGGATTATTCTGTTTTAGGTTATGTGGTGGAAGTGATTTGTATCTATTATTGTGCCTTTGTATATACGCCACAGCGTCTTTTACCCAAGACATTGACGAAAGTAACAGGTAATATGTCTGTGGGTATACTGGCATTGGATTTGGAAGGGCGCAAGATTTATAGCAATCGGATTGTTGAGGAATATTTAAATCCTTTTGACCCTTTGCAGGATGACATGTCCCGGGATTTGGAGAAATGGTGCAGGGAGCAGTCCAAAAAACACACGGATGAGACTATTTTTGAAGAAACCTTCTACAAAGGTATTGAGCCACGTTTCTTTAAAATCCAACTACAGCGTGTGGAAGATAATAAGAAGCAGTTGCAGGGATGTTATTTTATTATTCAGGATAGAACGGAAGAAAAGAATGAATTGAAGAAAAAGCAGCATCTGGCAACTCATGACCGTCTGACGGATTTGTACATAAAAGAACATTTTTATGAACAGGCAGAAAAATATATTAAGTCTCATTTGGATGAGGAATTATATATTGTCTGTACGGACATCAAAGACTTTAAGATGGTTAATGATTTCTTTGGTTCCCGTATGGGAGATGCAGTATTGCAGAATTACGCGGATAAAATCAGGAAAAATAAAGATAAACTGATTACATATGGGCGATTGGGTAATGATAATTTTGCCATACTGATGAAAAAGGAAGATTTTAAGGAAACGTATTTTGATTTAACTACTCAGGAGGCTTTTGCCGGTTCGACCTATTCGGAGGTGGCATTCCAGATTATCACCTATGCCGGCGTATATCAGGTGGTAGAGAGAGATTTAATGGTTTCTGTAATGTGCGGACGTGCCCGTATGGCACTGAATACCATCAAGGGTAGCAGAACCTGTAAGGTTGCTTACTATGACAATATATTACGTGATAATATATTATATGAGCAGGAATTGAGTAAGGATTTGGAAGAGGCGATAGCCAAGGAGCAATTGCAAATGTATCTGCAGCCTCAGGCAGTTGCGGATGAGACCATAATCGGAGCAGAAGCACTGATACGTTGGGAACACCCTGAAAGGGGAACCTTGGGACCGGATGTATTTATCCCCATTTTTGAACGAAACGGTTTGATTACAGAAGTAGATAAGTATATGTGGGAGGCCGCCTGCAAGCAATTGCGGAAATGGAAAGATGAAGGCAAGAAGGAACTTTATATATCCGTTAATATTTCTCCAAAAGATTTCTATTTTGTTGATGTTTACCAGACCTTCGTAGGACTTTTGGAGAAGTATCAGATTGACCCTAAAAGGTTGAAACTGGAGATTACAGAATCCGCTGTGATGATGGATTTTGAACGCCAACGTGAGTTGATAAATAAATTACGGAATCTGGGCTTTATAGTAGAAATGGATGATTTTGGAAGTGCCTATTCCTCACTGAATATGTTGAAGGATATCGATGTGGATGTATTGAAGCTGGATATGGCTTTCCTGCGTCAGACCCAGAATACAGAACGAGGACAGGCTATCTTACAAATGGTAATCGGACTATCCAAGTGCTTGGGAATTCCGGTTATTTCCGAAGGCGTGGAGACGGTGGAGCAATTGCAATTCCTGGCGGGCTTAGGTTGTGATATGTTCCAGGGTTATTATTTGGGGCGCCCTATGGATGTGAAACAATTTGAAAGTAAGTATTTATAAAAGAACGACAGGTGCCGATATAGGATAAGTAACGGCACCTGTTTTGTCGTAAAGGCCTGGAAAATGCAGATGAAAATGTTTGAGATACCATCTAAAGAAAATGAAAAACTATCCGATAAAGATAATAAGTAAAAGAAATGAAGGCTTAAAACCCGGGAAAGGAGGGGTATTATGAGGATACAAGCTTACAATCAGGTACAGCAGTTGTATCAGGCACAGAGAGTGAGCAAAACACAACAAAGTGCCAAGGCATATCCGGTAGACCAGCTGCAGATTAGTAGTCGTGGTCGTGATTTCCAGATAGCAAAAGCAGCTGTTCAGGCCAGCCCTGACATTAGGGAAGAGGTAACAGCACCTATTAAGGAAAGAGTGCAGAATGGTACTTATTCTGTAGAGACTTCCAGTTTTGCAGAAAAGCTGTTACAAAAATATGAAGAAATGAGGTAGTTTCAGTGGCGAGTCTAATGGAGAACCTGATAGAGGTACTGAATGCGGAATGCAGTGAATATGAGGGGCTGCTGAAATTATCTCAGGAAAAAACAGCCTTTATTATTAAAGGCGATTTAGATAATATACAGAGAATCACGGATGAAGAACAGGAATGGGTCGGACGATTAAACCGCTTGGAAAAAAAGCGGGTGGAAGTGACGACGGACATTGCCAATGTGCTTAACAAGGATGTTACCACTTTGAAATTAACACAATTGATAAAGCTACTGAATGCACGCCCAACAGAGCAGAAACTGCTTTCCGATGTAGTGGAGCGCTTGCAAAAGGTTGTGTATGAAATGCAACTGATTAATGAGCGGAACGGAGAATTGATAAAACATTCTCTGGAGCTGGTGGAGTTTGATTTGAACCTTTTACAGGCCATGAAAACAGCACCGCAAACAGCGAATTATAATCGGGGAGCATATAATGCAGGCAATACCTATGGAGCGGGCTACAATGGGTTTGATGCAAAGCAGTAGACTTAAGAGGTAATAATTATGCCATTGATGGGAAGTTTATATGTCGGTTCCTCCGGATTACAAACGAGTCAAAATGCGCTGAATACCACAGCGCATAATTTGTCTAATGTGGACACTGTTGGTTATACCAGACAGCAGGTACAGCAGTCTAATAAGAGTTATAATACTCTTTCCATTAACATCGACGGTATTGCAAATCAGCAAATCGGTTTAGGTGTTGCGTATTCCAGAGTAAAACAGGTTAGAGACATATTTTTAGATACAACGTATCGTAAAGAAGCAGGACGCTGCTCTTTTTATCAGACAACTTCAGAGGTTATGGAAGAGGCAGAGAGTCTGTTGGGAGAATTGAACGGAGAAGCATTTCAGACCAATATGCATGATTTGTGGACTTCTATCCAAGAATTGGCCAAGGACCCATCCAGCTCTATTGTACAAGGACTTTTGGTGCAGAGAGCAGGTGAGTTTATCGAAAGAGCCGTAAATATTTACGAGGGTATGACTTTTTACCAGAACAATCTGAATCTCCAGATTAAGCAGCAGGTGGAGAAGATTAATGAGTATGGTAATCGGATTTTAAAATTGAATGAACAAATTCGTTGCGTGGAAGCAGGTGGCATAGAACGTGCCAATGATTATAGAGATGCCAGAAACCAACTTTTGGATGAATTGGGGCAGATGGCGAATATTACTGTTCAAGAAGGCAATTACGGTGAAGTAACAGTACGAATAGAAAATGTAGACTTTCTAAAAGGCGATACCTGTTATGAGATTGGTTTGGATCAGGATGAAACTACCGGATTCTATACTCCATACTGGCCCCAGAATGCCGGTTATGTGATAAAGGATGACGGAAAGCGTTATTACAATATTCAGGGCGCGGAGGTTTTCAATCTTAAGAAGGAAATTTCTTCTGATAAGAATACGGATATTGGTGGATTGAAAGCCATGCTGTTAGCCCGAGGTGATCATCAAGCGGATTATACGGATATTGAAAAGGATTACAGTGCTGTATCAGAATCTGTTATTATGAATATTCAGGCTGAATTCGACCAGCTGGTACACAATATTTCCACCAAGGTAAACAGTATTCTGGCAGAGGCAGCAGGCGTGATGCAGGGAGATTTGACACTGGCAGATGGTAGTGTATTGACGAATGTGCAGTATTGTGAAAGTGATGCGGAAGGGTATATGCGTAAAGAAAATGGTAGCCCTATTCAGCTATTTTCCAAGATTACGACAGATTCATACAGCAAAGTGACCGGTGCAGACGGCAAGGATTACTGGGTATATAATGAAGAGGATTTTACACAGCAGGATTCCCTGTATACCTTGAAAAATATCCGTGTGGATGAGGAGTTACAGCAGAAGCCAGCTAGTTTAAGCTTTATGCTGAAGGATGGTTCTGTGGATGTGGAAACTGCAGAAAAGTTGAAGGATGCATTTACAGAAGAAATTTACACCTTGAATCCTGAAGTGAAGAAATCCACCACTTTTTTGGATTATTATAATGATTTGGTATCTCAGGTGGCAAATTCCGGCTCCGTATATCGTAGTATTTTTACTAACCAGGAGGATACGGTAGAAGCTACGGAAAATGCCCGTCAGCAGATTATCGGAGTGTCTTCGGATGAAGAGCTGTCTAATATGATACGTTTTCAGAATGCATTTAATGCATCCAGCAGATATATTAATGCCATCAGTGATATGCTGGCACATTTAATTAACACCTTAGGAGTGTAGGATACTGTGAAGAATCAAGGATTTTTCACTTTCTATTTAGGCAGTATCACAAGCGCTGCTTGTGATATGCACGGGTGTATAGGAAGGGCGTGAGACAATGGCTTCACAATTTTTTGGACTTAATATTGCATATACAGGACTTTTGGCCAACAATGCTTCTTTGAATACCACCTCTAACAATATTGCCAATGTGCATACGGAAGGGTTCAGCAGGCAGCAGGTGGTTCGTCAGGCCAGCGAAGCCATTCGAATCTTTCAGACGTACGGCTCTGCAGGTGCAGGTGTGGACACTCTGGCAATTGAAAGAGTTCGTGATGAGTTTTATGACACCAAGTTTTGGAACAACAACCAAAAGGTGGGAGAGTATGGTATCAAAGAATACTATATGAAGCAGATTGAAACCTATTTTACGGATGATGGAAAGGCCACCGGCTTTAAGACGATATTTGATAAAATGATGGTGACCGGTTTGCAGGAGTTGATGAAGGATCCCAGTAGTGATTCGGCAAAAGCACAGTTCGTGGGAACTGCCAGTGCATTAACAGAGTATTTCCGTAATCTGGCAGGTAACATGCAGGAGCTGCAAAGAGATGTAAACAAAGAAATTAAGCTGAAAGTAGATGAAATCAATTCTTTGGCTGGAGAAATAGCTACTTTAAATACCCAAATTAATGTGGTAGAGCTATCCGGAAGCAATGCGAATGAATTACGTGACAGAAGAAATCTTTTATTGGATCAACTGTCTGAAATCGTAGACATCCATGTGACGGAAACCCCTATTGTGGATGCTAACGACCCGGACAGAGTAACCGGTGCCAATCGTTTTATGGTAAAAATCGGTGGCGAACAGCTACTGGTGGATACCAGTGAGTTCTTTGGCTTGGAATGTGTAGCAAAGTCAGGCTATGAAAAAGTACATCAGACAGATATTGATGGTTTGTATGATGTATATTGGAAAAACGGACAGGAATTTAATTTATATAATGCATCTATGGGTGGTACTTTACAGGGATTGATTCAGATGCGTGATGGTGCTAATGGAGAGTATTTCCATGGAGAAGTGACGGAGGTAGGGACTACGGCTGATGGCCGTCAGGATACCGTGACGATAGCGGTAGATGTGGGCTACCTGCAGGATTTGAATAAATGTAATCTTTCTGAACAGGGTGGTATTATTAATTTAGGTAACAGGGAGTTTTATTATGATTCCTGGACCTTCAATAAATCCTTTGATGAACAGGGGAAAGCGGTTTATAGTTATACATTTACGCTTTCAGACAGTGACTTAAATAAACAGAGACTGACCAATGACCGTGTGGGAAAGGTGGCAAATATCAGTAAGGGACTGGATTACCAGGGTATCCCCTATTATATGAGTCAGATGAATGAGTGGATTCGCCAGTTTTCCCAGCATGTAAATGACATTTTCAGCAGTGGTTACAATACTGCAGGAGCACCCGGTTCCAATTTCTTTACAGGTAATCATGAATATGAAAATGCACAGTATGAGTTACCTAAGGAGTACCGCTACGATATCTATGATTATGAGGCATATCAGAAGCAGGTGACAGCGTTAGTGGAAAGCGGCATGACTGAGGAAGAAGCCAAGAAGGCAGCAGGTATCAAGGTGGATGTAAGCAGTGACAGTTATTATAAATTGCAGGCTAAAAATTTTGATGTTTTATATACATTGGAAGCAGATGCCTCTTTGCTGGCTACCAGAAAAGAATTTTCGGACGGTGTGGAACAGACGGACTTGCTGGAGGAATTAAAGAGTATGAGCTATGACGAGAAGCAGATGAGTTTCCGTGGAAGTAATGCTTCCGAATTCCTGCAATGTGTGCTGAGTGACATCGCATTGAATGCCAGCAGAGCTAATATTTTCAGCAAGAACTTCACCGATATCAAGGGTGTAATCGATAACCAACGTATCTCCATCTCCGGTGTTGATGAGGATGAAGAAGCCATTAATCTGATTAAATTCCAGAATGGATATAATCTGGCTTCCAAGATGATACAGACATTGACGGAGATTTACGACAGGTTGATTTTAGAGACCGGCGTATAAAGGACAAAAGTGATTCTAAGGAGCTAAAGGACAATGCCTAAGAATTATCGGGTTTTGTCCGGAAGAACTGCAAGCAGTTCTTCGGGAGGAAGTATATGAGAGTTACAAATAAAATTATTCAGAATAATAACCTGGCCAATATTAATACCAATAAGGTGTATCAGGATGCCTTGAGTACCCAGATGTCCACGCAGAAAAAGATAAATCGTCCTTCCGATGATCCGGTGGTGGCTATCCGTGCGCTACGTTTGCGAAGCAATGTGACAGAATTGACTCAGTACTATAGCAAAAATATTCCGGATGCAGAAAGCTGGCTTGAGGTGACGGAGGACTCCCTAAATAACCTGACAGAGGTTATCACCAAGATGATCGAGCAGTGTACCAAGGGTGCGAATGGTGAACTGACCGCTTCCGATAGAGAGATTATTCTGGAACAGCTGAATTCTTTGGCAGATGAAGTCTATGCTACCGGTGATGCAGATTATGCGGGACGCTATGTGTTTACCGGCTATCGTACGGATGTATCCTTAAGCTTTGATAAAGAGCAGGAACTTACCTATTCCATCACAGAACAGTTGGGTAAAGACGCCATAGATACTTTGACGGTAGTGGATACAGAGACGGCAGGCGGAGTGGATTTGAAGGATATGACTACCTCCAATTATAAGGATATGGATGTGAATGCCATTGATATAACGACGGCGGAGGTGCATCGTATTCGTCTGGCTTATAATAATTGTGCTGATACAGCACCGGTTCTGTCTTATCCGGTAGCTCAGAGAGCGGCAGATGGTACTGTGACACTGGATTGGCAGACTATTCCCACCACCGTAGTGCATGAGTATGATAATCCCAGTCCTGCGGAGAAGATTCAGCAGGCCAGTGAAAATGGAGAAGAAACCGGTATCTTTATACCGGAAACCGGTGAACTTCTGCTTTCTGATGCGGCTTATGAAAAGCTTATGAGCCTAAAGGATGATTCTACTACAGCGGCTTATGATGAAAGTGAAATCCGTGTGACTTATGAGAAGACGGATTGGGTGAAGGGAGATTTACGACCGGAGCATTATTTTGCATGTACCTCCTATCCTGAGGGAGAGGAGCCTATTGAATATAATATGAAGTATCTGGAGGGTATCGTAGAACGTCAGGATATCGAGTATGATGTGGGCTTTAACCAGACGATCCGTGTGAATTCAACAGCAGATGAGTGCTTTAATCATGGTATCGGCAGAACGGTGGATGATTTGAGTCAGGCTATGCAGGATGTGATTGATATGCAGAAGCTTAAAGGAGAACTGGAGGCCATGAGGGATAAGGTGAGTGAAGCAGATAAGGCTGCACTGGAAAGTAAGATTGAAACCGTAACCAAGGCCTATGATATGATGAAGGATAAGTCTCAGAGAATGTTTGAATCCGCTATCACCGGTATGCAGGGATATTTGGGAGCTGCCAATCTGTGTATTACAGAATGTAGTACCAGAAGCAGTAAACTTGATTTAATCAATGCCCGTACCCAGACCCAGAAGACGACCTTCGAAACATTGAAGAGTGAAAATGAAGATGTAGATATTACTGAAATAGCCATTCAGTTAAGTAGTGCCAAATTAACTTACGAAGCGGCACTGATGGCTACCGGTAAGGTGACACAGACCAGCTTGCTTAATTATATTTAAGTCCTGTGAAGGCAGAAAAGAGGGAGAGAATATGAGAGTGAATACCAGATTATTTGGAGAAATCGAAATTGCTGATGAGAAAATTATTACCTTTCCTAATGGTATCATCGGATTTCCGGATATGACTAAGTTTACCATGATTTATGATGAAGAGCAGGGCACCAGCGCAGGAATTCGCTGGCTCCAGTCCATGGACGAACCGGCATTTGCCATGCCGGTAATGGATCCGCTGGTAGTAAAGGATGACTATAATCCGGAGGTGGATGATGAGATATTAAAGAATGTGGGTAACCTGACTGCAGATAATATTCTGGTGCTGGTAACGGTAACAGTGCCCAGTGATTTGACTAAGATGAGTGTAAATCTGCAGGGACCTATTATTATTAATGTGGATGAAAGAAAAGCTTGTCAGGTAATTGTGGATACCCCGGATTGTCCCGTGAAGTATCCTATCTATGATATCCTGCAGGCAAGAAAGGCGGGTGAGTAGGATGTTAGCATTATCCAGAAAGAAAAATGAAGCAATTATTATAAACAATAACATCGAAATCACCATTTTGGAAATCAAGGGTGACCAGGTGAAGATTGGCGTATCCGCACCCAAGGAAGTGCCGGTATATCGCAAAGAAGTATATGTGCAGATTCAGGAAGCGAATAAGGAAGCTATCAATGCAGAAGGTATGGAAGCGCTGAAGAATTTGTTGGGGTAGTGTGATTTTGTTTATTTGTACGGTAAATATATGCAATTGCCAATTGGAAACATTATATCCTACTGCGGGACGTTCTCACTTCGTGAAAAACGTAGCAGCACTAAGCTCGTGACGAAGCAAGCTTCGTCTTGGGACCTCGCTAAGGGCTGACGTTTTTCAAGACCACGCTGTAGAATACAATGTCTCCAATTGGCAAGCACAGTTGTCAATGAGTACAAATAAACAAAATCTGATTTAATTGATTAAAAAGCTTCCTGTTGAGGAAGCTTTTTGCGTTTACCCTCTAAATTATTGGATGTGAACATCCGATAAAAATAATAAGATAAGCGTTAATGGATGACGCGTGTAACAGTTAATTGGTGATTGTCAGGCATATGGAGGTGGAAGACAATGGCATTAGGAAGTATCATGAGCATACAGGCTCAAACAGCTGTACAAACGAAGCCGGTAGTACAGGTGGAGAGAAACACCGGCGAAAACAATCCTTCTGTAACCGTGCAGGAGGCACAGAAAATTGACAAAAGTTTAAATGTGGTACAGGATTCCCAACAGAAGAGTAACTTCTCGGATCAGAACATGAAGGAACAACAGCAGCAACAGCCCAGTAACGAGCAGATTAAGAAGGCTGTGGAGCAGATGAACAAAAATATGTATAATTCCGAGGCAGTATTTGGCATACATGAGGGAACCAATCGAGTAACTATCAAAATCGTGGATAAGGATACCAAGGAGGTTATCAAGGAATTACCACCTGAGAAGACTTTGGATATGATTGCCAAGGTGTGGGAAATGGCCGGTATCCTGGTGGATGAGAGACGATAGGAGGAAGCTAAGATGGCAATGAGATTAACCGGTCTGATGTCCGGTATGGACACGGATAGCTTAATACAGGAATTGGTAGCGTCTAGAAAAGCGAAGGTGGATGAGTCTGTAAAGGCTCAAAAAAAACTGGAAGTAAAGCAAGAGGCTTGGAAGACCTTAAATAGTAAATTGAAGACTTTGCAGAATAAGTATATTAGTAATATGCGTTTTACAACGGCATATATGAAGAAGACAACTAAGGTTTCCAATAATAATGCAGTGAGTGTGATCACCGGCGAAGGCGCTATGAATGGTGTGCAAGAACTGAAGATTAATAAATTGGCAAAGACTGCTTATTTAACTGGTGCAGAAGTTGCTAAATTAGATGGAAGTAAGGCAGACGCTGCTACTAAGATTAGCGAATTGGGTGAATTGGGAGCAAATGCACAGATAACGTGTACAGTTGATGGTAAGGTAAAAACCTTTGATGTGACAGCAGATACTACAATTTCTGACGCACTTACATGGTTGAAAAATGATTGTGGCCTAAATGCCAGTTTTGATGAAAAGAATCAGAGACTTTTTGTTAGCGCAAAGGAATCCGGATCGGCAAGTGATTTTACATTGAGCGGAACAGGTATGGCATTAACAGCACTTGGACTTTCTACAAAGAATAACGGTGCTTCTAAGATTGCAGGGCAGGATGCAGAAATCGAATTAAATGGCGCAACTTTTACCAGTAATACCAATACCTTTGATATTAACGGTTTGACCATTACAGCGATGAATGTAACGGCACCGGGTGAAAGCATTACAGTTACCACTCAGGATGATACCGATGGTATCTATGATATGATTAAGAATTTTATCAAAGAATACAACTCTATTATCAACGAGATGGACAAGCTCTACAATGCGGATTCCGCAAAGGGATATGAGCCTTTACTGGATGAAGAAAAAGAAGCCATGTCTGAAACAGAGATAGAGAAATGGGAAGAGAAAATTAAAGACTCTATCTTACGCCGTGACAGTAATGTGTCAAAGGTTAGTACAGCGTTGAAGCAGGCTATGGCTGGTGCTATTGAGATTGATGGAAAGACTATGTATTTGTCTTCCTTTGGTATCAGCACTATGAGCTATTTCCAGGCTGCTGAAAATGAGAAGAATGCATATCACATTGATGGTGATGCGGATGATGAGTTTACATCTGGTAATGCAGATAAATTAAAATCCATGATTAGTAATGATCCGGATACGGTAGTTAGCTTCTTTACTCAATTGTCCAGAAATTTATATGAAGCTATGAGTAACCAGTCTAAGTCTGTTGATGGATATCGGAGTTTTGGCAGCTTCTATGATGACAAGAAGATGAAAACAGAATATGACAGCTATAAGTCAAAGATTGCAGATTTGGAACAAAAATTGGCAGATTATGAAGATAAGTGGTATAAAAAGTTTGCGGCTATGGAAACTGCTATGGCAAAGATGCAGTCAAATACCAGTGCAGTAACAGCACTTTTAGGAGGATCATAATATGGCGTTACCCAATGCATATACCCAATACAATAACAACAAGGTGATGACAGCTTCTCCGGCGGAGTTGACGTTGATGCTCTATGAAGGCGCCATCAAATTTTGTAATATTGCGGAAGTTGCAGTAGAGCAGAAGGATATCCAGAAGGCGCATACTAATATCATTAAAGTACAGCATATTATTGATTACTTGCGTCAGACATTGGATGTAAGTTATCCTGTTGCGCAAGATTTTGAAAATATATATGTATATTTATCAGAACGTCTGGTGATGGCTAATGTTAAGAAGGATAAAGCGATTCTGGAGGAAGTAAATCAACATCTGCACTCTGTGCGTGATACTTGGAAGGAAGTCATGCGTATCAATCGCGAGAAGGGGAATGCATAATGGGTACATATTTGGATGTATTGGAGGAATCTCTCTATAAAAAGCTGGGAGTGCTGGAGAAAGTGCAGGCATACAATGAAAAACAATACAAGTGTTTTTCGGCAGAGCAAGTAGATATAGAAGGATTTGATGAAGCAATAGAGGAAAAAGGAAAATTGATTGAAGAGATCAACCAATTGGACGAAGGGTTCGAAATTCTATATGCTAATCTGGCAAAAGAACTGGAGAATAATAGAGAGCAGTATGCACCTCAGATTATGAAGTTAAAGGGTTTAATAAAACAGGTGACTGAAAAAAGCGTTTTGATACAGGCACAGGAAAGTCGAAATAAAGCTCTGATAGAAACCTACTTTGCCAAGGAGAAGTCGCAGATTAAGGAAGGTCGTAAAAACTCACAGGCAGCCTACGGATACTATAAGAATCTGAATAAAGCTATCCTGGAAGACAGTCATGCTTTTGATCTAAAACAGTAGATAAAAATATTTAAAAAAACTTAAAAAAAGTTTAAATCAGGTATTAAGTATCCGGAGAACTCTCCGATATATAATACAAGTAAAACAAATTACTTAATAACCAACGTAATACTTAAGACAGAGCGTACGGCTGACTGACAGTATTACAGCAAAATGAGTGGCAAGGATGCCACCATAAATTCAAGGAGGAAAAATTATGGTAGTACAGCACAATTTAAGAGCAATGAACTCAAACAGAATGTTAGGATTAACCCAGACTACACAGGCGAAGTCAACTGAGAAATTATCTTCAGGTTACAAGATTAACCGTGCAGCAGATGATGCAGCAGGTCTTGCAATTTCTGAAAAGATGAGACGTCAGATTCGTGGTCTTACTCAGGCTTCTGAGAACGCACAGGATGGTATCTCTTGCGTACAGACTGCTGAAGGTGCTTTGAATGAAGTTCATGATATGCTTCAGAGAATGAACGAAATAGCTACTCAGGCAGCTAACGGAACTAATATGGATGAAGATAGAGGATATCTTGATCAGGAAATTCAGCAGTTAAAGGCAGAAATTACCAGAACAGCTGGCGACACTACTTTCAATGAGAAGGTATTGTTGACTACTCAGTCTATTGATTTACAGGTTGGTACAGAGGCTGGAAAGAAGATTACCATTAACTTAAAGGGTATGGATGCAACCAGTATCGGTGTTGGTTCTGTAAGTGTTGCAAGTTCTACTTCTGCTGTTAATGCACTTGCAAGTATTCAGGGCGCTATTAAGAGCGTATCTTCACTTCGTGCAGACCTCGGTGCAGTTCAGAACAGATTAGAGCACACCATTAACAACTTAGACAACGTTGTAGAAAATACTACAGCAGCAGAATCACAGATTCGTGATACTGATATGGCTAGTGAAATGGTTAAATACTCTAACAATAACATTCTTGCACAGGCAGGTCAGGCTATGTTGGCTCAGTCTAATCAGTCTAACCAGGGCGTATTATCTCTGTTACAGTAATTTAACATGCTACCAAGAAAGAGCCGGTTTTACCGGCTCTTTTTTTGAGAAAGGTGTATTTTTATGTTGCAATTTCCGGAAGATTTTTTTAAAAGTGAAATACGTACCGAACATATGGTGAATGAGACCAGTAAGCGAATGTGGGCGGCACAAATGGAGGTTCTTCAAAGAATTGATGAGATTTGCAAGCGACACAACTTGACATATTATGCTTACTGGGGAACTTTGCTGGGAGCAGTGAGGCATCAGGGGTTTATTCCATGGGATGATGATATGGATATTGCTATGCCCGGAGAGGATTATATCAAGTTTTTGAGTGTGGCACGTGAAGAACTTCCGCAGGAATACTGGATTTTAAATATGTATACTTCAAATGACTGGTTTGAGTATTTTACCAAAATTACGAATGGCAAATCCATTGATTTAAGTTGCAGAAGAAGTATAGAGCATCATGGTTGTCCGTTGGCTATGGGAATAGATATCTTTCCGCTATATTATATTCCGAGAGATGAAGAAATAGCAGAAAATATCAGGAAGATATTATCGTTTATACAACAGTTGGAGGGTATTGTTATACATAGGGAGGAACATCCGGAAACAGAAGAAGAGAAACAACAGTACGACTTGGAGATGGCAGAAAATCTGGTGGAACTTGAAAGGATCACAGGATATAAGTTTGTGTCTGACAGACCTTTGCGTACGCAGTTGTTGGTTTTGTTCGATCAAATAAGTCGCATTGGAACGGCTGAAGATAGTGACTATTTGACTACCTTTTATCATTATGCAAGAAATAAAGATAAAGCGGTTGATAAGAAATGGTTGAAATTGATCCAGATACCCTTTGAAAATATAATGATTAACGCACCTGAAGATTATGACAGTGTTTTGCGTAAGTCGTATGGGAATTATCAAGTGATAAGAAAAATTAATTCTTTGGAGACACATAATGCAGAAAAGCATCAGACACATTATATGGGGGAGCATCTGGAGCTTGTGTGTTTGAGAGAGCAGAATAAAGGGAAAGATCTTGATGAAACCATGCGGGACTTGACGGAAGAAGAAAAAAAAGGTATATCCTATGCAGAAGCAAAAAAGGAGCTGCCTATTGATTGGATAAATATGATTTATGTGCCCGATGATAATGGTAATTTTGTCAAAAAGAAAGTGATACTTTATTATACAGGTATCGAGGCAATGTTACTAAGTAGTGGTCATGTAATTCAAAAGATTAAGAATGTTTTAGAGACCTTTAAGATGACTGAGGATGTAGTACTATGGTGGATGCCATTTCAACCTAAAGGTGAGCATATGGATTTGTTGAAATATTATGTTCCCGAATTGCTAAAAGACTATGCAGAGTTAATAAATCAGTTTCGGGAACAAGGGTGGGGCATATGTGATGAATCCGGAAATGTGACCAGGGCGATGATGTTTAGTGATGCGTATTATGGGGACAAAGGTGTTATTGCACCTACTTATAAGCGTACCGGTAAGCCAATGATGTATCAGGATTATCAGATTTTGAGTTGATAAAATGTGGGACTTATTGTTATATTCAAAGGAAAAGTATGGAATTACAAAAAGGTAATGTTTTTTATGAATTGTGCCGATATATTTATATAAGCTAATATAGCGTTGCATGGAGGCACAACAGATTGAGGATAATGTCCTGTCATTGCAGCATGACTAAGCAATGACAGGATTTTTATTTTACAAATGATAAAAAAGGGGAAGAAGTTATGGTTACAGCTTTGATTTTTGCGGGTGGAACAGGTAAAAGAATGAACAGTCGTTCCAAGCCCAAGCAGTTTTTGGAGATGCATGGGAAACCGATTATTATATATACATTGGAGCATTTTGAATACCATAATGAAATAGAGCAGATTGTAATAGTCTGTCTGGCCGATTGGATTGAAGAGTTAAAAGGAATGCTTAAAAGATATGGTATTACAAAAGTTGTAAAGATTGTACCGGGAGGAGAAACCGGGCATGATTCCATCTATAATGGATTGAACGCAATGCAAGATAATACAAAAGAAAATGATATTGTACTTATACATGATGGTGTCAGACCCCTTATTAATGACGAATTAATAACACAGAATATTGAAGCAGTACGAAAGTATGGAAATGCAATAACAGCAGAGGCTTCGCGGGAAAGCGTGGTAAGAAGTGAGGATGGACAGCAGATATTAGAGATGCCGTCAAGAGACCAAATGTATATCGCTAAGGCACCACAATCATTTTACTATGGTGACATCATGGAAGTCTATGAAAAAGCGCAAAGTGATGGAAGGAAATCCATAGATTCATCACATCTGTGCAGTATGTATGGGGTGCCATTGTTTATGATACCAAGTACGAAAAATAATATAAAGATTACGGAACCTGCGGATTATTATGTTTATAAAGCTTTGTATGAGGCCTTGGAAGGACAACAGATATTTGGGTTATAAATTGATGAAGTAAGATTTATACTTTAATTAAGCGAAGGAGAGGATGAAATATATGATATATTCCAACGTGAGTAATTTGTCACAATATTTGGAACAGGATGTTTATTTGAAGATCAATAAATTCTTACAACAAGTAAATGAGAATATGGAGGAGGGTAGATATGAAATCTGGGGAGATAAAGTATTTGCCCGAGTGATGAGTTATGATACCAGTTTACCTGAGGAGTGTAAAATAGAGGCTCATAATAAGTATATAGACATTCAGGCTACTATAATAGGGGCTGAAGGAATTGGTGTTTATGAGAGAGAAAGATTATCTGAAAAGGGTTCATATCAACAAGATAATGATGTTGTTTTTTTTGAAGAAACGGGTGCGAAAATGATTGCACATACAATTAATATTCCGGGATATTTTACAATGTTATTTCCAGAGGAGGCTCATCGACCTCAAGAAAAAATTGATGAAATAAATAAAGTTAAAAAGTATGTTATTAAAGTGGCAGTAAAATAGTAGTGATTGTTTTATAGATTATAGAAAGAGGGAAGAACATGAAAAAATATATAGCAATGATTCCGGCGAGGCTAGGTTCCAAAAGAATACCCAAGAAAAATATTCGTTATATGATAGACAAACCTTTGATACAATATCCGATAGATTTAATTTTACAAAGTAACCGATTTGATAGTGTGTGGGTTAATACGGAAAGTGATGAGTTGGGAAAAGCAATACAAGTGCTGGGGGCTAAATTTCATAAACGTCCACCGGAACTTGCGACTGATACAGCAACTAATCGTGACTTTACATATGAGTTTATGCAAAAGCATGAATGTGATTATATAGTTATGGTTAATACTACATCCCCATTGTTACGTCAAGAAACTATAAATAGATTTTTGGATTTTGTTGAGGAGAATGATTTTGATACTGTACTGTCAGTGGTTGAGGAGAAGGCAGAAACTTTTTATAAAGGCAGACCGTTAAACTTTTCCTTAGAAGAAAAAATAAATAGTCAATTGCTAGAGCCTACGGAATCTATTGTATGGGCACTTACTGCTTGGAAAAGAAGCACATTTATGGCATTACAAGAGAAAGGTATTAATCCTGTGTTTGGTGGTAAATTAGCTACATTTTCAATTCCAAAGGATGAATCTTGTGATTTGGATACAGAAGAAGACTGGAATATTGCGGAAGGTATTTTGCTGGCAAGACAAAATAAACGAGAAAAGAGATATATGATATTATGATTAAATATGCTTATGATTATTTCAATTTAATTAGAGATGGATTGGAACGCATGATAGTAACAAACAGAGAAGGAAAGGTATTATCGGCGGAACAAGGATTAGAGATATGGGCTAATAAGGCAAGAGAAATTCAACAAAATACAAAGGGATTACTGTTTTTTTGCGGAAATGGTGCCAGTGCCAGTATGGCAGAGCATATGTCCCATGATTGGTTTCAAAATGCAGTTATTAATACAACAACTTGTGCAGAGATATCTCATATTACAGCAATTAGTAATGATCTTAGCTACGATGATGTATATAGCTATAGAGTGAAAAGGATTTTATCAAAGAAGGATATGCTGATAGGAATTTCTGCTTCGGGAAATTCTCCTAATATAGTAAAAGCAATAGAGGCTGCAATTGGAAATGGTGCATTTATTGTTACCGTTTCAGGAAAAAAACCAAATAATAAAATAAGAGAAATGGGCGATTTGAACTTTTATGTGCCATTAGAAACATATGGAGAAGTTGAAAGTGCACATAATGTATTGTTACATTGTGCATTGGATTACTTTTTAGATAAGTATATGGGAGGAAGACATTAATGAAGGTAGTAGTAGGGGCTTCTGCATTTGGTGATGGGGATTCCATGGCAATGCAGTTGTTAATAGAAAAAGGAATAGAAGTAGTAAAAAATCCATATGGAAGAAAGATGACACAGGAAGAAATTATTGAACATCTCGAAGGAGCTGATGGTTTGCTGGCAGGTTTGGAACCATTAAATGAAGAGGTGTTCGAAAAGTGCCCTCATTTAAAAGCAATTGCGAGAATTGGAATAGGAATGGATAATGTAGACCGCGTAGCTGCAGAAAAGCATAATATTAAAGTGTCTAATACCCCGGAGGGACCTACTAATGCGGTTGCAGAAATGACTCTGACAGCACTTTTAAGTATTTGCCATAATATTATCTGGGCAAGTCAGGACGTCCACAATGGTGTTTGGAAAAAGAGATTAGGTCATTCTATTAGTGAATTTAAAATATTTATAATTGGTTATGGAAATATCGGAAGAAAGACAGCACAACTCTTCAAGGATTTGGGTGCAGAAGTAATGATTTATGATAAATACAATGAAGGAGCCTCAACTTGTAGTTTTGAAGAGGGGCTTAGGAATGCAGATGTTATTTCTGTACATGCTTCAGGAAAAGATGAGATTATTACACCTGAAATGTTTGAACAGATGAAGGATAATGTCATAATACTGAACAGTGCCAGAGGCGGATTAATTAATGAAGAAGCACTTTATAAAGCTTTGAAATCCGGCAAGGTATTTGCTTTCTGGGGGGATGCTTTGTGGAAAGAACCATATGATGGTATACTTAAAGAGTGTGAAAATGCAATTTTGACGCCACACATTTGCACCTATACAAAATCATGTAGGGAAACCATGGAATTGCAGGCAGTAGAAAACCTGTTGGGAGATTTGGGATATGTATGAAGCAGAGTATGAATTGGCCATGAAGGCAGCTTTAAAAGCAGGTGAATTCTTGGAAAATAACTATAATCCGCAGGTGGATAGTCATATAGGTAAGGATATAAAACTTTCCTCTGACAAAAAGAGTGAAGCAATCATCATAGAAATACTTAGAGCAACAAATATACCTATACTTTCAGAAGAATGTGGTATGATAGGTGCTGATACAAGTTCCAAAGTGTGGATTGTAGATCCATTGGACGGAACGGCAAATTACTGGAAGGGTATGAAGGAACTGGCTTGTGTATCTATAGCACTTTGGGATAATGGAAAGCCTGTATTAGGTATAATTAATCGTTTCCATCAGAAGGAAGTATTTTCCGGAATTGTAGGAGAGGGTGCATGGTTAAATGAAAATGCTATATATACATCCTCGGTAACAGAATTGAAAGCTGCTGTGTTTGCTACAGGATTTCCGGTTAAAAGAGACTATACTGATAAGAGCTTGAATTCTTTTGTTAAGCAAGTTCAGAGTTTTAAGAAGATACGTATGCTGGGGGCGGCAGCAATTATGGGAGCTATGGTTGCAGCAGGAAGAATTGATGCCTACAGAGAAGAACGGATAATGTGGTGGGATATTGCGGCTTCCGCTGCGATTGTAAAGGCAGCAGGTGGTTGGGTTGACATTAATATGTTGCAAGATAACCAGTGCATTTGTAATTTATTTGCTAATAAAACATTATATGACAATTTTAAGAAGTTGGAAGGTTAATAGTACAAAATGTTAAGATCATTTCAGTATACTGAGAAATCATATTTGGATTATGCGATGCAGAGTAATGTGTTTCGTGAAAAAGAGAACGAAATTGTAAGGAAATATGTGAATTCACATCCTATCCGTAAGGATATGTATAATAAATGTCCTGTTTGTGGCAAAAATTCAGGTAGCTATTTTTATACGAAATGGGATGTGGATTACTTGTGCTGTGAACAGTGCAAAAGTGTATTCGCCGTATATGATGATGAAGTAGTGCAAGAATATCAAAAACTTTCGGAATTAATTCAGTTGCGATTGGAGTCTGCATATCAAAGTCAGATTACAAAGAGCCGTGCAAACGTATGGGAAGAATTTTTGGATTGGATATCGGTTAGGTCCTTTCGATTTATCAGAAGGAACCGCGAATTGAATATTGTGGATGTGGGAAATCGATTTGAAGGATATTCAGAGTGTATTCAGAAGGCAGACTTATGTGGTAAATATGATTTGAGAAGTTCGATTTTACGGGATGACAGTTACCGGGTAAAAGATGGTGAAGCTGATATTGTTTTTTACCTTGATCAAATGCAAAAAGAATCAAATCCTAAAGAAAGGCTTGAAGAATTAAGGGAGTATCTAAAAGAGGATGGATTGTTAATTATCAATACAAGAGCAGGAAGTGGTTTTGATATTATTACGCTTAGAGAACATAATGATAAAATATATCCCTATGAGCATATTTTCCTGCCTTCTGTAAAAGGGTTGGTTGCATTGGTAGAAGAAAGTGGATATGAGGTGTTAGAGATAACAACACCCGGGGTGATGGATGTGAAATATGTAATGGATTCTAAGGATAAACTGGATGATAGAGAGGGTTTTGTTCAATATCTGTTACAGGAGAGTAATCAGGGAATATTGCAGGAATTCCAACGCTTTTTACAGAAAGGTTGTCTTAGTTCTTTTGTGTGTGTGATTGCAAGAAAGGGAAAGAAAAATGAGGCAGTATAGCACAGTAATAATTGGTATGGGGAGAATGGGAAAAACCCGATACCAGGCAATGAAAAAGCATGGTGGATTTTGCGTGACGGCAATATGCGATAATAATGTAGAGTTGCTTAGCAATTATAGCGAGAATATATACACTGATTGGAAACAGTGCATAGATATAGAAAGTCCTGAAGTGGTAGTGGTATGTACTATTAATGCAGTTATTCCTGATGTGGTGTGTTATGCAATCGAAAAAGGGTGTCAAGTATTTGCTGAGAAACCCCCCGGAAAATCGTTACAAGATGCTTTAAGGATGAAAAATTGCGCAGACCAATATAAAAATCGAATATTGAAGTTTGGTTTTAATCATAGATATCACAATTCAGTAATTGAAGCGAAATCGTTGATAGATTCCGGATTTTTGGGAGAGGTTGTAGCTGCAAGAGGTGTGTACGGTAAGGCCGGAGATTTAAGTAAGAACGAATGGCGTAATGATATAGAACTGGCAGGTGGAGGTATTTTACTGGACCAGGGAATTCATATGTTGGATTTACTAAGGTATTTTGTTGGTGATTTTACCGAGATAAACGGCTTTACTGATAAGTTGGTATGGAAGGAATCAGTAGGCGAAGATACTGCTTTTGCTACTATGAAAACGGAGAGAGGACAAGTAGCAACTTTGCATTCCAGTGCTATTCAGTGGAAACATAAGTTTGATGTGGATATTATTTGTACTAATGGGTATATAGCATTGAATGGTTTGATTACTTCGACTAAGAGTTATGGTGAGGAAAGAATTACGTACTACAAAAAGGATTTAGAGCAGAAAAGTGGAAAGCTTGGAAATCCCACAGAATATACATTATGTTTTGACGAAGATTTTTCTTGGGATTATGAAATGGAAGAGTTTTATGATGCAGTATGTGGAAATGGTGTTGTGGAAAACGGCACGGTTGAAGATGCTGTGGCAGTGATGGAATTGATTGATAGGGTGTATCGAAACTAAATTCATATGACTTGAAAAATATTTTTGTAAGAGCATTTAAAAATCAAGTTCATAACGTATTAATAATTATTAATTAAGAGGATGTGATAAGCGATATGATTGAGGCAATAATAAAGCAGATTAGACAGGATGAGAAGATTGTTGTTGTAAGTTTTGATATATTCGATACATTGTTATTCAGAACAGTGAGAAGACCAGATGAAGTGTTCTTAAGGATGTATGAATTATACCCGGAAAAATTTCCGGGCTTTAGTGATGGGGAAGATTGGAGAACAGCAAGAAAGGAAGCGGAACAAAAGGCAAAGCAAAAGGCTTTAATTGAAACGGGTAGTAGGGAAGTGTATTTGGAACAGATATACAAGGAACTTCCTACTATTTATAGTAATGTGGAAGAATTAAGGAATTTAGAATTATTAACAGAAAAAAAGACGTGCTATATCAATAGCGAGATGTACGAGACGTTATTATATATTAAAGAAGAATTAGGGAAAAAAGTTGTTTTAATTTCAGATATGTATCTTGAAGAACGATTCATTCGAGAGATTTTGTCTGAAAGTGGTATGGATTGCAGTGTTTTGGATGCAGTTTATGTATCTTGTGAATACAAAGCTTCTAAAGGGAAAGGGGACTTGTATGAAATTATAATGCAGGAATTAGGTATTTATAATTTTGAACTGTTTCATATTGGTGACAATTATTATGGAGATGTTGGAGTTGCGAAACGATTGGGTATATCTTGCTGGTTATATGATTTAATAAGTGAGGCTTATATTAGGCATCCGTACCTATATATGGAAGAACTTATTTATGGTTCCATTTGTAAAGAAATACATGCACTTAGGTTACAGGCGGCCAATAAAAATCAGGAGATAGAAAAAGAAAAACGTTTGCTGTTTGATATAGGAGCGATGATAGTAGGTCCTATGCTCACTTATGCAACCGAATGGGTATTGGACGAGGCTGAAACAAAGGGTATTAATGTAATTCGACCACTCATGAGAGAAGGGAGACTACTAACAGAGCTTTTGTCTAACGCAAATCAAGATAGACATAGAGAAGTATCAATTAAACCATTATTTATATCTAGATTGGCAGCTTTTTCGGGGATTTTCGATAGAATTACAGAAAAGGAAGTAAGATATTTACTGGGGGTAGCTCATTTAACAGTTCATGATATCTTTAGCTTGTTGCATATTGAGGAGTTGGAGAAAAATTATGAAAAGTATGCAGATGTGCCTACGGAGAGAATGAGAAATGTTCAATGTGGAGAGGAGAGTCTGTACGATAGTCTATATAATTATTTGAGCGGTATACAGGTTATAGAAGATATTAGAAGCAAGAATAGGAATAGTTCAGATATATTATATGAGTATTTATGTCAAGAGGATTTGGATAAAAAGAGTATTACATTAGATGTAGGATGGCAGGGAAATATACAGAATATTATTAATAGCATTATTAGGAAGCATAATAGTGACGTTTCTCAGTTACATCTATTGTTCTTTAGTAGAGACACAACTGTAAAGAATGCTGTAAATGGTTGTGATATACGTGGGTTCGTGGGAAATTTTGGGAAAAATCGTGATGATTTAGCAAAGTTGTCTGTGAAAATTTTTGAGATATTTTTTCTTTGTCAAGATGGAACTACAATTGGATATAAGAAAGATGGTGTGGAAGTAAAACCTGTATTATATCAAATAGAATACCCAGCGTGGCAAGTAGAAGCTATGCGTATTTTGCAAAGAGGAATAAAGGCATTTCAAGAGCAGTATTTGCAGTTAGTCAAGTTAAAACCAGAAATACGGTTTTGGACTGGATATAACGTTGAGTTGTGCCAGTTGCTAGGGCGTTTATTTGCTGCACCTCAATTTGATGAAGCAAGTGCATTGGGGAAACTGAGTTTTGATCAAAATAATGGAGCAAATTGTTTTGTCCCAGTGATTAAAGAACAATTTGTGCAAAAGTATAAAAGTGAGGGAAAGAAAAAGTTTTACTTGAAATATCGTTCTAGTGAGGAAGAGTGGTATTCAGGAATAAATGCATACATAGATCCAGCTTTTTATTATGAAATGCATCTGCTCGCTAAAGGAAAATATACACAATATTCATTGTTTACAATGATACAAAATGTGATAAATGTTGTACAGGATAAGCAAATTGTAATAATTGGTGCAGGAGGGAATACCAGACGTATTTTAAGTTATTTGGCATCTTTAAATAAACTTTCTATAGTAGAAGGAATAGTGGATAATAATAAGGACTTACATGGTTCTTCGTTGGGGGGGAATATAATAAAACCGGTTGATAGTAAGTTTAAGACCAATATTTATTTTTGCTCAATAATGGTCAAAGCGGTAAGGGATAGCTTGTATGAACAGGTGTGTAAGTTTCATAATGATAATATTAGATTTATAAGTTATTTTGAGGGAGATGACGGTAAATGAAAGTATTAATGGTAGCTGAAAAGGATGCGGCAAATGTTTCTTTGGGGAAAATAGCTGATAAGTATTTGGAAAGAGGACATGAAGTGGAAGTATATGCCATTCATTATGAACCGGGGGTGTTGCGTTATTTTTCTCCTCAAATTGCCAGATATCCGTTAGACATGCTTTCAGATTCGGTAATAAATAATAGTGACTGTATTTTTGCCTCGACGGTTTCTGTAAATGGTGTTATCGATTCGAAATTAATTGCAGCTCAAAAGCCTATTTATACACATGGATATTTAATCGACGGTACTATACAATGGGGTGGAGATATATGCTTTTTGCCTTCGCTAGGAACTACTGGTGCTGAATATGATGCAGATATACCCTATAGCAAGATAGAAATTGGTGAAGTGAAGTATGATGAGACAATGGTGACAGGAGGTGCTAATAATAGATTATTATTCATCGATAGTGGTCATTATCCTTTTGGAGAAGATGGGAAAAGAGAATTAGCGCGTACGTTGCTCAAAATTTGTTATACATATACGGATTATGAATTAGTAATTAAACCGCGATTTTTACCAGATGATAAGATTATTACACATCAAAACGCAAGGCATCTTTATGATGTGATTTTAGAAGAAACCAGTGGAAATATTCCCTCAAATTTGAATTTGTTGAAAGAGCATAGAGATTTGAAACAGCTGATAAATAGTGCTCACACAGTGATTTGTATGTTTACGTCAGCATATGTGGGAGCCTGTGCAGCAGGTAAAGGGCTGGTAGTACTGGATAACTTGCCAAGTGAAGATGTTTATGATGTTAGACAAAAGCATTTTGATTATACAAGAAAACATTTAAAATTGTCCGGAGCATTGGTTGATTATAAAAATGTGAATGAAATATTGCCACATGGTGTTAAGTGCTCAAAAGAATATTTAGATTATTTATTGGCAGAGCGAGTGGATGTTGCTAGTAAAATATGTGAAATTACTGAATACCTTGATTGTTATTATTTTTCTAAAGGAAAGTTTCCACAAGAACTTAAGAGTTCGTATAATAGTTTTTTTGAATGTGTAAATTATGATGAAGATATGACGTGGGAAAGGTATATAAGTAATAGATTTGTTAGTACGTTAGCATATAAATCTTTGATTATGATAAGTTTCAGTATAAATGCAAAATTAGATATTTATACAATTCGAAATGAACTTAAAAGAATTCGAAGTCAGGGATTAATGTCAGTGGAAGAATTTTTTAAGGAACTAAGATATGCGCAAACAACATATCGTGAAGAGTGTATTGTTGCTAATAAAGATAGAATGTTGGAAGATGATATTGATAGTGGAATTCTTCTTAATGCGCTATATCGCTTAAAGAGAATAGACGAAATTAAGAGTTTTCCAATAACGGAAACGGGAGCGTATCACCTATTCAGGGGATTTGTTGCATATGATGAAAATGATATAGATAGAGCGGTTTTAGAATTAAAAGAATATATGAGAATATCATTGGGAAGACCATTTATTAAAGAAATTTCGGATATGTCAAATAATAAATTGCGTGCTTTTTCGATTCTTATAGATGAGTTATTAAAAAGTAATAGTGATGAAAGCAAGTATTATTTGGAAGAAATGAAAAAATATTATAATGTAGTTTACTTGTCAAAAAAGCAGGTTGTAGACAGAATCCAAGCACAGCAATATGCATATGTAAAGTGGTTTGAAAATAAGATAAATGGTTATAATGTGCCGAACTATTATCCAAACAATGAGGATATTATTGTTTATGGTGCAGGAGTGCTTGCGAAAAAATTGCTGTTATGTGAAACGGAACTAAAAAAGAATATTGTGGCTTTTGTTGATGCCTATTCAAAGAGAGAAGAACTTGATGGTATTCCTATAATAAGACTGGAAAAAATATTGGATTATCCGAAGGTTCACACAGTTATAGTAACGGTATTACAAGAATATGAAAGAATACGAGAAAAAATTATTAGTATTCGTGAAGATATCAAAGTTATACCAATTGTAGAAAGAGAAAGGGAGGAATAAGAATGATAATAGCACTTGTATTAGGAAGAGGTGGAAGTGTTGGTTTCCCAGGGAAAAACACATATAAAGTATTGGGACGTCCTATGATGGAGTACCCAATTTTAGCAGCAAAAAATTCAAAATATGTAGATGAGATTTATGTGTCAACAGATTCTGATGAAATAAAGCAAATTGCTCACGAGAATGGTGTTAATGTTATTGACAGACCGGAATATTTGTGTACAAAAGAGGCATTACATGAGGATGCGATGGTCCATGGTTATAACTATATTAAAAATTTAGGAAAGGATATTGAATTTATTATTTTGTTGCAGTGCAATGGCCCATTTATTTTAGCTAAGCAAATTGATGAAGGAATTGAAGTGTTAAGGAAACAGAAAGATTTTGATTCGGCGGCTACAGTGTCTAAATATAATATGTTTTCGCCGACACGTGCGAGAAGAATTGATGCAGAAGGGGCAATTAACAATTTTGTTCCAATAGAAACGTTTGTTGAACGTTCAAAGGTTAGTTGCGATAAGGATTCACAAGGAGATGTATATTATACAGATGGTACATTTATTGTTAGACCTGAATGTTTAGAAAATATACAAGATGGAATGTTACCATATAAATGGATGGGGAAGAAATCTTATGCGATTATGAACTGGGGAGGATTGGACGTTGATGTGGCATGGCAGGTGCCGCAGGTTGAGTATTGGCTTGTCGAGCAAGGATTTACTGAGAATACAACGCCTTATAGGTGATAGAGATTTTGTAATATTTTATTATATTTGTAAGAGGTGCCATAGTGTTACAAGATAAAAAAATGATTGTGTGGGGAACAGGTGATAAGAGCAAGTTATTTACTCAACATTTATGGAAAATGCAGCCGGAATTTTATGTTGATAATAATGAGGATAAAAATAATACCATCCTATATGGAAAGAGGGTAGTATTACCTTCTTGCGTAGAATGCTGGGAAGAATATCTTGTTGTGGTTGCAATCAAGGAATATGAAAGTGTGTATAAACAACTTGAGCAATATGGATTGAAGCATGGAATAGATTTTATGCATTTTACAGAGGTGTTAAGATCAAATGAATATGTTGAAAAGATGATTAGTACAGATATAGAGAATGCATTGCATGATATAGAGAATAGAGCGGAAATATTACAGAATAGAATTCTTATTTGGGGAGCAATGCTTGCATTTGATTCAAATAGCATAGCGAATTTAAATGAAGTGAATAAAAGTGAACATATAATTGTTTTCTCTGAGGCTTCGAAAGAACGTATAATGACAAATGTTACGAATGAAGATATTATTTTTGATTATTACGAGTTGCCATTTATATTATTGAAGAACCATTATTTAAAACAGAGACAAAACACATTGTTGAATCGAAATTTTCAATGTGAATATATAGCTCAGAAAGATTATTTAAATGATGCGCGGAAGGTGCTGAGAAAGAAATATTGGTCGATGGAATATGGTTATGAGAATTATATGATTTATTACTATGACTATTTTATTCGTAGAGTTATGGATATTTTGAAGCCGAAGTGTGTTGTTATGTGGAATCAATTCTATCCTTTGCATGCGGTGCTTGATTATGTTTGTCATGAAATGGGCGTAAAAGTGGTTTATATAGAGTATGGCTCTTTGCCGGGTACATATGCTATTGATTATAGAGGACAGATGGGAGAAAGTATCGTATCAGTAGAAAGTGAATGGTTTAAAGCATTGACTGTTGAAGAGGAAGAACTTGAGTATGCTGAAAAAGTGTGGAGATATTTGTTTACGAGTCGTCTGAACAGAAAAATACAGCCAGAGAACGATTGGATAAGTGAGATAAATAGAAAAATCAGACAAGATAGACCTATTATTTTTTATGCAGGTCAGAATGATTATGAATCTGGTTTATATCCATATACAGAGCGTACAAAAGAATTTCATTCACCAGTGTTTAAAAGTAGTATGGATGCATTAGTTTTTCTTGCTGAAAAGGCAAGAGAAAACAATTGGAATCTAATTTATAAGCCTCATCCAGTATGCATGGAGGAAAGAATAAGCGTACCCAATAATGTAATATTGATAAAAGAAGGTGATATTAACGATATAATCAACTTTGCAGATGTAACAGTTACTATTTTATCACAAGTAGGATACATATCAACGATTAGAAAAAAGCCAACGGTTATGTTGGGATACACTCAATTAAAAGGAAAAGAATGCACGTATGAAGCTTTTGAAAGAGATAAGATAATGTCTATAATCAAAGAAGCTCTTATTGATGGCTTTACGTCTGCACAGGAAAGAAATTTTTTGCGACATATAGCGCAATTAGTTAAATATTATCTTTATGATGATAATAGTACGAAAGAAATAAGTTTTGGAAAGCAATTTAACGAACTTTGGAGATGTAAAAATAATAGTGTTCTGAAATAGCAGTTAGATGAAACAATTCAGATTATTAGTATATGGTTAATGGGATAAAAGTATAACAAAAGGATGGTGTGAAATGAAATGAAATGTGCAATATGGGATTCGTTTAAGAATATATGTAAATTGAAAGAAAAAATGGAAATGCTTAATCTGGATGTAGATTTATGCTATATGTGGATAGATGATGCTAGACTTGAAGACTGTATTAGGGAGGGATTGAATTGTGTTTCTTATCAGAGAATTCTTGAGTTATGGGATATGGCTGAAATTGATGCAGTTATTATTTCTGCCGAGAAGGGTGATCAAACGCAAGCTAACAATATATGGGGGAGAATCGAAAGGCTTAAGAATGGCGGCATAGGAGAAATATATGTGATACCGGCAACATTAGAGAAAATGCCTATAGAGGAAATGTCGGAGTATGACAGAAATAATTTCTTGGTAAAAGAAGATGAGTTTACAGAGCCTGTGGTAGTTAAATGGTTGGCATTTGAGGGGTGTAATTTGAATTGTAGTGGATGTTCGCATTTTGCGCCAATAAATAAAGAACCTAAGATGTTAACGATAGATGAATTAAGGAGGGATTTGTTACAGTTTAAGAATAAATTTCACTATATTAAAAATATAGAATTCTTGGGAGGAGAACCTTTATTAAACAAGGACATTGGAGAGTTTGTTAAAGAAGCACATGCAATTTTCCCATATGCTAATATTATGATTATTACAAATGGCTTGTTGATTCCAACATTAAAAGAAGAGGTTTTGGAAGCGTTTAGTAGATGCAATGTGCGGGTATCGGTATCTCTGTATGAGGAAACGGACAAACTGTTAAATGAAATAAAGGTTATTTTGGAAAAATATAAGATAAGACTTCGATTGCCAAGTGCAAAGGAGAAATTTAGAATACAGTATAATACAGTTGGTTCGGGTGACTATGTCAAAAACTGGTATAGTTGTGGTGATAGTTTTTGCCATACAATTGTGAATGGAAAAATAGCGGGATGCTATTATGCTGTTACGGTAAAGCATGCAAATGCATATTTCGGACTTGAAATACCTCATGAGGAGTATGAGTATGATATATACGATGAGAAATTAAGTGCAGCAGAAATTATAAAGAAGATAACAGTACCAACTAATTTGTGCAGTTATTGTAATTGTAGTAATAGTAATACACCGTTTGCTACATGGAAAAAAGCAGGTAAAGAGAAGAATATTTCAGACTGGTTTGTTGATAAATGATTTGAGATGATGTAGGCTAATGTGAGTGAAAAGGGTGAGTTGTTTGTAAAGCGAGAAAAAGGTTGAAAGAAACTAGGGTATATGTAGGTACTTATTAAAAAGGAGAGGAAATGGAAAAGTCATTGTTATCAAATACAAATAAACAAATATATATTTGGGGAACAGGAGATGATGCAAAGACTTTGTTAAGACGCTATCCTCTTATTAATGTATTTGTTAATAGTTTTATTGACTCAAATAAATTCAACGACTCATTTGGCAGCAGAGTAATAATTAATCCAAAGGAAGTTGATTGGAATCAACCAATATTTGTTATAGTAGCTACAAGAAAATATTATGACGAAATAGCAAATTATCTTATCGAGCAAGGATTGAAAGAAGGGAAAGATTATATTGGATATTCAAGTGCTTGGTACCAATTGCTTGCTTCATTCGAAAGTGATGATGTTCTAAAAAGAATGTTGTTATTACAGGAAGAGATAAAGAGGTTGAGCAGATGGATTCCTGATATTTACGCAAAACTTGTTTTAAAAAGTGAACCTGTTCAAAATTACGTATATATGGGTAATTTGAACATCCGAAACGCTATTTTACAGGGGTGTGTAGACGAAGAGTACAAACTGATTGAATTAAGGGGTAATGTATTTTTTGAGTATGATAGTATTGCTGATTTCTCAGTTGTTTTTGAAGAATTACTTTTGAACGAAGATTACTATTTTGAGTCATCTAGAAAAGCCCCCTTGATTATTGATGCTGGGGCTAATGTGGGATTGGCGATTTATTATTTCAAATTACTTTATCCGGATTGTAGAATTATCGCTTTTGAACCAATGCCGAGGCTGTTTGATGTTATAAAGAGAAATATCGAACGAAACAAATGGAGTAATGTGGAAGTTTATCCGTATGCATTGAGTGGAGAAGAAAATGGTAGCACAATATTTTATGTGCAAAATTCTGGGCTAGCAGGTAGTTTGGAAAAGAGAAATCAAGAGGGAGTAGTTTCAGATGAAATCCAAGAGATAGCAGTAAAAACAGTTCGTTTGAGTGAGTATTTGCACGGTACAATTGATTATTTGAAGATGGATATTGAGGGCAGTGAAACGAAGGTTATAGAAGAAATTCAAGATAAATTAATGTTTGTAGAACATATTTTTATTGAATTTCATGAAGGAAGATTGAAGGAACACAATTCAATCGCAGATATTTCTACAATATTAGAAAAAGCAGGGTTTGTTATCAATGTTTCAAAATCCGCATCAAGTGCAAAGAGTTCACTATGTAAACCTATGCGCTATGTAGGAGGCAGATTATCGGAAGTAGTATGGGGAAAACAGATTCGCTAAAAGGAGAAAGTAGAATGATACGCTTTTGGCAAAGAAAGACAATATCTTTTTTGGAAAATGGCAACATAGAGAATCAAATGGCGAAGTTGTTGGAGTATTATTCTGTAGAGAGTAACCGTGACACAACTGTTGTGTTTGTAGATAATGAAGAAAAAGTGATGGGATGGGCAGATTGGCCTTCTTTTGTTGAAAAGAGAGTTATTACTGATTATCTTGAGTTGAATTCAGATTTTTGGAGTAATGCAAAGGACTATTTTTCCAAACAAACAGACAAAGACTGTTTAGTGGTGGATAAAAATCAAAAGCTGATAACATTTTGTTATTCGGACAAAAAAGCATACACGGGATGGTATGAAACATTAATTAGGAATTTAGAAAAACGAGATGAAGAAACATTAGTCTCTTTTCGAGACATCTTTCCGGAAATAGAAGAGGTTTGCATCATTGGTCTAAATGAATTTGCATGGCGGATTTATAATATTCTGCGTGCAGAGGAAGTTGCGGTTGTGGTTAAGGGCCAAGAATGGAAATGGTTTGGGGTGAAGGGATGTGATACAAAGGTGACTTCATACCATAAAATGGCATATATATATGCGGAAGGTAATGAGTTTGTTAGAAGTAGGAATAGTTCATTGGAAATAGCATTTTCTTTTGTGCTTCAATGGGGGGACATGCATAAGAGAAGATTTTACATAGATGAACTCAAAAGGCTTCAGCAATGTGGTGGAAAAGTATATACTGTTAGTATCCCATTTGAAATCAATGCGAGTTACCGAAGTAGAAATGAGCTGCTTAATATTTTGTTGCCTCTTCCCAATCCGATTAAATTGTGTAGTAGCGAAGAGGGAAGAATCAGGCAATTGGATTTCTTTGGTAAAAACGATTTTGAACTGATGAGAAAGGGAGAACGCTTTGACAAGAAGGGATGGGAAACAATATTTCATAATATTGTTTCAGGTGAAAAAATTGAGGGGGTATATTTTAAAAATAAGATTTATTTAATGGGTCCTTGCATTCTTTCGGGATATTGGACATCTGTTGAAAATTCCGTGGTTTCATATTTGCAAAACTTAGTTACTGAGTATGAATATGAAGTGGTTCGTGTATTTGTTCCACGTACAGAATTAAGAGCACTAAAGTATGCCTTGAAAAATCTTCCGATAAGAAAAAGTGACATGCTCATATGTATAGATGTAGATTACATAATTAAAAGTGAAAATTTCGAAAATCTGGATTTGTGTGATTTGTATAATCGTCCACGAGAAGAAACTTGGTTTTATGATTCCAATACAGCACATACTAATGGGTGTGCGAATAAAGCTATTGCTCATGAGATATTTGATAAATGTTTGCGCAAGAAATTGGAAGAAACAGGTAACACAGAGAATGGTTGGATACAAATGGGGGAATTTTTGAGTGATGAGCAAAAAAGAAAAGTAACAGAGTATATAGATAAAGTAGTAGACCAGCATAATGAAATTGGTAATAGGGTGGGCGCTGTGGTTATGAATTGCAATCCCTTTACGAAGGGTCATCTGTTCCTGATTGAAAGTGCAGCAAAAGAAGTTGATCTATTGTATATTTTTGTTGTGGAAGAAGACAAATCCTATTTTCCTTTTGAAGCAAGAATCGAATTGGTTAATAGAGGCACATCTCATCTTAAAAATGTGAAGGTAATACCAAGTGGTCAATTTGTTGTATCTTATGAGACTATGTCTGCTTATTTTGAAAAAGTTAAAAAGCAGGAAGTGAGAGTGGATTTGTCAAATGATATAGAAATTTTTGCTAGATATATAGCTCCGCAATTAGGTATTACCCGTCGATTCGTAGGTGAAGAGCCGATAGATTTCATTACACGACAATATAATGAGCAAATGGCGGAGTTTTTTCCACAATATGGTATTGAGTTTGTAGAGATTCCAAGAGAGAATACTTTGGATGAGCAGGTTATTAGTGCATCTAAAGTTCGTCGACTTTTGCAAGAAGGTAAGTGGAAAGAGTCTAAGCAGTTTGTACCACAAACCACATATGAGTTTCTAGGAGGTATGTCTAAACTTGTAAATGGGAATCGATTTGTTATATACGGTGCCGGAGATGTTGGAAGAATTATATATCGTAATTTGCAGGGGATGAATGCTAATGTTGTGGGGTGGTTGGACAAAAAGTATCGAAATGTAGCCGATAAAATACCTATAGAGGATCCTAAAGAATTAGGAAATAAGGAATTCGAATATATTATTGTTGCCGTGAAAACGGAAAAAGTCTTTCTGGAAATATATAGAGAGATTGTGTTAATGATAGGAGATAGTGCGGAAAAGAAGATTATAGGGCCAGTGTATAGTTTTATAAGGTTGATAGAATTGTTACGTGATTAAATTGATAAATGTAAGAAGGGGTGTGAGACAATGAACATGAATATGGTTGCTATGTGTCTGGAAAACGACAGATATCTCTGGTGTATTTCACAAGAAGATGCATATCTGTATAGGATTGATAAGGAAAAAGAAGTGCTGGAAGAGTTGATTGCACTGACAGATGATATTTATATGGAAAATGCCTTTTTGGATATGGTTGAATATCTCAATTGGCTTATTCTTATTCCCGGTAAAGGGGATGATGTAGTATTGGTAAATCGTGATACTCTAGAAAAGAGAACAATAAAACTACCAGTGGCAGGAAGTTTTATAGGAACTACAGGAATGAAATTCCGGGCAGGTCTGGTACATCATAATAATTTATTTATGTTTGGTTGTGCGTATCCGGGAATTGTTAAAGTGAATTTGGAGAGTAGGGAAATTGAAGTGAGAGATTCTTGGTTGCTAGATCAAGATATAGTCTTTAATGATTCTGTTGACGGCTGTTTTTTTAATAACTACTGCTTGTTAGATAATACGGTATATTTACCTTTTGTAAATGCAAATGCTGTAATGCAGTTTGATCTGGAGAAAGAGGAAATTACAATATATAAGGTGGGAAATGATACGCAAAGATATATATCGATAGAGTGGGATGGACAATGGTTTTGGTTAATTCCTAGAGATGGTAGCAAAGGGGCAATCATAAAGTGGAATCCGGATAAAGGGGTAACTGAGGAAATTAGTGGTTATCCTGTGGAGTATGATTATCATAAACTTGCTTTTTACCGTTCGCAGATTATTGATGACAGATTATTGCTGTTTGCGCATTGTGGGCAACATAATATCAGCATTGATGTAACGACAGGGCAGATGACAACCTTTTCTCATTTGTATAAAGTAGAGGGAGTAAGAGGAAGTAAATATCCAATTGTATTAAAGGAAAAGGATAACATTGTTACATTACATAATGGTGAATATATAGTTTGGAATTATGTGGAAAATCATATCGGAAGATTTGGATATAAGTTAGATGATAAAATTTCTCTAAGATATGAAAAGAAACGATTGATAGAGTATTTTGGTGAAAACCAACTCAAGTATGAAAATGAAAATGCGGGACTTGAAGAGTTTCTTAGATATGTTTTATTCGAGTCCGATGAAATAGATGAAGGATTAGGGAGATAGAGAGGATAAGTTCGTGATAGAAATGCGACAGTTGCTAATATGGGGAACAGGAAAAGATTCTGTTTTGATGTTACACAGATATCCAATTATAAATATTATGGCTGAGTATTTTGTTGATTCTCATAAAAGACATTTCCTCTTTTGTGACAGGGAAGTACTTCTGCCGAGTGAGGTGGAGTGGGATTCGTCTAAATTTGTTATTATAGCAACAAGAAAATATTATGATGAAATTGCGAAATATCTTAGTGATAAAGGGTTAAGTGAGGGCACAGATTATATTGGCTATTCGGAAAAAGTGTGGGACAAATGGTTGGAGGCATTAGAAAATGCTACTATTTCAGAAAGACTATGTCTAGTACAAAAGGATGTTGCTACTCTTTCAAATTGGATACCGGATTTGTACTTGAAACTAATTTTGAAACCAAAGAAAGTAATTGAGTATATTTATAAAGGGCAGATTGATTTAGAAGAGGCTATTATCAGTGCATACAATGAAGGTGAGATTGATGAGACAAACCATTACAGCCTTCTTTTGGCAAAAAGAATGAAATGGATATTTGAAAACTTTTGCACCGAATGTACATATTATGAGAAGTTTGGTTTATTGAGAATTAATGCCCATATAAAGACAAAAGATATCACTAAAGTAGAGGTGTATCATGGAAATGAACTATTGGGAAAGCTTTTGAGAAATATTTATGTGAATGAAGAGAAGAATGGACGAGGAAGCAATATATGGAATAGTGTATTTACAAAAGCCATAAAGCTAATGTCTCAGGAACAGTTGCGACTAAAGATATTTTGGGGTGTCAGTGAAAGCCAATGGATAACCGTAACTACTAAAAGAATTGAAGATGAAAAGATTCCGTACTGTTATCGGACAACAATAGGCACTAAAGATGGACTTACCGTTAATAATGGAAAAGAGGAAGCTTTTTATGATGAATATGTAATAATGCCGGAACTTAGAAAATTATGTATTGAGACATCAAGTATGTGTAATTTAAGGTGTCAGTATTGTTTGGTTGGACACAATTACGAGGCTATAGAAAGGAGTTTAATAAGTAAGCAGGTAATTGATGAAGCGATTAGAATCATTAATAAATTTCCGTCTATACAAATAATACAATTGAATGCATTAGGTGAGCCATTATTGTATGATGGTTTTGGACAATTGTGTGAAAGAATTTATCGGGAAACGGCTGTAAGAAATGTGACATTTCATACGAATGGAATGTTACTAAATGAGAAGATTGTAGATAAATTAATTGAGATTCCTCTCAATTACAAGATTTATTTTTCGTTAGATGGAACTTCGGCTACAGAAAATGATATGTTGAGGGTGGGTTCCAAATATGAGGTGGTAAAGAAAAATATATACTATTTACTTCATAAGGCGGTTTATAAGTCAAATTTTGAGTTAGCAATCAATAACTTGTTGTTGGCAAAACAAACAGATGAAATTACCATTCCGGAGTATTTATTAAATGATTTTGGTTTTATTACGATTGATAGCCATAGAACATTCTATTTCCCGGAGTTGTCTCGAGAGAAACTTTCAAGTGATAATATATGTGTATATGAAAATCAAAACAAGAAGGTGTGTAAACGATGTTTTCTTGAATCGACGATACGACATAATGGTGATGTAATCAGATGCCATTGGGATTCTAAATGTGAAGAGATAATGGGGAATATTTTGAAACAGAAATTTGAAGACATATGGTATGGTGAAAAATATAAAGTGATGCGAGAAGGAATGAATCCTAATGTTTCCATCTATGAATTGCCAGAATCATGTCAAAAGTGTCATGCAATGAATGAGGGATATTTGTACCGAAAAGAAGAGGAGGGCTGAATCGTGAAAAAATGTCTTCTGTGGGGTATGGGAAGAGTATTTAATATATATGTAGATAAGGTGAAAGAGCATGAAAGGCTTCAACACTTTACGGTGGTTGGAGTTACAGCGGCAGCGTCACAGTATCCGGAATTAAGAGGTTATAGATATATTAAGAAAAGTGATTTGCAAGCCATGGAATTTGACTTTGTAATAATTATGGCCGATGGAAAGGCACTCGAAGAAATTCGGACGGAAATATTAACAATGGGAATTGCTGAGTGGCGAGTGCTTAATTATAGAATTCTAACACTCGATAATCTGGATATGGACAGATATGTGAGAATAAAAAGGAATCCACCCAGTATTATATGCCATAATTGCTGGGGGGGATATACTTATCATAGTTTGGGATTAAGGTTTACTTCTCCGATGATTAATATGTTTTTACATGAAAATGATTATATGAAGCTATTAAGAAATCCTAAACAATATATGAGCGAGGAATTACAATTTGTTGAAATGGGTTATAGTGAAGGGCTTAAGAAATATTACCCCAGAGTCAAATGTGGCGACATATTTTTGGAGTTCAATCACTACGATTCGTTTGAGGACGCCAGAAAATGTTGGGAAAGAAGAAAGAGCCGAATTGACTGGAATAATCTGTTTGTGATGATGTACACACAGGATATTGAACTGGCGAGAGAATTTGCAAAATTACCCTATGAAAAAAAGGTATGCTTCGTCCCATTTCCGTCAGAAGATGAATCATGGATATATGTAGATTTCCGTAATGAAGCTGCATGGAAAGAACAGAAGTTTGGACATATTTGCAATAGTATGGCCAGGGGAGATATTCCTTACTATGATGTCTTGGATTTGTTAGAATATGGAAAGTTTACGAAGATTGTAAAAACTTTTGAATAGAAACAATGAGATATATTATCATTCTGGGGAGAGTGACAATGGTTAAAAAGGAACATGTAATAGCTATATATGGTCTCAGTAATTTAACACAGAAACTTTTAGGACAGTTGAGGGAAGAATTCAATATCATTGGTTTGCTCGATGGCTACCGCCAATCAGGCACCCTCTATGGTAAATCCATTATTTCTATGGAACAAGCGATACAAAGTAAGGTTGAGGCAATTATTGTTGTAGCGAGGCCCAGTTCCCGTAGGATTATCGTGAATCGAATTCGTGAAATATGTAAGGAGCATGGGATTAAGTTATATGATGTGCATGGTAATGATTTGTTGGAACCTATTTCAAATCGCGCGAATTCAAATGCTGTGAAGGGCAGCGGGAAAGAAGAACTCCTAAAGCGGATTGATGAAAATGAAGTAATAAGCTTTGATATTTTTGATACATTAATTACAAGAGCAACTTTGTATCCCACCGATGTGTTTGAACTTGTGGAACAGAGAATTCTTTCAAGGCACGGACATGGTTATGATTTTAGCAATAAGCGTCAAGAAGCGGAAAGAACATTGAGTCGAATTGGTACTCCCACAATATATGATATTTATCAACAGTTAGAAGAACAGATTGATTTAAATAAACAGGAACTGAAGGAAATTCTGGAAATAGAGTGGCAGACAGAGAAAGAAGTTATTTTACCCAGATATGATATGTGCGAGGTTTTTCAATATGCCTTGGAAAAGCAAAAGAAGGTTTATTTGGTTTCAGATATGTACTATCCGGCAGAATTGTTAAAATCTCTTTTGGACGAGTTGGGTATTGTAGGCTATGAGAGACTGTTGGTATCTTGTGATTACAGAACAACAAAGGGACTAGAGTTATTTAAGATATTAAAAGGAATTGCAGGTAATACAAGTTATATACATATTGGTGATAATTATTTATCTGATATAAAGGGCGCACAATGTAATGGAATAGAGGGCGCATGGGTCAGGTCAGGAATTGATATGTTTGAGTCCTTATACTGGTCAGAACAATTTGCTGAATACAATGATTTGACAGATAGGGTAAAGCTGGGAATGTTTGTTTCAAGGATGTTTAATAGTCCTTTTATTTTGTCCGAAACACAACTTACAATTAACAATCCTAAAGATTTTGGCTATTTGTTTTTAGCACCAATTTTGTCACAGTATTGTATATGGCTTTATAATAGGTTGCTTCAAAATAATGAGAATACTATTTTGTTGGGAGCAAGAGATGGTTTTTTATTAAAGAGATTGTTAGATGAATTATTAAGGAATGTAATTGAAGAGAATATAAATACTATTTACTTTTTGATTTCCCGGGTATGTGCTGTAAGTGCAAGTATTGTTGGGGAACAGGATGTGAAAAAGCTGGCTGAGTTGGAGTTTAGCGGCTCGTTAAAAGAGGTTCTGAAATTACGATTCGGACTATCAGATGAGGAAGTGGAAGAAATTGAATGCAACCAAGAGATAACGGTTGAAGCAATTTTAAGATATAAGGAAGCTATTATTGAACGAGCACAAAATAATAGGCGGAATTATTTGAGGTATATTGATAGCCTGGGATTGAGTGGGACGAAGGTGTCTTTTATGGATTTTGTATCAACAGGCACTTGTCATTTGGCACTTCAAAAATTAATGAATCAGAAAATACATGGATACTATTTTGTTCGAGTGGAAGCTGATGACTTAGAGAAAAAGGAACTGAATGTGGAGTCTTTCTATAAAATAGAGGAGGCAAGAGAAGAGGGAGGAGTATATGAGGATTATTTTATTCTAGAAAATATTTTGACTTCGCCAATGCCTTCATTAAAAGGATTCGATGAGAATGGTAATCCGCAATATGTAAACGAGAGTCGCACAAAAGAGGAAATTGATTTTGTTATTCGGGTGCAAGATGGTATAGTTGAGTATTTTAAGCAATATTTAGTTATATTAAAAGAGTCGGATTTGAAAGAGAATAAGCAATGTGCAGAAGCATTGCTGAAATTAGTACATAAGCTTCCTATAGAGAATGATACCTTTTTACAAATGGTATGGGATGATAATTTCTATTCTCGAAAAATTAAGGTAAAAGATTTGATGTGATATATGTGGAGATTGAGCTATGACAACTTATTTTGTTACCGGTGCAACAGGATTAATTGGCGGTGCGTTGGTTCGAAGAATTATACAATCTGAAGAATATACTATAGGACAATGCCAAGTAGTTGTATTGGTGCGGGATGAGAACTTGGCTCTGCAATTATTAAAAGATAGTGATTGTAGAAGGACTAGAGTGGTTGTAGGAGATTTATGCCAAGAGAGTGTATATAATCAGATAACAGAGAATATCGACTACATTATCCATTGTGCTGCTCCTACACAATCTGCATATATGGTTTCAAATCCGGTAGAAACTGCGGATAGTATTGTTTTGGGAACTCGCAATATATTGGAATTTGCACATCGTAAAAAGGTAAAAGGTATGGTGTATCTTTCCTCCATGGAGGTTTATGGTGTGGTGGCGGATATAGGGAGACCCAGACGGGAAGAAGAATTGGGGGATATATCTTTGGATAGTGTGCGAAGTTGCTATCCAATGGCCAAACGTATGGCAGAGCATTATTGTTTTCTTTATGCAAAGGAATATGGAGTTCCGGTGAAGGTTGCCAGACTGTCTCAAACTTTTGGAACGGGTGTAAAGCTACAAGACAATCGTGTATATATGCAATTTGCCCGTGCAGTTGTAGAGCAAAAGGATATTGTTTTAAAAACAGATGGGATGTCCATGGGAAATTATTGTGCTACAGAGGATGTAGTAAATGCTATCTTTATGATTTTGGAAAAAGGGGAAATGGGCGAAGTATATAATGTAGTGAATGAGCAGAACACTATGCGTATCAGGGATATGGCGAAATTAGTAGCCCAAGAGATTGCGGGTAATCGTATAAAGGTAGTTATGCAACCGATAGCCATAGAGAAAACAGGATATGCTTCTCATACGGAATTAAGAATGTCTGGTGAGAGATTACGCCAATTGGGGTGGAGTGCCACAAAAACATTGGCTAATATGTATTGGGATGTAATCAAAGAAATTGAAAAAAGTAATGAATAGGTGAATGTATAGATAAGATTTTTTGAATAAGTATTATCAACTTGCTCATCCGTTTTGCCGATATATACGTTAACAAACCATTACAAAGGAGTAACCCCATGTTAGTAGTTTCTCACAATCTCATGGCTATGAATGCCAATCGGACAACCGGGCTGGTGAGTCGCAAGAATCAGAAAACTACAGAGAGATTATCCAGCGGATATCGGATTAACCGTGCTGCGGATGATGCAGCGGGCTTGGCGATTTCGGAGAAGATGCGTAGGCAGATTCGAGGATTGACACGGGCTTCTGCCAATGCTCAGGATGGTATATCTCTGGTACAGGTGGCGGATGGTGCATTGCAGGAGATGCATGCTATCGTGCAAAGGGGGAATGAGTTGGCGGTGAAGGCTGCTAATGGTACCTTAACGGATGAAGACCGTCTCATGATAGATGCAGAAATCCAGCAACTGAAGCAGGCGTTAGATGAGTCGGCACATACCACAACTTTTAATGAAATTAATTTATTTCCTACGGATGGACAATCGCCTAAAGCAGTGATAAACAATCAACACTATGATATTCAGTATCAGATTTCGGATAAGCAGTTTGTGATAAATAGAGAGGATAGTGGTGTGCAGGCATTGGAAGATGGTGCTTCAGAGACCGGACAGGTACTGGCGGACAAGATTGCCAATGAGCTGGTACCCAATGCAATTGCACAGATTTTTGATGCTTTTCCTTCGCTGGAGGCAGCAGTAGGTTCCGATTCTATCAGTATGGCCTTGGATGTTTCCTATCTGGATGGTCCCAACAATACATTGGCTTATGCACAGTGCTCTTTTTATGGAACAGGAAAGCCCTTTTCTTTTCTGATTAAAGTAGATAGTGCAGATTTTACGGATGAGGATGCTTTAGGCACAGGTTCCAGAGCTGAAATGTTGGAGTCAACTTTGGCACATGAGTTGATGCATTCCGTGATGCAATATACCATGACGGATGGGATGACGGGACGAGCAGGTGAAGAGTTCCCTGATTGGTTTGTAGAAGGTACTGCGCAGCTTAGCGGAGGTGGATTTACCACAGGCTGGAATGACCAGTTGCTCTATTTGACTTCCGGATTAACAGATGAGAATGATGATAGTATGGATAATCAGATTGCCGACTATCTGAACAATTATACAGTGGCAGGAAGACCCTATGGTCATGGGTATCTGGCTAGTGCATATTTGGGTTATATGGCCAATGGTAAAGGGGATGTTACCTCTGCTAATATTGCTGCAGGTATGGATAAAATATTTACGGATATTTTGGCAGGCGGAAGCTTTAGTGATGTAATAAACACGCACACTCAGTTGACAGAACCTCAGATTGAAAACATGTTTGCCGGTGGCGATAATGATTTGGTAGAGTTTGTGCGAAAGCTTGCATATAACACAGGTGCGTCAGGTGCCGGTTCTGTACTGACTTCTGATCTAAATGTAGGTGGAACGGATATTTTAGGCGATAATGCTTCTTCACAACAATTTGTCGTGGATCCCGATAAGGTCCATGTGGATGCCCTGAGTGGTGGTGCAAGTATTGTTTTACAGGTGGGTACGGAAGTGGATGAAAGTAATCGTATAGAGGTGAAACTGTTTCAGATGGATGCTCAGGCACTTGGCTTGGAAGATACCAATGTGAAAACAATGAGTGCAGCAGGGGATGCCATAAACAGTTTTAAGGCGGCCATTGGAAGTATCAGCAAGGTGCGTAGTTATTATGGGGCCATGCAGAATCGTTTGGAGCATACCATTGCTAATTTGGACAATGTGGTGGAGAATACAACTGCTGCTGAATCTACCATCAGGGATACGGATATGGCCAAGGAAATGGTGGCATGGACGGCAGAAAATGTATTGCAGCAGGCAGGACAGGCTATGCTGGCACAGGCGAACAGGCAGCCGGAGTTTATCCTCCGTCTGTTGCAGGGCTAGTACCCGAAAGGAAGAACGTAAATGGGTGAGTTAATTAAGATTACCTGTCCCAAATGTGGACAAGCATGGAATAGCAAAAGAGGACATGGAAAAAACCATGCCAGACTGGAAATGGTCTGTGAGAGCTTTGAAGAGGATATGCAGGCACAAATCAAACAATTGGTTGGCGACAAGCCTTTTCCGGTATTTAACTTTGAATACAAGCCTGTGATTTGTAGAGGGTGTGGTATAGTAGATAGTGTGCCGGTGCTAGAACTGCCTAAGGAGCAGATTACGTTTGTAGGGAAGTGTAGTAAGTGTGGACAGGAGACTTCTGCTGGGCTATCGGGCGGTTCCTTGGAATGTCCTGATTGCCGGTCAGGAGAATTAGTGATAGAACGGATAGGATTTTGGGATTAAGGACCTCTTAGATACCACGCCCATCAGGTAGCAAGTCTACCTGATGGGCGTTATTGTTAGTTGGGCATGTGTGTTCCTATTACATATACTTTTCCACATATTCCTGAGCAATATCTTTGGAGAGATTTAGCTCATCAGTCAGCTTGTCCAATACTTCAGTTGCACTTAGATTGAGGTGTTTATAGGTCTTAATTAATTCAGGTAAAAACAGTTGTAAGCTTTGTTGTAGCCCTTGTTGTAGCCCTTGTTGTAGCCCTTGTTGTAGCCCTTGTTGTAGCCCTTGTTGTAACCCTTGTTGTAACCCTTCCTCTAATCCTTGCTGCCTGCCCAATTCTTTCCTTTCCTCAACGATTTCTTCGATTTCGTCATGCATCAATTCTAATAAAGCTTCACACATAGTTCCTTTTTCCTCCTGAAATAATTCATTATTGGCCCGCATGATGATGTTCATGACGGATTTGTAGTTACGGTTATGTCGGTGCTGCTCATAAGAGCGCAGAAGTTTTGTGGCGGATTCGCGATTGCTTAGGTCATTAGTCAGATTCCGTAGCCAGAGGTTAGTGTCCTCTGATAGGCGTGAGGTGACAATTAATTGCATGGGGAAGATATCCCCGGTAATGTGGTAAATGCCCGGTTCATAAGTGGTAATTAGCAGACCATGGGAATTCGTTAGATGTTTTATCATTTTCTGTGGGTAGCGTTTGCTGAAAAAGGATATGGTAATTTCGTCAGCAGGTATGTATCCTTCTCCGGCAGTGTCCGATTTGTAAAGACAGGCGTAGGCATATACCTTGTAAAAATCATCAACACTTAAATAATCTGTGGGGCTTTTGTACTCTACAATATTGTGAGTTCGGAAAATCCGTCCAATATTTTTGTGAATGGGTTCGCTAGAGTTTTTCTTGATAATCAGCACGTCAATCTCCTTGGGTTTGGTCCCCAGTTGGTGTTCATTTTCAAAAATCAGCTTGTTTTCTTCGGCTTCCAGTTCAATCTGAATGCCTGCGTAAAATGCAGGGTGCCACTGATGGGCAGTTTCCTCTGTTGCTTTAGTATTCATATAACCTCCTGTAAAAGTCAGGAGCTCATCTTCTTAAGAAAACTCCTGCTGTGTAATATGGGATAAAGCAAGAATTTTCCTGGAATCAGCGCATAAACGATTTATGCCTGATAAGAATGTTTGAAAGCGGATTTAGAACCGCTGTTAGATATTGTTAGAAAAAACTGCTTTTTATAAGAATAGCACAATGTATAAGGAAAATCAAGGCGAAAGAGGTAGCTTCTCTTGTATACCCCACCTCAAAACAGCTAATAATAATACCACGCCCATCAGGTGGCAAGCTTACCCGGCGGGCGTTTATTATTAGGCTGGCAGGTGGTAGTGTTGTATATATGGAAGATAGAAGCGGTGCAAAATAGAGGGAGAAGAATCCGTAGTGTAGTGCTATTGGTAGTTCTTACTTTCTTTCTGTTTCTCCACAACTGGATAGCAGAAACTGTTCCACAAGCTCACATACTTCCAAATGTGGAACGAATCGATATAAGTATCCTGCTGGAGCGCGCAGAACATACAGAAGCAGAGTTGCAAATCCTATCCGCTCAAACCGGTCTGCATCCCCAGAGTATTCAAAAGCTTCTGGATCAGGGAAGAGGGCAGGAGCTGTTCCTAATTCAGCAACAATATTTTGCCCCCATACAACTTAAATCGCTGCATTCCACACCCCTGACTATCAGTGAAGTCTTGGTGGATGAGGGGGGAGGTATATGCTATGGTATGCCTTTAGTGGATGTGCAGGAGGGAGACATTCTGCTGACCAAGAATTCACGTTTTCTGGGATGGCGCAATGGGCATGCTGCCCTGGTGGTGGATGCTGATAAAGGATTATTGCTGGAGGCCATTATGCCTGGGACCGATTCCAAAATCAGTCCTATCAGTAAATGGTCTACGTATCCGTCTTTTCTGGTGCTACGCTTAAAGGAGGAGTATAGAAATAAGGCAGACCTGTCAAAACAAATAGCAGCCTATGCAGAGAGACAACTGGTTGATGTACCGTATCTGTTGGTGGCAGGTATATTGGAGCGAAGCTTGCCGGAAAGTATGACCACCGTGAAAGCTGCCGGACAAAATGCAGAACAAGCTACGATGAAAGAAAAAGCCCTAAAAGGTACCCAGTGCGCCCATCTGGTCTGGTATGCCTACAAACAGTTCGGTATTGATCTGGATAGCGACAGTGGGGTGATAGTTACTCCTTTTGATATCCAGAATAGCGAGTATTTGGATATCATCCAAACATATGGTTATTAAAAAAACGATTTCCATTATTGCATATAAAAAAATATGAAAAAAAGTAAACATTTCCTTGCAAACGAGATAAGAAAGGAGTATATTGAAAATACACGCATAGTGTGTTGGATATAAACGGAGGGGAATAAGATGACAAAAGCAGAAATCCTAAAAAAGGAGATTTTACGGCAGTATCGTAGTGTAAGACAATTTGCGATGGATATGGAGATTCCCTACAGTACTTTGGTGACTGCTTTGGAGCGTGGTATTGAAGGTATGGCGTATGGTACTGTGATAAAGATGTGTGATAAGTTGAGTCTGAATCCGGTGGATTTTACTTCTCTGGAAAGAGACGCATCTTTAGGGGCGCATTTGTTGGAGAATCGAGTGATGCAGAATTATATGAAGCTAAATAAGGTTGGCAGGGAGAAGGTACTGGAGCTGATGGATGATTTTGCAGAGATAGAAAAGTACAAAGCATAAGAGGTTAGTGTGAAAAATCAAAGATTTTTCACTTTCTATTTGAACAGTATCGCAAGAGTTGCTTGTGATATGTAAGGAGTGTATCATGAAGTATGATTATTTGATCGTGGGTACCGGTTTGTTTGGCGCGGTGTTTGCCCACGAGATGAAGAAGGCTGGCAAAACATGCCTGGCAATAGATAAGCGTGAGCATATGGGCGGTAATATTTACACTCAGGAGGAGAATGGTATCCGAGTACATAAATATGGGGCCCATATTTTTCATACCTCTAATAAGATGGTATGGGACTATGTAAATGAGTTTGCAGAGTTTAATCATTATATTAATTCACCGGTGGCAGTGTATAAAGATGAACTTTATAACATGCCCTTCAATATGAATACCTTTAGTAAAATGTGGGGGATTAAAACACCTGCGGAAGCCAAGGGAATCATAGCAAAGCAGCGTAGTGAAGCTTATGTGGAAGAACCGAAGAATGTGGAAGAGCAGGCCTTGAATCTGGTAGGTCGTGATGTATATGAGAAGCTGGTAAAAGGTTACACAGAAAAGCAGTGGGGCAGAAGCTGTACAGAGTTGCCCGCATTTATTATTAAGCGTCTGCCCGTACGTTTTACTTATGACAACAATTATTTTACCGACCCTTATCAGGGAATCCCCAAGGGTGGCTATACACAGATCATCGAGAAACTGTTTGGGGATACGCCCATACAGTTGGACATTACATACAAGGAATTTTTGAAGCAGAACGAAGCCAAGGGTGACAAAAAGGATACCTTTGATAAGGTGCTTTACACGGGTATGATTGATGAGTATTTTGATTATAAATTAGGTGAGTTACAGTATCGCTCACTTCGATTTGAACACGAAACCATTAAGGGCTGTGACAATTATCAGGGCAATGCAGTGGTTAATTATACGGAGAGAGAAGTGCCTTATACCCGTATCATCGAGCACAAGCATTTTGAATTCGGTACTCAGCCGGATACCATTATTACCAGAGAATATCCGGCTACCTGGGAAAAGGGAGATGAGCCCTACTATCCTATCAATGATGAGCGTAACAATACGTTGTTTGCACAGTACAAGGAACTGGCAGACAAAGAACCCAATGTTCTCTTTGGTGGCCGCCTTGGTCAATACAAATACTATGATATGGATAAAGTCATTGAAGCTGCTCTGGACATGGTAGCAGCAGAAAATAAATAAGAGCGAAACAGAGGGCCTGATTGGCCCTCTGTTTCGCTCTTATTTATTTGTATCTTACTAACAATATCCATTAAACATCATACCACTATAGGCACTGGTCACATATGGATTGGCAAAACTTCGTCCGGGATTCTTGTAGGCTACAATTTTCTTTTCTACATAGTTCATAGGGTTTAAGGAAATCTCCTCACTCTTTTGAATCAGATGATTGGAGAATTGCTTTAATGTACCAAAAGTATCGGCAATGTCTTCGTCGCTGGCAATACTCTTGCCCAAGTCGGACATGTTGATTTCAATGGTACCTTCCTCTGTCAGGTTTACGCCTATGCCTTGGAAAGAGTTGCTGAATTGAGTAGCAATACCACTTATTTCTTTTATTGCGTTCCGGCTACGGGGCTGGGACGCCAGATAAGAGGAGGTGGCTTTAATAAATTCGTTATATCCGTTGGCTAATTGTAATACATTATCTGTAAGAGATTCAATATCATTTTTTAAGCCGATGGTAACAGGTATGCCTTCAGGACTGGTGCTGTGCAGAGCGACATCAAACATACGACCTATTGTGAATTCATTGGAGGTGGAAGTACGTTCCTCACCATTAACCAAAAATCTGGCATTGGAAGCTTCATGGCTAATATAATCCAAGCCGAAATATTCCACTGCACCCCGTGATTTACTGGTATGCGTATCCGTGATGGAGAAAATCTGTTTCTGGTTCTCCGGTAAACCGGTAGATTCGGAACGAATAAGCAGTGAGGTGCGCCCCTCTGTTTCCAGAGTACGGGCTTTTAAGCCTACACCGGAGGAGTTGATTAACCTGGACAGACGCTCCTGTACGGATTGATTGGTTTCACTTTCATTTATAGTAAACTGAAACTCATAGTTCATATCATTAATGGCTACATCAAATGAATAGGTATCCGGTGGCAGGCTGATTTTACCTTTATCCAGAAAACGTCCCATATTCTCCTGAGGAGTAGCCAGTTCTCTTACTTCCATGGTAAAGGTGGGGGAGGCCATGCCGGGAGTATAGCTTCCCACAAAGGTGGCAGAAATAATCTCATCATTGGTAGTAAAAGCAGTTTTTTTGCTGAGTAGCTGAGAATCGTCTAAGCCACCTAAGGACGCAATTGTATTGTGAAGATTGCGTGCATTTTCTTTTAAATCAATGGCATAGTGTTGCACATCTTTGCCGGTAGCAGGAAGATACCAGGGAGACTCTCTATTTAGTTTGACAATGGAATTGTATACGCCCTTCAGGTCACTCTTTTTATGAGCATCGTAGCGGGTAGTACCCTTGGGTGCATAGGTAGTCAGATAATGATTATAGACTGTAGATAATGCGGTATACATTGTCACGCCTCCTTTCTTCCATGAATTAAGCCGGACATCTTGATAAGTAATGTGAATTATGATACAATCAAATTCCCTTTTGAATATATCTAATAATCAAAGTTCCCCACTCTTATATTTTAAGTGTAACATATTTATTGAGAAGAAACAAGGGGAGTATAGAGAAAAAATCAAAAATACAAGAAAAGTACAAAAAAGTGATTGACGTATCCTTTTTGCTGTGGTATAGTGATTGAGCGAGATTGATTTTAGGTCTTTTTTTTATGCTCAAATTTCAAATTGACTTGAAATTATGTAAAAGACAAATAAGATAGAGATTGCCCTTTACGGCAGTGGAATGGAGGACATTATGCGTACAAAGATTACTTTAGCATGTACAGAATGCAAACAGCGTAACTACAACACTACAAAGGATAAGAAGACCCATCCTGACAGAATGGAAACCAAGAAGTATTGTAGATTCTGTAAGAAGCATACAAACCATAAAGAAACCAAATAATATCGTTTTGATGTTTAGAACAAACGCACTGGCCGTATAAGGCAGAATGGAGAGAATAATGGGAGAAACCGTAGAAAAGAAGGCTGCACCTAAGAAGGCAAAGAAGCCCGGCTTTTTTAAAGGCGTTAAGTCCGAGTTCAAGAAGATTTCATGGCCGGATAAGAATTCCACATTTAAGCAATCCGTAGCAGTTGTTTCCATATCCATAGTTGTAGGTGTAATCATTGCTATTTTGGATTATGTGATCCAGTATGGTGTGAATTTCATTGCAACAATGTAAGAGCGAGGGTGAGTTTATGGCAGAGGCAAAATGGTATGTAGTTCATACTTATTCAGGATATGAGAATAAGGTCAAAGCCAATATTGAGAAAACAATTGAGAACAATAAACATCTTGCGGAACAGATTCTTGAGGTTAGAGTACCAATGGAAGAAGTGGTTGAGGTGAAGAATGGTGTGAAGAAGACCGTTCAGAGAAAGTTGTTCCCCGGATATGTACTTCTTAATATGGATATGAATGATGACACCTGGTATGTTGTACGCAACACCCGTGGTGTTACAGGATTTGTTGGACCGGGAAGTAAACCGGTACCGCTTACAGAAGCAGAGATGAAACCTCTTGGTATTAAGACAGAGAACATTACTGTTGATTTTGCAGAAGGTGACAGTATTGCAGTTGTTGCCGGTGTCTGGAAGGATACTGTGGGTGTGGTTCAGAAAATTGACCACAATAAACAGACTGCTACCATCAATGTGGAATTGTTTGGTAGAGAGACTCCGGTTGAAATCAGCTTTGCAGAAGTAAGAAAACTTTAAAACGTTATTTCGCTGAAAATTTCAGTGTAAATATATTGCAGAAGGTCGTATGACCTAAAGCATGGCAACAAGATAGGGACGAGATGTCCCCGTGGGAGCGAGGTTCGATTATGTCGAATTCCTTGCGCCGAATTACCACATTATAGGAGGTGCCACAATGGCAAAGAAAGTAACAGGTTATATCAAATTACAGATTCCTGCCGGAAAAGCAACACCGGCTCCACCGGTTGGTCCTGCACTTGGACAGCATGGTGTAAACATC
>JAFXCD010000079.1 GCA_017521605.1 Lachnospiraceae bacterium | reverse complement strand
TCTTCTGCCTTTTGGCGAATCTTAATTACATCCTCTGTAGATTCATAAGCCAAAGGCTTTGTTGGTTTGAAAAAGAAATAATACAGATAACGCCCATAGGTCATATCCTCTGTATAGTTACAGCCAAACGCTACCCCCACCAGTAAAAACGCCATAAAAATCATGATGCATACAATGGTTGGTGTTTGGTAATACAGAGGAAGTAGCACATTGGCAAGTACCCCTAAAATCACACTTCCAAAGAAGATTATCTTCTGCACAAGTGTCTGATTCTTAAGTGCTTCTATTCCAAAGAGTGCATCTGAATCTATTTCTTCCAAATTTACATTTCTGTTCATCTGTGCCATCTTATCTACCTCCTAGAACATTCTCGCTATAATGGAATCACTACCCTTTACAAGACCACTGATTACAATAGGCGTTATGGCTGCCTGCACTGTAATCAGGATGCACTTATAAATGTTGGATGCTCCTGCAAGGTTAAAATTAACAAGGTTTGTACAAAGCGATACTCCGCACTTAATGGCAAGCACCATCACCGCACCGGATATACAGAATCCGAAGAATGTTTTGATGTAGGTAAGCAGTGACCTTGAAATATCATTTCCTCCTGCTCCAAGTGCGATTGCAATTCCGGCAAACGGAAGTATCATAAGTGGTTTTAAGATTCTCTGAAATGCACTGCTGATGATAGAAAGGCAGCTTGCTACCATGATGAATAACAAGATAATTCCACCTATCAAAAACAGTAAGGAGCATCCGATAACCGACCAGAACTCCGCTAGCCACTCACCACTAAGCTCAAACTCCGGCAATGCCAAACAACTGTTAATAATTCGCTCAATATCTCCGGACATCGTTAAGGTATATCCGCTTGTGGCTGTAATCCTTGATGTGATTCCATCTGAAAAGTCAATAATGTAACCCATAATGCTCCACATGTTTGCAGCAATAAACAAAATGATTACGTACCGAAGTGCATCCTGCATAAACCTAAGTGCTTGCTGCCCCGGTGGAGCTGATACCACCGACTTATAAATTGCAATGATGAAAAACACTGTCGCAATCGGCACTGTTGCATCTGAGATTGCATTGTAAAGTGTCCGCACCGTTGCATAAGGTGAACCATACGCTGCTGTCTTGGGGCTTGTGGTAAAAAGGGTCATGGCAATACCGATAAGAGCGTTCCAGATGGTAAATGCACAGTCATATAATGCTTTTACTACTTCTGCCATTTGTTCTCCTTTCCTTTAAACAAAAAACTCCCGACCCTCAAAAGCATAAGAGCCGGGATTTCGTGGTCTTAGGTCAACGCTGTTACAAGAGCACTTAAGCCTACTAAAATGCCACCGGCAACTACGGAGTAGACTGCCTGATGTTCGCCCTGCTGGTCCATCTGACGGAATGCCATTGCGAACTTGATACCACCATAAACAAGCATTACTGCGCCGATCGCACTACCAAGGGATAAAAGCACCGTCTTTAAGTTAGTAATGGCTCTCATGTAACCGGATGTTGCTAAAACTGCTGTGCTAGCTGATGCAAGTAAATTTCCCATGCTTTCTTTCTCCTTTCCATCGTGATAAGGTCACTTTTGTTTCCTTTCACTAAGTACTTAGGGTCAAAAAAAGCTGATTGCAAAAAATGGGCAAAACTTTTTAAAATAATTTTTCATACAAAAAAGAAGCCGATCAGAAGATACACTCCTGACTGGCTTCCTTTATCAGCTAAACATATTTATTACACTCTCTATTTCTTCCACCGTTGCATCCTTCGAAAACAGCTTCATGATTTCATCTGCACTCTTATCCTGCATGATATACGGATACAACATATTTATCTGCAACTTAGAATATCCGGCGGTAAGCAGCATCTGAGCACATTCCCCTCTTTTTCTTGCAATCTCTTTATCCTCCGCACTATCGCCAAGACCTTCCAAGTACTTTTTAAAATCAATGGTCTTTCCTAATGCTTCTTGGTTCTTATACTTATGGTAATTCTCATTGATAGCTTTTCTTTGTGCTGCTGTAAGACTTCCGGAAGGAATCTTTTGCCCGGAACGAAATGCTCTATCCAGTGCCTTTACATCTTCCTCACTAAAGAAAATGACCTCTGCTCCATTTTCACGAAGCTCTGCTATCTTTTCTTTTGCAGTGTCTCCGGTTTCAAACATGTCCTCTTCCTTTTGCCTTGCAATCTCCCTCTCTTTTCTGCGTTTAATCGGGTCATACGGATTATGCTTTCTGCAAAGAAGCTTAACAAAAGGCGTGGTTTCCATGCGGCACTTGGTTTCATATAGTGGGTCTGTACCCTTAATCACAATGGCACACTCTCCGTCCTTTTTCATGGCAAAAATGTCTTCTGCCGAAAGTAAGCTCTTTTGCATTACATCCTCACTTCGAGAAGACTGTCCCTTATAATCCTTGGCATCCGAATCACTTGCCTTATGGATAGTCTGTGTACCAAAGTGCTTACTTAAGTATTCACAGGAATCCATATCCGGAGCACCTAAAATGTCAATAATAGAACAGTTACCGATTAAGTCTTTGTCCATATCAAACTTAGGGAATTTTCTCTTAAGCTGAATTAAGTTCTGTACAATGATAACCGCAGACATATTTCTGCTTCGCATGGTAGATAACTTCTCTACAAAGGAATCCGGCAGTGTAACATTGGCAAATTCGTCCATGAGGAATGTCAAATGCTGCGGCAAGGTTTCATGCAAGCTTGGGTCAATGGCAGTTAAGTGATACAGCTCGTCAAAGAACAAAGAATATACCATAGAGGGAATCCAGTCATAGTATCTCTTATCTTCACTGGTTACGATAAACAAAATTCGCTTACCGGTTCTGCTGTTCTCACTCTTCTTAGAGTAGCCAAAGCTCTTTGCAATGTGAATCTCATCCTCAGAAAGTAAATCCTGCACACATTCCAGTTTCATGTATCTACAGTGTGCATCCAAACTTGCCACAATGGATGAGGTGGTTTCTGCTGCACCGTTATAATACTTCTCAATGGCAATGTAGCCCGGAAAATCTTTGTTGTACTTTTTCTTCCATGCTTTCTGTGCTCTTGTGGCAATGGTTAAAATCTCACACTTTGCTTTATCAATGGAACCATCCGCTTTTGTGTAAACCGTTGTTGCATCCAAAAGCTTTACAAAGGTTCTCCAGTTCTGTGCGGACGGTTGATAATAATAATGAATCAGATACAGAATGGATGTTAAAAGTACTTCTGCTGACTGTTCAAAGAACTGGTCATTGCCACCTCCACCGGCCTCATCCTGCGGTGTGGTGGATTTCATCAAAATATTGGCAATGGACATAATATCGGATTCATTACGGATATAGGCAAAAGGGTTAAAGTGAATACTCATCGGCATTCCTTCCTCTGATTCCACATTCATAACCATTACTTCATATCCGTTATCCTCAAAGTATTGTCCGGACTGCTTATACAGCTCTCCCTTCGGGTCAGTTACAAGAAAATTTCCGCAAAGCTGAGAAAGCATGGGACGAGCTAAACGGAAGGACTTACCGGAACCCGGAGGTCCTACCACAAGCATATTTAAGTTGGATGTGTTTACGTTATCAATAGATACGTACACTCCCTCTGCCAGCCAGTAATTCTTTGTATTGACTTTCAGTCCTCCCGGAACTACCACATCTCCGGTTACTACTTCCACTTCATTCTTCTCATCATGATTGGCAAATTTCTTTGTAAACTCCTTTGCACTTCCCCATTTTGCTACACCATACTCTTCTCCTGCAAATGGATGTTCAAAGCGTGTAGCAATCATAATAAAGGCTAAGGAAAAGGATACCCAAAATGCCCCGATGAATGGCAGCGTTGCATGTGTGACTCCTACAATGAAATGATGTTCAATCAAAATAAACTGCTGAAAGTTATTGATGAACTGGTTAAAATCATTCCCCGGCATCCAGACTGCTCCGCACAGCCACCCAAGATATACGCAGAGGAGTGACCCCACTGCGTATATAATAAGTGTCTGCTTTAAGGTTCTGGTATGCTTCTTGATGGATTTACTACGAAATCTCTCTAACATACCCCTTACCTTCCTTTCGCAATCGCCTTTGCAAGTTCTTCCTTGGCACTCTTTGTTGCTTCCGCTACAATGTCTGCTCCGGTCATCTCTTTGGTCTGTCCATCCGGTTTTACTACGGAATATACTGCATCTTCTTTTACAAAGACTCTTGCAGAAACATCATCCATAGATTCCACCATGACACCCTTTACAAGACCTTCCGTAAGCTCCATGCAAACTACCTGCTCACCGTCTGCCATAATCTTTGTTGCAGGAACAGCAACAGTTGTGTACAGAGATTCTTCAAAATCTCTTTCCTGCTCTTTTTCACGAGCATAGCCTTCAATAAACTCCTTGGCTGCCTCGTTACTGTACACTTCTGTTTTCTCCTGCCCCTCCTGTGGGGCTTCCTTAAAATTTCTCTCTAAAAACTCCTTGTACTTAAGGAAACGTTCTTCGGACTGTGAAACCGCAGTCGGTTCATCTGCCAAAAGTCCGCCTGCCTCTAAGACCTTCGGAATTTCCTTTTCCCACTCTTCTTTCGTTTTGCCTTTGTCATCAAAACGCTTCACATCCGTACTGCCCGGCATTCTCACGCTGTATTCAGAGTAGATATTGCCCTGCTCATCCTGTAAAAATCTTCTCTTAACCACATGAATCTTGTCATCGCTTGTTCGCTGAGAGTAATAAATCTCCTTACTGTCCGGAACTAAGCTTTCATCACGAATCGGGAACATACACTCATAAGGCGTATACTCTTTTACAATGCCGCAAATATTCTCCTGCGTAAGAGCCATCTGTGGATCAGTTTCCATAAGCGTACCTTTGCCCTGTCTTAAATACTCCGCAAAGTCTAACACATTGTCCTTTTCCAGCTTTTCCTTAGACTCATGTAAAAGCTCCTGATTCTGGCTCTTACCAAGTTCCAAACTCTTAAGCTCTTCCTCTGCGGCTTTCTTTTCCCCATCTGCGTTCTTAATACGCTCTTT
>JAFXCD010000078.1 GCA_017521605.1 Lachnospiraceae bacterium | reverse complement strand
CATATCATCTGCCGGAAATGCCAAACCACAATCCACAACAATAATACTGTCCTCGTACTCGAAGGCAGTAATATTCATACCAATCTGCTCCAGGCCTCCCAAAGGTATTATCTTTAACCCGGATACAATATTATTCTCTTTTTTCTTACTCAATTAATTTTCCTCCATGTCTACTCTTCATCCTGAACGAATTCAATATCATCCAACATGCTTTCGAACACGCCTGCTACTGCATTCAGCTCCTCATCGTCTGATACAATTGTAAAGACGCTCTCTTCCTCACCGTCTTGGGACAAATCCTTCAGAATCAAAGCTTCTCCGTCACCTTCTTCAAAATCTGTCACCAATATATAATTGTATCCACCAATGCGGGTCTGCTCCAGTACAAAAAATTCTACCGGTGCTTCTCCGTCCGGATGAAATGTAATCTTTTCTAATTTACTCATTGCTTCTCCTATCCAAGTACCCTTGTAAAATCAAGGTTGCCGCAATCATGTCCACATAATCCTTACGATTTTCCCTACGTATTCCTGCTTCCATCATTGCTCTGTCAGCCGCTACTGTGGTTAATCTTTCGTCCCACATATGGACATTAAGTCCTGTCCTTCTCTCCAGTTTTTCTTTAAATTCCATGGTGAGAACCGCTCTTTCTCCCTCCGTGGCATTCATATTCTTCGGCATTCCCAACACGATTTCTTCCACCTCGTACTGTACAATCAGTTCCTCAATGCGTGCCAGGGTCTGACGTAATTTATTCTCTTCCTTACGACGAATAATCTCTATTCCCTGCGCCGTTATCAAAAGCGCATCACTAATGGCTACTCCTACGGTTTTTGAGCCAAAATCCAAACCCATGATTCGCATATTACACCTCCTGAATATCACAAGCAGCACTTGTGATACTGCCTTGAATAGAAAGTGAAAAACCTCTGACTTTTCACCCTATCTCCAGACCTTTCCGGTATTTTTTCCTACCACCTATTGGTACGGATATACTCCTTTAACAGTTCTTCTACTAATTCATCCCGCTCTGCCTTCATAATCAGACTTCTGGCGCTTTTATGACTGGTTATATAAGTAGGGTCCCCACTCATAATGTATCCCACAATCTGATTCACAGGGTCATATCCCTTCTCCGTCAATGCTTCATACACTGTTGAAAGAATAATCTTTACACCGGATTCCGGTTCTGCCTGTACTTTAAAATAACGTGTATTGGTCAAATCTTCCATAGTCTCATTCCTCCCCAATGTACCTTCTAATCTTCACAATAACCCGATGCATACCACAAGCGGCGCTTGTGGGACTGCCCAAATAGTAAAGTGAAAAATCTTTGATTTTTCACAATAACCCTATATTATCCTTTAATCATACCCTATTTGGTGCAAAATTTCAATCCATCTTGTCTATTTTACATACTAAACAATATATCTTCTGTCAGGAATCCATTTATTATCACGTTTCGTATCTGATTTACCAAATCCTCCTCTGTTTCCAATGCCACCTTCACATAATCCACTGTGTGTCCCAGCTGATAGTTTTTACCCTGTATCTGCTTACTTTCCTCAAACAAAACAGCCACTTCTTTCCCTTGATAAAAGCCTCTGAATTCCTTGGACTGTTTTCGTTCCAATGCCAGCAGTTCGTTACTTCTTATGGTTTTTACAGGGTCCGGTACCTGTCCCGGCATACCTGCAGCAATGGTTCCTTTTCTCTTGGAATACTTAAATATATGCATCTCAAAGAAACCGATTTGTTCCAGAAAAGACTTGGTTTCCAAAAACTCCTCTTCTGTTTCCTGAGGAAATCCCACAATCACATCTGTGGTAATGGCCGGTCTTTCAAAAGCCTCCCGCAGATTCTCCACACTTTCTTTGTATTCCTTGGTTGTATAGTGACGGTTCATACGCTTTAATGTAGCGTCACAACCACTCTGCAGGGAAAGATGGAAATGGGGACAGATCCTTTCCAAAGAAGCCAGTCTCTGTGCAAATTCCTTTGTCACAATACGCGGTTCCAAAGAACCGATACGAATACGTTGCAAGCCCGGTATCTCGTGAATTCTTTCAATCAAATCAATGAGCTTGGAATTACCGGAATAATCATGGCGGTCATCTGCTTGCAGTGCTTCTTTGCTTTCTCCGTCCTTCCATGCTTCTTCTTCAAAATCAATACCATAGGAGCTGATATGAATGCCTGTCAGCACGATTTCCTTATAACCTGCTGCCGCTAATCCTTCTATCTCCTGTCGGATATCCTCCCATCTGCGACTACGCACTCTGCCACGGGCATAGGGAATAATACAATAGGTACAAAACTGATTACAGCCATCCTGAATTTTAATATATGCACGAGTATGCTCCGCTGTTTTCTTCAGCGTCATCTCCTCATATTCATAGGTATTGTTTATATCGATAATTGTGGAATTATTTAAGGTCTTGTCTACCTTTATGGAAGCCTGTAACAGTCCCTTTTCCTTTAAATAGCTTTCTATAATGACCACAATATCTTTTTTACGATTGTTGCCAATAGCCAAATCAATGCTCTCGTCCAGAATAATATCTTCTTTGCCCGTCTGTACATAACAGCCGATTGCTATCACCACAGAATCCGGATTCAGAAGCTTTGCACGGTGTAGCATCTGACGACTTTTCCTATCTGCCATATTTGTTACCGTACAGGTATTTACTATATAAATATCCGCCTTTTCATCAAATGATACAATATTATAGCCATTTTCCTGTAACATTTGTTGCACAACATCCAATTCATAAGAATTCACCTTACAACCAAGATTATGTAATGCCACATTTTTCATGTTTTTCCTCACTTTTTTTGTATTGTTTGCTCCTTGACTTTTTCACATCTTCACTTTAATATGATAAACGAAGGTATGATAAACATTAAGGAGGTAGATATTATGAAAACAGTTCAGATTTCTCTTAATTCCATTGACAAGGTTAAATCCTTCGTGAATGACATCACCAAATTCGATTATGATTTCGATTTAGTATCAGGCAGATACGTTATCGATGCAAAATCCATTATGGGTATTTTCAGCTTAGACCTTTCTAAAGCAATTGATTTGAATATTCATGCTGAAGAGAATATTGATGAGGTTATGGCTGTATTAGCACCTTACATGATTTAATACGTAATCGTCCCCCCCCGGAAGCCCGAAAGCTTCCGGGGATTTTTATTAACTGACTACAATTAACTCATCTGTTTCTAACGCAGTTTTTACCAATTCATCAATCTTTTCTTCCAGATTCTGCTCATGCTTACGAATTACCTTTACATTAGGCTTTGTCACCGGATGCTTTGCCACAAAGATAGTACAGCAATCTTCATAGGGCAGAATGGATGTCTCAAAGGTTCCAATCTTTTCAGAGATTTCCACGATTTCCTGCTTATCAAAACCAATCAACGGTCTGTAAACCGGAAGCTCACATACTTCATTGGTAGCCACTAAAGAAGCCATGGTCTGACTTGCTACCTGACCGATACTTTCACCGGTAATCAGTCCCAGACAGTCTGTCTGCTTTGCAATGGTTTCTGCAATACGCATCATGTAACGACGCATAATAATGGTCAGCTCCTCATGTGGGCAGTTCTCATAAATATACAGCTGGATATCCGTAAAGTTTATTACATGCAGGTAAATAGGTCCTGTATACTTAGAAACCAGTCTTGCCAGATCCACTACCTTCTGTTTTGCTCTGTCGGAAGTATATGGAGGCGCATGAAAATACACTGCATCAATCTTCACTCCTCGCTTGGCAATCATATAACCTGCAACGGGAGAATCAATTCCACCGGACAAAAGTAACATAGCCTTACCACCGGTACCCACAGGCATACCGCCGGGTCCGGGGATAATCATGGAATAAATATAAATCTTCTCGCGGATTTCGATATTCAGAAGCATTTCCGGCTTGTGTACATCCACATGCATTTCCGGATAAGCCTTTAAAATAGCCTCACCCATTTCCATATTAATGGTCATGGAATCCTTGGGGAAGTTCTTACGGGCACGACGGGCATGAACCTTGAAGGTCATATTTTTGTCCGGATACACATCATCAATATATTTCAATACGTTCTCACAAAGCTTTTCAAAACCCTCATCCTCCATGGATACCACAGGACAGATGCCGGAAATACCAAATACTTTCTGCAGATTCTCCACAGTCTCATCAAAATCAAACTCTGTTAAAGCATCCACAAAAATACGTCCCTGGGTTTTGTGAATCTTAAATTCACCCTCGCACTTTTTCAAGGCATATTTAATCTGCTGCACCAGTGCATCTTCAAATAGATATCTGTTTTTACCTTTTATACCGATTTCGGCATACTTAATCAAAAAAGCTGTAAACATTTTATTTCCTCCGCGTGTATTTTCTCAGCATAGGTATCATTTCATTCAATACCTGCAGTGTATAATCAATCTCTTCTTTGGTGGTAAGCACCGAAAAGCTAAAACGTATGGTAGAGTCCCAGTATTCTCTTTGCAAACCAATGGCCTTCAGGGTTTCTGAAGTCTGAGGCTTATTGGAAGCGCATGCACTTCCGGCAGAAATATAAATTCCCTTGTCCTCTAAGGCATGAAGCAGTACTTCACTTCGTACCCCTGCCACTGATACACTAATCACATGAGGGGCAGTCCCACTTAAGTCAGGCTCTCCGTGAACCAGACCGTTTATCTGAATTCCCTCTATACCGGTAACACCCTTTATGAAGTATTCCTTCAATTCATAGAGCTTATTCACATCATTTTCCAGATTCTCATACATCAGTTCAGCCGCCTTGGTCATACCGGCAATTCCGGGCACATTTTCCGTACCGGAACGCATATTTTTCTGTTGACCTCCACCATAGGTAATGGGAAGAATCTTCACCTTCTCCCCTATATATAGGAAACCCACACCCTTGGGACCATGAATCTTGTGACTGCTGACAGACAACAAGTCAATATTCATCTTCTTAGGGTAAATACGGAACTTGCCAAAACCCTGGACAGCATCCACATGAAACAGTATATTGGGATTCATCCTCTTAATTAATGCTCCCGCCTCTGCAATAGGCTGCAATGCACCAATTTCATTATTCACATACATAATGGACACCAGTATGGTATCCTGACAAATTACTCTTTGCAAATCCTCCAACCGGATTCTTCCACATTTATCTACCGGCAAATAAGTCACACGAAATCCCTGACTTTCCAGATATTTCATGGTCTGAAGCACCGCCGGATGTTCTATCATGGTAGTAACCAGGTGTCTTCCTCTTCGCATATTTGCCATGGCACAGCCAATCAGTGCCATATTATCTGATTCCGTACCTCCGGAGGTAAAGATAATTTCCTTCTCCGATACCTTAAGCAGCTTCGCCAGTGTTTCCTTGGCATAACGGATATAGCTTTCAGCTTCCACACCCTTGCGATGCATACTGGAAGGATTTCCATAATCTTCGCACATTATTTTGGTCATCAGCTGTGCCACTTCCGGTAACACCCTTGTAGTCGCCGAATTGTCCAAATACACTTCCATTACCAAATCTCCTTTATTTTACCCATTAGGACAAACCTTTGCAGATTTTCCCTAGGATTCTCTATACCATATCATATGCAGTCTTTTACTTATTGCTCCAACTGATACATAACCCAGGAAAGCACAGTGAAACCGGCAGTCTCCGTACGTAATATCCGCTTGCCCAAAGTAATGGGCTCCACACCTGCAAGAATAGCCGCCTCTACTTCTCCTTCATCAAAACCACCCTCCGGGCCGATGAAAATAGCTATTCTCTGACCGGGTTTCAAATCATCGATAATCTCCTTGGTCTTACTCATATCCTCAGCCAGTTCATAAGGAATCAGCTTCACTTCAAAATCCTTCACAAAATTAAGTGCCTCTTTGAAGCTCATGACTTCCATGACCTCCGGCACAATCCGCCTCTTACTCTGCTTGGCCGCCGCCTCGGAAATCCCCTGCCAGCGGGCGTTTTTTGACTTAGCCTTTTTATCATCCAGCTTCACCACACAGCGTTTGGTTGATACAGGTACTATTGCATATACTCCCAACTCCACTGCTTTCTGGATAATCAGTTCCATCTTGTCTGCTTTAGGCAATCCTTGGAATAAATACACTTCTGAGGGTAGCTCCACGCCGTCCTCTTTAACAAAGCGCAATTCACAAGTAATACACGCCTCGTCCATGGCTACAATTCCACAACGATACTCCTTACCATCCACGCCATTGCTAACGGACAATTCTTCTCCAATCTTCATGCGGAGTACATTTTTTATATGATTAACATCCTGCCCTTCAATTCTGACAGTTTTGCCAGATATTTGGTGGGGTTCTACAAAAAATTGATACATGACTTACTCTCCAAACTATATTCCTCTTCAGAAAAAGGTCACCCTTGAATGGACTTTTTTCAGTCGACTAAACCGCAGGTTTTGCCGCAGTTACACTTACCCACTCACCCTGGTAGGTTACTTCCACAACCTCTAAGCCTGCTGCCTGTACCGCTTCTACTACAGTCTGTTCCTTGTCATCAATAATACCGGAGGTAATATAAATTCCACCGGGCTTTAACTGATTCACTATCACGGGCGTCAGGGGTACCAGTACATCTGCCAGTATGTTTGCCACTACGATATCGTAGCATTCATAACCCACTCTGTCCTGAATTTCCTTATCAGTGATAATATTACCAATCATCATCTCAAACTGCTCGGATGCAATACCATTATTGGCACAGTTATCCGCTACTGCAGAGATAGCACAGATATCCAAATCCGTACCCACTGCATGTCTGGCACCAAACATTAGGGAAAGAATGGCCAGAATACCGCTTCCCGTTCCCACATCCAGAAGTTCTGTTTCCGGGGTGATGTACTTACGTAACTGGCGAATACACAATTGAGTGGTTTCATGCATACCGGTGCCAAAAGCAGTCCCCGGATCAATATGCAGAACCATCTTTTCATTATCCTCAGGCTTTACATCCTCCCAAGAGGGAATTACCAAAATATCATCTATATAGAACTGATGGAAATACTCCTTCCAGTTATTAATCCAATCAATATCCTCAGTCTCATCCACTGTGATGGTACCCTCACCAATCTCCATAAAGGTACGTAAATCTTCCAGTTCTGCTTCTACATTGGCCAGAATGGTTTCCACATCCATAGTCTCGCCCTGTACCTCCAGACTGCCATCCTCCTTCTGCTCCACAAAGAAGCTAAGGTAAGCCACCCCGTCATCCTCTTCCATTTCCGGCAGGATATCCACGAACATCTGCTCTTTCTCCATGGTTGTCAACGGAATCTTATCCTCAATCTGCGCCCCTTCAAATCCAATATCATATAAAGTGCTGATAATAATATCCTCAGCTTCTGTAATTGTCTTAATCTGAAATTTTACCCATTTCATCTGAATGCTCTCCTTTTTCTGCTCAAACCGCTTTAATATAAGCGCATAGATAATTTAATTGTACTCTGCACAGAATCCTGTGTCAAACATTTCTTAGAAAAGCATCCTCTGTCATGATAGAAATTAAGTCATTTTTTTATATTTATTTGTAATTTCTTAACAAAACACTTGCATACTCCTATCTTTTCATGCATACTAGAAGTAGTAATTTTATGAAAGGAAGAACGTATTATGAGTAATTATATTTCTGATAATGAACAGCGGTTCCGTGAGTGGTTACGCCGTCAAGCTACCCGCGAAGGCGTGCGTAGATATTCTGATAATGCCATCATTGCTTATTCTCATGCATTAAGAACTGCATGCATGAAGATTACTCCTTATGTGGCAAACAATTTATTTAGTATTACAAGTAGTGAAGAATATGAGAAGATTCTGGAAAAAATTATATATGCAGATAATTTTGAAACAGTAAATGAAGAGTCCGGCAACGGAACTTTCATTACTGCCTTAAAGCTCTACCAGCATCTTTTGAAGTATGGCGTACATTCTACTGCTCCCAACATTTCTGCTGCTTTTTACATAACAGAAAACGGTGAAGATGCAAGATATGAAGAAGATCGTGGATTGAAGTATCATTACGAAGAAGTTGTCATGACTCCTATTCAGAAGATTTATTATGGTGCTCCTGGTACCGGTAAATCTTATTCTGTTAGTAAATTAATAGAAACTGAATACCCTGACAAAGAGGCTTACGATGAGCATTGCCGTCGTCTGATTTTCCATCCTACTTATTCTTATGAAGAACTGGTTGGTGATGTAAAGCCCTATTTATCCCAGGACAAGCCAGTGGAATATATGTTTGTTCCCGGTCCTTTAACCTCTATTTTGAAGGATGCTTTCTCCAACCCTACCGAAAAATATTATTTGGTAATTGAAGAAATCAACCGTGGTAACGCTCCTGCTATTTTCGGAGACCTGTTCCAATTGTTAGACAGAAGTGAACAGGGAAAATCCAGATATCCCGTACAGAATCATCTGATTTCCTCTTATCTGTCCAGAGACCCCGGATTGAAGTTTATTTTTGTAGACAGTAAGATTTGGTTCCCTTCAAACTTAAACATTCTGGCAACCATGAATACTGCCGATGAAAACATCTTCATCTTAGACAGTGCATTTAAGAGGCGTTTTGCTTTAGACTATGTACGTATTGACTTTGATAAGCTTCCTTCTGAATGGTGTCACCCTTATGATACATTTGCAGGCAGAAAGCCTTTAACCTCCCTATTCCAGGGTACATCATTAGCACCTATGGTTTCTAATTTATATTTGGAGAATAAATTAAACAGAGACTGGGCAACCTTTGCTACTCTGGCTAACGAATTAATTGATATTACCAATATGGAAGTTAAGAAATCTGATAATCCTCAGCTTGCACGAATTGCTGAAAACAAGAAGTTAGGACCTTTCTTTGTATCTGTATCAGACTTAAGAGAACGAGAAAACTTCATCAACAAGGTTATCTTCTATTTGAAGCAGGACGTATTCCCGTATAGCGACCGCTATATGACAGAGTCTTATGAAGATATCTTCATGAAGTACTTAAAGCCGGAATCTGATATTTTTGAATTGCTAGTATAATAAAACGGGTATTCTGAAACCAATCAGAATACCCGTTACTTTATTTCCAAAAGCCTTTTTTCTTCTTTTCCTTGCCGTCGCTTTTATCATCATCATCCTTGGTTACATTCTTTGCTGCATTTAAAGAATCACCGCTGACTTCATCAAACTTACGTAATAATTCTTTTGCTTCATGAGACAGTTTATCCGGTGTCTGAATGACTAATGTAACATAATGATCTCCTCGCACATCCTTATTACGAAGAGTAGGAACACCCTTACCTTTCAGACGCACCTTGGTATCGGTCTGTGTACCGGCTTTTACATCATAGATTACTTTGCCGTCTACAGTATCAATCACTACCTCACCACCCAATGCCGCTACTGCAAAAGAAATGGGCACCGTAGAGAAAATATTATAATCCTGTCTCTGGAAGATAGGATGTCTGCCTACGATAACCTCTACCAGCACATCACCGCGTCCACCACCATTCATACCGGGTTCACCCAAACCGGGCATACGCTTGCGCTGTCCATTATCAATTCCTGGAGGAATATCTACTGCATAACGCTTCTTCATAGAAACATAACCGGTTCCCCGACAATCGCTACATTTATCCTTAATAATCTTTCCTGTACCCTGACAATCCGGACAGGTCTGTACATTCCGCACTGTTCCAAAGAAAGACTGCTGGCTAAATACTACCTGACCCTTTCCACCGCATTTACTACAGGTTTCAGGACTGGTTCCCGGTTTGGCACCGCTTCCATTACAAGTCTTACAAGACTCCTTAATAACAAGATCCAATTCCTTTTCACAACCAAATATTGCTTCTTCAAAAGTAATTCGGATGCTGGTATATATATCCTTTCCCTTCATGGGGCCGGCATTGGCACCACTACTGCTTCTGCGTCCGCCTCCAAAGAAATCTCCAAAAATATCTCCAAACATTTCGCTGAAGTCCATACCACTGAAATCATATGCTCCACCGGCTCCGGTGCTTCCATCAAATGCAGAATGTCCAAACTGGTCATACTGACGTTTCTTCTCCGGATCACTTAATACTGCGTATGCTTCGGATGCTTCTTTAAATTTTTTCTCTGCCGTAGCATCACCCGGATTTGCATCCGGGTGATATTTTTTTGCAAGGTTACGATATGCTTTCTTAATCGCTGCCTCATCTGCGGATTTGTCCACACCGAGGACTTCATAGTAATCGCGCTTTTGTTCTGCCATAATCGTCTGCCTTTCTATTTCTTATTAAACCTCGCGGAAATCTCCGTCAATAACATCATCTTCAGGAGCGCTTTCGGTAGCACCTGCATCTGCTGCTCCTTCAAAGCCACCCATATCAGGACCTTCCTGACCTGCAGCACCCTGTGCATTCTCATACATCTTAGAGAATAAGTTCTGCGCACTGTTCATAAGCTTCTCTTTTGCAGCCTTCAATTCATCTACATCTGCATCGCTCATTTCCTGATTAGCAGTTCTTTCAAGAATTGCCTTTACTTCTGCCATATCAGCTTCTACCTGTGCCTTATCAGCTTCAGCAATCTTATCGCCTACTTCTGAAATTGCCTTTTCAGTCTGGAATACGAAAGAGTCTGCATCATTTCTGGCTTCTACTGCTTCTTTTCTCTTCTTATCCTGAGCCTCGAATTCAGCTGCTTCCTTAACTGCCTTTTCGATATCTGCATCAGACATATTAGAACCTGCAGTAATAGTAATGTGCTGTTCTTTGCCGGTACCCAAATCCTTTGCAGATACATTTACGATACCGTTTGCATCAATATCGAAGGTAACTTCGATCTGAGGAACACCACGACGTGCAGGCGGAATACCATCCAGACGGAACTGTCCGAGAGACTTGTTATCTTTTGCAAACTGTCTCTCACCCTGTACTACATTGATATCTACTGCTGTCTGGTTGTCAGCTGCGGTAGAGAAAATCTGGCTCTTCTTTGTAGGAATAGTAGTATTTCTTTCAATCAATCTGGTAGCAACACCACCCATGGTCTCAATAGACAGAGACAGAGGAGTAACGTCTAACAGTAAGATTTCGCCTGCACCTGCATCACCTGCTAACTTGCCACCCTGGATAGATGCACCGATAGCTACACATTCATCAGGGTTCAAAGTCTTGCTGGGCTCCTTGCCGGTTAACTGTCTTACCTTATCCTGAACTGCGGGAATACGTGTAGAACCACCAACCAAAAGTACCTGGCCTAAATCAGCGTTGGTTAAACCTGCATCCTTCATAGCGTTCTGTACAGGAACAGCAGTTCTTTCTACTAAATCATGAGTTAATTCATCAAATTTTGCACGGGTTAAATCAATATCAAAGTGCTTAGGACCTTCTGCAGTTGCAGTAATGAAAGGCAGGTTGATATTGGTGGTCATTGCAGAAGAAAGTTCCTTCTTAGCCTTTTCAGCTGCTTCTTTTAATCTCTGCATTGCCATCTTATCGTTAGATAAATCTACACCTTCTGCTTTCTTGAACTCTGCAAGCATCCACTGGGTAATCTTATTATCAAAGTCATCACCACCAAGACGGGTATCACCATTGGTTGCCAATACTTCGATAACGCCATCGCCGATTTCGATGATGGAAACGTCGAAGGTACCACCACCCAAGTCGTAAACCATAATCTTCTGTTCTTTTTCATTATCCAAACCATAAGCCAAAGCTGCTGCGGTAGGCTCGTTGATAATACGCTTTACATCAAGACCTGCAATCTTACCTGCATCCTTGGTAGCCTGACGCTGAGCGTCATTGAAGTATGCAGGAACAGTAATAACTGCTTCAGTAACCTTCTCACCCAAATAGCTTTCAGCATCTGCTTTTAACTTCTGCAGAATCATAGCCGAAATCTGCTGAGGGGAATACTTCTTACCATCAATAGTACGTCCGTTGTCAGTACCCATATCTCTCTTAATAGAAGCGATAGTCTTCTCTGCGTTGGTAACCGCCTGACGCTTTGCAGGCTCACCGATTAATCTTTCACCGGTTTTTGTAAATGCAACTACGGAAGGGGTTGTTCTTGCGCCTTCTGCGTTTGCAATAACGGTGGGCTTACCACCTTCCATAACAGCCACACAGCTGTTGGTTGTACCTAAGTCAATACCAATAATTTTGCTCATTCTTTTTTCCTCCATTTTTATGAAAATCAATTAAAACTACTTTATATCTAAAATTCAATCGCTGCGTGCTTTGCGCTCCTGAATTTTTAACATATATGATTATGAAACCACACCCACCATGCTATGTCTTAATACACTGTCACGATACATATAGCCCTTCATTAATTCCTGAGCTACAATGCCGGATTCAAACTCATCACTTTCTACCTGCATTACCGCATTGTGCAGATTAGGATCAAACTCCTGACCAACTGCTTCAATGGGCTTCACGCCGATTTTCTCCAGCTCATCCATCATCTGCTTGTAAATTTTCTGCATTCCCAGTACAAAAGCATCCTCTTTATCGGATTCTTCTACAGTAGAGAAGCCTCTTTCAAAGTTATCGATAATCGGCAAGACTTTTTCCAATACACTCTTGGCACCGGTTTCAAACATAGTCTGCTTTTCTTTCTCTGTACGATTACGGAAATTTTCAAACTCTGCCAGCTGACGTTTTACCTTATCCTCCAGCTCTGCAATCCTTTCCTTGTCGGCATTAGCCTTTTCTTTCTTCTCTGCCTTTTCTTGTTTCTTGGCAGCTCTCTTTTCTGCCCAGCTCTTAGGTTCTTCACCTTCGGGTACTTCCTCAGAGTCGGATTCCTCCGCAACCTCTTCTTCCGTACCTTCTGCCTCAGCAGTTTCTTCTGCTGTCTCTTCAGCAGCTTCCTCCAAAATCTCTTCTTCTAAAATTTCTTTTTCCTGCTCTGCCATTCCTTCATCCCTTTCTATTTTCTATATAATTCATCTAACTGTTGTCTCAAGGTCTTCAAGGTACCTACTACCTTATCATAGTCCATACGCTTGGGACCGATGATACCAATGGTTCCCTTCATACCCTCTTCCAATTCATAAGTGGCGGTTACCACACTGCAGTCCTTCATCCCCTGCATGGGCGCCTCCTCACCGATATAAATCTGAATCCCCGTATTGTTTTCATCCGACAAGGTTTCCAGTACCAGTTCATTCAAGGTTTCCTTTTCCTCAAAGGCATTAATTAACTGGCTGGCCTTCTGCTGGTCTGCCAGCTCCGGATAACGGAAGATATTGTTGGCACCACTGGTGTAAATCTCCAAATCTTCATCTGCTTTGATCGCCTCAGCTACTGCATCCAATACCTCCCCCACAATATCACTGTGAATACCGGCTTGTTGCTTCAGCGCAGCTATCATTCCCAGATTAATTTCTTCTATAGATAAACCATTTAAATTCGTATTAAGTAAAATATTAAGCTTCAGTAATGTTTCATCAGTCAATTCCTGACGTACCGGAAGGATATTGTTTTTAATCACATTGCCTTCTACCACAATAACTGCCAGCAACTGATTATAATCCACTCTGGAAAGCTGTATGAATTTCAGCTTATTTCGCTTGGTCTGCGGTGCGGAAATCATGGTGGCATACTGGGTATTCTGTGCCAGCACCTTAGCCACCTGTTTTAATAGAAGCTCCATCTTATCCTGCTTCTCCACCAGCATCTCCTTCATCTCTATCACTTCTTTGTCCTTTTTCTCCATCATATAATCTACATAGAAGCGATATCCTTTATCGGAAGGAATCCGTCCGGCTGAGGTGTGGGGCTGCAAAATGTATCCCAACTCCTCCAAATCAGCCATCTCATTACGAATGGTAGCAGAGCTTAGGTTTAAATCCGTATACTTGGAAATGGTACGACTGCCTACCGGCTCACCTGTTTCCAGATAATTACGAATTACAGCCTGTAGTATTTTCGTTTTTCTTTCATCCAATTCCACGCTCTCACTCCCTTTCGGTTTGTTAGCACTCGACTCAATGGAGTGCTAATACCTTCTTAACATAAAATATCACTTACCCTTTCTATTGTCAACAGATTTGTGCGAAAATAATTCTAAAGAAATTATAAAAAGTAAAATCCCGGTACTGCCGAAACAATACCGGGATACATGTACTATATAAATCTGTTTTGCTCCTATTAGATAGTGAAGCTACCACACTCTGTGCCGTTGAATACATAGTAAACCATGCTTTCTTCAGGCTTCACATAAAGCTCTACGCTTACTAAATCTGCTGTCTTCATCTTTAAGTCAAATCTCCAAACATCCTTCGCAATCTTCATCAAATCGTCCTGGGTATAAGACTTGCCGGCAAACTGAACAGTGATCTCACTCTTCATTTCCTTCTTAGCTGCAGGAGCCTTCTTTGCAGGTGCTTTTTTAGCAGGTGCCTTCTTCTCAGCTGCAGGAGCTGCTTCAGCCTTTACTTCCTTCTTCTCTGCTACAGCCTTCTTAGGAGCTGCTGCCTTCTTTGCAGGTGCCTTCTTTTCTTCAACGGGTTCCACTACTGCTGCGTCAATTGCCTTCTCAATAGGTGTCTTATCTGTAGATGTCTTCTTGGTTGCCATAATGTTTCTCCTTTCACAATTTATAATTGTTCATAAATCTCCTCAATCAAAGGCTCGTTGCCTTTATCAGTGTACAGTTTATTCTAAATGTTGAAATTTGTCAAGTAACAGTTTAGCCATGCATTTTAGAAAGGCGATTTCGCGAATGATTTGGTGCGGCTAAACTGTTGGTGCATTTTAGCCAAGTACCAATTCCTTATTTTTCAACAACTCATCTATCAATCCCTTATATTTTTCTATCCCGAAATCTTCGACGATACAGGTCACCCTGGCTCCTGCATCCTTAGAAGATGCTCCGCATAAGAAGATTCTTTCCTCCTTGGTACCATAGTCAAGTACAATGAACCTGTCATGATAAATTCCTCTTGTTTTCTTAATCTTTAGTTGAATGCCAGGGTATTCTCTGAGGAAATCATTGTATTCTACTTTATGTAATCTGTTTCCTACATTGTCACTAAAAAGCGTTATGTCCACACCTGCAGGTGCATTTTTCAAAAGCACCAATGTTCGTAAGCCGATATAATTATCTACCACGTATATAGTCTTCTTTGCCTGCCCATATATTTCTGAATATGCCAAATCTGCGGCACAATACTTTGTATTGTACATAAGCCAGCCATTGTCTTCCTTGTCCACGAAGCTATCCATCATTTCTGCCAAATCCACATCCAACATTACCTTATAACCACGGACAGTATATATTTTGTGTTGTATGGTTTCTTTCGAAACAATTGCTGCCTCCATGGTATTTTTTCACTTTTGCTTTCTTCCTTAACCATGAAATCCTCCTTGAATTGTAATAAAAACAGGTATACCCAGCGAGACTGCCAAGATATGTTGTAAGATACAGCATTGAGAGTGCCGCAAAGTTCTTTGTAAGCTCACAGAAAGGAACTTGGTATGAATTGATTTTAGCATTCGGATGTTGGGGAGTCAATGGATGGTTAAAAATATTAGGATTTTCTAAAAATTACTAAGGCTTTCCTTAAAATGCAACTTTTTCTGCGATAATAGTGTATTATAATAAATAACTACTTTTTACGGAGGATAATTTATGCAATTGATAATTGTCGGGATTATTTTTTTTGTATATATAGCTTATTGTGTTTATCTACATTATATCTGGAGTAGCGATAACTCACCAAACAACCATTTGCACGTGATTCGGAACCTATATATTATTAATACCCTCTTTTTGCTCAGCTCCTGCTATATGCATTATATTGGGATACCGTATTACCCACTACAGGACAAAGGGCTCCTATTATGGATACATAACATTCTAATGATTCCATGTTTTGTAATATTACTCTTAAGGATGTTTTTTATATCCAATATCTATTCCATAGTATTGACTATTTTTTATATTCGATTTTTAATGAAAACACAGTTTCCCAAAAGCGAAACTATTTTATTTATCATCCTGCTCTTATTAAGTATCTTAGGATTCGTTTGTCTGGAACTGGAAATGAATGCTGCTTGGCATGCCTGGATGGGTGTTTAAAGTATGTCTTAACAAACAGTGCCATAGGCTTTAAGCCCATGGCACTTAACTTTGTCTATCTATTCTATTTTAAAAAGAATCCAAACGCTACCAATACCACAATACCCAGTACAATACGGTACCAGCCGAATACCTTGAAATCATGCTTCTTGATATAGCTTAATAAGAATCTCAGGATGAAGATGGATACCACAAATGCAACCACACAGCCTACCAATAAACAGGCAATCTCCATACCCGTAAAGTCAAAACCAAACTTAACTAACTTCAGTAAGCTTGCACCAAACATAACCGGAATCGCTAAGAAGAAGGTATACTCAGAAGCAACCTTTCTGGATACACCAATCAGCAATGCACCTACGATGGTAGCACCGGAACGGGAGGTTCCCGGGAATACAGCAGCCAGCACCTGGAAGACACCGATTAAAGCTGCAGTCTGATATGTAATTTCCGCTATAGAATTTACTTTAGGATTTCTGCCCTTGTTCCAGTTCTCAATCACAATAAATGCCACGCCAAACACAATCAAAGCGATGGCGATACATACCGAGTTGTAGAAATATCTTTCAAACACCTCATCAAATAAAATACCGATTACCGCTGCGGGCACACAGGATACCAGAATCTTAAACCACATAGTCATAATGTCCATATTTACATAGGACAGGATACCGGTTTTACCCTGACGCTTCTCTTTTGAAAATACAAAGGGCCACAGCTGGCTCCAGAACAATACCACAACTGCCAGGATAGCCCCCAGCTGAATCACCACATCAAACATATCAAAGAAGCCCTCACTGGTTTCCTTGAATGGAATCAGCTGTTCCACCAGAATCAAATGTCCGGTACTACTTATAGGCAACCACTCTGTAATACCCTCTACGATACCATAGATAATCGCTTTTATGATTTCTAACATATTATTTCCTCATTTCTTCTATAAAATAGTTACGACTCAAAATCCTCACCATCATTCGTTCTAACTCATCAAAAACTTTACAAGTTCCTCATGACAGGCTGCTGCATCCGCGTAGCCTTCCTCATAAAGAGCCTGAAGTTTCTTGGTATCCTTGTCTAATCTGCCCACATCACTTGCCTTTTTCGGACGAATGATGAAAACCTTACCACTTTCTTCCAAGCGCTTCAAATATTCCAAGGTTTCATTGTAGGCAATATGTCTCTTTTGCATGGCTTCTACCAACTTCGGATATTTACGGTAACGTACCTTCAATAAGCCAATCTTGGTTGCAGGCTTGCGTACATACCCAACTTCCTTGGTAAGTATCACTACATTCTTCTTATTACCGTCCATAATAGACTTGGCAATGGGTATGGAATCCGAGCAACCTCCGTCTAAGTACAGCTTATCTCCTATGGGCACATTTCTGGAAACTAATGGTAGTGATGCCGAGGCCCTTACCTTCTGCAGTCCTTCCCTGCACTCATCTACCAGTAGATATTCCGGCTTACCGGTTTCTATATTGGTTACTACTGCATAAGCCTTGCCCTGATAGCTTTCATAGGTCTCATGGTCAAAGGGCTCCCATTTATTGGGCACCGTATCGTAACATGTTTTTACATTAAATAAATCTCCCGTCAAAAGCAAACTGGCAATACTGCAATATCTGGGATCTGCACCGTATTTGGTGGAGATACGAATGCTTCGTCCTTTCTGTTTGGACAAGTAGCTGCACATATGGACCGCTCCTGCCGACACACCATACACGCTGGCAAACTCCATCTCCTTTTCCAAAAAGAAATCAAGTACTCCTGCGGTGTAAGCACCCTTCATTCCACCACCTTCTAAAACTAATCCTGCCTGGTACATTATAATTCCTCCCCTCAATTGTTCCTGTCAGGTCACTTCTTTATCTTACTTCTCTGTGTCAGCTTTTTTTATTTTATCCGGATAGGTCTCTTCTACAAATTTACGCATTGCATCCAGCGAACGAACCACCTTCTCTGTATCGATGCAGTATGCCATACGGAAGTAACCGGGTGCGCCAAAGCTGTCGCCGGGCACCAGTACCAAATCGTACTTCAGTGCCTTCTCACAGAATACCTTAGCATCCTCTTCCAATGCCTTGGGGAAGATGTAGAAGGTACCGCCGGGCTTTACACAGGTAAAACCAAGCTCTACCAGGCAATCGTAAATTAAGTTCATATTCTTTTCGTAAACACTTAAATCAGCAGTCTTATCCAGCACCTGGGCAACAGCCAGCTGAATAATGGAAGGGGGACAGTTATGTCCGATTCCTCTGGAAATCTGACCACACATATTTACCATAGTCGCTGCTTCCTTACAAGCCGGATTGATGGCTACATAACCGATACGCTCACCGGGTAAAGACAGGGACTTGGAGAAGGAATAACACATAATGGTATTGTCATAGAACGCTGATACACAAGGTGCATCCACTCCCTCAAATACAATTTCACGATAAGGTTCATCCGAAATAATAAAGATATCGTGACCGTACTCTGCCGACTTCTTACGTAAGGTCTCTGCCAATCTCTCAATGGTTTCCTTGGAATACACAATACCGGAAGGGTTATTAGGTGTATTAATCAGGACTGCCATGGTCTTCTCATTCAGCATTTCTTCGAAAGCTTCGAAATTAATCTGGAAATCTGCGGTATTTGGAGGCACAATTTTCAGCACTGCACCGGTCAGATTTACATAAGGATTATACTCCGGAAAGAAAGGCGCAAAGGTCAGGATTTCATCACCAGGCTCTGTTACCAGTCGGAAAGCATGTGCCAAAGCACCTGCTGCACCGGAAGCCATAAAAATATGCTCTGCCTTGTAAGGTAATCCAAATCTCTCACTTAAGGAAGCTGCAATGGCTTCTCTTACTGAAGTAATACCCAGGCTGGGACTGTAGCCATGAAGCACATTGGGTTCCTGGGTAGCCAGCATATGTATCATTCGGTCTGTAAACTCCTTGGGTACAGGAACGGATGGATTACCCAAACTGTAATCAAACACATTCTCGTAACCGATTTCCGCTCCTCTCGCGGTAGCAAACTCCGACAACTGACGAATTACCGATTTGCCGGCTAACATATCCTTATATTTTTGTACTATCATATTCGCTCCTTTTCCGCCACATGCGTGGCCCCTTTCAAACACATTATATTTAATAGTATTACATTTTAGCTGTATTTGCAAGAAAAAAGCATCACTCTGCACGTTACCTACTCAAATCGTGCACATTTTCCCATTGTCCCCCAAACCAAATTAAGCTATGATATATGCATACCAATCGGGGCAAAAGTCGGTGAATCCAATGAGGGGGGAGAGAAGCCGACCTAGTCCTGTTTGTGTTATATTAATTATCCCATTGTTTTATGGAATTTAAATTTTACTATATTTTATTAGTCATTCGGGCACTGCCCATCAAATGAGGAGCCGCTATGAAGAAAAAGAAGATTTTAATTTCAGTGATTGTGATTATTATGTTGCTGGTTGGCACTGTATTGTTTATGAATCCCAGGATTAAGCTTTATAATGCTGCCCGGGAGCTAACCGAAACCGGTTTTCCGAAAGTATCCCATTGTGAATACTTCAACCATTTTGATGTTACATATGCCTCTGACCAGCCGGTACAAACCATTAGTCACGACGGGCTGTCCATAGATATACCGGCTGATTGGATGATTTTAGAAAACAGCTTGGAGAATTCTCTTACTTATGAATCACCTGATAAAAGCCAGCGAATCCTACTCTCAGAAGCATCCGATTTAACAGGATACTCCTTATTTAATGAAGAGCAGGTGGCTGAACTTACTGCTGATTTGTCCTATACAGTTGGTCTGAAACGTTTGGAGAAAGGATTTGATGCTTTAGGCATCCCCATGCCGGACAGTGCATACACCACCATGAAATCCACGCTCCTTTTAGAAAGGGACAGTTACAGCCTCTTTAATGCAGACAAAACCATTGCTTATTACATCGTCGGCATGATAAAGAGTATCGAACCGCAATTTGCTTTGAACTATATCTACGAAACAGAAAATATTTGCGCAACCTATCATGTATCCCCGCCCGACGAGGAGCACCCTTATAGAGTATTGGCAGACGTTTTTTCTGCTAAGAATTTAAATAGAGCCTACTCTTTAGTCATAAGAACAGACTCTGAAGAATCTCTATATGCGATGATGAATTCCATACAGATAAATCAGGAATAACAAAATTTGCAAGAAAGGTGGCACTACCCACCAAAAGAGGAGGGACTATGAAGAAAAAGAAAATTATTATTGCTGTGATTGTAGTAATTCTACTCTTAGCCGGGGCAGTGTGGCCTATGATTCCACGAGTGAAGGTATATAAAATAGTACGAGAATTTTCCGATGAAGTTTTCGCTGAAGAAGCCAAAGAAACTTGCGAATACTTTACAGATTTTAATATCACCTACGCTCCTACAGAGCCAATCCAGACAGTTAACCACCACGGTATCACTGTTGACATTCCGGCAGATTGGGTGCTAAAAGAAACCGGATTAAAAGCATTTCTTTACCTTTCACCCAATGAGGAGGAATGCATTATTATCACGGAACCCGATGACCTATCCTTTTATTCTCTATTAAACGAGAATCAAATAGAGGAATTGATTACCGATTTACCTACAAAGCTTGGAACCAAACGCTTAGTAAAAGGATTTGAATCTTTAGACATAGGAATGCCTGATAGTGGATACAATACTATGAAAGCAGGTCTGCTTCTGACACAAGACAGTTGCAGTCTCTTCAACCTGGAAAAGACCATCGCCCATTACATAATGTGTCTCATAAAAACTCTGGGCATTGCAGGCGAACAACATTTCATTTATGAAACAGAAGATATCCATGCGCTCTATCACATCCATCCCAGGGAGAACGATTACTTAAGTCCTATTTATGCAGATGTCTTTTCGCCGGATGATTTAAATACATGCCACACTCTAGTTATCAAAATCAATTCTTATGAACGCCTCTACGCACTGATGAATTCTGTTCGACTAGAATCAAAATAAGATGTAAAAACCTCCGACACTCATCTAAGATGCCGGAGGTTTCCTTGTATCTAAAGTGAAAATAATATGTTCTTTTCCTTCTATATCCATTTTATCTGTCATACAAAATCCCAAACGCTTTGCCAGACCTATGGAAGCTTCATTCTCTTCCTGTATCAAAACCTGTAGCTGCGTAATTTCCAATTCTTCTTTGGCGTACTTCAGAATCCCTTCACAGACCTCCTTAGCCAGCCCCTTACCCTGCCAAGGTAGTCCCAGTACATATCCCAACTCCGGCATGTCAAACCCTTCCCTAACACTAATACCGGCTCTACCGATGATTTCTCCGCTCTCCTTCAAAATCACTGTCCATACACCGAATTCAAAATAGGCATAAACTTTCTCTATATACTCTCGCATATACGCCCGTTCGCTGACTGCATGCTCATACAGGCCTTCTGTATATCGTGTCACCTCAGGTGCCTTATATATGGTATAAAAGGCCTCCACATCCTCCTCACAGCTTTCCCTTACATAACAACGCTCTGTTTCCAATATACTCCAAGGTAATCCTGAATACCGCCGAAATACTCTCTCGAAATACTCTGCCGGCGTCCCTTCCGGTGCTTCCAGAATATATTTAACCCCTGCAAAGCCCTCTGACTTATTTTGTCTATGCCCATAGCCCAACACTGCCATACCAGCTTCCAATAGGCTTTGAGCCACTCCATTATGATCCGTCACATAAAGTGCCTGTACCTTCTTTTGGCTTTGTTTTATGTAAAAACTTTCCCTACAGTTTGCTGCTTTTTCCTGTTCACAAATCTCCTCAGCCAATAGCACCTCCACTGAAATCCCTGCCCTCTGAAGTTCTATGATACTTTCCTCAAAGGGCAAAAACACTTCCCCGCAAGTCAATATTAGAAACACTTTTTCCAAATAATATCCCCTATGCTTCATAAAATCTCCAATCCGCTCTTTACGTTCCGACTTAATTAGGTTATGATACTAATGTAACTATTCAGAGCACACATTCGCAAAATCGCTGCTTTGCAGCTTTCCTTTTGCTCATGTGTACTCTGAATAGTTACATTATATCTAATAAAACCAAGAAAGAAAAGAAGCATTTGCCTATGCTTCTGAATGGAGGAAATTATGGCACAGAATCCTATTGTAACCATTACTATGGAAAGTGGCGACGTGATTAAACTGGAATTATATCCTGAAATCGCTCCCCAGTCCGTAAATAACTTTATCAGCTTAGTAAATAAGAATTTCTACGATGGTTTAATTTTCCACCGTGTTATCCGTGGCTTCATGATCCAGGGCGGTTGTCCCGACGGCACCGGTATGGGTGGCCCCGGCTACAGCATCAAGGGCGAATTTGCCCAGAATGGCTTTGCTAACAACTTGAAGCACACTGAAGGTGTTCTTTCCATGGCAAGAAGCATGATGCCTGACTCTGCAGGCAGCCAGTTCTTCATTATGCACAAAAACTCTCCCCACTTAGATGGTTCTTACGCAGCTTTCGGTAAAGTAACCGAAGGTATGGACGTGGTCAACAAAATCGCCGAAACCGCTACTGACTACAGCGACAGACCTCTGGAGAAGCAGATGATGAAGTCCGTTACTGTAGACACCTTTGGCGTTGACTATCCGGAACCGGAGAAGTTCAGCCGCTAACTGCCACAGATATATTCTGTTGTGCTAACGCATTACTCTGACAAAAATATGTTGAAAATGACAAAACGCTGGGATTAAACTCCCAGCGTTCATAATTTGTTCATAAATCATTCAATTTTTTTTTAATTCTTACTCATTGTTTGGACATTTCTATATTCTATACTAAAATCAAGAAAGAAAGCTTACAACTTTTAATTTATATAAAACTTTTTCATAATAAATGCCAAGTAAAATTATTTTACTTGGCATCCTCCCTTTTATGGGGAGATTTTGCTATAATGCACTTTAAAATTCCAATTGCCTTCCTTACATTTCCTAGCATGAAGAAGCCATATGCACCAATTCTCAAATCACCATCTTTACCAATTCTTTACACCTTCGTTTCATATCACCTATTGTTGACATAAGCTTTTCCTTCTTATCATAGTTTTTTTCAAAATAACTATAAATATTATTATTGATATCCATTGCGATGTTGATAATCCTCCAAATATACCCCTAATTTCATCTCCCCTAAAAAACTCTATAACAAACCTAAACAATGAATAGCACAATAAATAAATCCATAATAACTTTTGATTTCCTTTTCGTTCAAAAATCAATAATATTACAAACATAATACATTCAAATACTACTTCCAAAAGCTGTGTTGGAAACCTGACCAGTTTTATTGCATTTCCCACTGCAATAGGAGTTTTTAGTTCTTTTCCATAACAACACCCAGTCATAAAGCAACCCATTCTTCCAAATGCATGAAACAGTGGTATTGCTGGTGCCATCATATTATAAATAGTGTCTAAGTTATACTTTTGACTCCTTTTTACCCAAAAACTTATTCCTATTAACATTCCCAGTAATCCCCCATAAAACACAAAACCACTTTGTAATATGGAGTTTATTATCTCACTAATACTACTTGCTTCAACAAACCTGGGTATTAGTGTAATAACAAACAAAAATTTACTACCAACCAGCAAACAAACTGCTGAACACACAATGAGTTTAATAAAATCACGAATATCCACCTTATACTTATCAATTCTACCCCTAAGCAACAGCAAAGCAAAAAACATCCCGACACTTGCAAATAATGCATATGAAGGAACAATAATATAAATATATGGATACATAAGCTTTATCTTCTCCCGTTTAGTCTATTCCCAAAATCTCTTCCATGTATCTTATACTGTCTATTTCACTTCCGTCAGATGCGATACATCCACCACATCCATCACTTATGCCACATACTTTATCAGATTCCGTACTTCCACAGAAAACACCAACCTTGCCTGAGTCTTCAATAACAATTCCCGAGTAACATGATTGCTTGTTTTGCAGACAACCACTACAACCTCCATCATAATATTGATTGTCACATGCCACCCCAACAGCATCATCTTCGCTCTCTGTTATTGCAATGATTTTAACCGACTGTGACCAGAAAGAACCTAAACATCCCTTTCCCGGTGTTAGACATCCTCCACACCCTGGTATTGATAGTGCAATTACTTTATCATTACCTGCAGAGATATTTGCACATTGAACTGTCTCACATGAACCCCCTCCACATCCGGTTAACAAAAACATACCTAAACACAGAACAAAACTTATTATTAAAAATCCTATACCCTTTATTTTTCTCATAAGCACTCCTTTTCACATTTTCCGATTTAATAATTATCTTCTTTCTTTATACTCCAATGGTATCACCACCCTACACTTTATAAGTCCATTATAACAAAACTAAAGTATTTTGTAAATACGCCTTATTTCGCATACCCTATACTATAAAGGACCTATAGATACGTACAAATAACACATATGGAGGTTTTTTACATGTTCGGAGATCAAGTGAAATCTTTGCGTCTTTCCCGTAATCTAAGTCAGGTTCAGCTAGCCGACCAGCTGAATGTTTCCAAACAGACCATATCCAATTGGGAAAACAATAATATACTTCCTTCTATCGAGATGCTCATGAATATTTCAGATTATTTTTGCGTGAGTACAGATTGTCTTCTGGAGCTTAACAATCGCAAATATATAGAAGTTACCGGCTTGTCAGACACACAGCTGGCACATATTCAGATGATTATTGAAGATATATTAAAAACCTCAAAGTAATTTAGGTTACTTTGAGGTTTTCTTGTTTTATATATGTTAATATGAATTGTCTTCCTTCTTGGCTTTCCATAAATTCATCCAAATTTTCTTAATCAGCAAATGTGGCTTAATTCCCTCTGTTTTCTCCTTCCACACGTTATCCGCAGACTCGAACCACCTTCGGTGGTCCTCATTCGCGTCGCTCGTCAAATATCGATTAGCTTGCCGCCGTATGCAAGCATCCGCAGCAAGCTAATCAATACTTGACTCTGCGGATAACGCGCAAAAAGAAGACCGGCTAACCCATACGGGTTAGCCGGCCCTATATTAAGCCTTTATACAACTATGTATCTTAAGCCATACCTTCCGAACCAAGAACGGTCTTAATCTTGTGAGCAACTACTTCCTTGCAGTATGCACGACCATCGGTTAAGTACTGTCTGGGATCGAAGTGATCAGGATGAGCAAACATATGCTCTCTGATACCAGCAGTTAAACCTAATCTTAAGTCAGAGTCGATGTTGATCTTACATACAGCAGATCTAGCAGCCTGACGAAGCATATCTTCAGGAATACCGATAGCATCCTTTAATGCACCACCGTTAGCGTTGATGATGTCAACGTAGTTAGGAAGTACAGAAGAAGCGCCGTGTAATACGATAGGGAATCCGGGAAGTCTCTTAGAAACTTCATCAAGGATATCGAAACGTAACTGAGGCTTCTGGCCGGGCTTGAACTTGAATGCACCATGGCTGGTACCGATAGCGATTGCAAGAGAGTCTACACCGGTTCTCTTAACGAAATCTTCTACCTGCTCAGGCTGAGTATAAGACTCATGACCAGCTTCTACTACTACGTCATCTTCGATACCTGCTAAAGTACCAAGCTCACCTTCTACTACACATCCTCTTTCGTGTGCGTAGTCAGCTACTCTCTTAGATAATTCGATGTTCTCTTCGTAAGGAAGGTGAGAACCGTCGATCATAACTGAGGTGAAACCACCATCGATACACTGCTTACAGATTTCGAAATCTGCGCCGTGGTCTAAGTGAAGAGCAATCGGAATATTGGTCTCTTCGATAGCTGCCTGTACCAAGTGAACAAGGTAAGAATGCTTAGCATACTTTCTTGCACCTGCAGAACACTGAAGGATAATAGGAGATCTTAATTCATCAGCAGCTTCGGTAATAGCCTGAACGATTTCCATATTATTTACGTTGAAAGCACCTACTGCATAGCCGCCTTCATAAGCTTTTTTGAACATTTCTGTTGTTGTAACTAATGCCATTTTTAAAGTCATCCTTTCTTCTTTTTGTTTCGGGTCTAAATGCCCTTTGGGGATAGTATAACACACATTTGTTAAAATGCAAATAAGTTTGTGAAAAAAATATCGGCATTGTTGCTTTCCACAACCATGCCGAATCATTCCCACAATTTTTTATGCAGTTTCTCCACACAAGTACTTCTCGATATCGTCGATAGCTGCACTTTCGTCCGCACCATCTGCGATTACGGTTACGGATTCGCCGGTTACCAAACCTAAGCTCATCATACCCATAATACTCTTGGCATTTACCTTCTTGCCTTCACATTCCAGATAAACGCTGCTATCATATCTGCTGGCTACCTGTACAAGCATTGCTACAGGTCTCGCTTCCAATCCGCTCTGCAACTTGATTTCTACTGCTTTCTTTGTCATTTTACTCCTCCTCTTTTCCAAGCTTAAGCTTGTCTGCCATCTCGCTAAGCTTCCGTAATCTGTGATTTACACCGGACTTTCCGATGGGGGGCTCCAGCATCTCGCCCAATTCCTTCAAAGATGCTTCCGGTTCTTCCAGACGCATTCTGGCTATCTGCTGTAATCCCTTCGGCAGATTTTCCAGACCGTATTTCTCCTGTAACAATCGGATATCCTCCTGCTGCTTTCTGGAGGAATCCAGAGTCTTGTTAATATTGGCTGTTTCACAATTAACTCTGCGATTTACGGTATTACGTAACTCTTTCAGAATACGCAAATTTTCTAATTTCATTAGTGCAATATGTGCCTCCATGACATTCAGCAAATCCACGATGGCTTCGCTTTCCTTCATATACAGCACATGATATTTCTTCCGAAGTACAATCTTCGCATCGATATCAAAGCTCTGTATCACACCTTGCAACTGCTTTGCTTTCTTCTCATTGGCAGTCACAAACTCCAAATGATACCCCTTCTCCGGTGCACTAACGGAGCCTATGGCTAAAAAAGCTCCCCGGATAAAGGCTCTGCGACAGCAGGTACTCTTTAATAACAGCTCATCCGCCGGCTCCTGTAAGTCGCCAAACTTGCGATAAAGCTCGTTCATCTTTGCCTCGTCTATGGTCGCATCAGTATCTATACTAAATGTTTTTTTCAATAATGTAAAGCATTTTTTTACAACGATTGGATTTTCTACCTGAAAACCTATGGTAAATGCCCCTTCTGAGTCTCTTCCGTATTGACCGCAAAAATGCAACATAGCGGCCAATTCTGCCATCTGGCAATGTCTGGCAGCACCCAAATGCTTCGCCAATTCCTCTTTTACCTCATAGGAAAATGACATACCGCACCTCCATACAATTTCACTATTTGCTACGATTATTTATATCCCGATGATAAATGGTCATACCATAGTCGCCCTGATTTTTCATCCGCTGATATAATTCATTGGCCAAAGTCACACTACGATGTTTACCGCCGGTACAGCCGATTGCAACCACCAGTCGGTATTTGCCTTCCTTTACATAATTGGGAATCAGGAAATGTAGCATATCCGCCAGCTTGTTCAAAAAAATATGGGACTCTTCACAAGCCATGACAAAATCCTGTACCGGTTTATCATTGCCGGTCTGTTTCTTCAGCTCATCCACATAATAGGGGTTGGGCAAAAATCTCACATCAAACACCAAATCCACATCCGCCGGTATTCCGTGCTTAAATCCAAAGGACATGATGTTTACCATAAGGTTATTATATTCCTCACCATCCACAAAAATACGGTCCAGCTCAGCCTTTAACTCTCTGGTCAAAAGCCCTGATGTATCAATCACATAATCTGCCTGCTTACGTATTTCCTCAAGCAGGATTCTTTCCTTCGCCACGCCGTCCTCAATACGGCCGTCCGGATCCACCGGATGCAAACGGCGGCTTTCCTTATAGCGTTTTATCAAGGTCTCATCCGTAGCATTCATAAACAGAATTTCAAACTGATACCCTTTGATGCGCAGCGCCTCCAAAATATGTGCTACATCCTCAAAGGCCTCCGCACGCACATCCAGACCTAAAACCACTTTTTCTATTTCATTATTTGGCAGGGCTAAAAGCTCCATAAACTTTTCAATCAAAGACACCGGCAGATTATCCACACAATAGTAACCTGCATCCTCCAGCATCTTTAAAGCAGTACTTTTGCCACTGCCGCTCATACCTGTAACAATTACAAATCTCATGTTTATCTCCACGTATCTTACATGTTGTCACATTATCTTAACACGATGACTTCCGGCTCCAGTTCTACGTCAAACTGCTCCTTTACTTCCTTCTGTACATGTGTCATAAGGTTCAGCACATCCGCTGCAGTTGCTTTTCCTTTGTTGATGACAAAGCCGCAATGCTTTTCAGACACCTGTGCATCTCCTACCTGATAGCCCCGAAGGCCCGCATTCATAATCAGTGCTCCTGCAAAATGTCCCTGAGGACGCTTAAAAGTACTTCCTGCGCTGGGATATTCCAGAGGTTGCTTTTCTCTTCTTTTGGCTGTCAGTTCATCCATTCTTGCCTTTATGGTATCCTTATCTCCGGGTTGCAAATCAAGCTGAACCTCCACTGCGGTAAAACCGGTATTCTTTATGGCACTGGTGCGATACCCAAATTCCATGGTCTCATTATCCAGCTCCAAGCATTCGCCGTCTTCGCCTATCACTTTTACCAGTGATACTACCTGTTTCAGTTCGCCGTCATAGGCTCCCGCATTCATCACCACACCACCACCTATGGTGCCCGGAATCCCGGAAGCAAATTCAAAACCGGTAAGACCGTGCTCCAGCGCCACTCTGGCAATCTTACTCATAAGTGCTCCGGCTTGGGCTATGATACGGTTTCCTTCCACCTTCACATCACTCATCTGTTCTGAGACTACCAATATGATACCCCGGTAGCCTTCATCGCTTACCAGCAGATTGCTGCCGTTTCCTATTACAAAATAAGGAATTTCCAGTGTTTTCAGGTACTTCTTCACCTTACTTAACTGCTCTGCATTTTCTATTTGTAAAAGACAATCTGCATTCCCTCCGATACGGAAGGTGGTATGCCTGTTCATGGGTTCTTCTCTGAAAATATTCTCTGTAGGTATCCATTCTTCCAATGCTTTTACAACTGTCGAACTAATCATGCCATTCATTCCTTTTACTTCAATAATTATTCACAAAGCACTAATGCCGCTGCGCCGAAAATACCGGCATCATTTCCCAGGATAGCCAGTGCCAGCTTTGCACTTCTGCAACCATGGAACACGTACTTTTCATATGCAGGACGGATGTAATCAAACAAAATCTCTCCTGCCTTGGATACACCGCCACCGATTACAAACATCTCAGGGTTTACTACCGCAGCCACTGCTGCCAGTCCCTTGCCCAGATACTCGCCAAACTGTTCAGCGATTTCGATTGCCACGGTATCTCCTGCCTTTACTGCATCAAATACCGTCTTGGCAGATACATCACCGCTTCTGAGTATGCTGGGTGCATCATCCTTTGCTAATCTCCGTGTTGCCAGACGAACCACACCGGTTGCGGAAGCATACTGCTCCAAACAGCCTCTGTTCTGACATCCGCACACATCGGTTTCGTTATCTTCAATATGAATATGGCCGATTTCACCTCCTGCACCGGTAGCTCCGGTCAGAATCTGGCCACCAATAATAATACCGCCGCCTACGCCGGTACCTAAGGTAACTGCTACCATGTTAGAACAGCCTTTTCCACCGCCCTGCCACATTTCGCCGTAAGCTGCTACATTGGCATCATTTCCTGCCTTTACGGGTACATTAATATAGCTTCCCATGACTTCGGGAATATTAAACACGCCCCAACCTAAATTTACAGCTTTCTGCACATTACCCTGAGCATCTACAGGTCCGGGTACGCCTACGCCTACGCCTTCCACATCATCCTCAGTAATGCCCTTAGCTGCCATCATTTCCTTGATACTGTCAGCCACATCAGGTAAAATGCGCTCTCCGCCATTGTCCTTTACGGTAGGAATCTCCCACTTCTCCAGTACATTACCTTCTTTATCAAATAAACCCAACTTAACTGTGGTACCGCCGATATCCACACCAAATGCGTATTTCTTCATATTTATCCTCCAAAATTAGTCTTCTTCTCTTTTTCTGGTTAACGACTTCTGCACTCTTGCATACAGTTCCTGCGCCGCATTATAACCCATCTTCTTCTGACGATGGTTAACTGCCGCAGATTCACAAATAACAGCCAGGTTACGTCCGGGGCGAATGGGAATATTGTGGCAAACCACTTTATTGCCCAAATACTCTGTATAGCTTTCTTCCAGACCCAGACGGTCGTATTCTTTTTCCTTATCCCAATCCTCTAAGCGGATGACCAGGTCGATGGACTGTGTATCCTTTACGGAGGAAGCACCGTACAATGCCTTGATATCAATAATACCTATGCCGCGCAGTTCAATAAAATGCTTGGTAATATCGGGTGCGCTACCGATTAAGGTTTCCTCACTCACTCTGCGAATTTCTACCACATCATCGGTCACCAAACGATGTCCTCGCTTTACCAGCTCCAATGCCGCCTCGGATTTACCGATACCGCTTTCACCGGTGATAAGCAAGCCCTCACCAAATACATCCACCAATACGCCATGCACGGAAATACAAGGTGCCAACTGTACATTTAACCAACGGATGGTCTCCGCCATAAAATCAGAAGTGGTCTGCTTCGTAGACAAGATTGGTATATTCCTCTTGGTTGCCGCTTCCAACAAATATTCATCCGGTTGTAATTCTCTGCAATACACAATAGCCGGAATATCATATGACAAAAGCTGGTCATACATTTCATGCTTTTTCGCGTCATCCAGCCCTTCCAGATAGGTATGCTCCACAAAACCCACCACCTGTAATCGTGCAGCATCAAAATGCTCAAAAAAGCCGGTTAGCTGCAATGCGGGACGGTTTAAGTCCGTCTGGGTTAGACGTTTCACACTAATATCCACATCCGTAGTAAGGTTTTCCAGTTTCATTTTTTCGATTAATTTCTTTAAACCAATACTTGCCATAATCTCCTACAGTCCTTTCTGCGTTCAATTACTGTAACTATAACACAATCCTTTCGTGGCTTCAATTAGAATTTCCTCAAAGGGATTAGGGGTACCTCATGGACAAGATAATATTCCACTTAGCCCCGCTCTCGCTTCTTGCAAAACGTAGCAGCACTAAGCTCGTGACGAAGCAAGCTTCGTCTTAAAACCTCGCTAAGGGCTGACGTTTTGCAAGAGTCTTGCGTTGGAACATTATCTTGCCCATGAGGTCACTCAACTTTCATTTCCATGAAAAAATCTATATATCTCTTCAGCCACTCTGGGATTCATCTCTGGAATCTCAAGCAGTTGCTCCACTTCTGCATTTCGGATTTCCTCCAGGGATTTGAAGTGGCGCATGAGTGCTTTTCGCCTCGCGGGTCCTACGCCGGGGATATCGTCCAGCACGGATTTCACCTGGTCCTTACTTCGCAGGGAACGATGATATTCGATAGCAAAGCGATGTGCTTCATCCTGTATGCGGGTTATAAGTTTAAAGCCCTCTGAACGGGTATCTATGGGTAGCTCCACATTGTTAAAATATAATCCTCTGGTACGGTGATTGTCATCCTTTACCATACCGCAAACGGGTATATTGATATGCAGTTCCTCCAGTACGGATAAGGCGATATTCACCTGGCCCCGGCCACCATCCATCAAAAGCAAATCCGGAAATTTGGTAAAGCTTCCGTACACCGCATCCACATTCTGCTCCGCCAGCTCACGTCCTTCCTCCATACCATGCCGGAAGCGGCGTGTCAGCACCTCCCTCATGCAGGCATAATCATCGGGGCCGGATACGGTCTTAATACGAAACTTACGATAATCGCTTTTTTTCGGTTTTCCCTTTTCGTAAACCACCATGGAGCCTACATTTTCAAAACCGCTGATGTTAGAAATATCAAAAGCTTCCATACGCTCCACAGACTCCAGTCCGAGCAGATCTGCAATCTCCTTTACGGCTCCTATGGTACGGCCTTCTTCTCTTTTCAGTTTTTCCTTATCCTGTGATAATATCAGCTTGGCATTCTGGGCAGCCAGCTCCACCAACTTCTCCTTGGTACCGATTTTTGGCACCTTTATATAAACTCTGCTACCGCGCTTCTGGGTCAGCCATTGTTCAATCAGCTCATGGTCCACAATCTCGTATTGCAGCACTAACTCTCTGGGAATAAATGGCGTTCCGGCATAAAACTGCTTGATAAACTCTTCCAAAATCTGTGGCTTCTTTTCTCCTGACACACGCGTCATATAGTAATGTTCCCTGCCAATCAGCTTGCCTCCGCGAATAAAGAATACCTGCACCACTGCCTCATCTTCATCATGATAAAGGGCCAGCACATCCTTATCCTCCAAATCACTGTCCGTAATCTTCTGTTTTTGGGAAACCTGCTTTACACTATTCAGTAAATCACGGTATTTGGCTGCTTCCTCAAACTCCATATTCTCGGAAGCCTGCATCATCTTTTCTTCCAGTTCCTTTTGAATGGGTCCGTAGTTACCGTTCAAAAACTCCATGGCACCTGCTATCTGTTGCCGGTATTGTTCCTTATCCACAAACCCCTGACAGGGACCGGGACACTGCTTAATGTGATAGTTCAGACAGGGACGTTCCTTCCCTATATCCTTGGGAAGATTTCTGTTACAGGTCCGTAAATTATACAGCTTATTTAAAAGGTCTATGGTATCCTTCACAGCTGCCGCACTGGTAAAAGGGCCGAAATATTTGGATTTGTCCTTTTTCATTTCCCGGGAAAAAATAATCCGCGGAAACTCCTCCCCTATCGTGACCTTGATATAGGGGTAGGTTTTATCATCCTTTAACAAGGTATTGTACTTGGGGCTGTGCTCCTTGATCAGATTATTTTCCAGCACCAGGGCTTCCAGCTCCGAGTCTGTTACAATATATTCAAATCGGGCGATAAGGGTTACCATCTTATCAATCATGGGCCCCCGCCCGATATTCTCACGAAAATAAGACCTGACGCGGCTACGCAGGTTTATGGCCTTGCCCACATACAATATGGTATCATGAGCATCCCGCATAATATAAACGCCCGGTTTTCCCGGTAGTTTTTTCAGTTCTTCTTCAAACACAAAATTCATTTTACGCCTGCTGTAACGCTTTCTTTTTTCGGTTCTTTATTACTGCTTTAACCCACATTTCTACTTGAATAAATCCCTGGGGCACATACATCAGTATAAACATATAGTAAGGCAGACAATATCTGCATTGATTCTCCCACATAAGGCAAAACAGAAAACCTCCCACTATGGCTATCAGAGGAATCCACTTGGTGCTGCAGAACTTATCCTTTCTGATACCAATCAGAGCTCCCAAAGTAAACAAACAGAAGGCCACATAAACAAAGCTTTGGTAATAATTGGCCATCTTCCAGGCGATATCCCTGGCCGGGCCATGGTATAAATTCTGAATCCATCCCGGTACCACTCTATCCTCTTTAAAGGTACTGGTGGCTATGATACTTTCAAATAAGGGTTCCGTCCATTGGCTGCTCATCTTCTTCCAGAAGAAATCCTTGGCCATAGCAGGATTGTCCTTAAACTCCTGTAGTCTTACCGCAATATAGTCCTTTCCTATTTGTGCGGAAATCTCTCTGTCGAAATCGTGACTCTCAAATACGCCCTGCTGATATCTGTTGTATACACCAGCTTCTCCATTGGTCTCCTGCAGTCCCATGGCAATCCACAACACACTGGGAATTCCCACACCGCTTTCATAACCGGAACGCAACTCATACATTATATTCACTGCCTTAATGGCACCTGCTGCCGACAATAGAATACACAAAGCAGCAATTAGAGGTCGATAAGTTTTTTTCTGTATCGCCAAAAGCACCAATCCGATGGCTACCGCAATCAGTACAATCCAGGTGTTCATACGACACATAAGCGCCAAAGCCGACACCACTGCTCCTACTACAATATATCTTTTCTTGAAAGCAACCGCATACTTGGATAAAGCCCAAAACAGTATGGTGCAAAAACAGATGGAAGGAATATCTCCGTAAATATATGGCAAGAAAATCAAAAATGGAAAACAAATCGCCATCAGTATGGAATATATCATACGGCAGGATGGTCTTTCAAAATGAATCTTAATAAAAGCATAGCCAAAATATAATGTCATCACTGCGAATATCACATGAAACTCGCCTGCCACCTTGTAACAAAAATCTCCGAAAATCAAAAAGAGAATCTCATACAAGAACATAAATCCTTTCTGTTGCTCGTAAAGACCGATGTATCCTCCTTTTGTCAGCATCATATAATTCCCGTTAAGGCAATAATAGGATCCTGCCGTGGTATTTAACTGGTCCCCTGCCGGATAGTAGGGATTCATCTGCACAAATACAGTACCTACGATAAAGATTGCCAATGCGGACAAAACCAATACCACTACTGCCAGCCTTTCCTGCGTTTCGGCACTCAACTTTTTACGCATCCACCAATCAGACAGGCAAAAAAATATTCCTGCACCCAAAGCAAACAGCACATGCATAAGTACGGGATCATTCATAAGAATCATCGGCGTCCAACTGTCCTTCACCGTAGAGTAATAAGAATAGCGACATCCTGTATATGCCAAAATACTGCTGATGATGACGCTGCACACTAACAATGCGCTCACCAAAAATAGGAATATTTTTTCTGTTCTTTTCATCTTTGTCCTCTCCATCAATATTGAATATTATCTTCTCCGCAACTTCATTATGTTGCCACATAAAGTGTAGCACAATCCTACTAACTTCGCAACTTTCTATTCCACTCTACAAAAGAAGAAAATGCCTGCAAAATCCATCCGGGTCTTACAGGCAAATCTCTTTTAATATTCAGCATTATTTTAATCCAATCTTCCGTTAGAAAAGCGTCCTACACTTCCACCCTTAGAAGTATCGTCGGTCTGAGGTGGTTCCTCCTGTCCCGGCTCCTCTGTGGTTTCTTCAGAAGCTGCCTCAGCAACATCTTCCTTCTGTTCTTCCACCGTCTTGCTTTCATCCGTAACTGCCACATCCACCGTGGGTTCTTCCGGCTTCTCCGCCTGCTCAGTCCTGCCTTCCTCTTTCTTTTCTTCCGGTTCAGGCAATCCCTTTTCCTTGCGGAAAATCTGCATAAACTCTTTGCCGGTGATGGTTTCCTTCTCAATCAGGAACTCTGCCAGCTTATCCATCAGCTCTCTGTTTTCACGTAAAAGCTCTAATGCCTTATCGTAGCTCTCCTTCAGCAGGTTCACCACTTCCGTATCAATCTCAGCCGCCGTAGCATCACTGCAATTCAAATGAGCCGAACCATCCAGATAACGGCTTTCTACAGTCGCCAGACCAATGAGTCCGAACTTCTTACTCATACCGTACTGGGTAATCATGGCCTTGGCAATATTGGTAGCCTTTTCAATATCATTGGAAGCACCGGTGGTCACCGTATCAAATACGATTTCCTCCGCTGCACGGCCTGCCAGCAATCCTACCAACATATCACGAAGCTCTGCCTCTGTATTCAGGTATTTCTCCTCTTCCGGCACATGCATTACATAACCCAAAGCACCCATGGTACGAGGTACGATGGTAATCTTCTGCACCGGCTCGGAATTCTTCTGCAAAGCACTTACCAATGCGTGACCTACCTCATGATAAGAAACGATACGGCGTTCTTCCTTACTCATAATACGGTCCTTCTTTTCCTTACCTACCAACACCTGCTCCACTGCCACAAACAAATCCTGCTGGCTTACAAATTCGCGCTTTTCCTTAACTGCGTTAATAGCAGCTTCGTTTATCATATTCGCCAAATCGGAACCCACCGCGCCACTGGTTGCCAATGCAATTTCTTCCAAATCCACGGTTTCGTCCATCTTCACATCCTTGGCATGCACCTTTAATATCTCTACTCGACCTTTTAAGTCAGGCTTATCCACAATGATTCTTCTGTCGAAACGACCGGGTCTGAGCAGTGCCTTATCCAATATCTCCGGACGGTTGGTAGCCGCCAGAATCAATACACCCTTGGAACTGTCAAAACCATCCATTTCGGACAACAGCTGATTCAAGGTCTGTTCTCGTTCTTCATTGCCGCCGCCATACTTGGAATCACGGCTTCGTCCGATGGCATCAATCTCATCGATAAATACAATACAAGGCGCATTCTTCGCCGCTTCCTTAAACAAATCTCTTACACGGCTGGCACCCACACCAACATACAGCTCGATAAAGTCTGAACCGGTCAGTGAGAAGAAAGGTACATGTGCCTCGCCTGCTACTGCCTTTGCCAACAAAGTCTTACCGGTACCGGGAGGTCCTACCAGCAAAGCACCCTTGGGCAATTTCGCACCAATCTTGGAATATTTGCCGGGATTGTGCAGAAAATCCACTACCTCCTGAAGAGATTCTTTCGCTTCATCTTCACCTGCCACATCCTTAAAGGTCACACCGGTTTCCTTTTGTACATATACCTTGGCATTGCTCTTGCCCACGCCCATGGGACCTCCACCGCCGCCCATTTTACGGAACAAAAAGCCTAACAAAATCCACATCAGAATCAGAGGCAATATAACTGTCAGCAACACATTGATAATCATATCTCCCGTGCCGCTGGATACACCCTTGATTTCCACACCATGGGCAATGGCACGCTGTGTTACCGTAGTATGGTCCTCTATCAGTAACGTAGTATATATTTTAGAACTTTTACCAAAATAGCTGTAGGGATTTGAAGACTTCTTATCAAACTCCTCCTTCAGCTTGTACTTTACATTACCGCTTGTAATTTCAATGGCATCTATCCGTTCTGCTTCCAGCTCTGAAATAAACCGGCTGTAGGTCACCTCTTCCTCGCTTCCCGCACCACCTGAAAACATGGACCAACATGCTGAAATCATCAATATGGTAATCAGCACGGTCAAAAGTATCATCATAGGGCTGGGGCGCTTCTGATTTTGATTCGGATTATTTCCGTTTCCTTTGTTGTTTTGGTTCTCCATCTATAAACTCCTTATAATAAGTATTGTTTTTCACAAGATACTTACCATTTTAACCATTTTTTAAGACAGAATCAATAGAATAAATGTGAAATCCCGTACACATATCTAAAAGATTTCTAAACTTACGCCATATACTGCTGAATCTTCGCTTCCAATTCAGCGGCAGACATACCTCCCACGTGAGTTTCCACTGCTTCTCCGTTCTTAAAAAAGATAAATGTGGGAATATTCATCACTCGATACTTCTGTGCAATATCCATGGAATCTTCCACATCCAGCTTGCCGATTTTCATCTTTCCTTCATATTTCTCTGCCATCTTCTCTACCAGAGGTGCCATCATACGGCAGGGACCGCACCATGCTGCAAAGAAATCTACCAATACAGGTAACTCTGACTCCAATACCTCACTCTGAAAATTTGTTGAATCAAAAATCATAATCATATCCTTCCTTTCTGTTAATAAACTTAGCATTACCTAAAAATGATATATTTACAAATAGGGTTGCCCATGGAGGAAAACTTTTCCTCGTACTCGGTCATAATATTGCCTTCCACCAACTTGGCATCCGCATGTAAATCATAAGTAATAACCTCTGCCTTCCAACCGGCGGGTTCCAGTTCCTCTACCGCAAAATCAAACAAATCACGATTGTCCGTCTTAAACTCCAGCTTGCAATCCTTCTTCAAAATCTTATCATAGCGGGCCAGGAACTCTCTGGAAGGAAGTCTGCGCTTGGCATGACGGTCCTTAGGCCAGGGGTCCGAAAAGTTTAAGTATATCTTGTCCACTTCACCGGTACCGAACACCTTATCCACATCCTCCGCATCCATACGCAAAAACTTCAGATTGGGAAGTTCCTCCTGCTCCATCTTCTGAATGGCACGAATCAGTACACTGGAGTATTTCTCCACACCCACATAATTAATCTGTGGGTTCTTCTTTGCCAAAGCATGTATAAACTGTCCCTTTCCCATACCGATTTCAATATGGATAGGATTGTTATTCCCAAAAATTTCTGCCCATTTTCCGGGCTTTTCAAACATTACTTCCTCAGGCACAACGTAAGCACTTTCCGCGATTGCTTCGCGAGAGCCTGCAACATTTCGTAAACGCATAATCTATTCTCCTTATATTCTGCCATCTATCGCAGTATGACATACATTTTTTCATTCTTCTTTCATGGATAATCTTACCTTATTTCCCCCTGTTTGAAAAGCTACAATCTCTAAAACTTTATTAAATTTTTCGCAAATTATTTCGTTTTTTTCATAAATAGTGTATGATAAGGATTAGAATGTTTTATGAAAGGTATTATTTATGATTTTTAAAAGGTTTTTCAAATCCTCCCTTCGAGGAATCACATATGCATTAGGGCTCACGGTTTTACTGCAAACCATGCCCGTACAGGCTACGGAAATAGAGGACCGCATCGCTGCCAATCAAGCCATGGAAGTAGAATCCAACCAATGGAAAAACTGGCCGGCGGGCCCTATTGTCAGTGCAGAATCCGCTATTTTGATGGATGCGGATACGGGTGTCATCCTATATTCCAAGAATATACACGCCAAGCATTATCCCGCCAGTACCACCAAGATATTGACCACTCTCATCGCCATGGAACGATGCTCCCTGGACGAGATGGTCACCTTTTCTTATAAGGCCACTCACGATATCGACCCGGGCAGCAACCACATTGGTATCGATGCGGATGAGCAGCTTCCCATGGAGGATTGTTTAAAGGCCATATTAATCCGCTCTGCCAACGAGGTGTCCTTCGGTGTGGCAGAACATATTGCCGGCGACAGCTGGGAGGCCTTCGCCCCCATTATGAATGAAAGAGCCAAAGAACTGGGCTGCTTAAACAGCAATTTTGTAAACCCTAACGGTCTTCCTAACGAAGAGCATGTGACCACCGTTTACGACATGGCTATGATCGGACGTGCTTTCTTTGAAAATGATATCCTCTGCCAGATGACCCAGATGAAACAGCTTCATCTTTATCCTACGGATACACAGCCCCACGAAATCTGGGAAAACAATATGATGCTTCTGATTCCCGGCAAGCAATATGCCTATGAAGGTTTGGTGGGCTGTAAGACAGGCTATACCAATGCTGCCAGAAGCTGCTTGGTATCCTGCGCAGAGCGAAACGGTATGAAACTGATTTGCGTGGTATTTAAGGATGAATCTCCTTATCAGTATGAGGATACCATAGCCCTTTTCGAATACGGCTTTAACAATTTTGACAAACACAATATTGCCGACAACGAAACCAAATACAACCTAAGCACCGGTAATTCCTACTCCGGCAGCAATGATATATTCGGCAGCTCCGAAAGCTTACTTGCACTAAACGAGGCGGACTATATTATCTTGCCCAAGAATGCTGCTTTTGCAGAAGCCACAGCTACCATCAGTTATGAGGGGACCGGCAAGAAGGAAGCCGCAAAGCTTACTTACAAGTACTATGATGCTGTTGTGGGAGAAGCTTCCATTGACTTCACCATGGCAGATGACGAAGGATACGATTTCGAAATGGCAGACGGTGACGGTGAAACAGATTCCTCTGCCGACACAGTTTCCAAACCACAGACCGACACTACCAAAGAAGAAAAAGAACCTTCCTTTTTCTTCATCAATTTGAAAAAGATTTTTATCTTCTTAGGAATTGTTGCAGGCTGTCTTGCTGTATTGGGTGTCATCCTCTTATTCCTGCGTAATTATCAGATCAACCCCTCCCGCAGCAGCCGGGATATGTGGGTCAGAAAAAGACGGGGACGCAGCACACGCTACAAGCGTCAGAATATCTCCATAGACTTGCAACAAAAGCGCAGACAACAAATTGCAGACGCAAAAAGAAGACAAAGAAGAACAAGGCGGCGCTAGGCCACCTTGTTTTTTTGTTACTTTTTATTTTTCTTTTTCCGCATTTTCTTAGCATGCTCTTTCTTTTGCAGGATATCCTCCATATCCTGCTCGGAGATAAATTTGGTGGTCTTTACGATATACACACCACCATCATCCGTCTTGCGGACTCTGGCTTTTCCCTTCAGATAACCATGCTTTTCACAGTAAGCAATGCAATAATAGTTCTTACCGTTAGCAGTAAACCACTTCACCTTTTTTCGTAAGTTCTTGTGACAAACATAACATTTGCTGGAGCTGACCTCCCTATCCTTAAAGGCGGCCACCTTGTCCGCAAACTCTCTGGAAATATATTTCTGATAGGTATCAAAGGTGATTTTTATTTCCTTGTCCCTGCTTTTCGGCGGTACATAGGTATCAAAGGACACATTTTCAAAAACATCCCTCTCAATCCGGCTCAACACCTTGGAAGTATAGTAAGCATCGCTAAAAGCCCTGTGAAAAGGGATGTCCTTCTCTATCTCAAGATGGTCCACTGCCCACTCCAGGGAACGCCTTGCCTTTCTGTCCTCAAAAGCAATACTGAACAGCTTCTGCACATCCAAAAAGGTTATGGGCCCCTCTGACAAAGGTTCCATCTTGTAATAACGCATATTGCGCTGTAGCTCTGTCAAATCCAAAGGCCCCCAGGTACAGAAGGTATATTCCTCCTCACCGCACCATGCCAGAAAGTCCTGCATCACCTTTACAAAGGGTTCGCCACGCTTCAGTTCTTCAATGCGCATATGAATCAGCTTGCTGGTGATATGGTGCATTTCCTTGTGAACCTGCGGCTTAATCAGCTTGCTGAATTCCCCCACCAGCTCAAAATCATCATTCAGTTTTATGGCACCAATCTCAATGATTTCAAAGGAAAGCTCCGGATTCTCCGGTTCCTTTGCCGCATTGCCCTGATTCCACTCCAAATCCAATACAATATAGTTCATGGTTGTTCCTCAATTTAGTAATCCCGACTCAGCAGCCCGTGCTTCGCACTTATTGTCGCTTGATTTTTAATAAGCCTTTCCCCAATACACCATCTTCTTTGCTTTTCCGCCACAGCATACGCAGGTGTCGCTAAGCTCTTCCTGTTCGAAAGGCATACAACGGCTGGTTACGCTGAGCTTCTCCTTAATAACATCTTCACAGGTCTGTTCACCACACCACATAGCCTTTACAAAGCCGCTCTTTTCGGTAAATACCTTTTCCAACTCTGCAAAATCCTTTGCCACGTAGGTATGCTCTTCTCTGTGTGCACGTGCTCTCTCTAACATTTCCTTCTGGATGGTCTCCATAAGTTCTGCCACCTTTGCCTCCAGCTCGTCCAAAGAAACCTCAATCTTTTCTCTGGTATCACGGCGACAAATCACACATTTATTTGCTTCAATGTCCTTAGGACCGATTTCTACACGGATGGGATAACCACGCATTTCTGCCTCAGCAAACTTGTAGCCGGGAGTCTTGTCAGTATCATCCACCTTTACACGGAAGTCAGCTTTCAATCGGTCGCGCAGTTCATATGCCTTATCCAATACCCCTTCCTTCTTCTGCTGGATAGGAATGATGCAAACCTGTACAGGGGCTACCTTAGGAGGCATTACCAAACCTTCGTTGTCACCATGTACCATGATGATGGCACCGATTAAGCGGGTGGTCATACCCCAAGAGGTCTGATGTACATATTTCAAAGTATTATCCTTATCTGTAAACTGAATACCAAATGCCTTCGCAAAGCCGTCACCGAAATTGTGGCTGGTACCGGACTGCAATGCCTTACCGTCATGCATCAATGCTTCGATGGTGTAGGTAGCTTCCGCACCTGCAAACTTCTCCTTATCGGTCTTCTGACCCTTTACTACAGGGATAGCCAGCACTTCCTCACAGAACTGTGCGTATACATTCAACATCTGAATGGTTCTTGCTTCCGCATCCTCAGCGGTTGCGTGAGCAGTATGTCCTTCCTGCCATAAGAACTCTCTGGAACGCAGGAAAGGTCTGGTTTCCTTTTCCCAACGTACTACGGAACACCACTGGTTATAAACCTTGGGTAAATCTCTGTAGGACTGGATGTCATTCTTGTAGAAATCACAGAACAGGGTTTCAGAGGTAGGTCTTACACACATTCTCTCCTGCAAAGGATTGAGTCCCCCATGGGTAACCCATGCTACTTCAGGTGCGAAACCTTCTACGTGATCCTTTTCCTTCTGAAGTAAGGACTCAGGAATAAACATAGGTAAGTATACATTCTCTACACCTGTTTCCTTGAACATAGCGTCCAGCTGCTTCTGAATCAGCTCCCAGATCGCATAGCCTGCAGGCTTAATTACCATACAGCCCTTTACACTGGTATAATCAATCAATTCTGCCTTTTTCACAACGTCTGTGTACCATTGTGCAAAATCCACATCCATGGAAGTAATCGCTTCCACCATCTTTTTGTTGTCTGCCATTTTTCTTTCTCTCCTCGTATTATAAAGTAGTAGTGTTTATAGTCCCTCTCCAAGGACTGTATGCTATACTATTGGAGATACTGTGGATTGTTTTTTCCCTCCTACCACT
>JAFXCD010000077.1 GCA_017521605.1 Lachnospiraceae bacterium | reverse complement strand
TACTGCAGGGGCTTCAACCCCAAATAAATTAATTGAGGAGGTTCAAAATTATGTCAGAATTAACTTTTGAACAAATGCTTGAAGAATCATTAAAGACTATACATGCAGGAGAGGTAGTTGAAGGTACAGTTATCGATGTAAAGCCTGAAGAAATCGTGCTCAACATCGGATACAAGTCAGACGGTATTCTTACCAGAAGTGAATACACCAACGAAGCAAATGTTGACCTTACTACTGTTGTAAAAGTCGGCGATACCATGGAAGTAAAGGTATTGAAAGTAAATGATGGTGAAGGACAGGTTGCTTTAACCTATAAGCGTTTGGCAGCAGACAGAGGAAACAAGAGAATTGAAGAAGCTTTCAATAACAAAGAAGTATTGAAGGCTACTGTAGCACAGGTATTGGATGGTGGTTTAAGTGTTGTTGTGGATGAAGTAAGAATCTTCATTCCTGCAAGTCTTGTATCTGATACTTATGAAAAGGATTTAACTAAGTATGCGGGAACTGAAATTGAGTTCGTAGTAAGTGAGTATAATCCTAAGAGAAGAAGATATATCGGTGACCGTAAGCAGCTTATTGTTGCTCAGAAGGCTGAGCTTCAGAAAGAGCTTTTCGATAAGATTAAAGAAGGAGATGTAGTAGAAGGTACTGTTAAGAATGTTACTGATTTCGGTGCATTCATCGATTTGGGCGGTGCTGACGGATTGCTTCACATTTCTGAAATGTCTTGGGGTAGAGTTGAACATCCTAAGAAAGTATTTAAGGTTGGCGATAAGGTTAACGTATTGATTAAGGAAATCAACGGCAACAAGATTGCACTTTCTTTAAAGTTTGATGATGCAAATCCTTGGAAGGATGCAGCAGCGAAGTATGCAATGGGAACTGAGGTTACCGGTGTTGTTGCAAGAATGACTGACTTCGGTGCTTTCATCGAGTTAGAAGCCGGTGTAGATGCATTACTTCATGTTTCACAGATTTCAAAGGAACATGTAGAGAAGCCTGCTGATGTTTTGAAGGTTGGCGATGAGATTACAGCTAAGGTTGTAGATTTCAACGAAGCAGATAAGAAGATTTCTTTGAGTGTTAAGGCTATGTTTGCTCCTGAACCTGCTGAAGAAGCAGTGGAAGAAGACGTAGATGTAGTAGCGGTTGATATCGATGCTGTGATTGCTTCAGAGGATGCTGAATAATAATGTTAATAGTACAGAGCCGGACAGTTTTGTTTGGCTCTGTCTTACATATTAAGAATACTTAGAATACGGGTGAAGAATATGGTATATGATTACGAGTATTTTAAAACAGAAGTTTTTAAATTAACAACGATTGATTTGAATGCCTATAAAGAACGTCAGATGAAGCGTCGAATTGATACCTTGATTGCAAAACACTCTATAAAGGGATATGATCAGTATGTGCATGCTCTGAGAGTGGATAATAGGATGTTTGAGGAGTTTGTTAATTACATAACCATTAATGTTTCGGAGTTTTACAGAAATATAGAACAATGGAAGTATCTGGATGAACAGGTGATTCCGGAATTGGTTCAGAAGTTTGGTAAGAATTTAAAGGTATGGAGTGCAGCATGCTCTACAGGGGATGAACCCTATTCTTTGGTTATGGCTTTGTCAAGACATATTCCGTTAGAACAGATTAAGATAATTGCAACAGATTTGGACAAACAGGTAATCGCAAAGGCGAAGTTAGGGCTGTATAACGAAAAGAGTATTGCCAATGTGCCCGCAGACTTAAAAAAACGCTTCTTTACACAAGTAGGCCCTTCCTACAAAATATCAGATAGTATTAAGGGGAGAGTGGAATTTCGTGAGCATAATCTGTTAAAGGATGCATATCTGACAGATTGTAATCTCATTGTTTGCCGTAATGTGCTGATTTATTTTACAGAAGAGGCAAAGGATGAAGTGTTTGAGAAGTTCCAAAAGAGCCTGAAACCGGGAGGCGTTTTGTTTATCGGAAGTACGGAGCAGATTATGAAATATAAGGAGATGGGATATCTGAGAAAAAGTTCTTTCTTCTATGAGAAAAGATAAAGATAAGCCGAAATGGATTGTTCCATTTCGGCTTTTGTGTATTTTCATCATCTTAGAAACTTGCAGCCAGTACCGCCAGCATATGATTTGCATAATCGGTGAAGGCTTTTCGGTTCTTCTTGATTTCATCGGTTAATTCAAAGAATAATTCCTTGCTCTTATAATCGCGCTTGAAGAAGGGTTCCACTACAATGCTCCATTGAGGTAAAAATTGTGAATATTTACGAGAATAACAAGTGCTGGCAGTAGCAGGAACACGATACTCGGGGTCCACGAAACTGCTGACTGATTTATGCAAAGCAATATCCTCAGCAGGAAGATAATAGTAATCCTTGTAGTTTGCATAGAAGTACTTCATTTCTTCTTCATAAATAGGTACACGGATTTGCGCTTCGTTACCTGAACCTTTGAAGTAGCAATTTCCTACTGCAGTGGAAACTTCTACAGGAAGAGGGGTGTTAAAGCCGATAGTCATTATTAATTCCTGACGTCGATTGCCGGAAATGTCACGATAAGTACTAGCTTGTACCTTCTTTGCTTTTACAGACGCGTTGAATAAGTCATAGTATGCCAATATAGGCAGACATTTTAACATGCCTTTTATATCATCCTCATTGTGTAGAAGTAGTGATTTTTCGGCAAAATCAGTAGGATTCTGGACATAGTCATGATAAACGCCGATTAACTCACCGCCATGAAAGGGATCTTGGCGTTCAATTCCCAGGAACTGTTCAATGGTCTTTTGCTTACAATTAGGAAGCTTTAAAAAGTAACGATATGGAGAAATGCGGCGATATAAATCAATACCATCAAAATAATCAAAGGTATAAGGTATGCCAAGCTGTTCACACTTTTGGGTTACAAATGGCAAGTCGAAATTGTTGCCATTAAAGTGTATCAGATACTGATAATCAAGGGCAAAGGTAAAGAATGCATTAATGATGGCAGTTTCATCATCATAATTCTCCGCAAACCATTGGCGGATATACCAGTTGCCACCGGAATAAAAAGCACAGCCAATTAAATACAAATAGGAAGAGCGAGCTGTAAAGCCGGTAGTCTCTATATCGAAAAATAAAGCTTTTTCCAATGGAACCATGTTTTCCAATGGATAATTCAGTTCAAAGTTCTCAAGAAGCGTATAATTCTCTCTCATTTGCGTCCATATCTCCTTAATAAAGATTCTTATTTATTATATTAACACATTTTAAGAAAATTCTGTAGTATTTTCTTAAAAAAAATAGTATATTTAATATAAGTTGTATAATATGTAGATTTATATTTCATATATGGAAGAAAGGATTTGAGAAAATATGGCAAAATTAACTTTTCTGGGTGGTATACATCCATATGACGGAAAAGATTTGTCAAAGGACAAACCCATAAAAGAAGTGTTACCTAAGGGTGAAATGGTATATCCCTTGTCACAGCATATTGGAGCACCGGCATCAGCAATTGTGGCAAAAGGAGACAGAGTGCTGGTAGGACAGAAGATAGCAGAGGCAACGGGCTTTGTATCTGCACCTATATATGCTTCTGTGTCCGGCATGGTCAAAAGCATCGAACCCCGTAGGGTGGTCACAGGGGATAAGGTAATTAGTATTGTGGTGGAAAATGATGGTTTATATGAGGAAGCAGAATGTATGATTTCCGTAAAGCCTTTGGAAAAGATGACACCACAGGACATTGTAAATACTGTTAAAGAAGCAGGTATTGTAGGTATGGGTGGAGCTGGTTTTCCTACTTTTATCAAGCTGTCGCCTAAGGAGCCGGAGAAAATAGATTATGTAATTGCCAATTGTGCAGAATGCGAACCTTATCTGACATCAGATTATCGTCGCATGCTGGAGGAACCGGAGAAGGTTGTGGGCGGTTTGAAAATTATTTTAAGCTTATTTAAAAATGCCCATGGTATTTTGGCAGTGGAAGATAATAAGCCGGATTGTATAAGTAAGCTGAAGGAGTTGGTAGTAGGGGAACCACGTATTACTGTGAAAGCCTTAAAGACCAAGTATCCTCAAGGGGCAGAGCGCACTTTGATTTATGCAACTACCGGGCGTCAGATTAATTCTACTATGCTTCCGGCAGATGCAGGCTGTGTAGTAAATAATGTGGATACCATTGTAGCAGTGTATCGGGCTGTAACGGAAGGTCGACCATTAATAGAACGTATTGTTACGGTTACCGGAGATGCAATTAAGGAGCCACAGAATTTTAGAGTACGTATCGGTATGAATTATAGTGAACTGATTGAGGAAGCCGGTGGATTTAAGAAGGAGCCGGAGAAAATAGTCTGTGGAGGCCCTATGATGGGATTTGCTATGTTTGGTACAGATGTGCCTACTACTAAAACATCTACAGCATTGTTGTGCTTAACTCATGACGAGGTGGCTGCCAGTGAACCGGGACCTTGTATTAATTGTGGACGTTGCGTGGAGGTATGTCCCGGCAGAGTGGTACCCAGTAAATTGGCAACATATGCGGAGAATTTTGATGAAGAAGCATTCTTAAAGGGAAATGGTATGGAGTGCTGTGAATGTGGATGCTGTAGCTTTATCTGCCCGGCTAAGAGACCTTTAACGCAGCAGATTAAATCTATGCGTAAAATACAGCTTGGGAAAAAGAAGAAGTAGGAGGAGATAAAAGTGAGTGAACGATTAAAAGTGTCATCCAATCCCCATATTCGCTCGAAGGTAACCACTCATGGCATTATGGCCGCAGTGGTGATTGCACTTCTTCCTGCAGCGGGTTTTGGAATCTATAATTTTGGCATAAAGGCGGCCATTTTATTAGGAGTAACCATTGCTTCTACAGTTGCCACAGAAGCTTTGTATGGTTTATTGGTTAAGAAAACTACTGTTACAGACTTGTCAGCAGTGGTTACCGGATTGCTTTTGGGTATGAATCTGCCGGTAAGTGCACCTTGGTGGGTAGCTGTTATTGGTGGTGTGTTTGCCATATTAATTGTTAAGATGTTATTTGGTGGCTTGGGACAGAATTTTATGAATCCTGCATTGGCAGCCAGATGCTTTTTGCTAATATCATTCCCTGCTATTATGACCAATTTTGACTGTGATGCTTATAGTGGAGCAACTCCATTGGCAGCAATAAAAGCAGGAGAGAGTGTAAATGTTACGGATATGATTATCGGTAATGTGGCAGGAACCATCGGAGAAACATCCATGATTGCCATTATTATAGGTGCCTGCTTTCTGATTTTGTTGGGAATTATTGATTTGAGAATTCCCGGAAGTTACATAGTTTCCTTCTCTGTTTTTGTATTACTTTTTGGAGGACGCGGACTTGATTTTCAGTATCTTTCTGCGCAATTAGCAGGTGGCGGTCTGATGTTGGGAGCCTTTTTTATGGCTACAGATTATGTGACTCGTCCCATTACAGTGAAAGGACAGTATGTGTTTGGTGTTTTTTTGGGGATCATGACCGGTATTTTCCGTATATATGGCCCCAGTGCAGAAGGGGTATCCTATGCTATTATTTTAGGTAATCTGATAACACCTCTGATTGAAAAAGTGACCATGCCTACAGCCTTTGGAAAAGGAGGTAAGTGCTATGTCAAAAAATAAAGATATGAAGAGTATGTTGAAGGATGCAGTTGTTTTGTTTCTCATTACGCTGATTGCCGGACTGGCGTTGGGGTTTGTGTATGAGTTAACCAAGGAACCTATCCGTATACAAGAAGAAAAAGCAATTCAGAAAGCATGTCAAGCAGTATTTCCCCAGGCAGAGAAGTTTGACGTGGCGGAATATACACTATCATCTGCGTTGACTAACCGCTTAAAAGAGAATGGGGTAACCATTGGTACGGTGTTTGAAGCAAAGGACAGCAGTGATAATTGTATGGGGTATGTAGTAGAATCCACGTCTTCGGAAGGCTATGGTGGTAAAATTACCCTGTATGCAGGCATTACAAAGGATGGTATGCTGAATGGGATATCCATTCTTTCAATAGCAGAGACTCCGGGACTGGGAATGAATGCACAGAATGTATTGGTGCCTCAGTTTGAAAAGGTTCCGGCGACAATGTTTACTTATACAAAAACCGGTAGTACATCAGAAAGTGAAATTGATGCCATCTCTGGTGCCACTATTACTACAGAGGCTGTTGTGAATGCAGTAAACGGAGCGGTTACGGTAGTCACAGAAGAAATGATGAAGGGAGGTAACTGATATGCGAAAAGATTCAGCAGGTGAGCGCCTATATAATGGTGTGCTCAAAGAAAATCCTACCTTCGTACTGATGTTGGGTATGTGTCCCACATTGGCAGTTACCACTTCAGCCATCAATGGTTTGGGTATGGGACTTACAACAGCAGTGGTGCTGGCATTAAGCAATTTGATTATTTCCCTTTTAAGAAATATTATTCCGGTTAAAGTACGTATTCCTGCATTTATTGTAATCATTGCGTCCTTTGTAACCATTGTGCAGTTATTATTACAGGCATATTTGCCATCCCTTAATGACGCATTGGGAGTATATATTCCCTTAATTGTTGTAAATTGTATTATTTTGGGACGTGCAGAAAGCTATGCCTATTCTAATCCGCCTATTCCATCCCTGTTTGATGGTATTGGTATGGGGCTTGGCTTTACGGTAGCGTTGACTTGTATTGGTGCGGTTAGAGAATTATTGGGAACCGGTAAAGCATTTGATATACAGGTAATGCCGGATTCCTTTACCCCTATTGGGATATTTGTATTAGCACCAGGTGCTTTCTTTGTATTAGCCGGTCTTACTGCTCTGCAAAATTATCTGAAGATAAAAGGAGCCAAGAACGGAAAAGACACCTCTAAAATTGGTTCCGGTTGTAGCCATGATTGTATGAATTGTGGTGAAAAGGGCTGCGCTGAAAGATTTTATGATACAGACGCAAAAGAGAAGAAGGAGGACTAAGGTATGAATGAAGTAAAAGATTTGTTGATTATATTGATTAGCTCCTCTTTGGTTAGTAATGTAGTATTAAGTCAGTTTCTGGGTTTGTGTCCTTTCTTGGGAGTGTCCAAAAAAACTAATACTGCAGCAGGTATGGGGATAGCTGTTATATTTGTTATTACATTGGCCAGTGCAGTGGCAGGGCTTATATATAAATTTATTTTGAAGCCTCTCCATATTGAGTATTTACAGACTATTTGTTTTATCTTGGTGATTGCAGCTTTGGTTCAGTTTGTGGAAATGTTTTTACGAAAAGCAATTCCTTCTTTATATGAATCTTTGGGAGTGTATCTGCCATTGATTACCACCAACTGTGCAGTATTGGGTGTTGCGTTGACCAATGTGCAGAAAGAGTATGGAATAGTAATGGGAATCGTAAATGGTTTTGCAACATCTGTTGGTTTTACTATTTCAATTATTATTTTGGCAGGTATACGCGAAAAGCTGGAATACAATGATATACCAGAGCCCTTTAAGGGAATGCCTACCGTATTGCTTACAGCAGGACTTATGGCAATCGCTTTCTGTGGATTCTCGGGATTGTTATAAGGAGGCCGGAAATGAGCGTACAAGGAATTTTAATCGCAGCACTTATTGTAGGTGCTATCGGATTGTTTATCGGACTGTTTCTGGGCATTGCCGGTATTAAATTTAAGGTGGAAGTGGATCCCAGGGAAGAAGCTGTTTTGGCTGTACTACCCGGTAATAATTGTGGTGGTTGCGGCTTTGCCGGATGTTCCGGTCTGGCGGCTGCTATTGCTAAAGGAGAAGCAGTAACAAACGCCTGTCCGGTAGGCGGAGAGGAAGTTGGTAATAAAATTGCAGAAATAATGGGTGTAACTGCAGAAAGTACAGAACCTATGGTAGCATATGTTCATTGCCAAGGAGATTGTGATAAAGCAAAGGTAGATTATGATTATACCGGAGCAGAGGATTGTCGCATGATGGGATTTGTGCCTAATGGCGGTCCCAAGGCTTGTAACAGTGGCTGCTTAGGGTATGGAACCTGTGTCAAAGTGTGTCCTTTTGATGCTATTCATATTGTAAATGGAGTGGCAGTAGTGGATAAGGAAAAGTGTAAAGCCTGTGGTAAATGTGTAGCTATTTGTCCCAAGCATATTATTTCCATGGTGCCGAAAAAGGCTACAACCATGGTGGCTTGTAGTTCCACGGACAAAGGACCTGTTGCCATGAAGGCTTGTGATGTGGCATGTATCGGATGTGGTATTTGTGTAAAAAATTGCCCGTCTGAAGCGATTAAAGTAGAGAATTTCCATGCAATTATTGATTATGAAAAATGTACTTCTTGTGGTGCATGTGTAACAAAATGTCCCAAGAAAGCCATTGTAACAACGGTAAAGGAAAGAGAACATGAGATTACCTGATGATGGATATGAATCGGAAAGAATCAGTCCGGTTATAATAGCACTTATATTTATAACAGCAATTGTAGTATTGGTGTTGTGGATAAACAGAGACCGGTTTGAGAAAAAAGATGAGCCGGCAGTATTGGCTGGTGAGGACGCTGGGGTAGAGCAGGAGATAGTGGAACAAAGTACATCTACGTTAACACCGGAGGATTTTGATTTTTGGGAGAAATATCCTGAAACTACTCCGGAACCGGTGTTGGAAGCCACTCCTGAACCCATAGCAGAAGATCCGGCCACTGATGGAAAGCATACAAAAATCATCAATGATGAAGGTGAGGAAGAGTGGATTGAAATCGATCCTGACTTGCAAAAGCATTCATATGATTTCACGAAACTGGTTAAAAAGGAAGATATTTTAAAGTACTATGAAGATGGGAAGGAACTCTCTTTTGTAGGTGTGGATTTGTCTAAATATCAGGAATATGTAGATTTTGCCAAGCTGAAAAAAGCCGGAATTGATTTCTGTATGTTACGGGTAGGGGCCAGAGGATACGGTACCGGGCAGCTGGTTTTGGATTCCTATTTCCAGGAGAATATAAAGAGAGCTACCGATGCAGGCTTAGATATTGGTGTGTACTTTTTCTCCCAGGCAGTTACCATTGAAGAAGCAGAAGAAGAAGCCCGGATGGTTCTGGAATACATACAGGATTATGAAGTGAATTATCCGGTGGTTTTTGATATGGAATATGTAGAAAATGATACTGCACGAGTGGAACAGCTTTCCAAAGAGGAGAAAACCTTAATTACACAGGCCTTTCTGGAAGAAGTAGAGCTGGAAGGATATACACCCATGATTTATGGAAAGAAGGAATGGCTTTTGACTAAAATTGATCTGGGTAGATTGGTGGGATATGACATTTGGCTGGCAGATTATTCGGACATTCCGGATTATCCATATCAGTTTTCCATGTGGCAATATACCAACCAGGGAAAGGTGGAAGGTGTGTCCGGTAAAGTGGATTTAAATATCAGCTTTATTGATTATACTGAAAAATAAAACCCTGATACATCAGGTATCAGGGCGATAATCAATTATTTTAGAAGAAATTTTAAGTCGGGAGTAAATTTCTGCATATTGACTGGGACTTACAGAGTCCACATAATTCATAGAGAAATTCTTTTTGAGGCCGTTTTGATGTAATATATCGACGGCCTTGTTGTATGCAATAGCTGCTGTGGTTATATCATTATAAATACCTACCCTGTAATAGCCATTTATATGAATGCGTACTGCATATCGGCACAATCCTTTTTTGAGGATAGACCGAACTCCATGATAAGCATTTCGGATTTCCAGATTTTCTCGACGAAAATCAGTAGTGTCACCATTGCGAAAAATGAAATCCACTCCTGGTACCGCATAATTCTTAATACCATACCGGGAGGCAATATTCACCTGCATACCATAGTCTGCTACGAAATAATGATTTCCTCTTCGCATAATTTTGTGAGAAGAGTAGTAAAACAGGTCGTCCGAATCAAACTTTAAGATACAATCCGATGTCAGATAGTAATAAAAGAATTTGGGGCGTACATAGATAGGATGTCCCAGATAAATGCCATTGTCGCGAAAGTTAATCAGTGTAACCCATTTGTCAAAGGAGAGTACGCTGGTGGGCTGATAATCATCCAGAGAAATAGTGGAATTTTCTGCCAAAATGCCGGAACCGGTACGATAAGCCAGATGGGCTAACAGTTCATTATGATAGCTTCCCAGACTAATGTGTTTACGACGATATGTCAGGGAGGAACGATAATAGATTTCTCCGTCTTTACGGGTTGCTTTATAAACACCTTCCAAATGATTGGATTCCATGTGGAGCCACCTTTCTTTCATAGATAATACATCAACAGTATATCATATTTTTCAAAGAATGGACAGATTTTAGATATATTTTGTGGACTAGCTTCATAAAATAGTAATAGAATGCAATTCTTGGAAGGGAAGGAAAGAAGTATGTATAAAAAGGCAATTGGCGGGATATTAATGTTGCAGATGTTATTTTTGGCAGTATATTGTAGCATGTTGTTATCGAATACTCGGCAGGGGGATAGAGTAAAGAGTATATACGAAATAAAATTGAATCAGATAGTGCTGGCAGATAAAGAAAGAAGTACCATGGAAATTAATATGCAAAGCAGTTCTCAGCAGAGAGTTGTTACATACCGGGTATTGCAACGCCCGAAGCAGGATAACCTCAGGTGGTTTACAGAGGAAGATTATAAGAATTTATTACGGATTGTGGAGGCTGAAGCTTCCGGAGAGGATGAAACGGGAAAGCTTCTGGTTGCCAATGTGGTTTTAAACAGAGTGAAGGACGAAGAGTTTCCCAATACAATTACAGAAGTGATTTTTCAAAAGAATAAAGGTGTGACACAATTTTCACCAGTAGCTAATGGACGATTTTGGAAGGTGGAAATCAGTGAAGAAACAGTTTCAGCGGTAAATAGAGCTTTGGCCGGAGAAGATGTATCAGGGGGAGCGTTATACTTTGCTGCCAGAAAATATGCAGAAGTCGATAATATGCGTTGGTTTGATGAAAAGTTGGATTACCTCTTTACCCACGGTGAACACGAATTTTTCGCAGAGTGAGTTGCGTTTACAAATATTATATGCTATAATGTCCGCGAGCAAGAAAAACAAGCGACGACGAAGTCGGCATTTGTTTTTTTGCCGCGAGAACGAGCAAACAGTCCGCGGAAGCGGACAATTAGCACGAAGTGCGGGTTTGCGAGTGCAGAACCCGGAGAGGGGGGTTGCGAGTGCAGAACCCGGAGAGGGGGTTTGCGAGTGCAGAACCCGGAGAGGGGGGTTGCGAGTGCAGAACCCGGAGAGGGGGTTTGCGAGTGCAGAACCCGGAGAGGGGGTTTGCGAGTGCAGAAACTGATAGCGATATCACGAGTGAATACATATGGAGGAAATACGATGGAAGTTTTATATAATAGCACCAGAAGTACGGGAAATCCGGTGAAAGCGTCAACAGCAATATTAAAAGGATTATCTGATGATGGAGGCCTTTTTGTACCGGATCATATTCCGGCATTGGACAAAAGTGTGGAAGAATTGTCTAAGATGACTTATCAGGAAGTGGCTTACGAAGTGATGAAGCTGTTTTTGACTGATTTTACGGAAGAAGAGTTAAAGAGCTGTATTAAGAAAGCCTATGATGATAAGTTTGATACAGAAGTGATAGCGCCATTAGTAGAGGCAAGGGGGGCTTACTATTTGGAGCTTTTCCATGGTTCAACTATTGCGTTTAAGGATATGGCACTTTCTATTTTGCCTCATTTGTTGATTACTTCTGCCAAGAAGAATAATATCCAGAATGAAATTGTTATTTTGACAGCAACCTCTGGCGATACCGGAAAAGCTGCATTGGCAGGTTTTGCTGAGGTAGAAGGAACAAGAATTATTGTATTTTATCCTAAGAATGGTGTGAGTCCAATTCAGGAAAAGCAGATGGTGACCCAGAAGGGGGATAATACCTTTGTAGTAGGTATCCATGGTAATTTTGATGATGCCCAGACCGGTGTAAAGAAGATTTTTTCTGATAAGGAACTGGCTAAAGAGATGGCAGAAAAGGGATTCCAGTTCTCATCTGCTAATTCCATTAACATCGGACGTCTGGTTCCTCAGATTGTTTATTATGTTTATGCATATGTGCAGCTTTTAGCAGAAGGAAAGATTGGGGTCGGAGAAAAGATTAATGTTGTAGTTCCAACCGGTAACTTTGGTAATATTTTGGCAGCATTTTATGCAAAGAACATGGGGCTTCCCATTGAAAAGCTGATTTGTGCTTCTAATGATAATAAGGTGTTATATGATTTCTTTAGTACCGGTACCTATGACCGTAACAGAGAGTTTATGCTGACAACATCTCCTTCTATGGATATTTTGATTTCCAGCAATTTGGAAAGATTGATTTATCGTATCGCGGGTAACGATGCAACAAAGAATGCAGCATTAATGAGTGCTTTAAACGGAACAGGAAAGTATGAGATTACAGATGAGATGAAAGCGCAGCTTCAGGATTTCTATGGTAATTATGCTTCAGAAGCAGAAACCGCAGAAACCATCAAGAATCTGTATGAAGATTGTGGATATGTGATTGATACCCATACTGCAGTTGCAGCAAGTGTTTATGATAAGTATGTAAAGGAAACCGGAGACACTACCAAGACAGTGATTGCATCAACAGCAAGTCCTTATAAGTTCACCAGAAGTGTTATGGAAGCCATTGATGAAAAGTATGCTTCCATGGAAGATTTTGCATTGGTGGATGAGTTGTGTAAGCTGGCTAACGTAGAGGTTCCTAAAGCCATTGAGGAGATTAGAAATGCTCAGATTCGTCACAATAATATTTGTGAAGTGGAAGAAATGCAGCAGGTAGTAAAAAATTTCCTAGGCATGTAATTCTGAATAGGAGTAATTTAAGTATATCAAAAGGCTGAATTCCATGAGGAGTTCAGCCTTTCATCAAAGGAGAATATTTACATGGATGATAAGAATATGCAGGGAGTGGAAGTAGGGGGATTTCTTTTCTTGAATGGAGCAGATGCTAATTTGGCAGATAAAGAGAGAATGCAAATCGAATATTTGGAAAAGAAACTGAATTATCAGAATCCGGAACAGATATTGGCAGTTTTACAAAAGTTAATAGAGGAGAGAACCTTCAAGACACCTATAGGAATGATATATTTGAAAAAAATGCAGGATTTTTTGATGAATAAAGTAAATTTGGATAAAGGAAGAATTCCTTACATTCCTGTGGATACACCTTGTGACCGTACCATACCTGAGAAAAGAACGGAACTCAACAGCATTAGGAATGCTACCCAAAAACGGAAGGAAATTTTAAAATCCAATCATAAGATATCAATATTGTTAAATGTAATTCTGGTAATTGCATTGATTATTATGTTTTGGGTTACATTACAGAGTGAAACGCCTAACATGATAAATTATAGAATTTCCATAGAAAATAAATATGCAGCTTGGGAGCAAGAATTGACAGAACGGGAAAATCAGGTGCGTGAACAGGAAAGAGAGCTGGGAAAGCAGGAACAATAAGGAATTTCACAGTTTTGACATAATTGATTGCTATAATATTTGGTAAATAAATGGTATGTGTATGGTAAACACAGGGAGAAAAACTATGGATAAACTGAAAATATTAGTGGTTGATGATGAAAGCAGAATGCGGAAACTGGTAAAGGATTTTTTGGTAAAAAACAATTATGAAGTATTGGAAGCCGGGGATGGCGAAGAAGCAGAGGATATCTTCTTTAAGGAAAAAGATATTGCACTAATTGTGTTGGATGTAATGATGCCTAAGTTGGATGGATGGCAGGTATGCAGGGATATTCGTGCGTATTCTAAAGTGCCGATTATCATGCTAACAGCCAGGTCTGATGAAAAGGATGAGTTGCTGGGCTTTAGTCTGGGCGTGGATGAGTATATTTCAAAGCCCTTTAGTCCAAAGATTTTAGTGGCACGTATCGAGGCTATTTTGCGTAGAACCAATGCACTTTCTCAGAACGGTTGTTTGGAATGTGGACGAATCAAGGTAGACAAGGCTGCCCATCAGGTGTGGGTTGATGAAGAAGCAGTAACCCTAAGTTACAAAGAGTTTGAATTGTTAGTATATTTTATGGAAAATAAGGGAATAGCACTTTCCCGTGAAAAGATACTTAACAGTGTGTGGAATTATGATTATTTTGGTGATGCGCGTACCATTGATACACATGTAAAAAAACTTCGTAGCAAGCTAAAAGGTAAGAAGTATGCAGAATTGGGTGAAGCAGGTGATGTTATTAAGACCATCTGGGGTTATGGATACAAGATAGAAGAATAACGCCATTGTATTGAATGGTATGGAGGGTGACATGGAAATTGATGAAATCATCAGAATGTTAGATGAAAAAACAACTGCCGGAGTCAGCAGGATTAAAGTATTAGTGGATGAAGAGCAGTCCTCAGAAGCTGTAAAAGAGGCTTATCATCACGGCAGGTGTGATTTGGGTAGTCCTTGGGCAGATGCAAAAGTGGGTAATTGTGATTAATGAAAGGTAAGGCAATGAAAATATCCATCAGAGTACAGATTGTTGTAGTAACACTGACTTTGTTAATAGGCACTTTGTTTTGCTGCTGGCTGATTAACGATAAGTTTTTGGAACGTTATTACGAAAAGGAAAAGTATAAGAATGTTCAAACTGCCTATGAATGGCTGGAGCAGGCCGGACAGAATCAGACCTTGGAAACGGAAGCATTTCAAGAAAAAATGTTTGATTTTGCATATCGATACAGTATGAATATTCAGGTGGTAGATGTAAATCAAAGACAGGTGTTTTCAGCTACTTTAAATACCAAGGAACTGCATGATAAGTTAATGCAATATGTGTTCCGTCTTACTTTTTTTGATGATAAGGATTCTCCGGATTTAAATACTATATTTAAATCACTTGATATTCGGACCAATACAGAATATATTGAAATGTTTGGTACATTGGAAAGTGGTCAGTGGTTTATTATTTCTACAGCTGTACAAAATATTAGGGATAGTGTGATTATATCAAATCGATTTCTTGGTTATGTGGGTGTGGTGGCCATTTTGGTTGGTTGTGTAGTGGTTTGGATTGTAACCACTCGTATGGTAAAGCCTATTTGGGAATTGGCGGATATCTCTGAACGAATGACAAGATTGGATTTTGATGTAAAATATCAGGGACGTAATGTAACGGAAGTTGCCTTGTTGGGAGAAAATATAAATAAGCTTTCAGAGTCTTTGGAACGTAATATTTCAGATTTGAAAACAGCCAATAATGAGTTGCAAAAGGATATTGAAAAGAAAGAGAAGATGGAAGAGATGCGTAAAGAATTTCTTGCTAACGTATCTCACGAGTTAAAAACGCCTATTGCATTGATACAGGGCTATGCAGAAGGACTGATGGAGGGTATATATGATGATATAGAAAGCAGGGATTTTTACTGTGAAGTGATTATTGATGAAGCAGAAAAAATGAATACCATGGTTAAGAAGCTTTTGACCTTAAATCAGTTAGAGTTTGGTAATGATGTGGTTAGTATGGAGCGATTTGATGTGGTAACATTAATACAGAACTATCTGCAGTCTGCCAATATATTGATTAAGCAGAATAACATTCATGTAAAGATGCAGGAAACAGCACCTATTTATGTGTGGGCAGATGAATTTAAGACGGAAGAGGTATTTATGAATTATTTTACCAATGCTGTAAATCACTGTGAAGGAGAAAAGGTGATAGATATCCGTTTTGAGAAGAAGGAAGGAAAGGTACGCATCAGTGTATTTAATACCGGACAGCAGATACCGGAGGAAAGTCTGGAACATATCTGGGAGAAATTTTATAAAGTAGATAAGGCAAGAACCAGAGAATATGGAGGAAACGGAGTGGGATTATCTATTGTTAAGGCAATTATGGAAACCATGAATCAAAAGTATGGGGTGGACAATTATTCCAATGGTGTCTTGTCCTGGTTTGAATTGGAATTGGTGAATGAAGCATAATCGGAGGAAAAGATGATAGAAGATAATAAAGAAAGAGCTCTTTTGGTAGGAGTAGATACCGGAGAAGAGGTGGACTTTGAACGTTCCATGGAGGAATTGAAAAGTCTGGCAGAGGCTTGTAATATGCGGGTAGTAGGACTGATAACTCAGAAGATGGCTACTATAAATAAAGCCTTATATGTGGGAACCGGAAAAGTGGCAGAAATCAGAGAGTTTATAGTAGAATGTGAGGCACAAGTGGTGATTTTTGATAATGCGTTGTCGCCGTCACAGATGCGCAATTTACAGGATGCATTGGATATGCCCATATTAGACAGAACCACCTTGATTTTGGATATATTTGCTATTCGGGCACAGACCAGAGAGGCTAAACTACAGGTAGAAACAGCACGATTACAATATTTATTACCCAGATTAGTGGGGATGCATGAAGCATTGAGCCGTCAGGGTGGCGCCAGCGGCAGTATGAGTAATAAAGGTACCGGTGAGAAAAAACTGGAGTTGGATCGTCGAAAAATAGAACATCGTATCAGTGAGCTACGCAAGGAACTGGATGCCGTGGAAGTGGATAGACAGACACAGCGTAAAAAACGTATGAATTCCCGCGTGCCTCAAGTGGCTTTAGTGGGCTATACCAACGCAGGAAAGTCAACGGTAATGAATCGTATGGTAGAAGCTTATAATGGCAATGAGGAGAAGAAGGTATTAGAGAAGGATATGCTTTTTGCTACATTGGAAACATCTGTAAGAACCATAGAAACAGGGGATAATAAGCCATTCTTTCTGGTAGATACAGTAGGGTTTATTCATAAACTGCCACATGGGTTAGTTAAGGCATTCCACTCTACATTGGAAGAAGTGCGATATGCGGATTTGTTGGTGCAGGTAGTGGATTTTTCAGACCCACAGCATCGTTTGCAAATGGATGTTACCAGGGAAACCTTAAAGGAGCTGGGAGCCGGTAATATTCCCATGTTGATAGTATATAATAAAGCGGAGTCAAATATGGAAGAGTTACCACATATACATGATAAGCAAATCTACATGTCAGCAGTAAACAGTGTAGGAATTGAAGAGTTGATAGACTTGATTAAGCAACAAGTGTATGCTAATAATAAAGATGTAAGCTTTTTGTTTCCCTATGATAAGGGAAGTGTAGTGTCTTATTTTATGGAAAATGCTACAGTTTTGGAACAGGAATATCTTGAAAATGGTGTGCGATTAGTAGTAAACTGTCATAAGGCAGATGTCGATAAATATAGTGAATATTTATTTTTGACAGATACTTGAAGAGGAGCTTAAGGTGCAGATAGGGAGGAGTGTCAAAGAATGATAAAACGATTAAGAAAGCTGGTTTGTCCGGTTATGCTGTTGGTTTTGACATTGACCGGTTGCGGGAGTCAGATTCCGGATTTGACAGAGACTCAGAGAGAAGCAATTAGTGAATATGCTGTACAATTGTTATTGAAATATGATACCAACCAAAATAGTCGACTGGTGGATTTGGATATGTTGGAACAAGAACCGGAAGCTACAAAGTCGCCTAAGCCGGTAACTACACAATCACCTGCAGGGATGGACGAAACACAGGATACTCCGGTAATCGATTTAATTGGTGAAGAATCTGGGACTGAAACGGTGGGAAATGTACATGCTGCTTTGGGGTTGGATGATAATATTTCTATAGAGTATGTGGCTTGTCGTACAGAAGAGCAGTATGTTGATGAAATGTCACAGGAGTTGGTGATTGAGGCAACAGAGGGCAAGGTGTTATTTGTGTGTGACTTGGTATTGATAAATGATGGTTCACAAAAACAAAGTGTAGACATGTTGCAAAATAATATTCAGTATGCTTTGCGATTGGATAATATACAATTAAACTGTATGGTAACCATGCTCAGTAATGATTTAACTACATATCTGGGGATTCTGGATTCTGACCAGTCACAGAGGGTAGTTGTATTAACAGAAGTGGAAAAAGAGAAATTGGAGCAGGCAGAAGAGATATGTCTGTATGTACAAAGTGAAATGGGACAGGGAATGATCCCAATAAAGTGATGAATAAAGACAAAGGTCCCCTGCTGGGTTTGTATAGAGCATTACATACCCCGGCAGGGGATTTTTTGTCATTATTCTTGTGCTAATTGTAAATTATAGTAGAAGCCTTTTTGTGATAGTAATTCTTCATGAGTTCCGCGCTCAATAATTTCACCTTCATGAATAACCAATATTAAGTCTGCCTCTTTAATGGTAGAAAGGCGATGAGCTATGGCGATGATGGTACGCTTGCCTGCAAGGTTTTTAATTGCTTTTTGGATTTGTCTTTCTGTCTGCACATCTACGGAAGCAGTTGCTTCATCCAAAACAATAATAGGCGATTGACGTAATATTGCTCTGGCAATGGCAACACGTTGTTTCTGACCACCTGAAAGACGAAGACCACGTTCTCCTACTTTGGTTTCGTATTGTTCCGGCATATGTAAAATATCCTCATGAATATTAGCTGCTTTAGCAGCCTCCACAATTTCCTGTTTTGTAGCATCCGGTTTTGCATAACCGATGTTTTCTGCAATTGTTCCATTGAAAAGGAAAGTATCCTGTAATACCGGTGAAATATTATGACGTAAGCTTTCCAAAGTTACCGTGCGGATATCTTTGCCATCAACAAGGATGCGGCCTTCTATTGGGTCATAGAATCTGGAAATTAACTGTGTAGCAGTAGTTTTGCCCACACCCGTAGGGCCAACCAAAGCAACCATCATACCCGGTTTACAGTCAAAGGAAATGTTTTTAAGTACAGGTATTTCATTACTATAATGAAAGCTTACGTTTTCAAAGGTAATGGAACCTTCTACTTTGCCAATATCCTTAGCATCTTCTGCATCTTCAATGGCAGAAGGAGTATCTAAAATCAGAGTAACACGTTCGGCACCGGCCAAAGATTGCTGAAGACTTTCCAGCAGATTGGCAAGTCCGGAAACCGGAGCGTAGAATAAGGACAGGTAAAGCACAAAGGCAACAATATCAGCCACAGATAGCTGGTCCTTATATGCAAGATAGCCACCAAAGAAAACAACCAGAATAGTACCGGCAGAGGATAAAAACTCTACGCAGGGATGAAATATGGCACTGGCACGTAATGCACGTAGCATGGCAGCAACTTGTTCAAAGTTTTTGGTATTTAATTTTTCACTCTCGTAAGCTTCCTGACCAAAGGATTGGATTTCATGTAATCCGGATAAACTATCCTGAAGCTGGGCATTTAGTTCACCCATGCACTTTTGTGAGGCACGGAAAAAGGGACGTACAATTTTGGCAAAAATCACACCGGACAGTAAGATAAGTGGAATAGGACAACAGGTAATCAGTGCCAGCTTCCAGTTGATAGTAAGTAATATGACTAACACACCTATAAAGGTTACCAGATTTGTGATGATGTCAGGAATCATATGGGCATATAGAAGCTCAAAGTCCCTTGTATCATTTACCACACGGCTCATCAAATCACCGGTTTGTTTGTCATGAAAGAAGCCTAAGTCCAGGCTTTGTAACTTGTTGTAAAGTCGAATTCTTAAATCACCTACCAGATGCCATGCAGCTTTGTGAGCCAGATAATTGCTTAAAAAGCGAAACAGGATGCGTAGCATATACAATAATAATAAAGTAAACGCAAATTTCATAATCCTGTCCAGAGCTGCTTCGTCCACACCCTGTTCTACCACACCGGTCATGGCGGATAATACTTTGGGTGCAGTCAGGTTGACCACGGTCAATCCTAAGGTAGATAAAATGGCCAGTACATAGAGTCCTTTGTATCGGGCAGCTTCTTTGGTAAGTTTCCATAGCATTTTCATAATAAATTCCCCTTTTCATGAATGATATTGATATAGTATGTTCTTTATATAAAATGGAAATGTTTTAATGCATTTTTGATTCCGTCTTGGCTTGCATTAGTGGTTACATAGGCTACTTGTTCTTTTAACGTAGGTGGCTGTGCATTTCCCATGGCAATACTGTTTTTCAAGTAGGAAAGCATGGTTAAGTCGTTATTGCTATCGCCCAATGCATAAGCATTATCAGGTGAAATAGCATAGTGGTTTAAAACAAATTGAATGCCTGTGGCTTTGGAAAAACCACGTGGTACAAATTCTCGAAAGGTTCCCCCTCTATCGATACAATCAAACCATCTATCACTGATTTTACGAAAAGCAGTAAGTTGTTCCGTTGATTCGTACCATATTACAAATTTGTCGGAAAAGAAGTTGGGATTCTCCAAATCCTCCGGCATGTGATATCCATTCCGTAGAAAAACTTCATAATGATATACTGCTTTGGGATGATGAAGGGGACGGCTTAAATCAAAACAAACCTCTTTCCGTGACTCAAAAAGAATATCCACATCTGTTTTTCTGGCAACCTCTAAAATTATCATAATAGTTTCGTGATTTTGTGGGTGATAAAAAACATCCCTGCCATCACAGTAAATATTGGTTCCGCAACCGCATACATAACCATCAAAACCAATATCCCGAAAACGCTGCTCTACATTTTGAAAACAGCGGCCGGTATTAATAAACATCAAATGACCATTAGCTCGTGCCTCTTGTATGGATTGAATAGCACTAACAGGTATGGAACCATCTACTTCCGATGTCAGGGTTCCGTCAATATCAAAAAAAGCAATTTTCCTTTGCATAAACTACCTCCGTACAGTATGTAAAATTATATATTGTTTAGGATGATTTGTCAAAAGGTGGCAATATGAACTGATTAGGATATAGATGGAATTTTAGTGCTTGAATGTTTTATGACTTAATAGGAGAGGCTTGTAAAAAGATGAATTGTACAAAATGTTCAAAAAAAATAAAAAATAGGTGTTGACAAAGTGAAATTAGGGTGATATACTCAGATTCGTTGCTGAGGTAAACGAAGAAGGAAAAACAAACTTCGACAAGCAATAAAAAATAATTTAAAAAAGTTGTTGACAAAGCGAAAAGCATATGATATTCTAAGTAAGCTGTCGCGTGAGAAACAACACAGACGACTTCAGAAGAAGTTGAAAAGAACCTTGACAAATAAACAACAATGCAACCTTGAAAATTCTCGAGATAAAGGTTTTCCAAGCGCGAAGCGCTTGTGAGGATGATTGAGGGT
>JAFXCD010000012.1 GCA_017521605.1 Lachnospiraceae bacterium | reverse complement strand
GGATGTATTCCCTATGACTGCAAGAGTAGATTCTCGTACTACTGCAAGACCTGGTGATGTTGTTAAGTTCGCACTTGATGTTGAAAAGATTCACGTATTCGACAAAGAGACCGAGCAGATTATTACAAACTAGTTATTATTACAGAGGTGCTGGAAACAGTACCTCTTTTTTCCTTTATTAGAGGAAATAAGGAAATGGAGGATATATGTTATCGAGTCAGGTAATTCAGACCAGTATAGAAGAATTAAGAGCAATTACAAAAGTGGATTTGTGTGTATATGACCCCATGGGTGCAGTAATGGCTACAACTGCGGATATGAAAGATATCAATACCGGCCTGATTGGTGATTTTGCATCCTCTCCGGCAGACAGCCAGGTGATTGGTAGCAATCATTTATTGAAGGTTTGGGATGAAGGAGAGCTTCTGTTTGTAATAGTAGCGAGGGGCGGAAGTGATGATGCTTATATGGTGGGTAAGATTGCCGTTTCCCAGATACACAATCTGGCAATTGCCTACAAGGAGCGTTTCGATAGAAACAATTTCTTCCAGAATTTATTATTGGACAATCTGCTGTTGGTAGATATCTATAATCGTGCCAAGAAGCTCCATGTGGAGGTAACAGCACCCAGAGCAGTATATTTGATTGAAATCAAGGGTGAAAAGGATGTTATGGCTACGGAATTGCTGAAGGGTATGTTTTCAAACCAGAGTGGTGACTATATTACAGCAGTGGATGAGGCTAATATTATACTTATTAAGCAAATGGAAAGTGACAGTGAACACGAGGATTTGGTGTCGGTAGCAGACACTATTGTGGCTATGATGAATGCAGAAGCCATGATGAATGTAAAGGTTGCTTTTGGTACCGTTGTGCAGGAGCTAAAGGATGTTTCCAAGTCTTACAAGGAAGCAAAGATGGCATTAGATGTGGGTAAAATTTTCTATGCAGAGAAAAATGTAATTGCCTACAGCACCTTGGGTATCGGACGATTGATTTATCAGTTGCCTGTAAATCTTTGCAGAATCTTTATTGATGAGATTTTTGGTGATATCAGTCTCATTGATTTTGATGAAGAAACTTTGACAACCATTAATAAGTTCTTTGAGAACAATTTAAATGTATCGGAGACTTCCAGACAATTATTTGTACATAGAAATACACTGGTTTATCGTATTGAGAAGATACAGAAGTCAACGGGCTTGGATTTAAGGAATTTTGATGATGCGTTAACTTTCAAGATTGCATTGATGGTGGCCAATTATATGAAATATTTAGATACTCTGAGCTATTAGTGGTATAAAAGAGACAACCCCTTAATATATTAAAGTGATAGACACTTTAGTTTATTAGGGGGTATTTTTATGCGCTATGATAGAAAGATTAAGTATTTGGAATTGGTAGAGCAGGGGGTAAGCTTGCAGAATGCCGGTTTTGTGAAGTTGGAGATACGGGATACACAGATAAGTTTACAGATTAATGCAGATAGGCTTCCCACAACGGATGATGGCAATGTACAAATCCTTTTGGTAAGTGAAGAAAGGGAAGCAGTGCTGGGAGAAATGTACATTGAGCAAGGCAAAGGAAGTGTAGTGTTTGAGGCATTTGATGGTAAAGATTTTGTGGATGGAATCGGGTATGATGACCTGCAGAAGATCAAAATCCTGTTGAAGGATGCCAGATATTTGTGTTGTAATATAAAGGAAAAAGTGGAAATAAAGGAAGGTGTAGAGAAGGAGCCGAAGGTGAAAGAAGCATTGCAAATAAAACCGGAACTGGAAGCTACAGATACACCGAGACAGGAACCGGAACTGGGGGCTATAGTGCTGGAAGTTCCACCTTTAGATGAAAAGGAGAAACCAATGTTGGCGTTACAGATGCCCCGGGAGGAATACAAGGAACAGGCGGAGGAAAGGCATGAGGCATACCCTGCCAAAGTTTTAGCATCCACCAAGTGGCAACAGCTTTGGGAGATGTATCCACATATAAGACCTTTTGAAGACAGGAGAGAATATTTGAAGCTTAAGCCGGAGGATTTGGTGGTATTGTCAAGTGAATGTTACTCTCTGGTATCTAATAGCTTTTTACTTCATGGGTTCTATAATTATCAGCATCTGATTTTAACCAAGGAGTTTGTACGTGGACAGGAGCAACATTACATAGGAGCACCCGGTAATTTTTATGCCAAAGAAAAGCAGGTAGCCATCCTTTTCGGTTTTGAAAGCTTTGAAGGGAAGGCGGAACCTGCCAAAAACGGAGATTTCGGATACTATATGATACCGGTGGAGATATAGGATTCCAAAAGGCCGCAAATGAACCGGGTAGCATATATATCCTATACGAACCCGCTTTCGCTTCGTCCAAAACGTAGCGGCACTAAGCTCGAAGCCACAAGTGGCTTGACCTCGCTAAGGGCCGACGTTTTGCAAGAGTTCTTTATAGGACACATATGCTACCCGGTTCATTTGCGGGGTACCTAGCCGACATCTACACCCCCTCCAAATCAAATGGTGGAATGAAGCTTTCGGTGGCGGTTTCGCCTTCCTGGATGAAGGCATTAGTAATACCTAAACGAATGGCGAAGTTGACAATCTTGTCATATTCTTCGGCCGTTACCTTACGGTTTAGATCAGGTATGTGTGTCACATGAGGCAGGGGTGTATATTGGTTCATGATACTGATATAGATATTATCCCCATAGGTTTCATAGAGATAGCGAAGGATTTTCTTGGAATCCTTGGTTTGTCCGGGGAGAAGTAAGTGTCGGACGATTATTCCCTTTTGCAGTATGCCGGTGTTTTTGTTAAAAACCGGTTTACCTGCTTGACGATACATTTCATCGATTGCCACTGTGGCAACTTGGAAGTAATCGGACGCATGGGAATGGGTGGAGCTTAGTTCTGTAGAATAATATTTTAAGTCCGGCAGATATATGTCCACCAATCCTTCTAAAAGTCGGAGGGATTCTACGCTTTCATAACTGCCGGTGTTATAAACAATGGGAAGTATCAGCCCATTCTCTTTTGCATGGAGAAGGGCTTCCCGGATTTGAGGAATATAATGTGTAGGAGTCACCAGATTAATATTGGCGGCTCCTTTTTGTTGTAATTCCAAAAAAATTTCAGCCAGCCTCTGTACGGTAATAGGTTTACCGCAATCGCCTAAAGCAATAGAATGATTCTGGCAAAATACACATTTCAGATTGCAACCACTGAAGAACACCGTGCCGGATCCTACATTAGCAGAAATACAAGGTTCTTCCCACATATGGAGGGCCGCTCTTGCTACCAGTAAATCGCCGGACATGCCACAATAGCCAATCTGACCTGCGGTGCGGTCAACACCACATTGCCTGGGACAGAGAGTACAATTGGATAATAGTGGGGATGTTACGCGCATGGGAATTCCTTTCTTGGAGGTGACACTCCGAAATCCGTCTGAAATCAAGGATTCCAGACGACGCAGCTATGCTGCTTGTGATTTGGTCGTTAATATATCGGTTAAAAACAAATATCTGCTTGGTTTTTAACCGATGCATTAAAATACCGTACATGCGGTTCCGATACAACTCCATCCGGCACCCTTACGGCACATGGGAGGTTCTACTTAGTGCTGCTTTGTTCCCAACCTGACACGGTTCGTAGATTCCCATTGCGTAAGACCAGACTTCATCATTGCATCGGAGGTCCGACAATGTACGGCTTTTATAGTGTATCCTTTCTGGGGCGCTTTGTCAAGGGAATATTTACAGAGGAAAGTATTTGAACAAGCCAATTTGCGAAATCCTTATTTGCATAGTACAAATTAAGTGGTATTTTGACAAATAATATGATAAAATTTTTGTTAGAAAACTATTGCTTTTTGGGGGTGTATTATGGCGTTTATCAGCATTTTAGGAACTTCAATGCCTGAAGAAGTGCAGGGAAGAAAGCAACCTGATTTTTTTGTGGATTTGAATCTTGACCAGGTGGTAAACCGGATTCAGAAATGCTCACCGGATTATACAGTGAAGGAGTATTTTTATGTTTTTCCTACCAAAGGGGATTTGGCATATCGTCAGGAGATTTATGGGGATGTGAAAAAGCCCTTTTTATATGATAGATTTATGCAGTTTTCGGCGGACATGCGTAGGTCAGCAGACAAGGAATTATCCCCTACTTTCTCAGGGGAACCTTTACAGGGAGCCTGTTGGCAGTTGGAGTCCGTTTATTTTTATTGTAAGGCGATTTTGGAGCTGAAGCAGGAGCTGGAGTCAGGGATAGAGAAGAAGGAGATCACAGCTTCCGGTCTAAAAGAGTTACAAGTCTTTTTGGAGGAAATGTGTAAAGAACCCTCCTTTATCCGGATGCAGAAGGAGGCTTATGATATTTGGGAGCTGCTGACCGGTACGAAATTCACATTGGAAATAAATGGTAACAAGCTACGTATTTCACCAATGGCTCAGGAGGGTACTTATGAGGATTTGTTGACAGAATGCTTTAAGGAATATACGTGCGTAGAGAAGGGTAGCATGCACAGTCCTTTTACAGGGGATTTGTTCCTAACACGTTTGGAGAGGCGCTTACTTCAGACCTTTTTTGGTAAGTACCCAAAGCTGGAGATGGAGATTGCCACCTTTGCAGAAAAGTATCAGGAGTACAAGAATCCCCGGATACTGCAGTTGGAGAAGGAAGTACAGTTTTATCTGGTATACTATGCATTCCAGAAGGAATGGGAAGCACAGGGTGCAATATTCAGTACACCTGTGTTGGTAGAAGAAGGATTGGTGGAAGGCAAGGAGGTTTATGATCTGGCGTTGACCTGTGTGAATTATCCTGCAGAAAAAGAAGTGGTAAGCAACGATTTTACTTACGGTAAGGGAGAACAGTTTTTTATTGTAAATGGCCCTAATCAGGGAGGAAAAACCACCTTTGCCAGAAGCTTAGGACAGTTAATATACTTCACCAAGATGGGTCTGGATGTAAATGCAAAAAGAGCGAAGATTCCCTATTTTGATAGGCTGGTAACTCATTTTTCCGTGGAGGAAAGTATGGAAAGCGGTCAGGGTAAGCTGATGGAGGAGCTGCGTAGACTGGCTCCCATTATGAATAAGGGCTGTGAGAAGTCCTTTGTAATTATCAATGAATTGTTTACCACGGCGGCCCATTATGATGGTTGTATCATGGGTGCCAAGGTGTTGGATTACTTTATGAAAAGAGATTGCCATGGTGTGTATGTGACCCATTTGCGTGCACTGGGTGAAGATACCAAAGGTGTGGTGCATATGGTAGCCATGCTGGATGGGAGCAGTGAGCATCGTCGAACCTTTAAGATTTTGCGTAGCCGGGCAGAAAGTAGTGGATATGCAGGAGACATAGCCGGCAAGTATCAGCTGACTTATGAGGAATTGCAGGTACGCTTGAAGGATTATGTTGCACAGAAGGGAGGAGTCAGTCATGTTTAGTGGGTATTTGCTTTATAACGACCGGGAATTTGGCAAGACCGATTCCTATCAGGATTCTACCGGTATGGTGTCGGATTTGGGGCTAAAGGTATTGTTTGAGAATGCCGCTATCAGCAAGGAAGCCAGAAATCGTAAAGGGGCTCAGGGAGCAGAGGTGGATGAGGATATCCGCAGAGCCATGCAGCGAGTGATGATGACTCCCCTTGAAAGAGCAGAGGAGATTGCATACAGACAAAGCGTATTAAAGGATTTCTTGGGGAATACTGAGTTTGGGACAAGGTTCTATGAAATCAACAAGGACTTGATGGAGAAGTGGAGAAAGCTGGGAAAAAAGGAGAGAGAAAAAGGTGGCAATGCCAATACAGCCCGGACTTTGCTGTTTGAAGTACGATTGATGAAGCTCTTTCTGGACGCCCTGACAGATTTGAAGGAACTTTGCAGAAGCTATAGTGGGAATTTTCACTCAGAAGGTCTGCTAAAGTTTTGTGAAATGATGGTTGAGAGTTATAATGATGAGTGGGAGTTGCAGGTGCGGGGGATTATGTCCGATATACGCTTCTTCTGTAATGATGAAGATGTGGATGTGAAGCATTACTATAACAAAACCACCCAGCCGGCTATTGTTATGGAATGTGCACCGGGAAGTGGTCTGAAGCTGGAGCAGATGAAGCTGGAGCAGATAGGCTCCCGGGAAGTAAATATTGGCCGACATACGGCCTCCAAAACCATGCTGGACCGTGTGAAGGTAGCCTTATCCAAGGAACCTATGGTGATTATTACAGACGAACAGACCCTGGACAATCTGGAGCAGCTAAAGATTGCAGCCGTAGGCAGAGTCTTTGAATATATGCAGGGCTTTTCACAGAACTGTAAACGTTTCTTTGAGGTGCTTTTGGTACAAAGTGCTTTTTATATGGGCTGTGTCAATCTTTATGAGCGCTGTCAGCAAATCGGACTGCCGGTTTGCTACCCCAATGTATCTAAGACGGAAGATATGGAGTTTACTAATCTGGTGGAATTGTCCATGGCATTGTATAACCGTAGAATGCCGGTAGGTAATGATTGTGAATTTAAGGATAAGCTGCTGTTGGTGGTAACCGGTGCCAATCAGGGTGGTAAATCCACCTTCCTGCGAAGTATGGGGATTGCCCAGGTCATGCTGCAAAGTGGCATGTTTGTGGCTGCGAAGCGTTTTTCCAGCGGTATTTTCACCCACCTTTTTACTCACTTTGTACGAAGAGAGGATATGGCCATGAATAGTGGACGTTTGGACGAGGAGCTGGGCCGTATCCATAGAATTGTGGAAGGATTACAACCGGAGTCCATGGTGCTTTTAAATGAATCATTTGCTACAACAACTGAGGAGGAAGGCTCCGAGATTGCATATGATATAATAAAGGCCTTTACAGAGGCCGGAGTTAAGGTGCTGACGGTAACCCATCTGTTGACCTTTGCCAAAAAGGTATACGCAGAGGACTGGGAGAAGGCAGTTTTCCTAAGTGCCCAGCGTTTAGAGGACGGCACCAGAACCTATAAAATGGTGGCCGGAGAGCCGGAGCTGACCAGCTTTGGATTGGATTTATATGAACAAGTCATTTCAGTTAGAGAATAGAATGGAGGAAAAATATGAACAAGAATGCATTTAGACAATTATCTTATGGAGTGTATGTAGTAAGTACTTGGGATAACGGCAGGCCAACAGGCTGTACCGCCAACAGTGCCATGCAGATTACTTCTGAGCCCGCTACCATCGCGGTAAGCATCAATCATGACAATTATACGAACAAGTGTATACAGGAAAGCGGTCGTTTCGCTATCTCTATCCTGGGAGAGAAATCTGCCCCTTCTACCATCGGTGTGTTCGGCTTTAAGAGTGGTAGAGATAACAACAAATTTGATGAAGTGGAAATGGCTGTAAAAGGCTATATGCCGGTGATTGCAGATGCCTGCGCCTATATCACCTGTGAGGTGGTGGATAAAATGGAAACCTCTACCCACACCGTATTCCTGGGCAAGGTGCTGGATGCAGACATCCTGAAGGAGGATGATCCTATGACCTATGCTTACTACCACAATGTCATAAAGGGCAAGAGTCCCAAGAATGCACCTACTTATATTGCAGAGGAATCAGCAGTACCTGCTAAGGAGAAGTATGTGTGTAGCGTTTGCGGCTATGAGTACGATGGAGAGATACCTTTTGAAGAGCTGGCTGAGGACTATATCTGCCCCATATGTAAACAGCCGAAGAGTGTGTTTGTGAAGCAATAGGGGGATGGTTGGTTATGCAGAGTGGTAACAGATTTATAAATTATCTAAAAAAACACAAGGTTGTTTTGATAGGTTTGATATTGTATGTTGTGGCATATATGTTGAACAATATATTTCCGCCATTTGTGAATTATGGTAGGAACAATTCATATATGATTGAGTGGGAAAAGGAAATGGCAAGCGGTGGATTTCTGGAAGATTATATACCGGAGGTTCTATCAGGGAATCACTTTATAGAATTATTTCCCTTGGATATTTTATACTTTGGTGTTGCGGATATGGCAGCAATTGTACATTATGGGATTTTCATACCGGCGGCGTTAGTCACCTACTTCTCGTACCTTTTACAGAAAATATTAGAGAAGTTTATGAATCCTGTAAGTGGTAAGGTGGAGAAAGTATTGACGTTTCACTTTTACAATAATGTGATGTTCTACCCCCTTTGTTTTTTGATGATGTTTCTCCAAAACAATATGTATAAAGCAGAGGACATGCTTTTGGATTTTTTGCAGGGGATGAATCAGAATACGGTAATAAAGTTGATTATTGGAATTGTTGTTATTATAGTAGGTGTAGCTTTTATCATATTTTTTTGTGTGCCAATGATAGTGAATATCCTGTACTTCTTTGGATATCTGATAGTCTTTGATATTTTTGTAGATATTATTGAAGCTGTGGATGCGTCTGTGGTGGGAAAATATTTAGGAGATAATCCGGGTTTACATGAATTCTTATCATTCCTGGTAGCTTTTATTGTTATTGGTCTGGGGAATTTATTGTTGGAGAAAATATTGGATGTGACACAAAGGTTTTCTATTTTGCCTGCAATAAAAATAGTAAAGCGAATACGTAAGCATCATGAAGAAAATGAATAAGAGGTTTTAAGGTTAGTAGAGGAGAGTGGTATTCAATGGAAATAACCTACAACATTCCTTTGAAATACAAGGAAGGTACATATAAGATTAATGAATTGAAAGATATGGGAGATAATATACTTGTGCTAAATCACAGTGATTATGGCGATATTGTCACTTATAGATTGCCGGATAGGAAATACGGTGGAGAAATTAGGCTGTATCAGATAAGTAAGGAGCTACTTGACAACACCTTACAGGGTATTTATGATGCAAAAGGTTGTCTGAAGCTGCTTACTATACAAAAGAATGGCAAGGAGGCAATTTTGTATATTCATTATGAGGATGCGGCGGATACCCTGCAGATAGTGGAATCTTTTGCCAGAGAGAATGCCAAGGTAATTCTTGAGAAAATCGCGCTGTGTAAGGAGAAGGTTTCCAGATTGTTTGTGGAGTATTTTAATGATGGAGAGTATATGGATTTCCATGCTAAGATAGGTACGGAGGCAGAGAAAAATGCTCTTCAAGAGAAGTATCCGCAATACAAGGATATAGGAGATAGCTGTGGGGACTACAGAGCGGAAAGTTTGGCAGGGGACAATGGCAAACTGGCAATACTTATTTCGTGTGCAGATAATGATGAAGATGATTATTTCCAATTGGCAGTAGATATTATGACGCAGATGATAGAGGAAGAAGGAGCTGCACTTGTGGATAAGGCGGCAGATTTTAAGTTTATGTGTCAGGAGTATGACTAGGGAAGGAAACAAAAATGTACAATAATGAGATGCTTAATACCAAAAAGGAACTGACAATAGAAGATACTACTATAATCATGAGTTTGAATATGGTGAAAATCCTGAAAGACATGTTTGTGTACTGTCAGACTCATTGATAAGCTTTATGAATGCATTGCAAGAAGAAATTTAGGGGTATCAGACCCAAAGTATGTAATGGAGGAACAGCTCTATGAATGTATGGCAGATTGGTACCAGACGGGATGAAAATATTATTTTAACTGCGAAGGAAAAGGAATATAAAAAACTGGATGGTTTTCTGTGTGGAGAGGCTATGGCTGACCATTGGGATCCTACATTAAGTTTGTATATTGATGAGAAAAGGACCAAGCTTGCGTATTCGGATGCACTCAGCTTTGATGCTGCTTACTTTGTTTTGAGTGAACGGGCACTGAAAATATTTCAGGATTATGCAAGTGACACAATAGAATGTTTGCCCTTTCAGTGTAAGCAGGAGGGGTACATAATAGCGAATCCTTTAGAGTATGTGGATTGCTTGGATATGGAGCGTTCGGAGTACAAGGTATACAAGGGAGCACCGGATACAATACAATTTTATACGAAGCTATGTTTTGTGAAGGGTGACTTGGAAGGCAAGCATTTATTTAGAATCACCCATATGGATGATTATCTCGTAGCATGTTCAGATGCATTCAAGGAGGCGGTGGAGTCTGCCGGAATGATAGGTTTTGAGTTTAAAAAGCTATCGGATGAAATAGTTGCTGAAAGAGCACCAAAAGGAAGCATTAAAAAAGAAAACGCAAAGGATTCTAATAAACAGGAAAATACGGATACATATAAGATGTATAATAAAAAGGTTATTGGGTTCATCAGTTCTCTCAAAGGGTTAACAACGGACAAAAATTTGGAAGCTTTTTACGAACTGATAGACGAATTAGAAGGTCTGGCTAAAGAGGATAAGAAGTATTATATGTTACTTTCCACCTGTTACGAAAATGTAGATGATTTTAACAATGCATTCAGATGTTTTGAGCAAGTGTATAATAGCAAAGATAAGAAAGCTTTGAAGCGTTATAGCTATCTTTCTAACACAAGAAAGCTTGTAAGAATCAGACCGAGCAGACAAAGCAAAAAGCTTCCCAAATTTAAATATGTGGCAAAGAAAGAGTTGAAGGATTATTTCATATCTGCACAGACAGATGAAAAGTGTTGTGTTTGTGGGAAGGAAAATATCGACTTTTATGTAGGACATGCCTATGAAGATGGAAAGTTGATTGTCTATACAGAGGATAGAGAACGCTTTTGCGGTGAATGTTTGGCAAACGGAAGGGCGGCACACGAAAAAAATATTGTCTTTAACAATGAGTTTATTGATGAAATTGAAGATATAGCAATAGAGAAAAGGCAGACTTTGAAGTATTGTACGCCGGGGGTTAGTCATAATTTTGATACGAATGAAGATATTTGGCCGGTATGTTGTGATGACTTTTGTTGCTACATGGGAAGCGATGATTTCAGTGCGAAATTTCAATGCGTGGAATGTGGGAAAAAGATTAGTTGGGAGCATTTTACATAAAAACAAACTTTAGATTAGAGAATAAACATTGCAGTATTCTTTATCAAGTATTTACGAACTCTTGGATTTGATGCAACCAACGATATTTTTGCGGAAAATGCGTGATTTTTCAGAAATGCACTTGTTAGAGCAAATTATAATGATTTAAAAAACGGCGTTCATGAGACAACAAAATATTTGGAGTTGTTTTTAAGAAATTTGCTGTTAGATGAGAAAAACGAGCTTCATCATCGTTCCATGCATATTAGCGGAGTGTTTGAAAGAGAAGTGGACATTGAAAGTGCAAAAGTGGACATTCAAAACAAACTATTATCCTTTTCCGGTAAAATCACGGAAAAGACAATAAATCATGCAATAGAGATATTTGCAAAGTGTGGAAAGGATGGATGCTTTGGAAGGACGATTGTAGAAGAAGTCACAGGACTGAAATCTTCCGGTAGATGTTTTAGAAAGTGTGATAAGAAATATAAAGAGTTTTATTTAAATTATAAATAAACTACAAAGGAGACCATTATGAAAACAGCATTACATGATTTTTTTGATAAGTACATAGAAATGTGGAAAAGCTTTACTGGCACAGAGCCACGCATAGCTTTTGATGAGGACATTCAACCGATATTGTACGTAGGTGATATGGATGAGGATGAATATATATGCTGGGTGCCAAAGGATAAGGATGTTGTTACAGATTTTTCCGCGATTGAAAATGATTATAAAATAGTAGTTAATCAAGATATTAAGGAATATTTTAATTCATATTGGTTTCTTGATTTAAAAGGATTTTATAATGGGACAAATGTTATACTTGAACCTGTTATTCCGGGAAAAGAACTGGATGGTTTTATAAAACAGTTGCAAGGGTATTATAGGATATTTAATGAAATAGGTTATATACCTATAGGGCTTGAAGCAAATAACAATAATCTAATAGTAGTAGATAATACAGATGGAAAAGTGTACTTTGATGATTTGGAACGAAAAGAGAAAGTATATGTGGCAGAAAGCCTGAAAGAATTTATAGCAAAGATATCTTTTAATAGGTAGATTGAAAGTGGTAAAAGTAGAAACTTGAAACAAAGGAGAAATGATGGTAAGTCAAAACACAGTCTACTATGGTCCTACAGAGGATGTTGTAAATCCCACAAAGGAGTTCATAAAAATGATTATATATGAAAAAGCTGCTTCCTACTGGAAAGAGGGAAGCGGGGATTCCTGTATAGAAGTGGAGGGGTGTGAAGAACGTCTTATATTCTTTTATGATGATCCTTACGGATTTTTTATCATGAGACATCCGGATTATTTGGTAATGTGCGATGAAACGATGGAAATAGAAACTGTTACCCACAAAGTGGCAGGGGAGCCTATGCAAGTACCTACATGCAGTTATGTACAAAGGGATGTGGCATGTCAAATCATCATATCATTTCTGGAAAGTGGTAAAATTCCGGAATTTGTGAAATGGGTAGATTTGTATGATATTGATTTTGAATTTGAGTTTTAACTAAATTAGTTGTCCCCACTTTCAGCCAATTTTTTAAGTTCCTTCTCACGTTTATTACGTTCTCTAAGTTCTGTAAAGAACAATTTCAAAATATCGCTACACTCCTGTTCCAGGATACCGCGGCTGACCTTCACCTGATGATTGAATTCAGGCATTTCCAGGATGTTTAAAATCGAACCGCCACAGCCGGCCTTGGGGTTCATGCAGCCCATGACCACCTCGGTTACCCGGGCTTGTACGATGGCACCGGCACACATTTGGCAGGGCTCCAGTGTGACATAAAGGGTACATTCTTCCAGACGCCAGTCCCCGATTTTTTTGCTGGCTTTATTAATGGCCGTAATCTCTGCGTGTGCCAGAGTGTTCTTGTCCGTGTTTCGACGATTATATCCTCTGCCGATAATTTTTCCTTCATGCACGATAACACAGCCGATGGGCACCTCCCCTAAAGCAAGGGCCTTCTTCGCCTGCTGCAAGGCAGCTCTCATATATTTCTCTTCCACACTTTTAATCTTCGCCATGATATAAATCTCCCAACAAAATGCCTTGTCAATTTCAAAGCTTTCCGATATACTACTTTAGTATAAATTACGAAATGGAGATGCGTCAAGATGACTCAGAAGAAATGGTACCACTATTTTGTGGGTGACAAAGCTTTTTATAAGATGGTGCTACTAATCGTAGTGCCTATGATTATACAGAACGGTATTACCAATTTTGTGGGACTGCTGGATAATATTATGGTAGGTCGTGTGGGCACCGAGCAGATGTCCGGAGTGGCCATAGTAAACCAACTGATGATGGTATTCAATATCAGTATTTTCGGAGCCATATCCGGAGCCGGTATTTTCGGGGCACAGTTCTTTGGCTGTCAGGATCATAAAGGTGTGCGTAACACTTTCCGTTTTAAAATATATGCCTGCTTAGGATTGGTGATTTTAGGTATATTGATTTTTGCCTTTGGGGGCGAAGAATTGATTATGCTGTATTTACACGGGGAAGAGCAGAATGAAGCAGCATTGCAGGCGGCGCTGAAGTATGGAAAAGAGTATTTGGCAGTGATGCTGGTAGGATTGTTACCTTTTGGGGTGGAGCAGATTTACAGCAGTACCCTCCGAGAATGTGGGGAAACTGTGGTGCCTATGAAGGCCGGTGTGGCAGCAGTGTTGATTAATCTGGTACTAAATGCTTTATTGATTTTTGGTTATCTGGGCTTCCCGGCATTAGGAGTTGTGGGTGCGGCTATTGCCACTGTGATTTCCCGATACATACAGGCGGCCATAGTAATTGTCTGGACCCATCGTAATGCAGAGAAGCTTCCCTTTATACAGGGGGCTTATGAGACTTTGAAGATTCCCGGTTATCTGGTGGCAAACATCCTGAAAAAGGGTATGCCTCTCATGATGAACGAAATTATGTGGGCAACCGGTATGGCTATGCTGATGCAGTGCTATTCCATGCGTGGCTTGGATGCAGTAGCCGGATTGAATATTTCCAGTACCATCACCAATTTATTTAATGTAGTATTTATTGCCATGGGGAGTGCCCTGTCCATCGTAGTAGGGCAGCTCTTGGGTGCCGGTAAGTTGGAGGAAGCTAAGGAGGCGGATTATCGTCTCATTACTTTGACAGTCTTTTCCTGTCTGGTGATGGGCGGCTTATTAATTCTCTTTGCACCTTTGTTCCCAATGTTGTACAATACTACGGGTGAGGTAAAAGAACTGGCAACGGCCTTTATGCGAGTGTCAGCGGCTTGTATGCCCCTGCATGGTTTTATGCATGCCACCTATTTTACCTTGCGTTCCGGTGGCAAGACAGTAATTACATTCCTATTTGACAGTGCCTTTGTATGGTGTATTAATATTCCGGTGGCATATGTGTTAAGTCGTTACACCAATATGCCGATTATACCATTGTATCTGATTTGCCAGCTGGTGGATTTGGTGAAATGTGTGGTAGGTCTGATATTGGTAAAGAAGGGTATTTGGCTGAATATATTGGTAGGAAAGAAGGAGTAAGTATGAAAAAGAACGGAAAGAAGCTAGGATTAGGGGGAACCCTGTTAGTAATTGTTTTATATTTGGTATTATCTAAGACAGGACTGCTTGCCCCCAACAATGGAGCGAATGAAGATAGTACCCAGGTAAGCTTGGCGGTGGAAGATACCCAGAAGCCCCAGGTGACGAAAGCGCCGGAGGTTACAGCGGAACCGGAAGCAACTAAGGTTCCGGAAGCTACAGAAACGCTCAAGCCCACAAAGGAGCCTGTGGTAACAGAAGCACCTAAGGCTACAGCCACACCCAAGCCCACCAAAGAACCGGTAGTAACAGAGGCTCCCACAGAAGAGCTCGAAATCGAATTGACCAATTACTGGTTCCGTACCAAAAGTTTACGTGACAGTCATTTTGAGAAGCATGGTATCGAAATGGGCTTTGAGACTCCGGAGGAGTATATTGAAGCAGCTAACAGGGTAATCTGTAATCCCAATGCTTTGCACAAGCTGGAGGCAGAGGACAACGACCATGTTTACTTCATAGAAGAAACTAACGAATTTGTAGTATTATCCCAGGACGGGTATCTGCGTACCTACTATATCGCAAACGGCGGTATTGATTATTTTAACAGACAGTAAATATTTGTTTATGGTATAGGCGATTGGAAACATAGGCGTCTTAAGGTTGGATATTATGTTTCCAATTGCCTATTGTACATATGCCCTGATTTATGGTAAAATAAATCTGATTATAATCAATCAGGAGGTGCGTAGCATGTTAAGAATCGGTATGTTAACAAGTGGTGGCGATTGCCAGGCATTGAATGCCGCAATGAGAGGCGTAGTTAAGACCCTTTTAAACAACAGGGACGATGTGGAAGTCTATGGATTTTTGGAAGGCTATAAAGGTTTGATTTATGGTAATTTCCGTATGCTTACCGGTAAGGATTTCTCCGGTATTTTAACTGTGGGCGGTACCATTTTAGGTACTTCACGTACTCCCTTTAAGACCATACAGGATCCGGATGAGAATGGTTTGGACAAAGTAGATGCCATGAAGCAGAACTATCATAAGTTGCAGTTGAATTGTCTGGTGATTTTGGGTGGTAACGGTACTCACAAGACCGCCAATTTACTTCGTAAGGAAGGTTTAAATATCGTTACTTTGCCAAAGACTATTGATAATGACCTTTGGGGCACAGATATGACTTTTGGTTTCCAGAGTGCAGTTAACATTGCAACGGATGCCATTGACTGTATCCATACCACAGCGGCTTCCCATGGACGTGTATTTATTGTAGAAGTGATGGGACACAAGGTGGGCTGGCTGACCTTGAATGCCGGTATGGCAGGTGGTGCTGATATTATCCTGCTTCCTGAGATTCCCTATGATATTGACAAAGTAGTAGATAAAATAGAAGAGCGCGATAAGAATGGCAGCCGTTTTACCATTATTGCAGTGGCAGAGGGTGCTATTTCCAAGAAGGCGGCCAAAATGTCCAAGAAGGAATATAAGGAGAAGATGAAGAATTATCCTTATCCTTCTGTTTCCTATGAAGTGGCAGACCAGATTCAGAAGAAAACCGGTCGTGAAGTGCGTGTTACCGTTCCCGGTCATATGCAACGTGGCGGAAGCCCCTGTCCTTATGACAGAGTATTTGCCAGCCGTCTGGGTTCAGAAGCCGGCGACCTGATTTTGAAGGGTGAATATGGCTTTATGGTAGGCTATAAGAATCGTGAAATTGTAAAGGTGCCTTTGGAAGATGTGGCAGGGAAGCTGAAGATGATTGACCCGGATGCATCCATTATTAAGGAAGCAAAGCTTTTAGGCATCTGTTTTGGTGACTAAGGATTCAAGGAGAATGTGATTTATGTCTTATACAGCGCTATACCGTAAGTTCCGTCCCGGTCTTTTTGAGGATGTCAAGGGTCAGGAGCATATAGTGACTACTTTAAAAAACCAGATAAGAGCCAATCGTATAGGACATGCCTATTTATTTACCGGTACTCGTGGTACCGGTAAAACTACGGTAGCCAAAATTTTTGCCAAGACCGTAAACTGTGAAAGTCCTACAGAGAATGGCCCCTGTGGAGAATGCAGAACCTGTAAGGCTATCGCTGCCGGAGCCAGTATGAATGTGATTGAAATTGATGCGGCCTCCAACAACGGCGTAGATAATATTCGTGAGATTGTGGATGAAGTGTCCTATTCACCGGCGGAAGGGAAATACAAGGTTTATATTATCGACGAGGTGCATATGCTTTCCATAGGAGCATTTAATGCCTTGTTAAAAACCTTGGAGGAACCACCGTCCTATGTGATTTTTATTCTGGCTACCACTGAGGTTCATAAGCTACCCATTACTATTTTGTCCAGATGTCAGAGATATGATTTTAAGCGAATTTCCATTGATACCATTACCGGTCGTATGCAGGAGCTTATCGATGCCGAGGGGGTACAGGTGGAGGAAAAGGCTTTGCGTTATATCGCTAAGACAGCAGATGGTTCCATGCGTGATGCATTAAGCCTTTTAGATCAGTGCATAGCTTTTCATCTGGGTAGTGAGTTGACTTATGATAAGGTACTGGATGTGTTGGGGGCGGTAGATACGGAAGTGTTCAGCCGTTTACTTCGCCATGTGCTGGACAAGGATGTGCTGGGTTGTGTGAAGCTGTTGGAGGAAATCGTTATGCAGGGCAGGGAACTGACCCAGTTTGTGACGGACTTCTCCTGGTATCTGCGTAATTTGATGTTGGTACAGTCCTCTGATAATCTGGAGGATGTTATTGATATGTCTTCCGATAATCTTGTACGTTTAAAAGAAGAGGCAGAAATGGTGGAAATGTCCACTATTATCCGATATATTCGTATTTTTTCCGAGCTGGCAGGGCAGATCAAATATGCTTCCCAGAAACGTATTTTGGTTGAGATTGCTTTGATAAAATTGTGTAAACCCAGTATGGAGACTTCTCAAGAAGCATTGCTGGATCGTATCCGTGATGTGGAAGAAAAGGTGGAAAATGGTGTGCCTGTGGTAATGACTGAGGGCGCAATGTCTATGGCGGCTACCACACCACAGAAAAGACCGGAGTTGCCCAAGGCCATACCTGAGGAGGTAAAGGAAATCGTGAGTAATTGGCCAACCATTATAGGCAATACGGACAATCCCATGCGGATTTATTTAAAAAATGCCAACTTGAGTTTGGGTGGGGATAATAAACTGATGGTGGTTTTGGAGGATGGTACGCCTTCAGACCATTTTACGGAGCATCCTGAAAACAAAGCACAGCTGGAGACTGTGATTGCGGACTTTTTGGGCAAGGAAGTAGAGGTAACCATACAATCCGTGAGAAGTCGACAGGAATTTAAAGAAAACTATGTGGATTTATCCCAGATAATTCATATGGATATAGAAGTAGAGGAAGAATAGAAAGAGAGGAAATTGAAAATGGCAAAACGTGGAGGTTTTCCCGGAGGTGCAATGCCCGGTAATATGAGCAATCTGATGAAGCAGGCACAGAGAATGCAGCGTCAGATGGAGGAAGGACAGAAGGAGCTGGAGACTAAGGAATTTACAGCAACAGCAGGTGGCGCTGCAGTAGAAGTAACTGTAACCGGTAAGAAAGAAGTTGTAAGAGTGAAGCTGGCAGAAGATGCAGTAGATCCTGATGATATTGAAATGCTGCAGGATTTAATCGTGGCAGCAACCAATGAAGCTTTAAAGCTGGCAGAGGATGCCAATAACGAAATGATGGGTAAGATGACAGGCGGATTGGGAGGCTTTCCTTTCTAATGGAAATGTATAGTGGTCATATCAATAAGTTAATAGAGGAACTGGCAGCATTACCCGGTATCGGCAACAAGTCTGCCCAGAGACTGGCTTTCCATATGATACACATGCCCAAGGAGAAGGTGAACCGTCTGGCAAAGGTAATGATGGAAGCCAGAGAGAATGTTCGCTATTGTCAGGAATGTTATACATTAACGGATAGGGATATTTGTCCTGTATGCTCCAATCAGAAGCGTAATCACAATCTGATAATGGTGGTAGAAAACAGCAGGGACTTGGCGGCTTATGAAAAGACCGGCAAGTTTGAAGGTGTTTATCATGTGCTTCATGGAGCCATTTCACCTATGCTGGGTATTGGTCCCGGGGATATTAAGTTGAAAGAGCTGGTAGCACGTCTGGAAGGAGATGTGGAAGAGGTGATTATTGCCACCAATTCAAGTCTTGAGGGAGAAACCACTGCTATGTATATTAGTAAGCTTATTAAGCCGGTAGGGGTAAAGGTGACCCGTATCGCCAGTGGTGTGCCGGTTGGCGGTGATTTAGAATATATTGATGAAGTGACATTACTTCGCGCATTAGAAGGTCGTGTGGAGATATAGGTAAATTAATAATTGTTGGAGGAACAAAAAGATGGCAGTAACAAAAAGAGACTTTGGTGTGGAAGGGCAGGAAGCTACTCTTTATACCTTAGAAAACAGCAAGGGTATGAAGGCAGAAGTGACCGATTTCGGTGCGATTCTGGTTAATTTATTTGTACCTGATGCAAATGGCAATGTGGAGGATGTGGTACTTGGTTATGATGATTTGACAGGGTATCTTAAGAATGGTAGCTTTTTCGGTGCAACCATTGGTCCCAATGCCAACAGAATTGCGAATGCAAAATTTACTATTGATGGCGTGGAATATCAGGTAGATGTAAATGATGGACCGAATAATCTGCACAGTCACATCCGAGATGGTTATCATAAGAAGCTTTGGGCCGCAGAAGTAGGTGAAAACAGCGTAACATTTACTATTACTGACGAAGATGGTTATATAGGTTTCCCAGGTAATAAAGAATTTTCTGTTACATACACTTTGGATGAAGAAAATGGTTTGACTCTTCATTATCATGCAAAGAGTGACAAGAAAACCATTATGAATCCTACCAATCATACATATTTCAATTTAGATGGACATAAGGCAGGTAGTATCGAAGGACATTCCCTGATGCTTAAGGCATCCTGCTATACTCCTGTTGTAAAAGGTGCTATACCAACCGGTGAGATTGCAAGTGTAAAGGGTACCCCTATGGATTTCACAGAGATGAAGGAAATAGGTAAGGAGATTAATGAAAAGATAGAACAGTTAAGATTGACCATGGGTTATGACCATAACTGGGTAATTGATGATTGGAATGGTGAGTTGAGACATATTGCTACTGTAGTAGCACCTGTTAGTGGAAGAGTGATGCATACATACACCACCCTTCCCGGAGTTCAGTTCTATGCAGGTAATTGTATAAAACCCGAAAAGGGAAAGGATGGAGCAGACTATGGACGCAGATGTGGTTTGTGTCTGGAAACCCAGTTCTATCCCAATACAATAAATACTCCGGAATTCCCTTCCTGCGTATTTGGTGGGGATACAGAATATGATTCCGTAACTGTATATCGATTTGAATAATTATTCAGAACCATCCAAATTTATGAAAGCAGACTGCGCGAGCCTCCTCCTTGTCGAAAACTTTCGCGAATCCCTCGACAAGGTATGATAAAATACCTCCCTGACTGATGTTATAGTAAGCAAAAAGGATTACTTAACATTAGTGTGGGAGGTATTTTTATGGAATTGCCAAAAAATATTACGCAAATCGGAGAGGCGGACAAGTCTTGCAAAATATATGTGGAAGATTATGTGATGTCTTATATGAAACAGATGAATCGCTTTGCTGAGGATAAGGAAATAGCTGTGGCATTGTATGGAAGACGTTCTACGGAACAGGCTACCACGTATATTTTTATATATGGAGCCTGCAAATTAACTTTCCTGCAAAGGGAGGTGCGCCATTTGTCCCAGGCTCACCAGCAGGAAATTGAACGATTACGATATAAATATTTCAGAGAGTGTGAGTTTGTAGGATATCTTCTGTTGAATGGGGAGATGATAGAGGGGATACATATTTATGAACAAGGCTGCTGTAGATATGTTAAAGGATATGCCTGTTTTTATGAAAAGAATGACAGCATGCTTTCCTATATGTTGGACAACCGGACAGAAGAAGTGCAACCGGAAGTGGTAGAACAGGAAAAATTTGAGCAGGTGAAGCAACGACAGGAGGAACGCAGAAGCCAGACGGCAGAAAAGTCAGTGGTTTCGGAATATACAGTACCACATGAGGTGAAAGAAAAGAAGGAATATTCCTTAACGGACGCGGAATCCAGAATTAGGGGAATGCGTTTTGCGGCGGCCAGTATGTTTGTGTTGCTTTGTATGGTATGTGTGGTTACATTACAAACAGAGGGACTGGGACAGGAAGTTATGAAGAACATCAGAAGTCTTATGGGCGGACTGGTAAGTAAGGAGACTGTAGAGGAAGAAGATATATCTGTTATGGGCGATGAAGTGATTAATACACTGGTAGCAGAGGAACAATTGACAGAGGCTATTCGGAGAGAGAACCGGGAACCTGCACTTCAGATGAGCACAGGACAGACACCGGAGCCAACATTGGAACCCACGCCGGAGCCAATGTTGGAACCCACGCCGGAGCCAATGTTGGAACCCACGCCGGAGCCGGCATTGGAACCCACACCGGAACCAACACTTGAACCCGCTCCTGTCCTTACACCAATTCCTACTCTGGCATCCACACCGGTTCCTGCTGAGGCTCCGGTTCAAAGTGAGCAGGTTAGAAATGTCTATATCATTCGCACGGGGGATACTTTGATAGGAATCAGTACCAGTTTGTATGGCAGTGAGTCATATGTAAAAGAAATTTGTGAATTGAATGGTATATCTGATCCGGATAATATACAAATTGGTCAAAAAATTCTATTGCCTTAGAGAAATATGTGGTATACTGTTGTTGAATAAGTAATAAGGAAGTACAGATATGGCAAAGAGAAGAACGCATTTAAGAGCTGTGAAGGTTGATGAAAAGAGTAGAGAGGATTATCGCGATAAAATCAGAAGACATAAAATGTCGGCAGTATATCGTTTCCTTTTGGTATTGGCGGCCCTGTTGATATTGGTAGGAATCGTATATATACAGTACAAAAACCATGTGTATACCTCTTATGATTTGATAGATAGCCAGTCCTTTGACAGAGTAACAGGATCGGAGATTATGCCCTTGGGAGAAAATATACTCACATATAGTCATGATGGTGCACATTGTACCAATGCTAAGGGACAGGTGCTGTGGAATCAGACCTTTGAAATGCAGAATATATTAACTGCTACTTGTGAAGATGTAGTAGCTTTTGCAGATTACAATGGCAGAGCTATATATGTATTGGATTCTACCAAGAAGATTTGTGAGATAACGACCAGTATGCCCATACGTAGCATAGCAGTGGCAGGAAATGGTCGTGTGGCAGTAGCTGTGGCTGATACGGCTGTTACCTGGATATATATATACGACCCGGACGGGAAAAAAGCTTATGAGGTAAAGACGACCATGGGGCAGAGTGGATATCCGGTGGATTTCAGTCTTTCACCGAACGGTGAGTTATTGGGCCTTGTTTGTATGTATACAGATGCAGGTGTAGTCAAGTCCCAGATTGCATTTCACAATTTTGGTGCAGTGGGTTCTAATATGAGTGACTATCGCGTTAGTGCGGATACATATCCGGACACTCTGATTCCTTATATTGAGTTTATCAATGGTAATACGGCTATTGCAGTAGGCGAGGATAGAATGCTGGTATATAAAGGCGACCAGAAACCGGTATTGAAAACCCAGTATCTTATAGAGGACGAAATTCAGGGCGTATATCACAATGAAGAGTATATTGGTATTATGCTGCACTCAGATCAGATGGACAAGCAGCATAAGCTGGATGTGTATAGTGCCAATAAGGATAATAAAGTGGGAAGCGTCTATTTCAATCTGAAATATGATGATATTTTCTTTACAGAGGAATATTTAGTTGTTTATAATAATATGGAATGTCTGATGCAAACCTATGGTGGTAAGAATAAATTTGAAGGAGATTTTTTGACTTCTGCGGATTTACTCATGCCAATAGGAAAAGGTAAAAGTTTTAAATACATCCTTGTTTCAGGAGATAGTATTAATACCATTCAGTTAAATTAGGAAAAGAGGAAGTACATATGAATATAATGCTTTTGATTGTTTTGGTTTTGTTGGTTTTTAAAATAGTTGATGGTTTTAAAAAGGGTATGGTAAAGGAGATTATTTCCTTGATTTCGCTGCTTATCATGTGTGTTGTGGTAGTGTTGATAGGTGCAGGATTGCATAGTTATATGGAGGAGAAGGTGCTGGGGATTATTATAACCGTTTTGCTGTTGTCCTTTGTAGGAATTGCCCATCATCTGTTAAAGGTGGTATTCTTTTCGGCAAAAGTGATCTCTAAGCTTCCTATCATTCATACAGGTGATAAATTGTTGGGCATGGTAGTAGGAGCGTTAGAAGTACTGATTATGTTGTGGACCCTTTATACGTTTATCATGTATTTTGAATTAGGAATGATTGGAAATATGATTATAGAATATACGGAACAAAGCAAGTTATTGACTTTAGTATATCAATATAATTTATTGGCACCAATTGTATCTGGTGTGGTAACGGAACTTTCACAAAGATAACTAATAATATTGGAAATAAGCTGTTGAAAAAAGTGATGGGATAAGATAGTGGTTCCTTCACTTTTTTGTTGTGTATCGAGAAAAATATACTACTATATATAGCGATTGACAAATATAAAATGAAGATGGTATACTAAAGTTCCACCTGAAAAATAGAAAGTTAAAAAAGGTGAAAAATATTTTTAAAAAATGTGTTGACAAAGCGAAAAGCATATGATATTCTAAATAAGCTGTCGCGTGAGAAACAACACAGACGACTTCAGAAGAAGTTGAAAAGAACCTTGACAAATAAACAACAATGCAACCTTGAAAATTCTCGAGATAAAGGTTTTCCAAGCGCGAAGCGCTTGTGAGGATGATTGAGGGT
>JAFXCD010000050.1 GCA_017521605.1 Lachnospiraceae bacterium | reverse complement strand
AATAGACGATTCTATTGTCAGAGGAACAACCAGTAAGCGTATCGTAAAACTTTTGCGTGATGCAGGTGCAAAGGAGATACACATGAGAATTTCTGCACCACCTTTTTTGCATCCTTGCTATTATGGTACGGATATTGATTCTGAGGAGAATCTGATTGCCTGTTATCATAGTATGGAAGAAATTGCGGAAATAATCGGAGTGGATTCTTTGGGATATTTGCCGCTTGAAAAACTGAATCAGATGGTAGACAGTAAAGACTATTGTGCTGCTTGTTTTAATGGAGAGTATCCAACAACCATTCCTACGGATCTTCGTAAGGACCGGTTTGAAAGAAAACTTTCTGAAAGAGATGGGACTGCAAAGTAACAGCATTCGGAAATGTAAGAGGTGATTATTATGCAAAAATTTGATAGGAAACTGATTCTGGAAGATGGTAGTGAATACTATGGATACGGCTTCGGTTGCATGGAAGATAGAATAACGGAAATTGTTTTTAACACATCCCCAGTAGGATATCAGGAGATTATTTCGGATCCATCCTACACTTACCAGACCGTTGTAATGGCGTATCCATTGATTGGTAATTATGGCATTGTAGAGGATGATTTTGAAACTGAAGTACCGACAATAGGAGGGCTTGTAGTAAGGGATTATAATGATAGACCTTCTAATTTCCGTAGCAAATATACCTTGTCGGAAGTGATGAAGAAATATCACATTCCGGGTATATACGGAGTAGATACCAGAAAGCTGGTTCGTTCCATTCGAGACTTGGGAAGTCGAAAAGTCTTAATTACAGATATGAAAACTTCATTACAGGAAGGACTTGATAAACTTCAAAGGTATGAAATTCCAAAGGACGCAGTATCGGTAGTAAGCAGAAAAGAGAGCAGACAGTATTTTGTGCAAAATGCGAAGTATCATGTAGTGGCAATCGACTGTGGCATGAAGCAGAATATTGTGCGCAGTCTGAACTGGAAAGAGTGTAATGTGACTGTTTTGCCATGGAATGTATCTTTGCAGGAGATTGAACGGTTAAAGCCGGATGGGATTTTTTTGTCGAATGGCCCGGGAGATCCAACAGATGTAGAGCCTGTGATACAGCTTGTCAGAGGTTTACGCGGTAAATATCCCATGTTTGGTATTTGTCTTGGACACCAGATTATTTCTCTGGCATATGGTGCAAAGACCTATAAATTAAAGTTTGGTCATAGAGGTGGAAATCATCCGGTGAAAAATCTTTTGACAGGAAAGATTGAGATTACTTCCCAAAATCATTCTTACGCGGTAGCTGCTGACAGTATTACAAATACGGGACTTGAGGTAACGCATTTAAACCTGTTAGATGGAACCGTGGAAGGAGTATCCTGCAAGGAAGACAAGGTTTTCAGTGTGCAATATCATCCGGAAAGTGCACCGGGACCTCAGGATAGTGCGTATTTGTTTGACCAATTTATAGAAATGATGGAGGGAGCGAAAGATGGCGAAAAGAACTGATTTAAAGAAAATACTTGTCATTGGTTCCGGACCGATTGTGATTGGTCAGGCAGCGGAATTTGATTATGCCGGTACGCAGGCCTGTCTTGCTTT
>JAFXCD010000076.1 GCA_017521605.1 Lachnospiraceae bacterium | reverse complement strand
AAGGTATCTCTTAAGTTTTCTTAAGAATAACTTAACAGCCAAAAACGCTTGCTTACCATCAGACGATTAAGACTTTTTCGCACACTCTTGGGCGATTGATAACGATTTCCAGCCGTAAACTGCACAACTTGGGTATTTCCGGCTGTTTTCAATTTTACTTGGGTTGTCTCGCATAGTTTAACACTGTCTTTACTTACTTTTTTACATACATAAAAAACATACTCCTTCCAAAACATTTAATTGTTTTGAAAAGAGTACGTAGAAACCAGCGTTTTCGAACTCAATCTCAGGTTTTGATTGTAAATGTCCTTAAGTGCACCCAGAGGGCAAATTTCGCCCTAAAGGTCTCTAAATTAATCTTCATGGGTCACCTCACCATAGGTGAGAGCCATTTCGATTAATTTAAAGACCGTGGTTAAGTTTTTAGGTGGTGGGCGTCCTTATGTGGAGATATAATTAAAAATATCTTAATTATGTCTCTTTATAATTCTCCAAAACTTCTCGAATGTCTTCATCTTCAGAATCCTCACATAATTGTAGCGCTTCTGATTTTAATTCAGGAATCACACAAACAATTAATTCTAATAACCGACTATATTCCCAGTAATCTGAAAAATCAATGCATTCTTTAGCCACATCAAGCAGACAATGTTTTAACCAATCTTTATTAATTTCATCAATCTTTTTACGTGCTAATAATATTGGTGTTACATTCTGTGGTTGACATGCCCACTCTATTAATTTCTTAAGAATTTGACAAGCTAATTCTTCAGGATATTTGTGTAAGTTAATCACATCATAATAACATCCAACCTGAATTGTATCTACATCATCAATTATCCTCTTCTCACATATATTTATCATTTTTTGTTTCCTCCAGGTTGCCATGGTAAAGATTTAAATAGTTCATTAAATTCATTAACTGTCATCGGTCTTGTTGGATAAATAGTATGATGTCCAACACCATGCGGCGAATTAGGTACAACATCTATACCATCAGCAATAACATCTAAACCATCTGGCATCTGCGTTCCAGCTGGCAATTTATGATAATGTCCTTTTAAAGGCACATCCTCAACATCCAAAAAGTTAGATGCCCCCTTGGGTAATGGACCAACTTCTGGACCTACAATGCTATCAAAATCTTCAACTTCAAAGTCCTTTGCTGGTCTTGCCCCTCTTGGTCCTGAACTATTACCAAATGAGTACAAGTCATTTGTTGTCTTACTACCACTCTGGTATGCTTTTCCACTTGTTTTCCCATAGCTGGTCTTTATGCCTTTCCCCTTTGTCGAACCGCCACCAAAGAACTGCAAATTATACCTCATGCTTCCACTAGGTGTTCCTTGGGAGACTAAGCGTATCTGGTCATCCAGTTCCACTTTGCTGATGGTTTTGGGGTTGAGCTTATTAGCGGCACTCGTCACAGCACTTTTCAGCTTGTCAATCACTCTTCCCTGTTTAGCAGCTTTTACCACCTGAGTGACGTCGGAGCCGTTCATGGCAGTTCTCATGAAGCTGTTGCTGGCGGACATCATGTCGGAGGCTCTGTTTACCAGTTGGGAGGTGTTGGACAGCTTGTTGGCCTTGTTCATGGCCTTTCCTGCTTTTGCTGCCTTGCCGGTAAGGGCAACACTGCCGCAGAACACTGCCAGGAATGCCAGTGCAGTTCCGCTTAGGTCGCCCTCCACCAGATAGATTCCTGCATCCAATAAATCGGCAGCCACGCCTCCCGGTCCCGGGGTAAAGCCCAGTACGGTGAGGGTAGTATGGATATTGTTGGTGTCTGTAAACAGGCCATTTACCGGTGATAAACCGAAGGGGTCCGTATAGCTTACCGGGTTGCCCTGTACATAGCTGTAGCGGTTCAGGCTCTGGCTGTTGTCAAGGCTTCCGGTCAGGATATCCTGGTTGATGAAACGCTTGATATCCGGATTGTAGTTCTTCTTCATCATAACATGCCCGAGTTGCCCCTGCAAGAGGGTCTGTCACCTTGGTCACTCTGCCCAGCAGTGAAATTATTCTGCTTGGAAAGGTATCTCTTAAGTTTTCTTAAGAATAACTTAACAGCCAAAAACGCTTGCTTACCATCAGACGATTAAGACTTTTTCGCACACTCTTGGGCGATTGATAACGATTTCCAGCCGTAAACTGCACAACTTGGGTATTTCCAGCTGTTTTCAATTTTACTTGGGTTGTCTCGCATAGTTTAACACTGTCTTTACTTACTTTTTTT
>JAFXCD010000075.1 GCA_017521605.1 Lachnospiraceae bacterium | reverse complement strand
TATACCATATTTGAGAAGGTAATCAAACTTCAACTGCAAAAGGTTATGAAAGGGAAGCTGTTGAAAACCAGACTTGCTTTTTGTGTGCCGGCTAAGCTTTCTGAAGTAGAAAGGAAAGCTTATGAAGATGCCTTTTATATGTCCTCATACTTTAAAGATGTATATATCTTTGCAAAATCCTATGAGGAATTGCTTCAGGAACCGCTTCCGGAAGGAATAAAGGAACCCGGGCTTTATGTGGAGCTTGTATCGGATTATTATGCAAGTGAGTATTTTGAATAAGAGGTGAAAGATGTCAAAGACACATGTATCCGTGATTGTGCCGGCACATAATGAAGAGAAATATGTGAAACGGTGTATAGAATCCATAAAGAAAGCGACGATACGTTTTAAGGGAAATGTGGAAATCATTGTAGTCTGTAATAGGTGTACGGATAGGACAGAGGAAATAGCCCTTGAAAATGGTGCCAGAGTGGTGAAAAATGAGGATAGATGCATTGCCAGAGTTCGAAATGCCGGTATCCAAGCGGCACGGGGCAGAGTGATAATGACCATAGATTGCGACAATCGGATGACGCCCGGAACCATACGGGAGGCATATATCATGCTGAAAAGTGGAGAGTACATTGGTGGCGGTGCTCCTATGCGTTTTGAAAGGTACTCCTTCCCTTTGTTTTTGAATGATATGATGTGTCGTGCAGGATTCAAGCTAACTGGCTTGTATTGTGGTATTTTCTGGGCAGAAAAGAAAACCCTTGAAGCCATCGGTGGTTTCGTGGACAAGCGAGCTTTTGAGGATGTGGACACAGCGAAGAAGCTACACAAATATGGCATGGCTCAAGGCAAAAAATATGGTGTGCTTCAGAAAAACTACTTAATCAATTCCACCAGAAAGTATGATGATCTGGGAGATTGGTTGTACTTTAAACTGATGATAAAGAATGCAGGAACATTATTCAAGGCAGCGTTTGGACACACGAAAGAGTATGACAAGTTATTGGACGAGATGTTTTATGAGTATAATGACAGGCATTAGGAGAAAGTGAAAATGGGTAACTGTTTAGAGAAGAATACTTATACAGAGTTAATAGAGTGTATAGAGAATAGTGATATTAACGCTACAAAGGCCAGAAGTCTGGGAGTTATTATACTGCGTAGATTAGAAAAGTATTACCGACATATTTTAGAACTAAATAGTATGGAACCGTTTTCGGAATTATTAATGCTTAGAAGTTATATAGAGGAAAATATAGATAACTTAGACGCAGATGTGTTAAACAGATACATTGCGTTATGTAATGAAACAGGGGGGGCAGTTGTTGGTGAGGCCGATGAGACAGAGCTACTTACAGAAGAAGAGATTTTGTTGATTAGTGAGAAGTATTATGAGGAAATACAGGAAGCGGAGGGAGAATGTAGAATATCTTATGAGTATGCTTACTGTATAATGGGGGCATTGTATTACCTGATAAACTATTTTTGGCTAATAGAAGACTCCATAAAGGAGAGGTTACGAAATTTATTATCGTGTTTGTTTGAAGAGTATCTGGTTGATTTTAGTGAGGAGCTGGCTGATTTAACAAATGAAGATTTCATAGAATTAACAATAGACTTGCTAATTGATGAGATTAATGGGTGAAATGTTTTATGTATGTAAAGATAAGTATTAATAAGAATAAGCTGCTAATAAGTAGTTTGTTGCTCATGTTATGCCTAACCGGTTGTGGGAAGGCAGGAAATTTACAGGAGAATAAAAATTATAGTTCAGAAGTGCTACAAACCCAAACTGAGGAAGCATTACCAAATGACGATACTATCCCACCACCGACTCCACAACCCACTTCGGAACCGACGGCTACTCCGGCACCTACACCTATCCCCGAACCACCCACCATTACACTGGCTATGGTGGGAGACATGCTGATGCATGAAAAGGTTATGGAGTCTGGCTTACAGGAGGATGGTAGCTACGAGTTCGGGCATTTGTTTCAGCATGTGGAGGATAGAATTCAAGAAGCGGATTTAGCACTGGTGAATCAGGAAACCATATTGGGTGGCACCCAAATGGGACTTACAGGGTATCCTTGCTTTAATTCGCCATATGAATTGGGAGTGGCAGAAGTGGAGGCAGGCTTTGATGTGATATTGCATGCCACCAATCATGCCCTGGATAAAGGAAAAAAGGGTGCCATGAACTGCATGGATTTCTGGAAGGAGCAATACCCGGAGGTCCCTTATCTGGGAATTAACGAAAGTAAAGAACAACAAGATAGGATTTATATCTATGAGCAGGAAGGAATGAAGCTTGCCATATTGAATTATACCTATGGAACTAATGGTATTTCCACGCCGGCAGATATGCCGTATTTGGTCAATTATCTTGAGAAGGAACAGGTGGTGGAGGATTTGCAACAGGCGAATAAACTGGCGGACTTCACCATTGTATGCCCTCATTGGGGTAAGGAATATAGTTTGGGAGTATCAGCAGAGCAGGAAAGTTGGAGCAAGATTTTTTTGGAAAATGGAGTGGATTTGGTACTTGGCACCCATCCCCATGTGATAGAACCGGTGAAATGGGTTGCGGATGATAATGGAAACCAGATGCTGGTATATTATTCTCTGGGGAATTTTGTAAATGGTACCTCAGGTACCGGTGAAGGCGTGATGAATCGCTGCGTAGGTGGTTTGGCAGAGGTGGAAATCGGCAGGGATGAGGTAGGACAGGTGGTAATAAAAAGATATGATTGTATCCCTTTGGTTTGTCATATTGCAGAGGGTGATGAGTATACAGTATGGTTCTTGGAGGACTATACAGAGGAGCTGGCAGCGGAGAATGCAATCATAAAGCAGGATAGTGATTTTTCCCTGGAGAATTGTAAAGTACTGGTAGAAAAGGTGTGGGGTGAATCAGACAGTATTCCGATAGAAAAGGAGAAGCCATGATAAAAGCAGTTATTTTTGATATGTATGAGACCTTAATCACCCACTTTGCAGGTCCCTTGTATTTTGGTAGTCAAATGGCAGAGGAAATAGGTTTGCCGGAGAAGAAATTTCGTGAAATCTGGGATACAACAGATGATGAGAGAACCATAGGTCTTTTGACTTTGGAGGAAGTGGTAGGCAGGATTTTGCGGGAAAATGGGCGTTACTCAGCTAAGCTGTTTTGCGCATTGGTGAAGAAGCGGATAGATACAAAGGTAGAGTGTTTCAGACATTTGCATGAGGAAATCATACCTATGTTACAGAATTTAAAAGAAAAGGGCATTCTCATAGGATTAATCAGTAACTGCTATTACGAGGAGGCAGAAGTGATTCGGGAAAGTGAGCTGTTTCCATATTTTGATGTAGCCTGCTTGTCCTGTGAGCTGGGTGTTATGAAACCGAATGTGAAGATTTACGAAAAGTGTATGGAACAGTTGGGAGTAATGGCTGAGGAATGTTTATATGTTGGTGATGGTGGAAACTATGAATTAGAGACCGCAGAAAGCATAGGTATGAAGGCAGTGCAAGCGGTTTGGTATTTGCAGGAGGGGACCACACAACCGGCTAAGCGAAAAAAGGAATTTCAGCAGGCAAAAAGCCCGCTTGAGGTATTAAACTATTTATATAGAGAAGAAGGGAGAATGGATTATGGGTTTTAGTAAGGAGTTTTTGTGGGGAAGTGCCAGTGCAGCCTATCAGGTAGAGGGTGCGTATAATGAGGATGGAAAGGCACTTGGTATCTGGGATGCCTTGTCAGAAGGGCATGTTAGATATGGTGAAAATGGAGAGACTGCTTGCGACCATTATCATCGGTATAAAGAGGATGTAGCCATTATGAAGGAGCTGGGCATGAAGTCCTATCGTTTCTCTGTGAGCTGGCCTCGAGTTATGTGTGCCAAGGGTGTGGTAAATGAAAAGGGATTGGAATTTTATAAGAATCTGGTAGATGAATTGGTGGCAGCCGGAATTGAACCACTGGTAACCTTGTATCACTGGGATCAGCCTATGTGGATGCATGAAATGGGTGGTTGGAGAACAGAGCAGGTAGTGGAAGCGTTTGTAGAATATACCAGGGTGGTAGTGGATGCTCTTTCTGATAAGGTGACCTACTGGATGACTATTAATGAGCCCCAGCTGGTAGCCGGCTTTGGCTACTTAAACGGCACACATGCACCTTTTGTTAAGGAACCGGAGAATTTGAAGGCAGTGACCCGAAATATTATGCTTAGTCATGGTCGGGCAGTACAGACCATTCGTGAATTTGCAAAATTGTCTCCGAAGATTGGTTTTGCTCCTACCGGAAGTTGTTTCCTGCCTTTGGGAGATAAGCCGGAGGATGTGGAAGAAGCCAGAAGACGCACCTACGAAAGTGAAGCAGTGGATGGCAATACCTGGTGGGCGGACCCCATCGTATTAGGTCAGGTGCCGGCATTTTTACGGGATGCTTTGTCAGAAGAGGATATGAAGGTGATTCATCAACCACTGGATTTCTTTGGATTTAATATATATACAGCGATTCAGTATTGGGACGATGGTATGGTGAATCCATATGTGTTTGATGGTCAGCCCAGAACCTCCTTTGACTGGCCAATTGCACCGGAGTGCTTGTATTATGCTACCAAGTTCCATTATGAAAGATATGGTCTGCCTATCCTGATTACGGAAAATGGTATGGCCAATGCAGACTTCGTCATGCTGGATGGCAAGGTGCATGATCCACAGAGAACAGACTTTATCCATCGCTATCTGAAGGAGTTGAAGAAAGCAGTAGACGAAGGAATTCCTGTTATCGGCTATCAATATTGGTCCATCCTGGATAATTTTGAGTGGGCCCAAGGGTATGAAAGACGCTTTGGACTGGTGTATGTGGATTTCAGAACTAAGGAAAGAACCATTAAGGATTCTGCTTTCTTTTATGCAGAGGTGATTCGGACGAATGGGGAATGTTTATGATGATTTATGATATATCACAGGAAGTGGTTTCTTGTAACGTGTTTCCGGGGGACCCCTCCCCGGAAGCAGAAAGAATGCTTAGTATACAGAAGGGGGATATGTGCAATCTGACCAGAATCAGCATGTGTGCTCATAATGGTACCCATGTGGATGCACCCTATCATTTTCTGGATGAAGGGAAGACCTTGGAACAGATATCCTTGGATGCCTTTGTGGGGGATTGCTTTGTGGTACATCATGAAGGTGATGTGACAGCAAAGGATGCAAGAGAGATTTTGATACAGGCGTCTGCTTTACATGCGCAAGAAAGGATTCTAATTGGTGGTAAGGCTACAGTAACAGCTGAAGCAGCAAAAGTATTTGCAGAAGAGGGGATTAAGCTTATTGGGAATGAAAGTCAGACGGTAGGTCCGGAGAATGCACCAAAGGAGGTTCATTTGATTCTTTTGGGAGCAGAAGTAGTGTTATTGGAAGGACTGGTGCTTTCCCATGTGCCGGAAGGAAAGTATCTGCTTAGTGCTGCACCACTTAATCTGGCTGGTGCAGATGGAGCACCTTGTAGAGCAATATTAATAGAATAGAGACAATAAAACAATAAAAAACCTCAATCATATGATTGAGGTTTTTTAAATCATTAGCAGCTCGTAGGGGAATCGAACCCCATTATAAAAGGCAGTTTTGCTAGGAAAATCAATGGTTTTGGCGATTTGGAGTTGATACCCTGTGATACCCTAGGTATCAAAAAGAAAAATAAGCAAGAAAGGAGCTTCTTGCACATACGTTAGACATGTAAATAAGTCTTATATTTGTGTATTAAAACGCAGATATAGGGCTTATTTTAGTGCCTAAATATGATTGGTGAGGAAATTTACATCAATAACACTAAAATGGCTAAATGAGCCAAATAGAGCCTCAAAAGTAGGCTATATAGACTATTCTTTGAAAGAGGAATTTTATTGACAAATTTAATAGCAATAATTTTGAATTCAGATACTAAATCTGAGGAAAGGACAAACATGACAAATGGATGAAGGAAAAATATGTAATAAGTGTGGAAGACTGCTGCCGATAGAGAATTTTAGATTATGTAAAGGGCAGTTTGGTAATCCGTATTATAGAGGATATTGTAAATCATGTGAAGTTGAATATGGAAGAGAATATAAAGAAAAGAAACGAGAAAAAGAGTTTACCTTTTTGGATGATTTTGAAATCATAGCAAAGAGAAAATTCAAGGATATTCATAAGGAAAGAATACTAGATATATCAAAAACAGATTTAGATATTACTCTTTTGGGTACAGATGAAATATTTGTGAAGTTGATGGATTATAAAGATACATGGTTATCCAACTATGGAAGAATGATTAGATATACATATGGCAAATATGCTTTGCTACGTGGGAGTTTTTGTAATAACGAGTTAAGATATTCTGCACCAAAGAATGTGTTTTCTGATGGGAAATGGATATATAAATCAACATATTTATATGCACCCAAGGCAGTAATGGAGACTTTTATTGTTAATGAGGATAAAGCCAATAATATTTACATATGGCACAGAGGATATGATAAACGAGACTGTTATTATAAAAACTTATATCCTTTAAATCAAGAACAATTTAGAATAGTAAAGAGTCACTTTGTGAATACAGGTGATGATTCAGAAGCGTTTATTTTAAAAGTAATGAATGATATCCGATATAAGCCTAATAGTTGGAGTAAAAAGGTTATGGAGCCAGTTATGTATGGAGTTGGATATCATGGTTTGTTGTATAAGAATAGTTATTGTGAGTCATATCAAAGATGGCATTATATGATGAATCGGTGCTATTCAAAAGCAATTCATGAATTACAACCAGAGTATGAAGGGTGTACTGTATGTGAAGAATGGAAAAACTATAGCAATTTCAAGTTATGGTACGATGAACATGTTCAAGTATGGAAGGCATTAGATGAAAATTTTGAAATTGATAAGGATATACTGATAAAGGGTAATAAAATATATAGTCCTGAGACTGTATGTTTAGTTCCTAAACTAATAAACTCATTATTCACTAATGGCAAAAAGAGCAGAGGTGATTATCCTTTAGGGGTATACTTTGATAAGGATAAAAACAAGTATAGAGCTTGTATGTCATTTATGGGGGATAGAATCAAATTAGGCACATTTGATACGGTAGAAGAAGCATTTGCAAGATACAAAGTATATAAAGAGGATTTTATTAAGGATATTGCAGAACAGTATAAAGGTAAGATTCCAGACAAGGTTTATAGAGCTATGATGAATTGGGTTGTGGAGATTACTGATTAGAAATATATAGGGCATATCGGATATTAATTTATCTGGTATGCCTTATTTTTTCGTTAATGTTAGGAGTATACCCTATATATATTAGGTGCTTAATTTTTGATTGTAAATACTCCTAATACATGGTTTTCTTGTACTTGATTGTTTTTACTAATAAGAATATAATGAGGGATAGATAATATTCTTAGGAGGAAGCGGATATGAAAGGTTTAAAAGTAGTGGCAGTTATTATGTTTATTATTGCCGGTATTATGTTGTATAAAGGATATGATAAGATGACAAATTATCGGTCATCAGATTATTCGAGTTTGAATGTAAATGCCTATGTAGGTGGGGATGCCTATAACTACATAATCAATGGTAATTACGCAACAGGTTTCTTTGTGTTGGCGATTGGTAGTGCTATTTCAGGATTCATATGTTTAGGAACTTCAATGATAATGGAAACAATAAGTAATACCAAAGTAAAAGTAGAAGGTATTCCGACACAAAGTAGCAATACTAAAATAGAGGATGATGAATTACCACCATTATAATTTAGGAGAAAATACCATGGCAGAGAGATATGAAAAACTCTTTTCGAGTTATGATAAATATTGTTCTGTTGGTTCACCTGCATTAATTGCGGCAGAAGCCATATTAAAAGATACGAAGGAAGATAAGGTTAAAGCACAGTTAAAATTTCAGAACATAACCAACAAAACTATCAAAGCGGTTAATATAAAGATAAAAGCATATGATTCTTTTGGACGTGAGCTACAGGGAATTGAAGAATATCAATATGCAGACTTAAGTGTATTTCAAGGAGAATATTGGGGACAAGATAAAGCAATTACATTACCCAATGAATTAACCAGAACAATTAAAGTAGGTATACTTTCTGTAGTATTCCAAGATGACACAATATGGGAATGTGAATCTAATGTTTGGAATAAGTTGTCAGAGCCTAAAAAACTGTATTCGCTATTATTGGATGATGAATTGGTTAAGCAATATAAATTGGAATATGGTGAATTGGCAGAGTATGTATATTTGGAAGAAGAAGGTATTTGGCATTGTACTTGTGGCACAATTAATCTGTCAAGTGCTGAGAAGTGTTATCATTGTAGGGCAAGTAAAGATAATATTCTTAACTGTGATTTAGATTTTTTAAAGGCTAATGCGGATGCCAGAGTGGCTAAGGAAAAAGCTGAAGCAGAAGAAAAGGCAAGAATAAAGGCAGAAGAGGAAGAAAAGGCTCGAATTGCAGAAAAGGAAAGACTTGAAAGGGAAGCAATAAAAAAGAAAAAACGAAACAAGTTTCTTATGATTACTATTCCAGTTGCGGTAGTAGTAATAACTCTTTTAGCACTTACTCCAAATGTAATTAAACCAGCTATTGAAAATGCGATTGCGTATAATAAAGCATCAAAACTTTTAAATGAAGGTTCTTTTGACGATGCACAAATAGCATTTCAGGAACTTGGAGATTATAAAGATTCTGCGGATATGGCTTTGGAGTCTCAATATAAGAAGGCTGAAATGTTTTTCGGAGAAATGAAATACGAAGAAGCGATTGAGGTGTGGGATAGTCTTGGAGATTACTCAGATAGTAAAGAGAGAATTTTGATGACCGAGGAAACTCGAAACGAAAAAGACTATCAAAAAGCAATAGCTTTGATGAATGAACAGAAATATGATGAAGCTGCTGAGATACTTTTAAGGTTAGGCGATTATAAGGATTCTTCAAAGATAGTTGATGAGTGTACTGAATTACAAAAGGAAGTAGATTATCAATTAGCGATGTCACTATTAACTGAAGGTAAATATAGTAGAGCTATTGAGGAATTTGATAAACTAAAAGGCTATAAAGATTCGGATGAACTTGCTATATATATATCTTATGATTATGCTTGCGAGTTATTGGCTAATCAGATGTATTATGATTCTTTTAAATATTTTGAAAAGGCAAGTGGATATAAGGATGCTGATGCCAAACTTTTGGATGCAAAATTTGAATGTTCAGTTGTATATAAGGAAAAGAATCTCAATCCATATGCATTATTAAAAGAGTTGGCAGAGATTGATTACCCCGGAGCAAAAGAACTTTATGATGAATTATATCAATGGAGACTAAAAGTAAATTTTTATCAGTCTACTAGCACCTCTAAGCCAATTGATTCAATGGCGATAGGTAAATACATATTTGCACAAGTGGAAATAGTGAGTGGTGCATATGGAGAGAGATTACCAATTGTTGTATATATTACATACCCAAATGGTGAAAAGGAGATATTTGAGCATGAATGGGACGGAGGAAAAGGTTTATCAGATGATGTAACTAGAGTAATTTGCGGCATAAAGTGGGATAAAGGTATAGATACCAAAGGAACACTTAAAGTAAGGGTAGAAGACACAAAAGGAAACACAATAGGTTCAGGCAGTATAAAAATTACAGATTAATAAAAGTTTGGGATTTGCCGATTTGGTGAATCCCTTATTTTTTTACCTGAAATTTGGGGTATGGGTATATATGAGCAGGTACTTAAGGGTTTATATGTAAAAGTATCCCCCTATGTAAAGGTGTGTAAGCAATAGAAAACCATAGATTTCCTTGCCTTTTTCGATATGCTATTCGATAAAGGGATTTTGCGATGTAAACTTGGGAAATGCTTGATTTTCTTGGGAATTTGGCTGTTTTAGAATATTCAGTATGTGTGAGAAAAGAGGGTGCTGAAAAGTACTGAAAATAGGGCATTTCAGAGGCAATTGATAATGGCATATGCGTGTTGAATGTTATAAATAAATATCGAGATATATTTTGGGAAGGTTGGTTAATGTGTCAAAGAATAAATGACACTAAATTTGTTTATCCGATTTATAATGGGCTATGCAGTAAGCAATTATTACATAGCCATATCTATTATTGTGGGAAAAAGGAACTATCTTTACAACAATCCCTGTTCAAAATTCTATTCCATTCTAGGGTTTCGTTAGAATTAATCATATCATACACATAGATAGTTAAATCAGGTATCAATTTAATTTTCTGAATTAACTTATCATCTCCATATGGTGATAAGCCAAAAATATCAAGAGAGTCGAGGTTATTGAATTTTTCATATAATGTAACCGGATTGAATGCATATAGGTCTTCTGCTGGGAAAAGATTCTTACCAGGATACAATACCCTATTATCAAGTATTTTTTGCTTATCAAGTAATGGAGAAAATACCACATCTTCATAAGAAACTTAAATTGGTTGATAAAATCGGTAGTACGGATTTAACTAAGACCATTGGTGGTTCATCTTCTAAATCCGCAAAAGACACCGCCAAAACTTTCGACTGGATTGAAACGCTTATCTCTCGTATCCAACGCAACATAACCAATCTTGGTAAATTAGTATCTGCTACATATCGTAATTGGTCTACACGTAATAATGCGTTGGCACAAGAAATGGCAGAGGTTAATAAAGAAATCAATGCTCAAATGACTGCTTATAATGCTTATATGGAAAAGGCTAATAGCATTCCTTTAGCAGAAGGTTATAAAGCTTTAGTTCGTAGCGGTGCTTATGATATTAGTACGATTACTGATGAAAAACTACAAGAACAGATTTCAGAGTATGAGGAATGGTACAATAAGGCACTTGACGCATCAGATGCTATTGAAGACTTACGTGCTAACCTTGCAGACTTGGCAAAAACCAAGTTTGATAATATTTCCAAGCAGTATGAAGACCTTATTTCTAATACAACTCATTATACTTTTATGGTGGAAGGATATGTTGACCAATCTGAAGCTGCTGGCTATATGGCTAGTGAAGTTTATTACAAAGCTATGGCAGATAAACAGCAAGAGAATATTGCACAGTTACAAGGTGAATACTCTTCTCTTCTGTCTGCTTTTGATGAAGCTGTTAAGAGTGGTTCTATCGAAAAATATAGTAGCGACTGGTACGAGATGTTGGGTGCTATCAATGATGTAGAGCTTGAACTTCAGGATGCTACAACACAGTTAGTTGAGTTCAATCAGACTTTACAACAGTTAAGTTGGGAAGTATTTGATAGGATTCGTGAGTCTGTAAATGATATTACAACTGAAGCTGAGTTCTTAATTGATGTTCTTGATTCCAAAGATTTACATACCGACAAGGGTGTTATCACCAATGAAGGTTTAGCAGTACAAGGCTTACATGCGGTAAACTATAATACCTACATGGAACAAGCACTTACTTATGCCGAGGAAATGCGTAAGATTGAAGCGGAAATGGCTAAAGACCCTTATGATATGGAGTTAGTTGATAGACGTAATGAGTTGTTGGAGTTACAACAGGAAGCTATTCAGAATGCTATGGATGAAAAATCTGCCATAGTTGACCTTATTTCAGAGGGTTATGACAAAATGTTAGAATCCTTACAGAAAGTCATTGACAAGAATAAGGAGGCACTAAATGCAGAGAAGTCACTGTTTGATTATGAACGAGATATTGAGAGCAAAACTTCAAATATCGCATCCTTAAGAAAGCAATTACAAGCTTATTCTGGCGATAATTCGGAACAAGCTAGAAGCACCATTCAAAAACTCCAACTTTCATTAAGTGAAGCCGAAAAGGATTTGAAACAGACCGAATACGAAAAATTCATAGAGGATTCTCAACAATTGTTAGACTCTCTTATGGATGACACTCAAGAATGGGTAAATACTCGTCTCGACAATATCGACGGTCTAATATCTGAAGCAGTTGACGCAACTAATAAAAATGCCGAAACCATCAGTAACACCATCAAAGAAACTGCTAATTCCTATGGTTATGGAATTTCAGACCAGATGGAAACTATTTGGGACTCTGCAAATGATGTTGTATGTACTTATGGCGATATCTTAAAAGGCACTAATGAAAATATTGCAAATAATATTACTACTGGTACTACAAACGTTGTTACTGCTATCAATGGTCTTAATGGTTCTATGCAGACTATGATTGGTAAGTTGAATGAAATCGCTACTGCTAATGCTAATAGTATTGCACAGGCACAGAATGCGGTTGTTAATGGTCAGAGTAGTTCTTATCCTACTAATAATTCTGCTAGTAATGTGACTGTAAGTACGAATACTACCGCAAGTAATACCACCCCTAAAGATGATAAACCAAAAACAAATACCCCTAAAACTCCAAAAGGTTATTATGCTTATATTGGAGATGAAAAGGTAGGTCATTCCCAAGGATTCGCAAATGAGGGTATGGCTAGATATGCTGCTGAAGTAGAAGTAAATAGACGTGCTGAAAAGGCTGCTAAGGATGCTTCAAGTGGAGTTAGTGGTTCACCTGCTGTACAGATTTATAATAATGTTAAAGCTGCAAAAATTTCTGAATTGATGGACAAGATTAAGGCAGTACCATTTTATGCATCTGGTACACCTAATGCTAAGAAAGGTTGGGCTGTTGTAGGCGAGGATGGTAACGAAATTATCATTGATAAAGATGGTAATGCTGTACTTACTTTAGCACCTCAGTTGTTAAACTTAAAAGGTGGAGAGCAAGTTATCAATGGTAAGGAAACTTCTGAACTGTTGACATCTAATTTGATGCCTTTAAGTGCAGACCAATTATGGGGTAATATTGTTAAGACACCTAAGTTGCCCGAGATGAGTAAGGGTGTTGACGGTAATGTAACAAACAATAATCAATTTAGTTTCGAGTTGCCAAATGTTGTAGATGCCGATTCGTTTATAACAGAGTTGCAACACAGTAAGAGATTTGAAAAGATTATTGACAGTATGACTGCTGGTAGAATGACAGGTAAAGGAAGTTTTGATAAATTGAGATTTTAATTGATTAAGGGCTACTCGTTTGTGTAGCCCTATTATAGTGGAGGTAAATAATTTGACGTTAAAGAATAATGAAGATGATACAATTATTAATAGATTAAAGAAAGAAAGTGAAACTCTGAAGGAGCGAATCGAAGAATTAGAGCAGATTATTATGAAAAATCAGAAGATTGTGGATTCGGCTAAGAAGTATCGTGAGGAACACACAAAGTTAGTAGAGTCAACAAAGAAACTGAAAGCAGAGTATGAAAAGGCAATTGCTGATATTAATATGCAGAAGAAGTTATATAAGGTAGAAATGATGAGCAAGTGTTTATGGTTGATGAATTGCCTAGAGTTATAGAATATTTAGAAGAAAACCTTGATATGGTGAATTTGGGATTACTTCTTATATTTAAGACTGGATTACGTGTTGGTGAACTTGCAGGCTTAAAGAATG
>JAFXCD010000074.1 GCA_017521605.1 Lachnospiraceae bacterium | reverse complement strand
CTTCTTTAAGTTTTAAAATATAAATCACATTTTTCCTGAATACGGAACGAATGAAAATAGGTGTTCTCCATCGGAATCCATCTCTCTTGAAACATTAGAACGCCGTCCTCACCGTTTCTCAGGCGAATACGTTGTATTTGTTTTGTGGCTTCTACATCCAGAAAAACCGATAAATCGTAATAATCCTTTAAGACCGGATGACAGGAATAAGAGCCTTCCACGATAGTAAGATTTTTAGGAAATACTAAAATAGGTTTTCCCATTTCCTGCTTATGGCAGTTGAAAGGGCGGTAAGAAAATTTCCGTCCTTCATGTAATGGAATCAATATCTCTTCACAAAATCGCACATAATCCATATTTCCTCCTGCCTGTTGTAAACGTTCCATTGTATTCTGTTTCGAGCACAGGAAAAAATGATCCATATGAATGACGTTACAATCACACAGTTCGGCAAGGCGTGCTGCAAGGGTGGTCTTACCCGCAGCACATCTGCCGTCAATGGCGAGCACCAACGTGCTTCGCTGTTTTATTTCGGTTAGAAGTAATTGCGCAATATCTTTTATCAGCATTTTTATTTACCGAACAGCCAAATTTTCTAACGGCTGTTTTCTCTGAAAAATTACCAAACCCGTACGATTCAATGCTACCATAATAGTAGGAATTAATGTCAACTGCACAACAATTCCAGGAACGGCGTTTAACAAGGCACCTGCTATAAACATCTGCCATGTAAAAGATTTTCCAATAAGCCCAAGCAATACAATCTGGACGATTCCCCAAACAATTCGCCCTGCAAGCATGGCTGCAATCAGAGATCTATAAAGGGAAATCACACATTGCCAATGAGAACGTCCATAGATCAATCCTATGACCAATCCATAGGTAGCCAATTCAAATGCCATTGCAATGGCTGTCGGGAACAAAGGCGGCATCCCAAATGTAACCGAACGCAGAAACGGAAGAATAAAACCGATCAATGCTCCGTACTGCCATCCGCATATCAATCCGCACAGAATAACCGGAAGATGCATTGGAAGAAACGTACTTCCAATTTGCTGAATTTGTCCTGTCAAAAGAGGCAGAACCATACCAACCGCTATAAACATAGCTGATAAAGTAAGTTTTTTTGTTGTTTTATACATTTCGATTTCTCCTCTCATCTATCAATTTCCAAATACCATATGGTCTCCTCTGCAATCAAAGTATATGAAAGTGGCTTTGAAATCCACTTAATCTGTTTTCTGAAATAGTTTTACTAAACTTATGCAGGAATCTTGAATCATAAATTATATATTAAATTCCCAGAAACCCTCTTGCAAATAATGCCGCACATACAGCCCCTACAAAGGGGGCAATCCCAGGGACAAGCAATCCGTATTGCCAATCATTATCCGTCTTATTTTTAATTGGCAGTAGTGTATATGCCAAACGCGGACCTAAATCGCGAGCCGGGTTCATGGCGAACCCTGTAGGACCTCCCAGTCCCATACCTACTGCCCATACCAAAATTCCCACTCCGATAGGAAGCATTTTTTCAGAATATCTTTCAATACCCAGAACTGATGACAAAAATACAAAAGTATCAAAAGCTTCCACAAAGAAATTCCTAGAAAGATTTCGGATATTTGGGTTAGTAGAAAATATATTTCGGATTGCCACCAAATCAACAACGTCTTCGCTCGCTTTAAAATGATCTGCATACATTACATAAACAATGCATGCTCCGCATAGTCCTCCGAGAAATTCTGCCACACAATAGGGTATAAAACAGTTCCACGGAATCATGCCAAGGATTGCCTGTGCGAAAGCCATTGCAGGATTGATGCAGACTCCTCCAAATACCAACAACACGATAGTAATTCCAAATCCCCATGTAGTAATCGCAAATAAATGTCCGCTTCCTCTATATTTTGTTTTATTCAAGACTTCGTCACAATGAACTCCAACACCAAAAACAATCATTAGGGCAGTTCCTAAGAACTCTGCCATTATATTATGTATCATGTCTCTAATATCCTTTCATATATTTTTCTCTTATTGTTCTTCTAATACAACACCCAGCCCGTCTGGAATGACAGCGACCTTTGCATTCTTTCCCTTAAGAGCGAATGCTTTTTCCAAAGCTTCATCCACTGTTGATGCCAGTTCCATATGCAACCCCAAAACAAGCTTAGGATCTACAAGATCAGAAACGAGAATCACTTTATGATGCACCAAAATTCTGGCAAGAATCTGGCTAGTCCACTGTTCCGGCGCAGTCTCCAGTCTTGGTGTATGAATTGCTTTTTCCAGAAATTCTCCCGGATCTTTTACATTTGCAATATTATCATAGAAATCCTGTCCTCCATGACCATCACGGCAACCCGCGACCATGATGATTACACCGTCTTCCGGAAGCGTTGCTTCTGCAGCAGTCATTCCCTTAACGGCTTGATAAATATTCTGATCCAAAGGATATCCGCCATTTGTGGAAATTGCAATGTCACAGTCTACTCTCTTAACACATGCCAGAGAACG
>JAFXCD010000073.1 GCA_017521605.1 Lachnospiraceae bacterium | reverse complement strand
AATAAATACACCTAATGCACCAAGTGCAATGCTATGCCCTGGAAACGCATTTACTTTTACAATCCTTCCTGTTTTATCCTTGTTAAATTTTCCAATACGAGGTCCAAGAAGCTTTGCACCAATCAATGCAGAGATTCCACCAACCATATGAATCGCACAGGATCCTGCAAAGTCGTGGAAACCTATCTGCGCCAGCCAGCCGCCTCCCCAGATCCAGTGTGCTTCAATCGGATAAATCAATGCTGAAATCACACCGGAATAAATGCAGTAAGAAAGGAATTTTGTTCGTTCTGCCATTGCTCCGGATACGATCGTTGCTGTCGTCGCACAAAATACAAGGTTAAATACAAAGCTTGAAAAATCAAATTCTGCATATGAGGTAAACAGATCAAATCCAGGTCTTCCTATAAATCCAAACAGATCCTCTCCCATCAATAAGCCAAAACCTATCAAAATAAATACAACTGTACCAATACAAAAATCCATCAGGTTCTTCATGATAATGTTTCCTGTATTTTTTGCTCTGGTAAATCCTGCTTCTACCATCGCAAATCCTGCCTGCATCCAAAATACCAGTGCAGCACCAATCAGGAACCATACAGCGAATACTTCTGTAGATACCACTTCATGAACAAGTTCTTTCATAATTCCATCCATATTGTTTTCCTCCAATCAAGTTATTCTATTTCACGCCAAACAATAAATCACCATAAGTTGGGAATGGCCAGTATTTCTTTGCCGTCATTGTTTCCGCCTCATCACAGGCAACTCTAAGTTCGCCCATTTTACCCAGGATTACATCACGAATCTTATAAGACTCAGCTTCAATACTTCCGGCATCCTGTAACTGCATGACTGCTTCTTCCAAATCATCCACTTTCACCGCAATCTGATCTTCCAGTCTTGCCAGCTTCCTTACCAAACCAGCTTCATAATTACAGGAAATGGATGCATCCACTGCCTTTTTCGCTGCAGCCGTATTTGCAAGTTCCAATGCATAGGCACTTACTGCCGGAGCAATCTCGGTCTTTGCCATGTCAATCATCGTATTTGCTTCAATCAGGACAGTCTTACAATAATTCTCCAGCATAATTTCACATCTGGATTTCAACTCTGCCTCAGAGAATACCTTATGGGCTGTCAGCATCTGTACATTCTTTTTGTCAAGAAGATGCGGCATACAATCCGGTGTCGTACGATAATTAAGAAGTCCTCTCTTTTCTGTCGCTTCCTGAATCCATGTATCATCATAACCATTACCGTTGAAAATGATATGTTTATGATCCTTGATGGTCTTCTGAATCATTTCGTGCAGCTTTTCCTCAAAGTTTTCCGCTTTTTCCAATCTGTCTGCATAAATTTTCAAACTCTCTGCTACTGCACTGTTCAGCATAATATTGGCACATGCAATGCTGTTAGAGGAACCTAGCATACGGAATTCAAATTTGTTTCCGGTAAATGCAAAAGGTGATGTACGGTTACGATCTGTGGTATCACGATTGAATTTCGGAAGCACATCTACACCAAGCTTCATCTGTGTCTTTTCTGCCCCAGCATATGGTGTATCTGTCTCAATCGCTTCCAATACTCCATTCAATTCATCACCAAGGAAGATAGAAACAACAGCCGGAGGTGCTTCATTGGCACCCAGACGGTGATCATTTCCGGCAGTGGCAACAGAAAGACGGAGAAGATCCTGATAATCATCCACCGCCTTAATCACTGCACATAAGAACAATAAAAACTGCGCATTCTCATAAGGTGTTTCTCCTGGGGATAGAAGGTTCACCCCTTTATCTGTTGCCAGTGACCAGTTGTTATGCTTT
>JAFXCD010000072.1 GCA_017521605.1 Lachnospiraceae bacterium | reverse complement strand
TAAATAACCCCTTCTAGGGGTGGCGAAGGCGGCAAAGGCGATAGGCTTGAACGAAGTGAAAGCCAGCGTCTTTAGGCGCTGGCCGGTAACAAAGGCTTATAGCCGCAGAGCAAACCACCCGTTAGACGGGTGGTGCTGATTTTGACTTTAGAAATATCTGGAAATTTGTTATAATGATATGAAGGAATATAAAATAGATTCGGAAACATAATAAGTAAGAAATGTTAGAAAATTGATCAAAAGAAATGCAGGAAACAAGGGAAAGGACGGGCAGTATGGAAAAGAAGTGGTGGCACAATAAAATCGCATATCAGATTTATCCCAAGAGTTTTCAGGACACCAATGGGGATGGAATTGGCGATTTAAAGGGGATTATCCAACATTTGGACTATTTACAAAAGCTGGGTATCGGGATATTATGGATATCGCCGGTATATGTATCACCTTGTGCGGACCAAGGATATGATATAGCAGATTACTATCAGATAGACCCCATGTTTGGAACCATGGAGGATATGGAAGAACTTTTGAAGGAAGCAAAAAAGCGTGATATTAATGTACTTATGGATTTGGTGGTAAATCATTGCTCCGATGAACATGAGTGGTTTCAAAAAGCCTGCCAAAACCCGGAAGGAGAGTACGGTAAGTATTTCTATTTTGCAAAAAAAGAAAATGGAAAGCTTCCCTGTAACTGGCGTTCCTATTTTGGAGGTTCTGTGTGGGAACCTTTACCGGGAACAGATTGGTATTATTATCACTCCTTTCATAAAAAACAGCCGGACTTAAACTGGGAGAATCCCAATGTGAGACAGGAAATCTATAAAATGATGAACTGGTGGTTGGAGAAGGGCTTGGGTGGATTTCGTGTGGATGCCATTATCAATATTAAGAAACCTTTACCTTTCTGTGATTTTCCGGCAGACAGAACTGATGGAACCTGTGACATGAGTGTGGTGGTGAATCATGCAAGGGGAGTAGGTGAATTCTTGGGAGAAATGCGGGACGAAACCTTCCAAAAGTATAATGCCTTTTCCGTGGGAGAGGTGTTTAATGAAAAGGAAGAAGAGTTGTCGGATTTCATGGGAGAGAATGGGTACTTCTCCACCATGTTTGATTTCAGTCAGACCAATGAAGGCAAGTCCCCCAAGGGGTGGTACGACAGTAAGATTCCTACAGTGGACGCATACAAGAAATGCTGTTTTAACAGTCAGAGGAAGGCAAAAGGAATCGGCATGTATTCCAATATTATAGAAAACCATGATGAACCCAGAGGAGTCAGTTACTATTTACCCAAGGCCGGTAGAAATGACAAAGGAAAGAAGCTTCTTGGAACAGTGTATTTCCTGTTAAAGGGTATCCCTTTTATCTATCAGGGGCAGGAACTGGGTATGGAGAATATGACTTTTACGGATATTGACCAGATAGATGATATCAGTAGTATTGCAGAATATGAAGAATGTATGCGTGTAGGTTTGACCAAAGAAGAAGCCATGAAGGTTATCAGCCAGTATTCCAGGGATAACGGACGAACACCTTTTCAGTGGGATAATACGGAAAATGCAGGCTTTACTACAGGGACTCCATGGCTGGCAGTGAATCCTGATTATGTAAGAATCAATGCAAAGGCCCAGGAAGAGAATCCGGATAGTGTGCTTCAGTATTACCGTAAGCTTTCAGCTTTACGGAGAAAGCCGGAGTATGAGGATGCCTTGATTTATGGAGAAGTGGAGCCCTATATGGAGTCGGAAGAAGGGTTGATGGCTTACTATAGAAGAGGAGAGAAGCAGGACTTTCTGATAGCAGGTAATTTTACAGAAGAAGAAAAGAAAATTTACGTAGACGATACCAAAGAGAAAGAAGTAGTGTTGACAAATGATCAGGTTGAGTGGAAGGAAAAGGAACTGATATTAAAACCCTTCCAGGTGGCTGTTTTGAGATGTCAAAAGGGGAACTGATGAAGTTCCCCACCTTCTCCCGGTATCGTCATTTTTTGTATGGGAGCAGCTGCCCGGATGGATTTTGCAAAGCATAGAGAGGAAGAATTATGAGAGCAAAAGGATTTACAAGGTTACTATGTATGGCCATGGCGGTAGGGTTATTGACCGGCTGCGGCAAAGGTGAAAACAGAGGGCAGGATAGTGATACAGGCAGCGTGTATTATATGAATTTCAAACCAGAGGTTGCTTCAGTTTGGGAAGAGATTGCTGTATGTTATGAGCAGGAAACAGGTGTGCCGGTAAAGGTGGTAACGGCAGCCGGTGGCAATTATGAATCTACATTAAAGTCAGAGATCGTAAAGTCGGATGCTCCCACCCTGTTTCAAGTAAATGGTCCGGTAGGTTATCAGGCATGGAAGGATTATTGTGCCGATTTATCAGGCACAGAATTTTATCAGGCACTTTCAGATAAAGAACTGGCTATTAAGGGTGAGGACGGTGGTGTTTATGGGGTGCCCTATACCATGGAAGGGTATGGAATCATTTACAATAGAGAGATTATGAACCGCTATTTTGCAACTACCGGTGCGGAAGTCGGTTCTGTTGAGGAAATAAGAGATTTTGAAACTTTAAAAGCAGTTGCCGAGGATATGCAGTCTAAGAAGGATGAGTTGGGGATAAAAGGAGTGTTTGCATCTACTTCCATGCAACCCAATGAAGATTGGAGATGGCATACCCATTTGGCTAATTTGCCGGTATATGAAGAGTATCAGCAAAATGGTGAAGTGGATATGCTGGAAATAGAGTTTGCATATCAGGAAAATTTTAAGAAGCTTTTTGATTTGTATTTAAAGAATTCTACTACAGAACCTAAGATGTTGGGAAGTAAAGGTGTGAACGATTCCATGGCGGAATTTGCTTTGGGACAATGTGCCATGGTACAGAACGGAAACTGGGCATGGTCACAGATAGCAGAGGTTTCCGGCAATGTGGTTAAGGAAGAAAATATAGGTTTCCTGCCACTTTATATGGATCTGGAAGGCGAAGAAAACCAAGGCTTATGTGTAGGAACGGAAAATTATTTTTGTATCAACAGTCAGGCCACTACGGCTGACCAGAAGGCAACTGCGGATTTTGTGAATTGGTTAATCAGTTCCCCTAAAGGAAAGGATTATATGGTAAACAAATTGGGAAATATAGCCCCCTTTACTACCTTTACGGAAGAAGATAAGCCGACAGACCCATTGGCTAAATCTATGTTAAAGAGTATGGAAAAGGGTAAGGTGTCTATTCCCTGGATATTTACCACATTCCCCAGCCAAACCTTTAAAGAAGCATTTGGTGGTGCCTTGTTAGAGTATGCTCAGGGAAGTATGAAGTGGGAACAGGTAGTAAAGACAGTACAGGAACAGTGGAAGGCTGAGAAAGAAATACTGGCAGAATAAAGGGAGGAAGAGATAATGGAAAAAACTATGAAAAAGTATTTCCCGCTTTTTGTACTTCCTACTTTAATTGCTTTTCTGATTGCCTTTGTGCTGCCCTTTATAATGGGACTCTATTTATCCTTTTGTAAGTTTACTACAGTAACCAATGCGAAATTTGTAGGGCTGGATAATTATGTAAAGGCATTTTCCAATAAAGGATTCTTAAATGCACTGGCTTTTACGGTACTGTTTGCAGTGATAGCTATTGTGACCATCAATGTGTTTGGATTTCTGTTGGCCCTTCTGTTGACCAGAAAAGTGCCCGGCAGGAATCTGTTTCGAACCCTGTTTTTTATGCCGAACCTAATTGGGGGTATTGTATTGGGGTATATCTGGCAATCCATGATTAATGGAGTGTTTGCGATTATGGGGATGACTATGCTGATGGATGCCAGGTATGGGTACTGGGGATTGATTATTCTTATGAACTGGCAGATGATAGGTTATATTATGGTGATTTATATAGCAGGACTTCAGAATGTGTCATCGGATGTACTGGAAGCTGCCAGAATGGATGGGGCAGGTAACTTGCAAAGGCTGTTTCGTGTCACTCTGCCTATGATGATGCCTTCCATTACAATCTGTCTGTTCTTAACTATTTCTAATTCCTTTAAGATGTTTGACCAGAATCTGGCACTTACAGGGGGAGGACCCTCCGGTAAAACCACCATGCTGGCTTTGGATATTTATAAAACCTTTTATGATAGGGTGGGATTTGAAGGAGTAGGACAGGCAAAGGCAGTATTGTTTTTTCTTATTGTAGCAGGCATCGCTATGGCGCAGCTTTTGCTAACCAGACGTAAGGAGGTGGAAAGCTGATGAAAAAAAAGGAGGCTTTAGTGAATGCTTTGTTATTTTTGTTATTGCTGGTATTGGCAGCAGCCTTTGTAACCCCTATTTTCTTTGTGTTGATGAATTCCTTTAAGGGCCGCTTCTTTATTAGTGACAGGCCTTTTGCACTTCCCCAAGGAGAATTATTTGCAGGATTGGAGAATTATACCAGTGGTGTGGAAAGAGCAGGTTTTTTCTCAGCATTTGGCTGGACCACCTTTATTACCATTACTTCGGTGGTGATAATTGTACTGTTTACTTCCATGACGGCCTGGTATATTACCCGAGTGAAAACCAAAAGCTCAGAGCTTATGTATTATGGATTTGTTTTTTCTATGGTGGTGCCCTTCCAGATGATTATGTTTACCATGTCCAAGTTAGCAGATATGTTGAAGCTGAATAACCCCTTGGGTATGATAGTTTTATATTTGGGATTTGGTGCGGGATTGTCTGTATTTATGTTTTGTGGATTTGTAAAGGGGATTCCTTTAGAAATAGAAGAAGCCGCCATGATGGATGGTTGTAATCCGGTGAAAACCTATTTTCGTATCGTCCTACCGATTCTGAAGCCTACGGCCATTACGGTAGCCATTTTGAATGCTATGTGGATATGGAATGACTATCTGCTACCCTATCTGGTTATCGGTGTAGGTACTTCTTACAAAACCATCCCTGTAGCAGTGCAATATCTGATGGGCTCCTATGGTGCCAAAGACTATGGTGCACTGATGGCACTGTTAGTTCTATCTATTATCCCCATCATAGTATTCTACCTATTCTGCCAGAAATATATCATCGAAGGCGTAGTGGCAGGCGCCGTGAAGGGATAAATGCCATGGATGCCCCAATTTAGTTCATTGGAACATAAAGCTCCGGCTTCCATATACCCTAATGAGGTAACCCTGAAAGACGTCACCTCATTAGGGTATATGGGAAGTCGGAGCTTTTATTTTCATATCTCAACCGGCATCTATGGCATTTATGCCTTCTCAAAACCTACCAGCACACCTCCATTTTCGGCGTAGAAGCTGCAAAGACCTCGTAAAGGATAGATTTCTACTTTTGTGTTGGGATAGGCTGCAAGAACCATATCCTTGAACTGCTTGGCAACGGATTCGTTCAGTACATGACCGATACGAAGTTTGCCACCATTGAAGTTGTGGTCCTTGAGCATATTAAGCAGAGTAGGAAGAGCTTTCTTTTCTCCCCGGCTCTTGTAAAGCTGCTCCAAAGTGCCCTGTGCACTGGCACGTCCTAAAATACGGATGCCTAAGATGCCTACCGCACTGGCTACTAAGTGACTGACACGACCATTGTTGGCCAGATTGCGTACAGAAGCCAGACTGAAAATTAATCCGGTATGTTCTTTGTATTCCATAATCTGCTCACAGATTTCTTCATAGCTTTTTTCGGCTAAAATATACTCCTGAAGCTTTTCAATGATTAATTTTATTTCCGGTCCGGCAGAAAGAGAGTCGATAACAAAAACCTTGCGGTCCGGATACTGTTCTTCATAGTTTTGCTTGGCAACCATAGCAGAATTATAGCTGCCGGAGAGACCACTGGTGATAGTGACACAAAATACATATTGGGCATCTCCAAAAGCTTCTATCCAGTCACCTACGCCGGGACAGGCGGTGGTGGTACGGTCTGTGTTGCTTAGTAAATCCTGTACCATGCCGGAAACATCCAAGTCGGCGTTATCAACATATTCCTTTTGAGTGGTACGGATAATCAGCGGAGCAGAAGCATAAGCAACCTGTTCTATATTCAATACATCTGCGGACGAATCCGCTACAATTTTAAAATTTTCTATATTCATGATAGTGTTTTCTCCTTTTATGTTTACGGGAATATCATATAACGTTTGATGAAATGCGTCAAGTGGTTTTGGAAACTATGTGAAAGAAATTGTAAGATGCGGGTGCATAATAATAGAATGGGTAAACCGGAGGGAAATATTCAAAAAAAAGAAAGATTTTTAAGAATTCACTTTGCAGGTAAGCAAAGGTATATTATACTAAAAGGAGAAGAAGGAAGGACGGCAAGATGAAGCTATATTTAATTCGACATGGTGTAACGGAACAAAATAAGAAAAGATGCCTGCAGGGACGCAGTGATATAGAATTAAACGAAGATGGAAGAGAGTTGGCAAGAAAGACTGCTGAGGGATTGAAGAATGTGAATTTTGATTTCATATTTACCTCGCCATTAAAAAGAGCTTTTGAAACTGCCGAAATTATTAGAGGAGAAAGAAATATTCCTCTGATACCAAGGGAGGAGCTGTTGGAGATTAGTTTTGGTACCTACGAAGGCTTGTGTTTTGGACAGGAACACTACAATATACCGGATACTGATTTTATGAATTTTTTTCATAAGCCCCAGGAGTATACAACGCCACCGGAGGGCGAAAGTTTCGAGCAGGTGATTGCCAGAACAGGAGTATTTTTACAGGAGCTGAAGGCGAGTCCGCAGTATCAGGATAAAACCATATTATTATCAACTCATGGTTGTGCGTTAAAGGCAATTTTGGCCAATATAACCAAGGTATCTATTGCAGATTTTTGGGGAGAAGGTGTACATAAGAATTGTGCAGTCTCTTTGGTGGAATTGCAGGACAATGAGTTTGTTTTAGTTGAGGAAGGCAGAGTGTACTATTCATAAAACCTGTAAAGGGGGATGAAGCATGGAAGAAATGGATAAGTTGCTGGAAGATTTGCAGAAGGTAAATGTGGATTTTAACAATCAGTTATCCAAATATGAGGCACTGATTTATCATACTGAGCAAGCTAATGAGAAGCTGGATAAATACACGGAAAGTAATCGTGAAAAGGTGGACCGGCTTTGTATTCGTGTGGAAAAAAGACTGGAAGAAATGAACAGCTACGTGGAAAGTATGTTTGCAGAGTCAAAGGGGCTTATGGAGCAGTATGCAAAAGAAGTGCCGGCCCTGAATGATAGGGAACGGGAGGTTTTTTCCCGGATGCTTATGGAGAGGCTTAAGGAATACAGGGAAGGCTTTCTGGGGGATGTAAGTAAGCTTACGGAAACGGCTAAAGAAACAAATCAGGAAATGGTTACCCAGGTTCAGGGTTTACGTCTTGTGGTAAATGGGTGTCTGGAGGCCATCAATCATACAATTGGAAGTATTAATGACAGGTATATGTCCATTTTTGATGAGTTTTCCAAACGTGTTAATATTTTGAATGAGGAAGAGCGCAAGGCATTCATGGGGGAACTTCGCCGTACTTTGGAGAGCTATAAAAAGGATTATGGCATATGTGATGAACTGCTCAAGGATAGTCACAAGACAAATCAGGAGCTGACCAGACTGACTCTCCAGAATGTGGAAAATGTACAGGAAATAGAAAGACAGATTGACAGAAGTTTAGAACAGAGCAAACAATTAATGGAGCATATAAATAAAGCCTATGAAGAAGGCTTTACAGATTTTGCCAAGGATGTTACTGCTCTTAATGAGAGAGAAAAAGAGAAATTCGTAGTAACGGTACGAAGTGTATTGGAGGATTATCGTTTTACTTTTGGTAATGAAATAGAGAGCAAGGTCAAGGAAATGCATCTTTTGTTTCAAAATACATTAGTAGGGGTTTGTAATAGTTTTACTGCTCAAAATCAGGAATATCAAAAGCTGCTGGAAGAGATTCAGGTATTGGCAAACAGTCTATTGTTCCGGGAAAAAACCATTAAGGAAGCTTTAAGCTTTTTGAAGGAAGATTATAAGAATACGGTGTGGCAGTATGTCCAGGAGCTGGAACGTACCAATGCTTCTGACAGAGAAAGAATTATGCAAACTACCATACAGAACGTAAATGCCTCCTCAGAGAAATTCTCACGACAAATGGAAGCTTTTAAGGCAGAAAGAAGCAAGTATTTGCAACAGATGGAACAGTTACTGGAAGAGGAGAGACGTGACAGGGAAAGTATGCTGAACCGACAGGCAGAAACCATTAATCTGTTGAAGAGAGAGCAGGAGGCTTTAAAGAGACAGCTTGCAGAAAAGCAGGAAAGTATCAATCATTATCAGCTTGTTACAGGTGGAGTGACTTTGGGATTTATGATTATTTGCCTGCTAATGCTGTGTTATCTTATAGAACCCAAGGCTTTTGCTATAGGATGTTTACTGCTTGTGGTAGGTTTGGGAGTGGTGATTACCTGGAAACGCAAGCAAATTATACAATGGATTAGTAAGAAAAAGAAGCAGGAAGAAACTCAGAATTCTTATAAGAAGACTGAGGACAAGAGGTGGGAAGATGAGCTATAAATATGAAACACATATGCATACCGTGGAAGGCAGTGCCTGTGGACGAAGTACAGGAAAGGAGATGGTAAGGGCATATAAAGAGGCCGGTTATACAGGTGTCTTTGTAACGGACCATTTCTTTAACGGAAATTGTGCCATAGATAGAAGCTTAAGCTGGAAAGAAAAGGTGGAGCAGTTTTGCAGAGGTTATGAGAATGCAAAGGAAGAGGGCGACAAAATAGGGCTGGATGTGTTCTTTGGCTTTGAATATTGTGTGGATGCAGCAGATTTCCTGGTGTACAATTTAAGTAAGGAATGGTTACTGAAGTATCCGGATATTGATAAATGGGAGCCCAGGAAGGCTTTTGCACAAATGCATGAGGATGGTGGATTTATTGTACACGCCCACCCTTTCAGGGAACGGGATTATATCAATCATATCCATCTGTTTCCCAGAGATGTGGATGGTGTGGAAATTTTAAATGGGGGTCAGTTAAGAGAGCCATGGATGAATGAACGGGCTAAGATTTATGCTATGATGTATGAATTGCCGGTAACAAGTGGCTCTGACAGCCATAATGCAGCAGGCTTGCCGGGATGTGGCGTGGAGATGAAAACACGGATAGAGAAGCCTGTTGATTATTTGGAGTGTATGAGAGCAGGAGAACTTACTCTTTTGGTAGAAGGGAAAGCGCAGGAATAAATTGTGGGGGGAGAAAATGTAAATGAAAAAAGATTTAGGTGGTCAGTGGAAACTGAAAATAGTAGGGGAAAATGTATTTGGTATTCCTCAGGAGTGGATGCCGGCGCAGGTGCCGGGGTCTGTTTATGGTACGCTATTAGCACTTAATAAGATGCCGGATCCTTATTTCCGTGATAATGAATTGCAGGTTGTAAAGTTGATGGAGAATGATTTTGTATATGAAACGACCTTTGAGGCAGAGCATGCGCTATTTGAAGCGGCTGCTCTGTTTTTGTGTTTTGATGGAGTAGATACTTTGGGAGATATCTATTTGAATGGAACACATCTGGGTCATGTGAACAATATGCATCGTAGCTGGGAATTTGATGTGAAAGCTTATGCCAAGGTGGGAGAGAATCAGTTGAGAGTGGTGTTGTATTCTCCGACCAAATATATAAAAGAAGAGAATGAGAAGGTGTTTACCGGTGGTGTCAGTGAGGCTATGAGCGGATATCCACATCTGCGAAAGGCCCATTGTATGTTTGGTTGGGATTGGGGTCCCAGACTTCCTGATGCAGGACTGTTTCGTCCGGTGTATCTGAAGGCTGTGGATGTAGCAGAAATAGATAGTGTCTATGTCACCCAGCAGTTTGAGAATATGAGTAGTCCTAAGGTACAGGAGGATGCTTGTGGTAAAAAGTATGTGGATGTACAGGCGGACAGTGTGCATCTGGAGTTTAAGATAGATGTAAAGAAATATGCTGGTGTGGAAGGGGTAAAACCCCTTGTAAAGGTAGAGGCACCTGATGGAAAGGTATATGGGGAAGAAACAGACGGCACAGTGATGATACCGAATCCGCAGCTTTGGTGGCCCAATGGCTATGGAAAACAGCCCCTTTATACAGTGTGGGTAGAGTTGCTTGCTTCCGACGGTCGTGTCTTGGATGTATGGAAGCGTCGTATAGGACTTCGCACCATGACTATGAATACAAGTGCGGATCAGTGGGGAGAGAAATTCTGCCATCAGGTAAATGGTGTGGATGTATTTGCCATGGGTGCGGACTATATTCCCGAAGATAACTTATTGTCCAGAGTGACCTATGAGCGAACCAAGAGTCTTTTAGAGGATGCGGCAGGAGCCAATCATAACTGTATCCGTGTCTGGGGAGGCGGTTATTATCCTGAAGATTTCTTCTACGAGCTTTGTGATGAGCTGGGTCTGATGGTATGGCAAGACTTTATGTTCTCCTGTTCTTCTTATGAGTTGGATGAGGAGTTTGAGGCAAATATTAAGGAAGAGGTACGTCAGAATGTACGTCGTATCCGTCACCATGCCTGTTTAGGCTTGTGGTGTGGCAATAATGAAATGGAGGATCAGGTGATAAATCGTTCATGGAATCCTTCCCAGAAGCAGGTGTATGATTATATTAAAATATTTGAGTTTATCATCCCTAAGGTGGTAAAGGAGGAGGATCCAAATACCTTTTACTGGCCTTCTTCTCCATCCTCAGGAGGTAATTTCAACCAGCCACAGGCAGAAAATAGCGGGGATGCACATTACTGGGATGTGTGGCATGGAAATAAGCCTTTTACAGAGTACCGGAAGTTTGCCTTCCGTTACTTATCAGAGTTTGGCTTCCAGTCCTATCCCTGTTTAAAGACAGTGGAATCCTTTACAGAGGAAAAGGATCGTAATATTTTTTCCCGTGTGATGGAGATGCACCAGAGAAATGCAGCTGCCAATGGAAAGATATTAAATTACCTTTCAGCAATGTATCAGTATCCTAAGGATTTTGATACATTGCTATATGCATCACAGCTTCTGCAGGCAGATGCCATCCGTTATGGTGTGGAGCATTTCAGGCGTCACAGAGGACAGTGTATGGGGACTGTGGTATGGCAGTTAAACGATATCTGGCCCGTAGCTTCCTGGTCAAGCATTGATTATTTCGGTAGGTGGAAAGCACTCCATTATGCAGAGAAGAGAATGTTCGCTCCGGTGATGATTTCTTGTAGAGAAATCGGAGAACTCTCGCAAAGGCCTTACTGCATCGCAGAGCCTGCTTCTATTGAAAAGTCAGCTACCCTGTGCGTGAGTAATGAGACCTTTGAGGAAGTGAAGGGTATGGTATGCTGGAGCCTGCGAAATACTTATGGAGAAATCGTAAAGCAGGGCAGTGAAGAGGTAGCAGTGGAGCCCTTAAGTGCTTTGTGGTTAAAGAAGTTGAATTTCTCAGAATATGATGAGTTGAAATATTATTTTAGCTATAGTATAGAGGTGGACGGAGAAGAGGTTTCCGGTGGAACCTGTCTGTTTACCGCCCCTAAGCATTTTGAGTTTGTGGCCCCTCAGTTAGAACTTATTCGCGATGGAGATAAGCTGACCGTGAAGGCAAAGCATTTTGCACGTTTCGTAGAGATAGAAGGCGTGGACGGGGACGTGAGGCTGTCCGATAATTTCTTCGATATGAATCCCGGTGAAAGAACCGTGCAGATTCTGGAGGGAGATGCGAAGGAGTTTAGAGTGAGAAGTGTGTGGGACATCGCACAGTAACAATGGGTAATTATATGTTATGGAAATTAGGATGGAAAATATAAATGGGAGGGATGAGATTATGAAACTGAAGCGGAAAAAGGGCATAATCCGCTTGTTTGCGTTGTTTATGGTGATGGTTTTAGCATTTGGTGGATGCGAGAAAAAGGTGGAATCGGTAGAAAGTGAAGGTGACGATATAACAGAGATTACCCAGCCTCCGGTTACCAGTGAGATTCCACAAATGACGGAAGCACCAAAGGTAACGGAAGAACCTAAGGTAACAGAGGCACCGGAAGTAACCGAGACTCCACAGCCGGATATGTACGGAGAATATGATTTAGATGCCTTATTCGGACCGGAGCAGGAGGATCGTTCAGGGGGGAAGGGGACGACCCAATATATAGGTCATAATTTGATAGAGACAGAGTATGCAATATTAGATCCTGCAGATGGTGTGGTTTTGACGCAGGAAGATATTGAACTGGTGGATTTTGTTTGTAAAACCATGGAGGAAGCAACCGGATTATCTTTCTTAGATGCAAAATATTATAAAGATATAAAGGTGACGTTTCATATTTATGATTCTGTTCCTGCCGGTTCGGCTGACAATTTCGGAAAGGCTATCGATATTGATAAATCCTGTTTGCAGGGGGATGGTCTTTTGTTAATGGTTCATGAACTGGTACATATTTTGCAGTTTACTAGTGTGTATACAGGAAGCTTCCCTTTTTATGCAGAAGGACATGCAGATTATTGGACCTTTAAGATTGCAGAGTATATTCTGGATAATGATATTGAAGGTTTGGTTGAACTGGTTGATGTGGAGCGAGAGTATAGTAAATGGGAGGATGTATATGGTAATGTTGATATAACTCGAATATATGAGAAGAATATATATGAATGGATGGACCAAGGCTGTTATTTTGCGTTTGCAGAAAGTTGGCCGGCATACATATACGGAAGATTTTTCTTCATATATTTAGAGGATGTTTACGGTGATGCTAATGCATTTCTGCCTATTTATGCAAGAATTCCTTATGCTGCGACAAGGTTGGATTGGGATGCCGGAATTGCCGGACGGAAATATATGGATATGGAACCGTTGATAAAGATGATGAAAGTTGCTTACAGTGAGGATGTTTTTGATAATTTTTATCCTTGGATGAAAGAGCACGAGGAGTTGTTTGAGCCGTTTCAATAGTATAAAGAAATAGGTGAACTTTCGTAAAGACCTTACTGCATCACAGAGTCTGCGGGATGCTTATGGAGAAATCGTAAAACAGGGCAGTGAAGAGGTAGTAGCGGATCCCCCTAAGCATTTTGAGTTTGTGGCCCCTCAGTTAGTACTTATACGTGATGGAGATAAGCTGACCGTGAAGGCAAAGCATTTTGCACGTTTCGTGGAGATAGAAGGTGTGGATGGGGATGTGAGGATGTCCGATAATTTCTTCGATATGAATCCCTGTGAAAGAACCGTGCAGATTCTGGAGCAAGCTTGCTTGCGAGTCTGTTGGCATGGCGTAGTGCACTTGCCTTGTTTGGTAAGCGTGGGTGCGTATCAATATAAACAAATTATTTTAAATGGTACAACTTTTGGGTGAAAAAGTAAAAGGATTATTCCTTTGATGAATTAAGGAAAACGGAAGGAGCAATCAGATGAGTCAGGATTTATGTGTAAACTTATCAGAAGGTATATTGAATATTCGTGTGGGAGCCATCATCATGAAAGAGGATAAGTTTCTTATGGTGGAAAATGATTTGTTTGACCATATGTATTCTGTAGGTGGAAGGATTAAGTTTGGAGAAACTGCAGAAGAAGCAGTGGTAAGGGAAGTGTTTGAAGAAACCGGTGTGAAGATGGAGATAGACAGGTTAGGCTTTATTCATGAAAACTTCTTTCCGGGGGATTCCTTGGTGAAACAGGGACATGTGGTGCATGAGATTTCCTTTTTCTTTTATATGAAGGTTCCTGTGGATTTTGAACCTGTATGTGACAGCTTCACTGAGGACGGGAATAAGGAGCGACTGGTGTGGATTGATGCAGACCATCCGAAAACATATTATCCGGAGTTTTTCCGGACAGAGCTTGCAAATCCTGTGAGAGAAGTAAAACATTTTGTGACCAGGCAGGTGTAGAAATTATTTGGGTAGTTTTATGGGGATTAAAAGATAAAGAGAGGATATGAATAATGATATTAACAGAATATAAAGAATACATGAGAACATTTTTTGAACAGTATTATGAAAAGCTTTCCCGGGATGGCATAGAGATTAAGAGGCCTCTGAGTGAGAAAGAACGTGAGATGTGGGCAGATGATGCAGACCCGGATGTAGAATGGAAAAAGTGGAAGCTGGTTCCTGCGAATATTGAGGAAGGTGAGATTGCGGAATTTGAGCAGGAAATCGGTGTTAAACTGCCACTTTCCATGAAGGCATTTTTAACAACCTATCATCATTTTTTTGATGATCCTATAGGTGTGAATCCGTTTTCAAAGCATTTTAAAGGGATGAAAAATGCATGGAATCCTGTATTGATAAAATGTGGTTATTTACCGTTTGCGTGGAATGAAGAACACTACAATATCCGTTGTATGAAACTTGCAAATATGCCGGCAGAGGAAGAGTGCGGTATTTACCAGATCGATCATGAGGTGTTGTTTGATTTTGATGAGGAGACTGTGACCCCGGAAGAAATGGATGAAAACATGGAATTTCTTTCTGAAAATTTGCTGACTTATTTGGATGAGATATTAAATGATAAAGATAAGGATTCTATGCATAGGGCATTAATGAATGCTGTGGTGGCGGTATTAAATGATGATTTTGATATCGAAGATTATGATATGTTGGAGATGAAGCTGGAGGAAGACTATGACAGCATTTTAGAAGCCTTAATGCCGGTGGTGGAAGAATATGACTTATCGGAGGAGGATTTGGAAGACATATTGGAAGAGGTAGAGGATTGGATTTAGGAATTGTTTGTATACAGAAGAACAGGCAGTGATGTTTGGTATTGCGGAGGAAGAATGAAATGTATAACGAAGCTTTATTTGAGAGAGTAAGAAGCTTATGGGGTAGATAATCTTTATTGTCTGGATACTAGTCATATGGCAGATGGAGAGTGCCCGGTGCTGGTTTACCATGTATGGGAAACCGGAGAAGTGGAATTGGAGGAATATGCGTCCAATTATTGGGAAACCATTACCGGAGGAAATTGCATTAGAATATCAGTTGCCACATAATTTTGAAGATGTACGAAACAAGGAAGAATACACGATTGTTGATGAAGATGTGATTGTGGAGCTTGCAATTCGTCAGGTAGGAATTGATGTGGAACAGTACCCTTACAAGGATGTGAAGGTGGGGGAAATGATGGTATAAATGCCTAAGGTATTAATGGGTAAGGAGAAGAAAGGACATAACAACAATGAAAAAACCAATCTTGGATGAAAAGAAACTACCTGTGGTTATGGAGCTTATTGACAGGGTGGCAGTGATTTTTGATGAAGAAGATTATGAGAATGATGATGTGATTAAAGAAGAAATAGCCAAACTGGAAGATAAGCTTATAGAGTTGACAGGCAAAAATATAGAGCAATGTCAGCCATTTGAGAAGTATTGGGCATATACAGATTTGGAAACAGTGGCAATGAATATATTGATGCCTGCTCCGCAAAAAGAAAATCTGTCGGATGAGCAGCTTCGTGAAATTTTTGATGATATTGTAAATGTTCATCAGAATGAGGCAGAAACGGATTATTTATTGGAAGTATTAAGGGTTGAAACAGGATTAGAGGATATTACGGATTATATTTATTATCCTGATATAGTGGGTCTTAGCAAAGATGCTTCTGAGGAAGAGATTTTTCAAAAGATATTGAGTGACAGGTGTGAGGAATTGATAAGTAATACGGTATTGGAGGAGTATGAGGAGGTAAATGAAATGACAGGAGAAATGCAGGATTTAATTGATAAATACTGGGAAGAGGATCAGCATGATAAAATCGTGGAAATGATTCTAGCAGTGCCGGAGGAGAAACGGGATATTCACATGAAGGGACAATTGGTGGTGGCTTACAATAATCTTGGTAAATATAATGATGCCATTGCACTATCCATGGAGTTAGAGGAGGAAAGTGTGGATATTCCTGCATGGTATTATCGTATTGGTTTTGCATATGTGAGCAAAGCAGATTATTTTACAGCGGCAAAATACCTGGAGAAGGGTATTGCCCTTGCCAATAAGCAGGGCAAAATAGTCAATGCCAAAAACTGTCAAGAGTTATATGAGGAGTGTGAGCCTTATATGCAGAGAGCAAAGAAGAAACCAACGATACCGCCGGTTATTATGAATTCCATTGGTTTGGAGGATTATAAAAAGGCAATATTTGTAAATGGAATGACGGAGACAGAGCTGTTGGCAGAAATTAAACAATATGAAGAAATTGCTGCCGGTGGAAAAATACAGGCAACCATTCATTTGAAATATGCACCCATAAATGCAGATTGGATATACATAGATTATGAGTATGCTTCGGAGTTTGAAGGTTGGAATTTCTGGCACTTTCAGAACTTCCTTTTGTGGCTTACAGATGGTAAAAATGACAGCTTCTGTCTGGCATATAAAGATTTGAACAATACGGAGGATTTGTTGTACGCATATTTTAACAAACAGGACAAGACAGGAGCATCTGTAGTGGGTTGGTTTAAAGGGGCACAATATTATTACGAGGTTCCCGGATTTTATTTGAGTTGGCTTACGGAGGAAGGGACTGCCGTATTGAGTGAGAATATTTTGTATACAAAACGCGGAATGGATATATCCGTTTTGGAGCATATGGAAGATTGGTCGTGGAAGATGGTTGAGATAATAGTGAGCGACTAGAAGTTTTATTGGATGATGAAGAATGTCAATTTGCAGAAATGGATTACTAGTAGTTAGAACCAAGACCTGCAGGGGATTGTAAGAGAGGTAAAATGGCAAAAAAGGATTTAAAAGAAGAACAAGTGCTTAATAAAAAGCGGGAATTGGAATTGTATAAATGCCTGATACATACTGATAAAGAGAATTATCAAATTGGGGCAGAGCAGGATGAACTTACATATAAGCAGAGAATGTTATATCTGTATACAGAACGTAAGAATTTTGAACGTATTGGGCTTGCGTTTGAATTAAGCGATGAAAAGCCTTCAGACATATTGCGAGAGAAGTATCAGGAAATAGTGGATGCATATATACCAAAGGAACAGCAGGAAGCAGTAATGGAACTTTTTGACAGGTATTCTTTGTTTGCGTATACCCGTCATCAGGTAATAGCACGGTCAAGAAGATTTCAAAGACATTATGAATTGCACCATATTTTTGGGGAGTTCAAAAGACAAGAGGCCCCGGAGGATAGTGCCAATATCACTGCAATAATGCTTAAGGATGCTTCCAAAGAACAGGAATTGGAGCGGATGGTAAGGGATATTCTGGAAGGGAAGAATTTTGGAGGTAGTCCTACATGGGAACTCTTTCTGTTATCTAAGGGCATGGTAATGAGCGGAAATCAGAAGCTGCTGCATATGCTGATTGAGCTTGTGAAGGATTGTAAGGTAAAGGAGGAATTCAGACAGGAGATTTGTCGGGCAATTGCTATTGGTCCCATGGAGGATATGCTCTTATTATTTCAGACCTTTGTGGAGAATAAAATGGCCAAGTTTCGCTCTGTAAGGCGTTGTGTGGCAGAGTGGACCGGTTTATATGATAAGAAAACATATGAACAGATAACGGATGCTGTTATTCTGGATATATGGAGAGCTTTAGCAGAAGCAGATTATAGGGAGAGGCTCCTTTTGAGTGCTGATCTGAGAGAATATTATCTGGGACTTTGGGCAGTGGGCTGTTATTCCGTAGAAGAAGCCATGGAACTTGGGATAAAGTGTATGGAGTCAGGAGTGTATGAAAGGAAACTGGCAGTTGCGTATTATGTCATGTCTATTGAACAACGACAGTTCTCTACCAAGCTGTTTGAAACAGTAATGGCACAATGGCAGGATACGGAAGGGGATAAGAGATTACTGGCTACGATATTCCGTACGTATTTGCGTTCTGTAGAGGGAGGATTTTCTACCGGGAATGAGATAGAAGAACTTCAGTATGGGAATATGCGAAGCGGAGTTGAGAAAGAGATGCTTCCAAAGCAGGAAGTGTTGCCTTATGAAAAGTATTTTGAAAGCAAAGAGCAGGCAAGGGAGCACTTTGGGCTTTTGGAGACATTTTATAAAACATTACCCAAAAAGAAGCTATCATATGATTTACAGGAGCTTCTCATTGGTAAGTGTGTGCTTTCTCAGGGTGAAGTGGTTACACGCATGTTGCTGATAGCACATATTTTACAGGATGAAGCATTGAAGGATATTGTGTGCCCATTGACACCTGTTGTTGATTCGGATTCTCGTCAAGCATGCTTTGAAATGTGCTGTGCCATTCCTAAAACAGAAAGCCAAAGGAAAACCATAATTAAGGCATTGGCGGGGAAAATGTCGGCTGATATCTTAAAGCTGGCAGAGCACTTGCTGATGAAGGATTTTGATAGGGAGAACAGAGTGTATCGTACATTGGAATTCACAGATGCAGAACAGGAAGAAATAGAAAAGGTGGTATCAAGTCCCTTTTTGCGTGAATGGCTTTATCTGGGGAAATAGTAAGAGAAATATAACAAAGGAGCAGTGAATCAACATCACGGCTCCTTTTATATTACTGAATTTTATTTCTTTTCTCCAATCCATCTTCCGGAAGCACCACAAGGGAGTACCAGACCATTACTGCTGACAGGTAAGCCGATTTCGTTTGCTTCTACATGACCGCCGAAGCGTTTTACGATGGCAGTGTTCATCATATAGGAAAGCACTGCAGGCTGTAAGCCGGTGGTGTAGGAATTGATGAGGAAGAAGAGGGCATCATCGGCAAGAATCTGAGTGGTTAGTTCAATAAAGGGCCAGATACTTTCTTCGATTTTCCAGGTTTCACCCTTGGGACCTCTGCCGTAGGAGGGAGGATCCATAATAATACCGTCGTATTTGTTGCCACGGCGGATTTCTCTTTCTACGAATTTTACGCAGTCATCTACCAGCCAGCGGATAGGTGCATCCCCAAGTCCGGAAGAGATTGCATTCTCCTTAGCCCAGCCAACCATACCCTTGGAAGCATCAACATGGGTAACTGCAGCACCGGCTTTGGTTGCAGAAAGGGTAGCACCGCCTGTATAGGCAAAGAGGTTCAGTACCTTTATGGGTTTGTCTGCAGGGCGGGCCGCCTTGGCTTCCCGGATAAGGCCGGAGAACCAGTCCCAGTTGGTGGCCTGCTCGGGGAAGAGGCCTGTGTGTTTGAAGCTGAAGGGTTTTAAGTGGAAGGTCAGCTGGTTGTCAGCCACTCCTGTGGTACCACCTAACTCATAGCCGATGGTCCATTCGTTGGGTAAGTTGAAAAATTCCCATTCGCCGCCACCCTTAGCACTACGATGATAGTGACCGTTCTTTTTCTTCCAATCCTTGTGGTCATGAGGGGTATTCCAGATGACCTGGGGATCGGGACGCACCAGGTTGTATTCTCCCCAGCGTTCCAGTTTTTCTCCATTAGATGTATCTAAAACTTCGTAATCTTTCCAATTATTTGCAATCCACATATTGTTTAACCTTTCTGAAATGAATCGTGACGTGGTGATGTCCTCTTTACGAGTATACAATATTATGGGAAGGAGTGCCAGTAGAAATTGATTTTTAAGGTAAGCTTTGCGAAAAAGGAGGAAAAAAGAGGGAGCTTGTAGGTTTTTGCGAAAAAAGCTTGCTTTTTGTTGGGGAGTTCAGTACAATTTATAGTATGTTATCTCTTTAAAGTGATGAAGAGTAGGTTTATTAAGTGCTTTGAAAGAGAAATAAGAATACATAAGCTTATGTAAGCAAGGAGGAATTTATGGGTGACAATTTTGCAGAAATACTTGCCTTTGCCTTGTATCTGATTTTGGTATTGGCAGTAGGCGTGGTATTTTTTGTTAAGGGACGTAAGGCTGCCGGTGGAGATAAGGCATATTTCCTGGGCGGACGTCAGATGAATGGTTGGGTGGCTGCATTGTCAGCAGGTGCATCCGACATGAGTGCGTGGGTACTTATGGGTCTTCCCGGTTCTATCTATTTATATGGTATGGGACAGGTGTGGATTTCTGTAGGTTTGTTGATTGGTACCATTTTGGCTTGGACATTTGTGGCTCCGGGACTTCGCCGTTTTTCGATTAAAGCGGACGATGCGATTACCATTCCTCAGTACCTGACAAGAAGATTTAAGGTGGAAAATCCTGCACTTCAGATTGTAAGTGCGATTATCTTTATCGTAGCATATTGTGTATATGCAGCTTCCAGTATTGTGGCTTGTGGTGATTTGTTCAATACAATTTTTGGGTTGGATAAGACTGTAGCTATGGTAGGAGCTACCATTATTATCGTTTTGTATACTTTTCTGGGTGGTTTCAATGCAGTGTGCTGGACAGACTTTTTCCAAGGAATGCTTATGCTGGCAGCTTTAATGCTGACTCCTATTGTGGCAGTGGGCGTAATGAATGCGGCAGATTTTGCACCTATGGCAGCAGTAACAACTCCTGATAATTATTACAATATTTTATCCAGTGGTAAGTTTGACTGGGCAAGTATTTCTGATATTTTAAGCGGTCTGGGATGGGGACTTGGATACTTCGGAATGCCTCATATCCTGGTACGTTATATGTCTATTAAGTCTGAGAAGGAAATGAAAAAGTCTAAGGTAATCGGTATCACTTGGACAGCAATTATTCTGGCTATGGCTTCTGTAGTGGCATTGGTTGGCCACAAATTTGTGGGTAGCTATCTGGCAGAAGGTTCACAGAGTATGATTTTTGTAGTGATGGTTCGTCAGCTGTTCCCTGCATTTATCGCAGGTCTGTTGTTGTCAGCAATTTTAGCTGCGTCCATGAGTACTGCAGATTCACAGCTTTTGCTTTCTACTTCTGCATTTACTTCTGATGTATACAAGCCTATTTTCCGCAAGAAGGCATCAGATAAGGAAATTATGTGGGCAGGTCGTATTATGGTAGCTGTTATTGCAGTTATTGCACTTGTTATTGCTATGAGCCCTAACTGTAAGGGTATTATGGCATTGGTAGAATGTGCATGGGCGGCATTTGGTGCGGCATTTGGTCCGGTTATTTTACTTTCTCTTTACTGGAAGAGATTTACCTACAAAGGCGCGCTTGCAGGTATCATCGTAGGTTTCGCTGTAGATGCACTTTGGTATGCATTCCTTTCCGGCCCTACCGGTTTATATGAAATCATCCCCGGATTTATCTGCGGTGCGATTGCAGCAGTAGTGGTATCCTTGATTGATAAGGCTCCTTCCAAAGAAGTATTGAAGCTTTTCGAAGAAGGAAAGAAGATGACAGATTAAAGCAGAACTGCTTTGTACGATTTGTTGAATGGAGATTTTGAATTGAAAATGTTGAATAAGGCTGCACCCGTTTTTGTGACGGGTGCAGCAATACTTTGGGGTATTTTAGTAATATTTGTAAAGAATTTGAGCGTTGCCGGTTTGGAAAGTATGGAGATAGTGACGCTGCGGGTGTATGGAGCAGCACTGATTTTGGTGATAGGACTTCTTCTATATAATAAGAAATGGTTAAGTATACGGTTAAAGGATGCCTGGTGTTTTGTGGGAACGGGTGTGGTTAGTATCGTATTTTTCAGCTACTGCTATTTTAGAAATGTAACGGTTTCTTCGGTGGCTGTTTCTTCTATACTTATGTATACTTCCCCCATCTGGGTGACTCTCTTTGCCAGGATTATTTTTAGGGAGAAGATTGGCAGACGTAAGCTGATTACTTTGGGTATAGCTTTTGCAGGGTGTATTCTGGTAAGTGGTATTACTGGTGGTGTAGGTCGTGTGAGCTTGGAAGGGCTGCTTCTGGGACTGGGCAGTGGCATCGGTTATGGTCTGTACAGTATTTTCGGGCGGATTGCCTTGGAAAAGGGATACCATCCTATGACGGTATCTGCTTATACCTTTTTGTTTGCCTGTGTGGGGGTACTGCCTTTTATTAAGCCGGCGGAGATATGGAACAAGATGGGGGTGGCACCTGGACTTTGGGGGTGGGCTTTGTGTATGGTACTTTTTTCCACCTGCATGTCATTTACTCTGTATACCATAGGACTGAAATACATGGAAGCCGGACGGGCTGCAGTGCTTGCCACGTTGGAGCCTATAGTGACTACTCTGGTGGGTGTTGTACTTTATAAGGAAATGTTGAGTTTGGTTATGGTTTGCGGCATTTCAATGGTACTGGGAGCATCTATATTAATAAGTAAAGAATAAAAAACAGGGACAAGTTCAGAAGCTTGTCCCTGAAGAGTTATACTAATCAAAATAGTTATTCGCTCACATCCTGGTCCGCAGCAACAGCGGCAGCTACTGAGGAAATAACAGCAATAACAACGGCAATAATGATAATTAATAATCCACCACCTAATAAAAGAAACATGGAACTCATAACAAATCTCCTTTCGAAAGTCTGTGTATAGTATATTGCAAATCTTCAAGAAAGGCAAGTAAATTTTTGTTAAAGGAGATTGTACTTAAAAAAATACAATTTGAGAGTAAAAAATATCTTGAAATATATGGAACCCTCATGTATACTAATTTTTGCTGTGGCATGATAGCTATGAAGCGTGAGGTTGCTGCCAAGGGCAAATGCTTAATGGCGGGTTTTCCGTGGAGCGAATGTCAAGTTAGGAAACTGACGACAAGTCACTGTACAGACAATCAAGTCTACCGTAGAGTAGAAATAACGTGAGAGGTTTGATAGAAACCTCGTTGTGGAAGGGTGCGCTTCACAGGTGCGAGATATCCCGACACACACGGAAGAGTGTACAGTCACCGCTTGTCGTACTTAAATTTTAAAAGTGCGAAAAGGAGGCGACTTTTTTTATGGCAAGTCAAGTAATGAGAATCACATTAAAGGCTTATGATCATCAGTTGGTTGATGCATCTGCTAAGAAGATTATCGAAACAGTTAAGAAGAATGGTTCACAGGTGAGCGGACCCGTGCCTCTTCCTACCAAGAAGGAAGTAGTTACTATTCTTAGAGCAGTACACAAGTACAAAGACTCCAGAGAACAGTTCGAACAGAGAACCCACAAGAGACTGATCGATATCATTACCCCTACCCAGAAGACTGTGGACGCATTACAGCGTCTTGAAATGCCTGCTGGTGTTTACATTGACATCAAAATGAAGAATAAGTAATCCTGTGTCAAACTTATATCTTCTTATTGATAGTAACTAATAATTGTCCTCTACTAGTATGGACGTGCCAGTTCGCGCCCCGCTGTAGAACAACAAGGAGGAAACATGAAGAAAGCAATTTTAGCAACAAAAGTCGGAATGACTCAAATCTTCAACGAAGACGGTG
>JAFXCD010000071.1 GCA_017521605.1 Lachnospiraceae bacterium | reverse complement strand
CTTGCCCTTTTTATTATTCAGGAAATTACCTGTATAAACCTGCATGCCGCACAAATCAGTATAAGTTTCCATATAAATGCAACTGTCCGGAGAAAATACTTTTGACACAAGCTTTAGCTTGCCATCATTTTCAAAAATATAATTATGGTCATAACCACCTGCCAAACGCAAAGGTAAATATTCTGCATCAATATCCTGTCCAACCATCTTCTTCTTCCGAAAGTCCATAGGTGTACCTTCCACAGAAGCAATTTCACCCGTCGGAAGCAAATGCGCGTCTGTCAAAAGAAACCCTTCGGAATATACTTCCAGTTCATGATTAAGCACATCTCCGCTGTTATGACCAGACAGATTAAAGTAAGAATGATTGGTAGGGTTTACTACAGTTGCCTTATCGCTATCCATCTCATAATCAATAATAATCTCATTTTGTTCCGTCAATGTATAACGAATCTTTTGCCTTAAATTTCCTGGGAAGCCCTGTTCTAAATGTGGACTGATACGATAAAGCTCTACAAAACTTCCCTCTGCACTCTCCCCGGTAAGTGCTTGATAAAATTTATAATGGGAACGGTCATTGCCGCTGTGTAGATTATTGCCGTGATTGTTTGCCTCCAATTGATACTCTACCCCCTCTATTGTCACGCAGGCATTTGCAATTCTGTTGCCGTTTCGTCCAATAAAAGCACCAAAACCACAGGAATTATCATAATATTCCTCTAATGTATCGTAACCTAATAAAACATCTCTTTTCACACCCACCTTATCCGGTACACGAATAGCCAGAAACTGTGCACCAAAATCAGACAGCTCTACTTCAATACCGGAAGCATTTTCCATAAGATATCTGCTGGCTTTTTCACCATCCTTTGTAATACCAAATTCCGTTTTTTTTATATTCATTATAATGCTCCTTATCGCATACTTCAGCGTACATCAATTTTTGTTCCTGTCTATCGCTTCTCAATCCATGCATGCTCAGGATCACTGCTTCTGTTAAATCCCTGATAATCTCCTGCCATTAACCACAAGAAATAAGTCGCATAGCCTGGTGTTGCCACAGCAGCATGGTAGCCATATGGGAACTCTACCAGTTCGTCATTTTTTACACGATAAGCCTCATCCAGCTCTCCATCCGCAGAATATAAGCACTGTACGGCAAATCCCTGCTTAGGATCAAACAGGAAGTAATAGATTTCTTCTGCAATACATTCTGTAGGCATATTGTCCTCATCATGCTTGTGTGGTGGGAATCCTGCCCAATTGCCTTCTGTTACATATGATTCACCAATAGTAAGAATTTTTGCGTTAGAATTGCCATCGATAATAAAGCTTGTCTCTCTTTGGAATGGCGCTTCTCCCAAAAGCCTTAATACTACATGATCTTCTCTTAAAAGCTGTGGTTCTGTCTTTTCACTTACAGGGGTAGCACACACAGCAATCTTTACATGGTCAACGGCTTCAATCACAAGCTTCTGATTTCTTGGCATATAAAAGCTCTCAGCTTTACGATTTTCAAACACGGTACTTCTATTACCAACATTCTCCCAACATGTCTCGTCAAAGCTTACATTACAGTGTCCTTCTAATATAATAAACGCGGTTTCCTTTTCTAAGGTATCAAACTCCTGCTTACCTCCTGCCTCCAGCTCTATAATACCAAATTCCAGTTTTTTTAAGGAACATTCTCCAATCTTACAGATAGGAGTGTATCCAATTGTTTTTTTATAACCCTTTTTGAAATTCATGTTCTTTTATCCTTTCTCTAAATAAACAACTACTACATTATGCATACATTTCCTTGTTCAGAAAATTCATAAAATCCTCCGCGGTTTCTACAATTCCATAATCCGCATAATCAAAAATCGGGGCTTTCTTGTCCGGATTTATGGCAATCACGATACTCGACTGCTTCATTCCGGCGATATGATGAACCGCTCCTGATATACCTACTGCAATGTATACTGCAGAATTTACACTCTTTCCGGTAATCCCCACCTGCCTGTCATAAGACAACATTTCCGCATCTACTGCCAGTCTGGTAGCTGCGATATCCCAACGTGCGCTTTTCCCCTTTGCTGCTACCTCATTCTTTCTTTGAACCAGAGCCTGCACGTCATGAACCACATTCTTTGCCCCTTTGCCTAGAGCACAAATCACCTCTGCACTGCCGGCTTCCCAGGTTCGCACCGTAGCCATCTGGGGCTTCGTCATACAGGCAATCTTTGCCACAATGTTTCCAGAAAAGGCCGGGCGGTACATATAAAGCTTTTCACCGTCTGTTTCCAAAGCAGTACAGTCTGCACAAAGTCCGGTTTGCAAAAGTGCTGCCACCTGCGGTGCTACCGCCTTGCTCCAGACATCACTGCCCCAAAGAATTACTTCCGGCTGCCATTCTCTGATATGTTCTGTAAATCTCACCGCAAAATCTCTGTTAGTATCACCGGCTTTCATAAAATCCTCTTTGTCAATAGCAGTGATATCCTCGCTGATACTTTCTGCAAAGCTTCTTGGCGCTTCTCCCACAATCCAGACTTTTCTGAGCTTACGCTCTGATTGCTGTATAGGATTCAGATGCTGCCTTTCTTTTTCCAGTCCCTGTTTAATAGCCTCAGACAATTCTGTCATTTCTATAAATTTACACTTACGCTTTCCTTCCTCATTTTGGAAAGATGCAAGTATTCTGGTAGGAGAGCCCTTTAAACCACACCGACTTAAGTCTGCATCAATATCCTTGGCTGTCCAGCGAATTACCGCTCCCTTTTTGGAGCGAATACTCGGTAGCCGTAAATGATTTATACGCTCTACCGTAATTAGCGCAGGATACTCTGCTGTCTGCACACCCATGTCTCTTGTCTCACATACCAGTCTGCCGGCAGTTTCCTTAATATGCATCACATTCGTAATCAGAGATAAATCTGCCGCTACGGATAAAGAAGGACCGGTCTGCGCTGTATCCCCGTCAATGGTTTGCCTGCCGCAGATTACCAAATCTGGAGAAAGCTTTTTTACGGCAAGTGACAAGGTATAGGCTGTAGCAAGCGTATCTGCACCTGCAAAAGCACCATCACAAAGCAGATAAGCCTCCTTTGCACCAAGTCTTGTAAGGTTCAAAAGCATCTCCTTAGTCTTGTCCGGGCCCATGGAAAGTAAAATTACTTCGCTATCCGGTATCTGTAATGCTGCTTCATAGGCACAGGCATCAAAGGGATTCAACTCACCGGATGCTGTTCTTTTTACACATACGACTATTTTCATTCCTTCGCACCTCTCGACTCATGAAGTACAACTCCGGCGTTTATCAATATTTTTTGAAGTTCCTTTACGTCTAATAAAGTGAAGTCATCTGTAAGTGCAGCTGCAGTACCCGCGGCCTGACCGGTTACTGCACAACTTGGAATTACCCTTGAAATATCCCACATACTATCTGTTACAGAAATACATCTACCTGCTGTGATTAAATTCTTTATCTTCTTAGAATACAATGCAGAAAATGGAATCTCATAAACCGGACCACGCTTTCGCCAATCTGAAATCATGCCAAT
>JAFXCD010000011.1 GCA_017521605.1 Lachnospiraceae bacterium | reverse complement strand
TTCCATAATAGACGCATATCGCTTAATCTGTTCTTTAATAACAGAGCTTATTTCTTCTGGTCTTAAATTCATGGATTGGTGCACCTTTCTTTCATCAGGCTCTTAGCCTAATTGAATTTGTAATAATTGTTTTTTCATTTCATCCAGCTTGGTACGGACACTACTGTCCACTACCCTGTCCTTGATACGGATAATCATGCCACCAATAATCGCCTGGTCCACATCATAACAAACATCAATTGTCTTATACGCAGTGGTTTCCAATAAACGCTTCTGAATGGCTGCCTTCTTTTCCGCACTTAGGTTTACAGCTGTTGTTACATAAGCGGTTCCAATTTTTCTTTCCTCTCTGATTCTCTCAATCAGATACTGAAAAATCTTGGGAAGCTCGCTGTATCTTTCTTTATTAATAAGAAGCTTCATAAAGCCCGTCATTTCCCTGCTCACATTACTCAGGAACACATTATCCAAAACCTGTTCCTTTTCCTGTCTGGAAACCTTGGGATGCTTCATGAGCTTATCCAACTCCGGATTTTGGTCCAAAATAGTCAGGATGTCCTGTGCCTCCTGTAGAAATATATCGGTCTTCTGTCCTTCCATGGCTATTTCAAACAACGCTTCTCCGTATGTTTTCGAAATTAGCTTAGCCATGTACCGTCACCTATTTCTTTCAGAGTTTCATCAATCAACTGTTCCTGAATCTGGGTGTTCATGCTAGCAGCTACCACTTTGCCTGCCATAGCTGAAGCAACAGTAATCATTTCCTTCTTCACATCATCAGCCAGCTTCTGTTTTTCCAGTGCTGCCTCTGTCTGTGCTCTTTCCATGATACGTGCCGCTTCTTCCTTAGCCTTTTCTATGATTTCGCTTTCATTCTTCAGCGCATTCTTTCTAGCTTCGCTGAGGATTTCCTGTTTTTCTTTCTCAATATCTTTCAGCTTTTCCTCATACTCTGCCTTCAAGGCTTTCGCCTGTTCCATACTGGTCTGGGCCTCATCCAATTCATTCTTAATTTTATTCTGTCTGTTCTGCAACACCTTCTTTGCAGGTTCAAACAGAAAATAACTCATTGCTAAATACAGAACGAATATGGCGATAATCATTCCGGTGGCATCCGCTACTAACTGCATGTCCAGGTCGAACAATCTTTCCATGGACTCACTTGCCGTTAATAGTATCATTGTTAGTCTCCTTCCTGTTTAACCATTCTTATACTAATGGCTTTACGAACAACAACAGAAGTGCAATTAACAAACCATACAAACCGGTAGTCTCTGCTACTGCCTGTCCCAATAACATGGTGGTGGTAACATCAGACTTAGCACCCGGATTACGTCCTACCGCAGCAGCTGCATGTCCTGCTGCAATACCCTGTCCAATACCAGGTCCGATACCGGCAATAACTGCCAAACCTGCACCAATTGCAGAACAACCTAAAATAAAGTTTTCATTGAATTCCATTATGATTTCCTCCTTGATTTTCATCAAAAATATTTTTACTTATTTTGTAACTACTCTTTATCTCCAAATTGATCGGAAATATAAGTCATGGTTAACATACAGAATACGTATGTCTGAATTGCTCCGGAGAACAAATCAAAATATACATGTAACGCTGCCGGCCAAATGGTAGCAATCCAACCTAACAAACCATACACCAGCGCCATCATTATCAAACCTGATAAAACATTTGCAAACAAACGCAAAGAAAGGGAAATCGGAACTGCAATTTCACCAATCAGGTTAATAGGCAACCAAATCGGAAGCCATGGCGGTAGCGGTGAACACCAACCCACCCAGATATCCTTCAAGCTGTTATTCTTAAACTGGAAGAAATGTATCAGGGTAAAAGTTATCAGCGCCATTGCAAGGGTCACACCATAATCTGCGGTAGGGTTTCTCAAACCAAACAGACCGGATATATTACTGAACAGAATAAAAATAAATATGGTTCCAATATAGTTTACAAACTTAGAACCGTTTTTCTTACCCATAACACCACTTACCATATTCGTTAATGCCTCTACCATAAATTCCACAATGTTCTGGAAGGTACCCGGCACTTCAGTGGCTTTCAGCATGGCATGTCTGGCAACGATACCGAAGCCGATCAAAATCAGCATCACTATCAGGACACACACATGTGTCGTTGTTATCCATACTTCATGTCCGAAGAAATTGTACTTAAAAATGCCATGCACCATAAAGTCAATTTCGGCAGCACTGGATAACAAAAGTCCATGTCTCATATTCTCACCTCCTTAACTTATATACTTTTAATGTTCTTCCATATCGGTATTTGAATCAAAATCATCAATCTCCTCCACCGGCATGGGTTCCGGTATGGGATCCACTTCATGGAATACCTTATTACATAATTTATGAGTAAACGGCTGAAGATACGCCGCTACTTTCACACTCATGAGTCCCATAAATGTAATCAGGGGATTCAAAACATCTGTCAGCAGAACAATCAGGAATACAATTACAACACATCCGTAACGTACCAGATTGGCAGTCGTTACTACCTTCTGTGCACCCGCTCCCAGGTCCAGAGCCCGGTCAAGAGTGCGGTACATATGGACAACTGTAATCAATCCCAGCACAATACCAATCCATAAAGCCACACTATATAATACTTTATTGTCTGCAAACCACATCCCTATAAACTGGCAAAGCAATCCTGTAAACAAAATACCAATCCATAGTTCTAATAATGCTCTGTTAATCTTTTTGACATTCTCTATCATCCTTCTGCTCTTTCTTTCCAAAAAACTTCTTCGCCATCTGATACACATTACGCCCACCGGCCAATGCTCCCACAAAGAATAGCAGAATCACCAGATAGGATGTACCAAATTGCTTATCCAAATACACACCCAGAAAAGTCATCAGTCCGATAGGTACCAACATATTAATTCCAAATTGCGAAATCAGTGTTAATGCCTGAAAAACACTCTTGTCATAAGACCTTTTTCGTTTCACTTTTAACTGCCTCCATCGGACACATTTTTGTCAAAAGCCCATTTTAACGCATTATGTATCTAATTATAATGAACTTTCTCCAAAATGTCTACCTAAAATCCTCTTTACTTCAAAATTTTTGCCGCTTTTTTAAAATCCATTGACTTACCACTCTAATAGTAGTAGTATTTTCCAAAAGAGCAATATCATACCTGTTTTATTTGTTTTTGGGAGGTGCGCCTATGAATATTTCAAAGCTATACCGAAAGAGACTGATACCTATGGAGTGTATTTTGCTAAAGGATGATACTGTGGAGTATTCCTCTGATGATATCCTGATTACTTCCTGGAAAACCTTGAATCCCAAAACCGAATTTTCACATGGCTGTTCCTGTTATTTTTATAATGAAGGCTTTAAAGTCAGCAAGTTCTATAAGCCGGATGGACAACTTCTTTATTATTATTGTGATATAGTAGAATTCAATTTTAATGAAAAAGAGAATTCTCTAACCGTTACTGACCTTTTGGCAGATGTGATTATTTATCCTAATGGCACTCATCAGGTAGTCGATTTGGATGAGCTGGCAGATGCCCAGGAGCAGGCTTTGATTAGTAGTACCCAGTTAAATCGTTCCCTACGACAGCTGAATAAGCTATTGAATATCATACAACAGGGAGAATTCCCCAAGCTTCTTGAACAGATGAAAAGCCTCGGACTGTAAAAGTCCAAGGCTTTTTTAATAAAATATATGACCTCCAATGGAAATACCCGTAAGTCCCGGTATGGGAGTTCTGAAAAACACACAATTTCCCACATTGGACAATCCGGCCATTGCCTCATCTGCAGCCTTGTAACAGCTGGGTGTTGCCTTATTCATAGCCAAAGCCAGCTCCAAACGCCCACTTCCCACCGGTGAAAACTGTCTCTTCTGGTATATAACCCCCACCACTGTATCAGGGAATTTATCGCTTAGTACTCTGTTAATTACCACCGAGCCAACAGCCACCTGTCCGGCATAGGGTTCACCTCCTGCTTCACAGTAAATCAGATTAGCCAAAAGGTACCTGTCACCTTCTGCAAAGGTCACCTCTGAAATATTTCTCCACTGACCATTAGCAGCCAATTGCGACATAGCCTGTTCTTCTGCCAGCTTCTTCTTTAAATACTTCAAATCATTTTCCAACTTTTTCATTTCTGCTTCATAGGCTCTTGCTTCCGCTTCCGCATCATCTATCTGGTCTTCATATTGGGAAATGGACTTACTTACCTGTTGAATCAACTCATTTACCCGGCTTTTTTCTGCCTCTGCATTGATTTTCAGTATCTCCAATTCCTGATTTTCCTGTTCCAGTCTGGCTTCTTCAGACTCAATAAACTCTCTGGTACCAATAATCTCATCCAGCATTCGGTCTGAATAACTTGCTACCCCCTCAAAATAAGTGGCATAATTCAATATGGAAGCAAAGCTCTCTGCCTGGAAAATGGCTTCCAACCATCCCATAGACCCACGCTCATAACTGTATTTTACATGCTGCCGCATACAATCATACTGCCAGGCTTCCTTCTCCTTTGCCTCTGCCAAAGCCACCCGGGTTTCTGCAATCTCAGCCAGCTTGTCTACAATCTGAGCCTCCAGGTCTGCCAGATGATTACTCACCTCTGTAAGCTCTGTATTTAACTCACCCAATCGCTTTTGTAAACCACTTTGCTCTCCCTTTAAGCCCTTCAGTTCTTTTTCATGAGCATCCATAATCTGCTCCAGCTCATTCTTATTCTGCTGGGTCGCATCAATCTGTTCCTGCCAGTTATCAGCCCAAACAGATGATTCAGGTATCAGGAAAAACATCAGGAAAATCCCCAACACCCAAAGCAAAAGTTTTCTTACTAACCGTTCCATTAAACCTCTATCTCCAATTTTTTCCCGGTTCTCTGATACTTCATATATTTAACACCGGCTGCTTCAAACATCTTCTTACTTGCCACATCAGAAGGTGTTCCCTTGTATTTATCGCTGTCATAAACCACTTCACGAATACCTGCCTGAATAATAGCCTTCGCACACTCATTGCAGGGAAATAAAGATACATACAGCTTGGTACCTTCCAAAGAACCACCTCTGTAATTTAAAATGGCATTTAACTCACCATGTGTAACAAAGGGATACTTTGTTTCCAACTCATCTCCATCTCTTCCCCACGGAAACTCATCATCGGAACATCCTGCCGGGAAACCATTGTAGCCCATGGATAGAATTTTATTATTCTGACTCACAATACAAGCTCCCACCTGCGTATTGGGATCCTTAGATCTCATGCCGGAAAGATGGGCTACTCCCATAAAATATTCATCCCAATTAATATAATCTGCTCTTTTACTACTCATGTGCTTCTCCCTTATATTCTCTGGAGCTCTTCCAAATCCGTTTCGCTTCATACATGTTTTTGTCTGCCTGTTCCATAGTCATTAAAATACTATTCCTATTTCTACAGAAAGCATACCCTATGCTTATATGAAGATACCATGGTTTTCCTGAGTTTTTGTTGTACTCCAAAACACTTTCCTGTATCTCTTTTGTTACCCTCTCTGCGTCTTCCTGCTTATTGGTTTGCAAACATACCAGAAATTCGTCTCCTCCGATACGGGTTGCAACTCCCTGTTTACCCACCACTTTTTTCAATATACCCGCAATTTCACAAAGAGCAATATCTCCTTCCAGATGTCCATAGCAATCATTGATTTGCTTCAAATCATCCATATCTGCACTAATAATACAAAAGCCCCCCGTAGCTATTATGGCATTACTGTATTTTAACAATATCCTATCCATCTCTCTACGATTTCCGATACCGGTGAGCGGATCCTTATGATAATTTGAGCGAAGCTCCATTAATTCTTTACTTTCTTCGTAAATCATCTGTCTTTCCAGTGCTCCCCCCATTTCCTGTACCCAGCGGGTAAGGAAAAAGCGTAATCTTTGTAAACTCCTGCTCTTCATCACCACATAACCCAGACATTTATTCTGCCCATGAAAAGGATGTACATACATCAAATCATTTTCTTTTCTGTACTGAGCCGGCAAAAGTTCCCTTCTGGAAAAACTCTCTTCCTTATATTCACAGGAATCCGGATTGATTATAGCTTTCAGCACCATCTTTTCAGAATATTTCTGTTGTAAAGCACTTCCTTCCTGTTCTACATCATTCCCGTCACACAAACAAACATATACTCTCTCATATCCCTTGCCTTTTATATACTCATATGCTACATGTATCAGGTTTTCGAAATCATCTTCACTGTCAAAAGCAATTCCCATTGAAGTATGTGTATAAAAAGACTGCTTAATAAATTCTTTTTCCGCCAAAAGCTTCTTTGCTGACTCTTGATTCCAGTCAAATACATTGCAGCAGGAACTTCGATATATGGGTTCCCCTTTTATATATACATCCCGCCGGGATTCTTTTGTCTCATATAAGTCCTTTAATAACTGAAAAGCTGCTTTCCCAATCTCCCCACAATTAATTTGCACGGTAGTAAGTGGTGGTATGGAAAACTTCGACTCCTCCACATCATCATAACCGGATACTGCAATCTGGGACGGTATTTTAATTCCTCTCCTATTCAGTGCATCGCAAACAGAAATTGCCATATAATCATTGGCGCATACAATGGCCTGCGGCCAATTATCTTCATCCTTCAGAAACCAGTCCAATGCTTCATCCCCTTTATTAGACCAGTAATCCCCTTCAAAAATCATTTCGGGAGTTATCCTCAAACCATACTTATACATAGTGTCTATATAAGCCAGCAAACGTCTTTGAGCGTCATACATTTCAAGCTTGCCTGTCATAAAATATATTTTGGTATAACCATGTTCTTCTATAAAATGCTTTACTATATTACACATGGCATCATAATCATCTACCAGAATATTACTGAATCTTTCATCCTTCTGACGTAAACATACAACCGGACACCTTGCTTCCTTTTCCAGCAGCATAGCCAGCTCTTCATACATCACATCTATACCAAACGTATCTCCTGCAACTATGATACCATCATAGTCCTCCAGATAAGGCAGATAAATAATATTCTTTTCTCCCTGTGTATAGAACGCATTAGCTCCATACACACCAGCATTCGTAAATACATACACGCTTACGCCTAAGACCTTTGCCTCTTCTTCGACAGCAGCAATAATCTCTGCTTGAAACTCCCCTGAAGTATCCCCCATAAAAACTGCAATTTTCTTCATTTCGAATCCCCACATTCCAAACAAAAATACCTTACATCTTTTGTCACATATCTTCCGTCACTACTGTTCTATCAAATCAATTCTTCTCTGATGTCTTTCATCCCCCGAAAAAGCAGTTCCCAGGAAGGTATCCACGATTTCCATAGCCATCATATCTCCTACCAGTGCAGCCCCCATTGCCAGCACATTGGCATCATTATGAAGTCTTGTCATCTTTGCAGATAATGGTTCAGAGCAAAGTGCACAACGTATTCCCGCTGTTTTATTGGCTGTAATACTGATACCGATACCTGTTGTACAGATTACAATACCCTTTTCACATTCTCCTGCTGCCACAGCCTTTGCCACTGCATGACCAAAGGTAGGATAATCCACGGACACCTTCTCATAGCATCCTACATCCTTTACCTCTAAGCCCGATTCCTTCAAATGAGCCTTTACCTTTTCCTTTAAATCAAATCCTCCGTGATCACTACCAATTGCTATCATATTTATTCCTCCATTTTCTTATTTTCTAAATGTATAACCTTGTGACCGGCCGCCTTTAAAAGACGATTCATAATGGCCTGTCCCATACCGGTTCCTGAAAAGCTTTCCGAAAAAATCACTTCTACCTTTTCATCATCAAATTCCCGTAAAATGCGATATAAATTCCTTGCTATTGCTTCCTCATCCAAACGGCTGCCGATGTTTTTCACCACATCTGCCCCATACAGGTCTTTTGTTTCCAGCGAGCCGATTACTCCTACTTTTTGTCCGCTTACCTGCTGCTTCTCGGTCTCCTGATTTATATATGCAACAACCTGTTTTGTCTCACCATCCACTATAGTAAGCTCACCTGACGGTGCATAATGACGATATTTCATTCCCGGAGCTTTGGGTGCCAGACCTGATTCATTACTCAAAATGGTCTTATCCACATCTACATGCTCCAGAATCTCTTCCAGCATATCTAATGTCACATAACCGGGGCGCAAAATCTGGGGTGGTGTCACTGTCAAATCAATAATGGTTGACTCCAGACCGATTCCCACTTCTCCGCCATCCAGAATCATATCCACCCGTCCATCCATGTCCTCAATAACATATTTTGCCACCGTAGGGCTGGGCTTTCCGGATGTGTTGGCACTGGGTGCTGCCACATATCCTCCTCCATATTCTATCAGCTTCCTTGCTACCGGATGAGAGGGCATCCGTACAGCCACTGTATCCAAGCCCCCTGTTGTCTCATAGGGAACCTTATCCGACTTGGGCAAAATCATGGTAAGTGGCCCCGGCCAAAAGCTTTGGGCAATCCTTTCGGCCTCCGGTGTTACCTCCTTCACTATGGGCACCAGAGCTTCCATATCTGCAATATGTACAATCAACGGATTATCGGAAGGCCTGCCTTTCGCCGCATAAATCTTTCGGGAGGATTCCTTATTCAATGCATCCCCGCCCAGGCCATACACGGTTTCCGTCGGAAATGCCACCAGTCCGCCCTGTTGTAACACCTGTCCGGCTTCCCGCAAAGCAGACTCGTTTGTTTCATCTATCTTAACAATCTTTGTATTCATCGCAAACTCCATGTATACCATATACTTCATAAAGCATATACTCATTCTATTTTAGTATACCACAGATGTTTTAAAAGTAAAAGTCCCTTATTTCTATTCCCTTTTTATAGAATTTATAAACTGCAAAATTCCCATATGTATGGCCCATGCCACCTTATCCTGATACTCCTCTTTGGACAAAAGAACCGCCTCCCGGGAATTGGACAGAAAACCGCACTCTACAATTACTGTGGGTATTTGCGTCTTTTTCAGCAAATAATAGCTGTCGTTGGCTTTGATTTGCCTATGGTTTTCCGGTTCCAGCTTTACCCTTAGATTCTCCTGCAAAAGGGTAGCCAGTCGTTCCCCCTCTTTACTGTCCTTGTGATAAAACACCTGTGCCCCCTTAACATATTCCTCCGGATAGCTGTTTTGATGAATACTGACGGTTGCCAACGGCTTTGCTTCTTCCATAATGGCAATCCGGCGTTTCATATCCTGCACCTTTTTATTCTCTGTACCTGCATCATAAAGTCCTGCATCATCCTCTCTGGTCAGCACCACCTTTATATCATTGGCTTCCAGATAAGTTTTTACTTTTTGTGTAATAGCCAGATTAATTTCTTTTTCCATGCTGCCGTTAATACCGATTTTCCCCGGATCGTCACCCCCATGTCCCGCATCCAGTACAATACATATTTGCGGTTCCTCCATTACTACCTGATTGGTATTTGTATACTTTGCCCCTTCCTTTGCTATGTAAATCATACAGGCCACCATTAATAACCCTATTCCTAAGGAAAAATATTTTTCAATATATTTACTCACAAAAACACTCCGGAACATATTTACAAAATCCTATGCTCCGGAGTTTCCATTTATTCCTTTATGAATTTAAATACGCACTGATGGCTTCCCATACACCTTTGTTACCGTAGCCCAGCCGCCACACAGCCACACCGGCAATATCCCTTGCTCTCATTACATTCAGCTTCAGCATAATGGAATCTTCATTCTCTACCCAGATTTGATACTTGGAACCACCACTTTCCCATTCCAGATAAAGTTGCTGGGTTTCTTCATCCCATACGCCTTCACGGCCAATACGGTCCAGAAAATCCTGAGTATTTACCAATGTCAGATATTCGTCTGTCACACTATCTCCGGTAGTTTTCCAAAGAATACTGTAGAAAGGTAATGCATTTACCACCTTCTCCTTTGGTACCTGCTCCAGGGTTTTGTCTATACCATTACTTACATAATTCAGACTTGCCACACTCCCCGGATCTCCACTACCATGCCAGTGCTCATCATAACCCATGATAACTACATAATCTGCCACCTTGCCCTGTACGTCTCTGCGCAGATAAGCGTTGAAATTAAAGGGCACATAATTATCTATGGAAAAGGTCAGCTCCTTTAACCGGCAGGCCACGGATAACTCTCTTAAAAACTGTGCATAATGCTCACCCATATCCACACTGATTCGCTCAAAGTCCAGGTTAATACCATCCAATCCCAGGGTAATCGCTTCTTCCACAATCCCCTCAATCAAACGGGTACGATTAGTGGTAGAGGAAAGTACTGCATACACATCAATATTGGCATCATGTGTATTATGGTAGTTAAAATCATCCAGAACACCCCAAACCTTTAACCCAATATTGTGGGCCTTATTTACATAATCTATGGAGCCAAAGCTTTCATATCCGCCCTGACTGTCATTCAAGCTAAACCAGGTGGGGGCAATAACGTTCAGATCTTTTGTATTTACCAGCATACTTTCCAAAGTATCATTACCACCTGTTCCCCCTATGGAGTGCCAACCCAGACATACCTTTTCATCCAATTGTCTGGTAGTATACTCCGGTTCCACATAATCTGTCACTGGTGTTTCTGCCACTTTACTTTCTTCGGAAAGGAATTTATTTTCTACATAACCAATAAAAGCATCCTGAGTCTTTATCTTCGACCAGTTCTCCATTCTTTCCAGAACTTCAATCTGCTCTCGGGCCAAAAGCTCTCTTAATACAGGGCTCTTCACGCCACCCTTTACACGAATCTGTGTGTCCTTTTCTACGGTTGCTGCTCTTTTTTCGCCCCATTCCGTATACACCTGTACCCGATAATCATAACATTCATAGGAATAGTTGGTATACTTTTTCACCAAATCCGCGGATAGGTAAATCGTCTCTCCCTGTCGGAATACAGGATTCTTTTCTCCCGAGGCAGACACAGGTCCTTCTCCCAATTCATATCTGTCCACAGTAGTTGGCAATGCATATAAAAGCAACCCTTCATTTTTATCCACATAAAAGGTGTCATTAAAATACTTATGCACCGTATCCAAATCAAAATAACAAGTGCCATTAACCAGATGAGCCTTTTCCTCAATTCTCTCATCCTGCAAAAGTATAGCCAGCTCATCCCCCTGTACCTTAAAATATTCCTGCAAATTTGCCTGTTCCTTTGAATAAGAATATTTCTCAAAAACCATACTGCCTGCTGTAGCAGCACCAATAATCACAATTAAGACCAGTGCTACCAATACCGGTATAACCTTTTTCATCTCTACTAACTCCTTCCAAACACATAAGGCATCGCGATGAAAATCGTCATATTACCATTCTCACCCGACGCCTTATAGTATAACAAACTATTTTCATATCGTCATCATTTTTTTCGGATAAATTGCATAATCTGTGGCAAATCAACACACAGAGAGGCGTTCCCGTTAGTTGCTTTTGTCACAAGGCACTGACCAGGCCTATAATAAATCAATCTTATCAAAACGAAGCTGTTCCAAAACACCGTTCTCGTCCAACACATAATCCGGCATATAAACGGTTCTTTCCTGTACACAACGTTTCAAGGCGTCTTCCAATGTAGTACGCTGATTGTCTATGTACACTTCCAGGCACTTCTCCTCGCCACTCATCCTGTTTTTCAATATTTCTTCCATATCTTTTGCAGGTGGGCAGCTTTCCGCTTCTTCCATAACATATATACCTCCTTTTCCTGGGATTTACTCTGATGACCAAAAAGAATGTGATATATTTATAAGGTACATCCCATGTAATATAACGGATATGAACAGAATAGATTGTTAGAGTGCTCCGACAGTACAAGAAAAAATAAAATAAACTTTGAATTATAATGTTTGTAATAAATAATTTTGGGGAAATATAACAAAAAACCGATCAAGCACAATGATTGCTTGTAAGACATCCTACAATTGTAATAGTTCGCAAACGCAATTGTAAATCATATTATAGATTAATAGGATGAAAGGAACGAAACGTTCCGGATCATTCGGAATTTAAGAAATATAATATACTGTCTGTCCTCCTTGTGGTACAGATTGTCGGAGGCGACTCTGGAACCATTATATACCAGCAATATAAGAAACGCAAGGAAAATCATTAAATTTTCTTAAAATCCCTCAGTTCTATTGACTTAAAACCTAAGAAAGGATAAGATACTGATAACAATTCAGAGCCATGAATACCAGCTCTGAATTGTTATCAGTATTAAAATCTACAGAAAGGATAGGGAAATCATATGAAAATCGAAAAATTGAATGAAAATCAAATTCGTTGTACTTTGACGAAGGAAGATTTAGCCCGCCGACAACTTAAAATCAGTGAACTGGCATATGGTACAGAAAAAGCTAAGAGCCTTTTCCGTGATATGATGCGACAAGCCAATTATGAATTCGGTTTTGAAGCAGAAGATATTCCTTTGATGATTGAAGCCGTTCCCCTGAATGCAGAATGTCTCGTACTGATTATCACCAAAGTAGAAGACCCTGAAGAGCTTGACACTCGTTTTTCCCGCTTTGCCCCATCCATTCACGAGGATACAGATATTGAGGAAGATGAGGCGTCTGTAAGTGCTTCTGATGAAGTTTTAGACTTATTCCGTAAAATAGAGAATCATGATGAAACTTCCCGGCAACTTACAACCCCCCCCGAAAACGCTGTTGACAACAACCTTCCAATACGTTTATTCTGCTTCTCCTCCATGCGTCCTCTTTTATCCTTGAGCACCGGCTTACAGCATTCATTTACCGGAACCAGTGTTCTCTACAGGGACTCCAAAAGCAAACAATATTTGCTATTACTCACCCCTGCCATAGAGGACTTACAGGACTTCAACAAGCTTTGTAACCGACTTTCAGAATACGGAACCATACTTCGGGTACTTCCCACCACAGAAGCCTATCTGACAGAGCACTGTGAAACCATCATAGCAAAGGATGCATTAATGACACTCTCTAATTTAAGTACCTAATATGCTGTACAGAAAAAGGTCAGTGGAAACTCTCCTCTGACCTTTACTATTTTACAAAATCATACATCTACCAGAACCCGGTATTCCTCTTCTGTAAAAGGCAAGTCTGCTTTTTGAACCGGCTCATACCCCCATACAGTAAAATCAGCACATTTTACCTGATCAAGTAAAGCTCCCTATATTTAGAGGGTGTCACACCAGTATGACTCTTAAACACCTTAATAAAATAATTAGAATCCGCATAACCTACCCTGTCTGCAATTTCTGCAATCCTAAGTTCCGTTTCCGACAGCATAATCTGCGCAAGATTCATTCGCATTTTCAGCAAATAGTTAAGGCAGGTCATGGAAGTTTCTTTTATAAACAGTTCATTTAATCGATTCCGATTCAGGGAAAACTCCTTCATAATGTCTTCCAGAGTCACCTTTTCTGACATATGCTCATTTAAATACTGTATAATCCGACTGACAGTATTGTCATTTACAGTATCATTTACAATAGAATGCCGAATACGGGAATCTCTGTTTGTTCGTATCTCTCCGCTCTCTGCTTCCGTCACCGGAACATTGGAAATGTCACACACATAACTGATAAAATAAAGCAATTCCATCATATATGATCTGCTGCGGCAAGGCCAGAAACCGTCTTCCTGGAGTGTTAATTCATTATTCATCAAGCCTATAGTCTTGGAAATCTTATCATAGGCTGACAAACCTAACGGCAATGTTCTATTGGGCATATTTTCCCTTCTCTTGAATGACTTTATCAATAAATAATCTTGATAAATGGTTTTACCATATGCTTCTTCAAATTCGCCTCTGCTAAGACGCTCCGGTGTAAACTCATCCCTTATCTCCGTAGGTCTAAAAAAGACCGTGGTAGCAGAAAGGTCTTTGCCGGGAGTGAAGAGCACATCATCATCTGCCAGCAAAATAATAGCCGGAGCTGATACCATCTGCTTTATCCCCCTACTCTCCATGGTCAAAGTTCCCTCATCCAACACCACGATCTTATATGTATTCTTATCGTTTATTTCCTTCGCCAACCCTTTAGACATAATGACCGATATGTAAACAATACGGTCCCACAACGGGTCGTGACTTCTGGTACACAATTCCATAACATCCACCTCTTCAGCACTATTCACCATGTCTCAGCACCTCATGGTATACGTAAATTATATCATAATCACGCTCTGCTTCACAATGGATAATCTTTCTATGGATAAATATTTATAAATTATGCCACCATCTCGCCTCTTGCTTTATCAAAAAGGTTTCTGAATTTGGCCGAAAGCTTACACAGCTTATCATACAAGTCAAATGTAATTGCAGTACCCGGAGCCACTTCCATATAAATCTTCATGGTTCTTACCATAACAAAGCTGTCTATAAGAGCAAATTTCAAAGCAACCGATACGATGATGGAGATTAAAGCTGCAGCAAACCATCCCCCTTCAACAGAAGAAAAGATTGCAAAGCAAATCACAAAAGGTATCAGCCATGTCAAGAAGGTAAATACCATAACCATCAAAGTAGTTATCAATGCACTTTTCAACAATTTCTTAATGTTCTGAAAATAAATAACTACTCCGTCACAACCTGCTTTAAAAGCACCTTCTCCTTCTTTGTAAAAAGTATAACCCAGACAACACTCATCAATATAACCTAAGGCAATGCCGATAAAGGTCTGTAAAAAATCCACTACCTTTTTCATCCAAGGGATATCACCAAACACATTTCCAACTTTACCCACTGTTTTCTGCAATTCACTTACTGCTCCACTTACCAGTCTATCCAATACCAGATACGCATTGGTGGTTCCAAAACGTCTGGTTACCATAGCTTTTCCTTCTTCAACCATATTGTCCGGTATCTGTCCTGTGGTAACAGCCTTTGCTATCACTGCCACATGAGCTGCTTTCAACATAAAACCCACATAATGCATTGCTAATGCAAATAAAATGAGAGACAAAATCAGCCATATCATCATGCCTATTCCGTTTACTGCTTCTGCGCCCACCAGTTTGGAAATTCCTGCTATAATAGCAAATAAAATAATAGATGCCACTGTCACTGCCATTCCCAATGCCAATCGTAACCACACAAACTTCATAGTTTTTAAATAAATTGTACCCGCTTTCATATTTTCCTCCTCTTAAGTGTTATTGTTTTTGAAGATGTTTTTACTATATCATGCCCCTAAGAATCATTCTACCAATTCAAATTGTCAATTTTCGCAACTGTAAAGTGCATTTAATTCCAATAAGAAAGACCCGATAACTCGGGCCTTTCTTAATCCTGTAAATTCATTTTCTGCTTAATCTCATGGATAATTTTGGTTACCGCATCCAGCGTCTTTAATATTTCATCCATTTGTTTCTTTTCATCGCCATCGATAACACCGTCTTTTACAATATCTACCAATTCCTTGGATATATTATCCATATCTCTGGCAGAACCCAAAAATTTCAGTACCAGACGGTCCAGATTTTCCTTGGTATCCAAAGAGACGGAATCCACCAACAGAGAATCCAGAGAAACTCCAAACAACTCTCCAATGGCGATAATCTTCTCCGTTTCCGGTAGACTGGTTCCCAGCTCCCATTTAGAAATAGACTGACGACTGACATTCAGAATCTCTGCAAGGGTTTCCTGGGAATATCCATTTTCTGTTCTTAAATAATACAGCTTTTCTGCAAATGTCATCGCTAATCTCTCCTATAATGCAGCAATTTTCTCCATCAGCTCGTCCACATTGATGCCGTGTACAAAAGCAGCTTCAGCAAGAGATTCACCCTGTGCGGAAGGGCAACCTAAACAGTGCATACCTGCCTCCAAAAGAATGGGTGCTACTGCGGGATTAGTACGTAAAATTTCACCGATTGTCATGTCCTTGGTAATTGTCATATTAATAACCTCCTTTATTACGAATAGCCATATGGCAACACTTTTTTCATCAAAATTAGTATACCATATTTTTTACATTTGACAAGCATAACCTTTTTTTTGAAAACATTGTTTTTTTCCGCTTTGTATAGAAAAAAGTACACTTATTCGCCTTGACTGTATTGGGGGTTTTTCATATAATAAAGTACAGAGAATTAGAAGCTAATAAACTCAAATTCACTAATTCAATATTAATAGGAGGCTATTCAAATGAAACCAGAATGGACAGATTTTGTAGGCGGCAAGTGGCAGACAGAAATCAACGTACGTGATTTCATCCAGAAGAACTATCATCCTTATGATGGTGACGAAGCATTCTTGGCTGGTCCTACACAGAACACAAAAGATTTATTGGCAATGGTACTTGACTTACAGAAGCAGGAAAGAGAAGCAGGCGGCGTTCTTGATATGGATACCAAGGTAGTTTCTACCATCGTTTCTCATGGCCCCGGCTACTTAGATAAGTCTAAGGAAACTATCGTAGGTTTCCAGACTGATAAGCCTTTCAAGCGTTCTTTACAGCCTTACGGCGGTATCAGAATGGCTGAAAAAGCTTGCTCTGATAACGGTTATGAAGTAGATCCTGAAATCAGCGAGTTCTTCTCTACCCATAGAAAAACTCACAATGCAGGATGCTTCGATGCTTACAATGCCGAAATGAGAGCTTGTCGTTCTTCTCACATTGTAACCGGTCTTCCTGATGCATACGGACGTGGACGTATCATCGGTGACTACAGAAGAATCGCTCTTTACGGTATCGATCGTCTGATTCAGGATAAGAACGAGCAGAAGGATTCTACCGGTCGTGTTATGACTGATGACGTAATCCGTCTTCGTGAAGAAATTTCTGAGCAGATTATTGCCTTGAAGCAGATGAAGGAAATGGCAGCTTCTTACGGCTTTGATATTTCTAAGCCTGCAAAGGATGTTAAGGAAGCTATCCAGTTCACTTACTTCGGATATTTATGTGCAGTTAAGGAGCAGAACGGTGCAGCTATGTCCCTTGGACGTACCTCTACCTTTATCGACTGCTTCGCAGAAAGAGATTTAGCTAACGGTACCTATACTGAAGAGCAGATTCAGGAATTCGTAGACCACTTCATCATGAAGTTACGTATGATTAAGTTTGCTCGTACACCTGAATACAACCAGATCTTCGCTGGTGACCCTGTATGGGTAACCGAGTCTTTGGCTGGTGTTGGTGTGGACGGACGTCACATGGTTACCAAGATGAGCTTCCGTTACTTAAATACACTTTACAACTTAGGTGCTTCACCTGAACCCAACTTAACCGTTCTGTGGTCTCCCAGACTTCCCGAGAACTTCAAGAAGTTCTGTGCTAAGACTTCTATCAATACTTCATCTATTCAGTACGAAAACGATGAAATCATGAGATTTGACCACGGTGATGATTACGGTATTGCTTGCTGTGTATCTTCAATGGTTATCGGTAAGGAAATGCAGTTCTTCGGTGCTCGTGCTAACTTAGCTAAGTGTTTATTATATGCTTTGAATGGTGGTATCGACGAAGTAACCAAGAAACAGGTTGGTCCTAAGTATCGTCCTGTAGAAGGCGACGTTCTTGATTATGATGATGTTATGAGCAAGTTCATTGACATGATCGAATGGCAGGCAGATGTTTATGTTAACACCTTAAACATCATCCACTACATGCATGATAAGTACTGCTATGAAAGAGCAGAGATGGCTCTTCATGACAGAGACGTTAAGAGATATTTCGCAACCGGTGTTGCAGGTCTTTCCATCTGTGCTGACTCCTTATCAGCTATCAAGTATGCTAAGGTTGAAGTTATCAGAGACGAAGACGGAATCATCGTTGACTTCAAGACAACCGGTGACTTCCCTAAGTATGGTAACGATGATGACCGCGTAGACAGCATCGCTCAGGAGCTTGTTACCAAGTTCATGACCGCTGTAAGAAGACATCATACCTACAGAAATGGTATCCCTACAACCTCTATCCTTACCATTACTTCAAACGTAACCTACGGTAAGGCTACCGGTAACACTCCTGACGGACGTAAGAAGGGACAGCCTTTCGCACCCGGTGCTAACCCTATGCATGGACGTGATACCCACGGTGCTGTAGCTTCCTTAGCTTCAGTTGCTAAGCTTCCTTTCAAGGATGCACAGGATGGTATTTCTAACACCTTTACCATTATCCCCGGTGCACTTGGAAAAGAAGATAAGGTATTCGCCGGAGATATTGAATTAGATTTGAACTAATTCACAACTGAGATAATTACCCCTCGAGGGAGCTTCGACTCCCTCGGGACTTATAGAAAGGTATGATTTGCATGGACGACCAGAAGATGATTGATGATCTTGTACAGATGTTGGATAAAGGCATGTTAAGCGGCGTAGGTCATGTAAATGTGGACTACGACGAAGCAAGCAAACAATCGAAGAACGTGCAGACTATGGGCTGTTCGGATTGCTCTCGCACTCCATTGGCTTGTAGCGTACCTACACTTCATGAAGGGTTGGATGACTACAGGCAGCCCGTTAAGAAAGAAAATTAAGGAGGACAAAATCATGGCAGCAAATGCAGCACAGTGTGATAACTTAGTAGCATTACTTGATGGTTATATCGCAAAAGGCGGACATCACCTCAATGTAAATGTATTGAACAGAGAAACCTTATTAGATGCTCAGGCTCATCCTGAAAACTATCCTCAGCTTACTATCCGTGTATCCGGATACGCAGTTAACTTCATCAAGTTAACTCCTGAACAGCAGGCTGACGTTATCTCTCGTACTTTCCACGAAGGTATCTAATAGGATAACATT
>JAFXCD010000070.1 GCA_017521605.1 Lachnospiraceae bacterium | reverse complement strand
TTCTCTGCGATATGCTGTACAATCAAATTTTCCTTGTCCGTAATTTTAAGTGTATGCTGGATTGCATCCTGAACCTTTTTAATTCCACGCCTTTCTTCCTGTGCGTAACATTTTTCCATAAAGTTCTTTTTTTGCAGATGGTCTATAATCAAATCGTACAAATCATATACCACCAGCTCAAATCCATCTGTGCCTTTAAGGTTTTTATTTTTCAGATACTCAATACGTTCCCGGACAACCAGCTCATCCTTCGGGTCATAATCAAATACCCAATAATTTACCTCATTAGCCTTTCCCTTTGTCTGACGAAATGACGGTTTTCTGATGGATGCTTCCATCTGGTCTAATCGTTCCGCTATACTTGCCATCATCTTACCCCCGAAAGTGCTTTTACAATCTGCTTCATGTCATTATCAATAAGCCAGCGCTCCATATCCGGCTCCAAGATAGGCTTATAGATTTTTCTGACATCCTTACCCTTATCAGTAACACCAGCCTCATAAAGATACGTCTTATAGTTTCTTGATAATTTACCCAGTGTTGTTTCTGACCACCCAGCCATTTTTTCACACTGCAACTGTTTGTCCTTGAAGAAAATATTCAAATCGCTCTGCGTATACTCATTACTACCGATTATCATTTTTTCTCTTATGACCTCATACACAAAATCAAAAAATAATGTGTCATAAACCATCATTGCTGCCAGTGCAAATAACTTCTGTGTAGATACATCCCCATTCATAAATACCGGGTAGAAGCTATCTCCTAACACCTTTATTCTAGCTGTCACTGCATTATATGTTTGTATTGCTCTTTCCGGTGTGGCTGATGCAAATATGTTTTCGTTCTTACATAACTCTCTGATTTCTTCAAAGGTCTTTCCTTCGGAAAGTAACTTTACCTCATTACGAAATTCCATAAACCAAAACGAATGCTTCACAGCTCCAGCACTATACTCTTTTCTTTCCATTGTGCATATACACCTTTCCATTATGATTCTATATTTTTATCTGTCCCATTAACCGGACTCGGTAACACATCCATGATTTCATCCACCGTGCAATTCATTTCACGGCAAATCTTCACTATGACATCCATTGACACATTTTCATTACGTGAAAGTTTCGATAGTGTACCCTCACTGATACCTACTTTCTTTCTGAACTCTCCCTTTTTTAATCCTTCATCAATCAACATCTTAAATAATTTGTTATAACAAACGTCCACTGTTCTTTCTCCTCTTGACTACTGAAACTTTGTGTATTGTTACTCTCTATCCTAATATGAATGAACCTCATATTGCATCACGCCATCTATCCATCCGGCATCCAGTTCCGTTACCCGTTTCGCAGCCCAGTTATTAGTGCTTCTCTTATCAAGCCAGTGCAACCATGCACACTCCACTTCATAAATAACCGCAAAATACAACTGGCATTGCAACTTACTTTTCTGCACATACTCTTTCAGTTTTTTCAAATCATCCTTCATCCAATCGGCTGTACTCTGTGCAGTGTCACTTGTAAATTTAAGTTCCAACAATGCTACTACATCCTCCTCACGGATGGATGAGTACAAAGTATTTTCTTCAAAGTCCTCACGCATTTCTGCAATAATAATATCTGGCTTCTTTTTCATTCCCGGAAAATACTTCTCTGTGTATATCCGAAGATTATTTTCTTTCAGAACTGATGCCAGCTTTCTCCGCAGATGATAGCATAGGGACATCTTCAAGCAGTCCTCATTGATTATGTATCCCTCATCAAAATCTTTTGGAATATTTTTGAGCCATATTTCTTTTATCGTTTGGTCTATTTTTTGCTTTATTTCCTCATTTACCAATGGCTTTTCCTCCAGTAAAAATATCCATTTGGGTACAAAATCCCCACTGTACAAGATTATATCACAAAACCCATAAGAATTAAATAGAAAACTGCACGTTCTTGAAGATTTCTTCATTTTCTCACGTCATTCTGTCCTGATGTTAATACCTTGACGGTATAACACCCATCCCGAATGATAAGAAACGCCACCTTATCCCCCATATTTACATTATTTCTCACATTTTTTCTCGACCACCCCTACGATTTTTCGGCTAATATATGAGGGTGTCTTTTCTTAACAAAACAAGAGCAAGTTTCGCCTTGTAGTCCAAATTTCATTTGAACACAGGCATAACTTGTTGGGGATTACGTTTCCCCAAGCCCTCGTTTGGT
>JAFXCD010000010.1 GCA_017521605.1 Lachnospiraceae bacterium | reverse complement strand
TATAACCTGTAAATCCACAGTGGCTTGTCACCTCCTTTAGAACGAATAGTAGTTCTAAATAAAAGTATAACCTTTTCTCCCCTGCAGAAACATATTCAACAAAACAAGTTCTAGTTCTTTAGAATTAGTTGTAATTCTTTTTATGATTTGCTACTATCATATTAGATAACTGTACTGCGTCATTATGTGAAAGGGGAATTGTATGAGCAAACTAAAAAACTGGCTACAAAAAATAGGTATCCTGCGTGAACCAACCATTGATGACTTAATCTATGAATATACAATCAGTACGTGTTACCGGCTTTTTCCAACATCCTTCTATCGAAAACATACTCCGGAGGAAATTAAAAAAGCTCACGAAGAAACATTAACCGAGCTTCGTCGAATGATTGAAGAATACAAAAAAGAAAATCATCTTGAAGATAGTGTGTAGCTGTCTTCAAGTTTTCTTATAACAAAGTCTATACATTTTGATATTTATATGCCTCTTCAAAAACAACCGCACCATTAATCTTCTTAACCTCTTCTGCACATTTCCCCTGTAACTTTAACAACGTTTCTTCATCCACACCGTGACTGTATGCAATTACATGAGACAGCTTAGAAGTTTCCACGGCCAGTTTATACATAGCACGAGCCATGCGGTTCTCACTATCCTTTACTGTCGCATGCATTACAGAGGAAATGGTGGAGAGCATATAGTTCTCAATCTTTTCCGAGGTCAGATAACCAATATAAAATTTCAATGCCTGATTTAAAAATTCATTCCTTGATTTCACATCAGCCTGTTGGAGCAGGCTGTCCACCTGCCCCAACAAATCTTCCTCAATATAAAACCCTTTTCTTACTTTACCTTTTTCTTCACTTGCCACTCTCATCCTCCTTTAGATATTCCTCGCAGATTGTTACGATATGTTCACACAACTTCTGTGGTATGATACTTCTTTCCCTGGAACCTTTTAATCCCTGTGTTCCGGTTTTACTCCCTCTTGGAGCTGCAACGTGACACGGATCTCCATTGTGGCACATAGGCAAAAACTTTGGTTCGGGATGATTCGTCCAGATATCAGTCGGCTTCATCCGGTTATCTCCATATTGACAATAAGTCACGGTGTATCTTGGCAATCCTTTCATCCAATCCATTTTCCGCATACCACCTCTTGGATTTTCAATAAAATAAAATCTCGGCTGCAACTCTTCAATGAGTCTTAACACATGCTTATCTACCATATCACAGAATTTTGCATAGACACTAACCGGCTCCAGGCTTCCGGTATCCGGATTTTTTCTTCTGTGATGACTGATGGCTGCGATACTGAATGTGGAGCAGTCAGGGCTTGCCCATATAACATCCGGCTTTCCAAACAACTTTAATATATCTTCTGCTTTTACTTTACTGATATCCTCATACAGATCAATATCTTCAAAATCCTTTGACCACTCCACACTGAATACTTCATGACCTCTGCACTCGAATGCTTTCCCGATACTTCTTGTTCCTGCAAATAATTCCAAAACTCTCATAGTCCCATATCGGTAGCGGTGCGCACCTTACCCCATGGGACTACTTATTCCTTTCTTTTTTCTTCTGCCTGCAGACATTCATGCGAAAGGCATAAAAACAAGTCTCTTTCATGCCTTTCAACCCTTAAAAATAATAAAAAGCAGCATAACTTCTTTAAAATTTTTTGAAAAAGTTATGTCATGCTACAATGCTCCCAACGGCTCTGCCGGTGGGTGTTTATCGGGTTAGGCCGCCTGATAGCGGCATAACCCCTTTAACCTGCACTATTTTCGACCCTGATTTTACAGCCCTCTTTTCTCCCGGTTTTTGGTCTCTTTTATTGTATTTTCCGGTATCGCTGATTATATTTCCTCAAATCGGCTCACACAGGGCAGAATAGATGCAGGTCGGTCACTTTATCCACCAGTCTTAAATAATGGCACAAATCGGCACACGAACGGTCACAGGGGGTAATTCATCCCTTTTTCCCCTTGCAAGTTTCTCGGTCCTTATTCGCTCTGACCAACGTCCTCATTATTTCGCACCGCATTTTTATTACTTTTCTTGATAGCAGCCGGTACATCTCCCCTGCTTTCTATGTATTCCCTTACGGCCTGAGGCACATATTTCTCATACATTTTCCCTAATACATCATTTAACTCCGATTCAAAATCCGCATCCTTTTTGCCCATATACTGCTTAATCGCATTCAGTTTTTCCTCTTCATACTTGATGGTAACTACTGCTTGTTTCATGTTCTCAACCTCCACAATATCTTATAAAAAAATCTGGATGACTTTACATCTGCTGTGTCATCCCCTGCTCCTGGCTCTGCATCTCATCCAGTTTTGAAAGTGTCTGTGTCTGGACATCAAACAAAAAGATATCCCCCGACAAAATGTCTTCCGGACGAATCCGGTTTCTTTGAACATAGGCTATCTCCTCCTTGAGCCCTTCCAAATCCTGTACTTCATCACGTCTGAAGAGAACACACTCATGTACGGACATTGGTAATAAAAGCATATCTGTTTCAAATTTTTCTGCCACTCCCCTCATAGCCTTATCGTCAAACATATATACTGCTCCATGAAATCTTTCGGGATTAGAAAGTATATATACGTTAAAATTTCTATCATAACCCGGCAGCCTGCTCACATCAAATTTCTCTTCTATTATGTCATGTACATTCATTAGCTGATAAGGAAAATGCTGCTCCATGTTATACCATGCGGTTTCTCGTAGTGTCTTTTCATCAATCCTCCACTCTGCCAATCGATCATTATTTATCAAGATTGTACCATCCCAGCCGTCATCTAATTTTACTTTTACATGATAAGTTAAGGCAAATTCCCCTTTCACTTCATGTGGTATATCCTGCAGCATATCTCGGTTTTTTACTGCATTGCATACAGACACACCGATTCTGTCCTTTACATTTTCATACTCAAACGTATTCACAAGGTATTGAAGGTCTGGTCTGAGACTGTCTAAATAAATATCTGCCATGTGCTGCATGACCTCCTCAATCGGCATCCCATACAGATGCACCGCATAAAATTGCTCCAAGTAAATAGATGGTACCACTCTCTCCTTCCCCACAATACATAAAGCATTCATAGGAACCGTATTGTTTTTAAGTCCCTTTCCCAAAAACACGTTTGCATCCTGGTATTCCTGCGGGAGATATGCCTTGATATTCTCTACCGCATACTTCATGAATTCATCAAACTGCATTTTTGTTTCCTCCGTCATCTTTCTTAAATGACCAATCCATGTTTCCCGTTCCACACCAAAGAGCCCATCATGAGAAAAGATTTCCTCTTTAGTTTCTACCATTCCTTCTGTCCCATCATCATATAATCTGTATATTGGCAGATCAGCATCCAGTAATTCCAATGCTTTATCTTCAGAAAGAGGCAGCATACCATCCCATGCATATCCGTAAGCATACATCTCCTTCATGCTTATACTATCAGGCATAATGATTTCTTCATGTTCCGGTACCTGCACGATGGACAAGGTATGATTGTCTTTATCATAGCGGTATATTTCCCCGGATAGAAATTCTCCATCTTTTAAGGCTGTCCGATTAACCGAGTTTACAAGATCCTTTGCATAGCGTATATTCAATCCGTTTGCCTCCCTATAAACTATGGTTTCATGTACAGATGCCGGCAGGACAATCAAGTTACCACCTAATTTTTCTGTAACCCTCTGCATGGTTTCCTCATCAAACATACATATGGCCCCGTTACTGTTTATCCCATTTGTAAGGATAAACATATCCAGTTCAGGAGCTGCGCCTCTTGGTATCGGTTCATCAATTTTTAAATAATTTTTACTTAGATCAACCGTTCCACCCGTCCCAAGTTCAAACATTATAGGGGGACGTTTTGCCATGGTATTCGCCCAAGCATCCTGCTTTAAAGTTTCGGCATCCACACCCCAGTGCGCCAACTGTTCTTTGGTCACCAGTTCACAGCCTCTTTTAAATCGTTCATCATAACCACTGAGCCGGTATACTACCGCCAGATCCTCCCGGCATTCATGCACAACTTTTTTTAAGATGTCTTCCATTTTTGCGGCATTATATACCTCTACAAACAACCGTTCCTTGATATCCTCTGCATACAAATTCATTGTCCATTGCCTCCTACATTTCCATTGTCATGCCGGTTTCCTGTTCGTCCTGCTGTTCTTCTGTCTGCTGCATACCGGAATCCTGTTCGGGAACAGCTTCCCGCACAACGTTCTGTCTGGCACTACGTCTGCCCTGCCCTCTTGTCTGTCTCTGTGGTTCAGTATCATCCTGCACAGCTTCCTGCGGTTCCTCCATCTTACTTTCCACAAATTTTCTTACCTGCTGGGGAACACTTTTTTCATATGTTTTATCCAGATGTTCTTTTAATATTTTTTCCACGGTAGCATTCTGTTCCCTTAAAAAAAACTCCAGTGCTTCCATCTTCACTTCCGGAAAAGTGATTTTAATTTCTTTCTCCGCCATAACTTCCTCCTGTTATCTACATTATCATTTCCATAGCTGCATCCTGTGTTTCCTGCATTGTCTGATACTGCTCTATCAGCCCCTTCACGGACGGTACAAAAGCAGAATATCTTGCATAAGAAGAGCCTTCACTCTCCACTAAAATGCCTTCCTCCATATCCTCGCTGGTTACCAACAAGCAGTGCCACACACCATCTTTTTCACACATCAGATTCACATGCTCCCTGATAAAATCATAGTCATGCATAAGATTCTGCGTAAAAGCTGCATACTCTTCTGCAGTCAGTGTAATGACTTTTTCCACACAGAACTCACTCGCTGTAATCTCCGGTTCCTTTCTTAAAAATACTGCTCTCACATTTCCTCCCTTCCAAGCACAAAACAGATGCCTCTGGCATCAAAAACCTTACTGCGGTCTGCCATAAAGCACCTGTTTGTCTTCGTCAAACATATTTCTGTATACTACTTTTCCCTGGGAAGAGGAGGCATCCACCACCTTTCCCTCTCCTGCATAGACACCCACATGGGTAATGTTCATAAACCGCCCGTTGGGCCGGTAACTCCAGAACACCAAATCTCCCGGCTGTAAATCTACTTTTGCAATGGTCAGATTATTTTCTACAAGATGCCTTGCCTGCTCTGCGGCAGTTCCCGGCAGCATTATCCCCACCTGCCTGTAACACCATAGCGTCAGATAACTGCAGTCTACATATGTATTCTTCCCCCTGTGAGTTTGGGAGTAAGGATGTCCCAGCCGGGACATGGCAAGCTCCACTACCTTATCACCCACTTCACCGACCGGAAGATCATAACAGGTTATATGAACAGCACCATTCCAGTTCATCCAGCCAGCAAACTCATCTCCCTCCTGAGGAGCTGTGGTATCATATCTTGCCAGATGCCACACATTCACCGCATTGGACTGCTGTTCGTAAGTTGCCTCCACACCATAGTGGGTCTTTATCTTTTCAAACAGTTCTACCCTGTCTTTAATGGCTATGGATACCTGATATACTTCCTCGCTCTGGGTCCCATCCTCTTGCGTAACCATCCGGGTACGTTCTTCAAAATTCACAAAGGACTCCGAAAACCGATGATAGTCAGACGTTTCCAGCGTTCCCCGGTCCCCGCCGAAATACAGAGAGTAGAACACCGCTTTGACCAGATATCTGTCCTGAACATCCCCCTCTGCCACGCTATCTATCTCATCCATGACCACATCAATCTGTGCAAAGCTTTGCTGCATTCTCCTGATATAATCCTTATAATCAGCAGACATGGTTATAGGGATGTTGCCACCATGAAAGGTAAGCCGGACCGCTTCCCTGTTATAATCGGACGCTGCCGATGCAAGGTTTAAGATACACAGTATGGCAAGGATAAAAGGAATACATATCCCTGCAAGCACAGAGCCAATCCCTGTCCAGACCCTTTTATTGGTACCGGCTGCAATAGCTGCTTTGACTATCATTGCAGCAGTTGTTGGTTCCATGCCGGTTCCTCCATGCTTTCATGCCCGTGCTCTTTCTTCATGATCTCACTGCAATAAGACACACGCTCAAGCAAATACTCTACATCGAAACCGGCCTCCCGATATCCGGTTTTGATTGTTTCCAGATAATAGGAGGATGGTTCTCCGATATTTCGTCCTCCTCTCATGACGTATGCCATAATGGATTCTTTGCCATTACTTGTTTCTACTACCAGTTCTGACTTGCCATAATGGGAAGGATATCCTTCGTACATATCCAGACGTCTCTCGTCCTCTGGTCCAATTTCCCAAATCAGAACTGGTACGCTTGCTCCTTTTTTCGGTTCTACCGTAGCAAAAGCACAATGCCTTCTTCCTCGAAACAGCAGCTCGTGATCCTGAAGTTCCCCTTTGCCAACTACTTTAGCAGTGGGACATCTTTCAGCCATCTGTTCTAAATTCAGGTTCGAACCATATGCAATATACTTTTTTCTTTTTTTCAATCTCTCTTCCTCCTGCTTTCTACATAGATAAATTCATACCTTGCTCCTCATATTCCTGTTCTTCTGCCGGTTGTTCTCCGGGACTTACGGTTTCTGACTGCTCCAACCGTAATGCCTCTTCTTTTTCCTTTTTAGCTCTGAGCCTCTCCTTTTGTCTTTCTGCCTGTTCCGGCTCCTTCCATGCAATACCACCCTCCAGATTCTCCAACAAAAACATTCTCGCTGTTTTAAACTCATCTCCAATCATACCAAGTCGAAGCAACCATGTACGGAAGGTATACTTTTCATTGGTACTAGTAGTCTTTCTGGTAGCAGCACATGTCTGATTCAATGCCTGACCTGATATTGCAAGACAAAATTGTATGTAAGTCTTTACTTTTCCGGCATGAGTTGTGGAATTAAACAGACGGAACTCTATGGTTCCTTTCTGGAACACACTGTGCAGGTTCAGGCAGTGGTATCTGCTGTCATGATAATGCACATGGCTTCCGTCACGTCCCTTGTACCAGATATTACTGACTTCCTCCAAGGTTTTAGGTTTTTTACGATTCAGATTCTGCAAAAAATCCTCTTCTACCTTTTGGCAATATCTATGTTCTCTTGCCACATCAACTTTCAAGGCTTTGTAGATTAAATCTTCCTTACTGTACATAATGTTGGTGATATTCCTCAGTGTCCTGGCATTATGCGGTGCTGCATTCACATGCACATGAATACCACACGTTTCCCCGGCAATGGCTCCTGCATGACGCAACTGCCTTACAATCTCCTGTATTACCGGAATATCTGCATACTCACAGATGGGAGAGACGAATTCTACCTTGTATTCTTGTCCGCCTCTGGTTCCATCCTTTTTCATTGGCACAATGCTGGCATCACTCACGAGTTTCCATTTTCTTCCACGATTATCATGAACACGATACTCATCATAACTCCCACCGTAATGTTCCGAAGTGCTTCCAAGATATTTTGCAATAATCGATGCGGCCTTACATCTTGTGATACCGGTCAATTCGATTTCAATACCGAATTTCTGATCCCTCATATCCATAGTTATCGGCCTCCGCCATAACCAAACAGCTTCTCTTTATACTCCGGCGCATGTACCATCAGGTTATATCTTTCATTGCCGCACTTATACAGACACACACCTCTCTGGGGATAACGGATCACATCATACTCACTCTTCTCCAACTGCAAAGTATCCATATAAAAACCTGCATCCATGCTTCCTGCATTAAACAGAAAGGCATGGGTAGGAATGGAAAACAGTGGTTTTGTATACTCCCTGATTCCGTCAATATTAAAGTCCTCTAGATTCTGGCTGGCAAGGATCACCGCACTGTCTTTCTTACGAACACGTTTCATAAAGTTTCGGATGTACTCCACTGCAGTCAGATTGCTTAAAAACAGATAAAATTCATCCATACTTGCCACCGTCTTTCCATTTGTCAGCAGCTCATTGGACATGTAAGAAAGAACATTAAACAGCATGGCATCCTTCACACTCCGGTTCGCCTGAAGCAATCCTTTCACACCGAAAGTAAGGAAACTGCTGTCTGTGATATTGGTATGTCCGTTAAAAAATTTGGACTCCGCCCCTTTGCACATGGAGTGAAGTCCCAAACAGATTTCCTGCAGCAGTTCTGCAGTATACAGTTGCTTCTTACCGGCATCATAGCCTTTATATTCCTCTTCCATCAGATCATAAAGGTCTGAAAGAATTGGATAATCAGCCGGTTTCATACTTTCAAAGTCTGTATCATCTGTAATGTTCCACTTCTGGTACAACTTTCCCAACAGGATCTCAATGGTATCAAGCTGGCTGTCTGTGAAATTCTTGTATGCCCGGAAGAAATCCTTTAAAAAAGAAATATGCTGGCTGAGCTTGGAAGAACATCTGAAAGCTGCCGGTGCCTCCATATCCTCCGGACTGCCGCTTTCATCCCATGTTTTCGGTTCCAGCACATTGATCATAACCTGACCACTCATAAGGTCCACAAAGCATCCTCCCATATTTTGTGTCAGTTCCATGTATTCATTTTCTGGATCCAGACAGATCACTTTCATGCCGGATTCCCTGAAAATGGTCAGTATCAGCTTTAACAGATATGATTTTCCCTGCCCTGAATTTCCAAGGATCAGGATATTGGCATTGGTCCTGTCATCAGTTCTCTGATTGAAATCCACGATCACGTTGCTTCCAAACTTATCCCTGCCAATATAAAATCCATTCTTGTCCGTCTTGCCGGAATAGTTAAAGGGGAACAGATTCGCCACGCTGGATGCAGGGAGCGCCCGTTCAAACTGCTCATGAAACACATTTCTTCCAGCCGGATGGACACACACAAAGCCCTGCTTCTGGCGAAGTAACAGACGGTCTACATTCAGCTTGGATCGGATCAACTCCGTCATAACCTCCGTCTGTAACAGCTTTAACTTCTCCATATCCTGGGCAGACAGTTCAATAAACACAGCAGTGTGAAGTAGCGGCTCCCGGTTCCTGTGCATGGTGGCGATAATGGTTGCAACGTCCTGCAAGTTGCTTGCGGCTGTAACCGTTTCCTGCAGATTTTCTGTGTTTCCCTGCTTCATACGGTTCTTGTTGGCTGCATTGCTGATAATCTTTTTCTCTTCAGCTGGTGTTACCTGTCTGGTATAAATCCTCAAAGTAACACCGTCCTTCTCCCCAAGATGTCTTAAAATTGCCTGCTCATCCGTTGCTGTAGGATACTCCCGGAGCGCCCAAACACAGCGGTATGTATTTCCACAGATATAATGATCCGTATAAAAATGGATTACGGATGGTGCAATCATATCCAGAAACCCTTTCAGTTTTACTTCTCCTGATGACTCCGCTGTCCTGTTTTTCTTTCTGTTTTCACTCATTTAAAATAATCCACCTTTCTCCGTCAAATTCCTCAAACTTTTCCGTTGTCACATTCTGTTCAAAATACACACCAAGGATTCTCTTGATATCCCCTTCCTCCGCACGCTTCGATTTAAATCCCTGCTCTGTTAACATCTTTTCGATCCGGTTCAAGTAAGGAAATATTTCATGTTCCTTCTGGTTCCGCAAACGGATGATTAACAAAAACTCTCTTGCGGTAGCCATCTGCACCTGCATGCGGTCCAGGTAATTTACATCCTTTTCTAACAACTTTCGTACTACAGGATTGTTTTCCTCCTCCATGCGTTTCTTCAGATACTGCTTGTTATCCTCAAAGTTTTCTCTGGAGTTTAAGCACATCATTTCAATCTCCGTGATTCCCTTAAGCACTGTCATCAGTCCATAGATTCTGGCCGACAGACTCTCCTGCGAAAGTACAGAAATATTGCTTGGCTGGATCAAAAAATAAACCAGCTCATCGTTTTTGTAGGTTTTTACACTGTAATCCGTCACTTCCCTGATTCCCATCAGCTCCTTTGTGGATTCCATATTTTTCTTACTCATCAGACGAATACCTCCATTCATAGTGCTGCTGGTCTGTAAAAAAATAGGCACAGGCATAACGGATAAAATCCATGATGCTGGTGTCCTCCACCTGTATGGTCAAAAATGCATAAGCTCCGGCAACGACCAGCGGAAACCAAAGCCCTGCACGTGCAAACGCAAACACAGAGAACAAAACAATGATGCCGATAATGGCAAGGTCTTTTAGTTCCCACAGCCACATGACTGCCTTTGCTTTTAAGTTATCTGGATAGATATACATGCTCTTCCTCCTTCATTTTAGATAAATAAAAGGCGATGCCGCATAGAATAAAATCCACACATGGCACCGCCACACTATTTCCCAATGCCCGGTATCTGGCACTGTCACTGGCTCCCGGTATATCTGTCCAGTAATCCGGAAATCCCATCAGCCTTTCGCATTCCAAGGGTGTCAGCCGCCTTACAAGCTTGGATGCATCCACAATACATTTATTTTGATCCACATACTGGTTGCCAACCATTTTTTCATCCCCAGCACACAATGATCCCACGACTTTCTGGTATGGCTCCAACCCGTTTTCCGGATTATACACACAATGCCGGTCTTCTGTAGTTAGGGTATAACTGACTCCTTGCTGATACCCGCATCCGTTTCCACCATTCTTTTCCTTCCGGTTTATGATGTTTCCGGCAATACAGAATGGTTCTTGATTTAACGCAAGAGGGGTATTATTTCCCCCGGTCCCAAGAGCAGATGTAATGGTCTGGGCTACCTCCACCGGACCGGTATAACGGGTATCCGGTCCATGGGTGTCAAACAGAATCGGTTTATTATTACCTGCCATGCCTGCCGCCGCAGTAATGGTAGGACAGTATCCGATCCCGATTTCCGCATTCCCCTGACTGGTAGCCATGATAATGGGTGGATTGGAATGTCCATGTGCCAGCAGCGTTCCGCACTTGTTATCATACACATCCATTCGTTCCCCGCCCTGATCCAGCAGGCAGATCACATAGTCTTTTCTGGGACCGGCCTGATCTGTCCTGCCTGCATCATCAGTGCCTGTTTTAAAATAGCAGGCAACACCTTTCCCCGCTTCTCGCTTCTTCTGATAATGCCTCCACACGCTGTCGGACTCAAATAGTATTTCACCGGCACTGTATCCTCCAAAATCTGCGACAAGGAAGATTCGATTTCTTCTTTGGGGGACACCCCAAAATTGAGCGTCCAATACTCTCCAAGCAACAGAGAATCCCTCTCCCAGAATAATCCCGGCAGGAGTCCATGCCCCTCCCGGCGGTCCAGGTAAAGATACGCCTGTCTCCTTGATGCAGCAGATTTCTTCGAGGACTTTGTGGAAATCAGCTCCGTGGGGTTCTCCGCTGGAGAAGGCTCCCGGCACATTTTCCCAGACCATATACCGAGGTCGAATAAACTCATCTGTCCGTCTTCTATGGTTTCTCATCCTCCTTTCGTCCTGTTTTCTCATTTCCTTTACAATCCGTACCTGTTCCATGAATAAGCCGGAGCGTTCCCCGGACAGCCCCTCTCTCTTTCCCGCCACGGATAAATCCTGACAGGGCGAGCCCCCGGCAACTACATCCACCACCGGAAGATTTCCCCCATAGAGCTTTGTAATATCCCCCATATGCTTCATATCCGGAAAGCGATATCTGGTCACAGCTATGGGAAAAGGCTCTATCTCACTGGCCCACACCGGACGGATGTTGTTCATGGTGGCTGCCAGTGGAAATCCGCCAATGCCATCAAACAGGCTTCCTAATTTCATTTCTGTCATCGCACCACCTTATACCACTGCTTTCACAACAGTCTTGGTCATGTTGATGGCACTCTGGGCTGCATACACACTACTCATCAGGTTGGTCTTTGTACTGGTATCCAGTCCAAACTGTCCTGCTATACGGGGAACCTCTGTGCTGGATAACATAAGTCCCAAGCCTAACAATGTATGCTCTGGGAACAACATCAGCCCTGCAGTCAGAATTGTGGACTGCAAAAAGGCAGTCAGGCAGATGCCGATCACCTGTTTACACCACTGGATAAATCCATCAATATATCCTCTAGGAACAGAAAACATATAAAGACTCCCCACTGCGATCTGGATCAGTAAGATACCGCCTCTCTTCAAGTTAGCAAAGAACACCTTTATGACTGCGTATCCCATCATAACAACACAAAAGAGCATCAGTAAGGGATTTGCTGCTCCTGAAATAGTCACCGTCATTAATGTCTGCTGTGCGGTCTGCCCAATACTGTCTGCATGACTGATCCCGGTAAGCTCTGCTCCAAAGGTTCCCTGCAAGGATACACACAATGAATACAAGTTAACCGGCACCACCGTAAACAGACTCACTGCCATAAACCCTTTTATGTAATTTATGGCTGTATCCTTAATGCTTCCCCGACCTCCCTGATATTCAATGGCACATTCAAAAGCTCCTACCACAAGTCCTACACCGAACAATGCCCATCCAAAGTAACTGAAAAATGTAGTAACCGAGCTTACCCATGGCAGTTCGAACAGTTCCACACCCATGTTATTCATCATCACAAAGAAGTCGTTTAAAAAACTTACGATTTTCCCATACATCCAATCAATGATCTGGTCCATGATCGTCTCGGCCACAAAATCAAATATAAACATTTCATACCTCCTGTTACATGGACTGCCCTGTCAGTTCCATACTTTCCGCTTCCATCTCTTTCATGATGCGATCCGCAAATATCCCAAAGGCTTCCAAACAGCTTTCCCTTGCCACTGTCATCCTGATATCCTTTAGTTTTACTAACATCCTTGCCATAGCCACGTTTTCCATAGCCACGGTTTCATTACAGGCAGATGATGTCTGTTCCTGCAGTTTGTCAATACTTATCTCTTTTTGCGTTTCTGTAGAACGTACACCAACAGTGATTACATATTCCGGAATCTCTTCTGGGAAAACAACATCATTTAAAACCGGTTGTGGCTCATAATATATCAAGAACCCGTATACATGAGACTGTTGCGGTATAACCATGCCAATTCCACCTGGTCCTGGAGTCAGATAACTTAAATCATTCGTCAACTCTCTTATTTGCTTATCTAATTCAATCAATGGATTCCTTTCTTCCATTAATACCTCCTACGCTTTCATCATGTTCTCATCTGCATGGCATTTTCCTGCCTTGCCAGTGTCATATCCATATCCTGAAAAACAGACAAATAGTTCTCCACAGAGCCTGCAAGCTTCTGATAATCTTTTGATACCGGTTGAAACACATACCATTCGCTTTTTCCACTATTTGTCCAGATATGAGGATTTACTCCATCCCTGAAATTTGGATTATTTACCTTGGGTTTGCCCCAAATATCTGTAAATCGCAGAACCACACTGTCAACCACTCCCTCTTTTCTGTTAAAAATGGTTGTCTTAAGACCTGCATAATGATCACATGTACCGAGGGTTACAAATTCAATTCTTGCACGCAGATCCTCTCCGATGGCTCCATAACAGCTGCGCCCCACATATTTTTGTTCCTTCAGTATGGCACTTCCGGCCATTATCTTTTTTAATTCCTGTTCAAAAAAATTCATATTGCCCCCTCACTCTTACATTCCAAGGATAGTCCAGATATAAGACGGTGCGGTCAGAGTAAAGACCAGACAGGCGAACAGTATGGCCGGCGCTGCCCATTCAAACTGGCCATGTTTACGATAATCAAAATATGCGGTCCCCAGTTTGGCGAAGAAAAATACCGCAAGGATCAGATCAATGGCAGGAAACACCACCTTGTTTACCACTGTCTTGATCTGCCCGGATGCTTCTTCCCATGTTCCCTGAATGGCACCCGCTACATCCCCGGTACCGGCTGCACATACGCTCATCCCACACGTAGCAGTCAATACAAATATTAACATTACCGTTACAATCCATTTCTTTTTTCCCATTTCCTCTTCCTTTCCATTTCACTTTTTTCTAGGTTACATTACCATCTGAATTTCTTTTCTCTGGTCTGTTATAAATTCTGACACCTCATACACCTGGGGATTATCATAAAACCGAAGATCCCCACGAAATCCCTTTTTCAAATGGCTGAATTCTTCCCCCAGCTTTAATACCTCTTTGGGTGTTTCCTTGGGAAATTCCTGATTCCAAATGACCCAGTCACCATTCTGAAATCTTGGTGCCAGTTCCAGCACCACATAATCCTCCGGCACAAACTTTGGATAATGCCTTGGAAAACCATACACATCGTAGTATACCTTTCCTTCCTGCATCACCGTCAGCTCCATCAGCCGGAACGTATCATCCAAAGAGGTACAGAACCAGCACTCCCTGTCCTGAAATCTCCGAATTCTGCCATCCTTTAAGATGGACTCCACATTACCCTTCTTTGTATAGTGATAAAGCAGACCTTTTGGTCTGTCAATTCTTTCATATGCCATATCACCCTCCTGCTCTTAGTGGTGCGATATGCCAGTCCTCCCATAAATCCCCTGATATCTCCACACTGTCTGTCAAATTCATACTTAGCATTCCATCCGGTGTCCAGCAGTCCAGCAGATAGGTATACACCGTATAAGTACCATCCGGCATCCATATGGGAGTAAAATGTGTCCTGCGGTTATAGGTGGAATAGTGATTATTTTTAAACGCAAACCCGGCATGGTATCCCCCTCTTGTCCTTTCCAGCAATCTCCAGTAGGTCTGATAATAAAACTCCGGGAAATAACTGACTGCTGTCTGTGGCGACGTGGTTGCCGAGGACTGGCTTGTGGAGCCTTCTGCATTTACCTGAATATTTACTCCATATCCACTTTTAATGGTAGTCTCAGTAGCAGTTGGAGATTTTTCATCGGTGCTTAGTTCCATTTCTGCCCATAGGGATGCTTCATACCGGTCCAGAGAAAACTCCCACCAGCCTTCATCCACATACTCCCCATCATCCTGCCAGTAACCATGGAGAATGGTGCAGTTCGGAACACATTCTTCTCCATGCTGGGTTGGATACCAGTTCCAGTCACTATCCCATACCCAGTTTTCTCTCCACCATGGCCGCCACACACTCCATGAGGCATAGGTTTTCTCCGGATTTGCAGGAATTACTGCATTTTCTGCATTATAAGCATCATTCCTGTCATCTGCTACCGGGTTGGGTGGAGGATTTTCATTCAAATCTACGATATTGGCGGTAATGCTTCCCTGATCCACCCTGCCTCCTCCACTGGCACTTACCTGAATGGTGATGTGCTGTTCTGTAGAAGGTGTGTGCCATTTTATCCACACAAGCTGCTGTCCGTCTTCCGGGTAATACACATTGTTTACTGTATAGGTTCTTCCAAGGATATGAAAGGTCACATTTACAGGATTGTCCGGATTACTTTCCCCTCCGCTGACCGTTACGGCTGTGACCACATCCGTATCCACCCGGTATTCGTAGTCTGCTTCTATCACTTCCGGAATAACAGTTTCATTAAACCTGACGATACCAATTCCCAAAGATGCTATGATCTCATGGTCCGGCACCTTCTGATCCCTGGCTCCTCCCCATGCCGGATACCCCAGATCAGGAATTTCCAAGAACAGGGACAGGGGTAGGTTTTTATGCGTCAGAGATGTTAACTTCTTCCGAAGCATCCCGCCTGTTGCCTGATTGTATAAGGCTGCTTCCGTTGCAGTAAATGCCACTCTGGTTCCCTCATACGTCACATAAGCGATTGGCTCCAGTAAAAGCTTATATGCTCCTCCTGTCAGGGTTTCATAATCCATCCCCACATGCCCTGCAATGCTCCGTATGACCTGCTCATCCGTAAAATAGCTTTTGATGGCTTCCAGACTTGCACTGCCGGTGGATGTGGTAATGATCTTCGGCACTTCCTGTGCCGGATTGATGTAAGTATAGGTTCCGGTTTCTGGCATCAGGCTTGTTCCATCCCTGTACTGACTCTTGCTCACCTTTCCGAAATGAACCAGAATATTGTCAGGACTTTTATTCGTCAGATCTATGGGGGTAGTGACTGCACTGCCATCCAATGCATTTACCACCGTAACCCGAACCCCTTCATCTCCAGTATTCCATATGTTTGTATCCGTCCCTTCTCCCAACTCTCCTCCCCCGGTATCAATGTTGCCTTCACCAGCAGCATACACTACCAGAGGAGCGCAGGTAGACAAGATCAACAGAACGGTAATAACAAACAGTTTGATTTGTTTCATGTTGCCTCCCTTCCAAAGAAACAGACTGCCTGTTAACAGCAGTCTGCCCATGAAAAAAGCACAGCCTTTCACTGTGCTTTCTAATCATATTCGTGTAATTTAATATCACTCACACTTTTTTAGGATATCGAGAACATCCTCCTTTAAGGTAATGCAGAGGTTTGCAAAATCCTTGATTCCCTGTAAATATGCAATTTGGATCACTCTCTCCGCATATGAATTTATAACCCTTTCCATATCAAATTGAGTCTCTTCCGGACACTTGGATATCATGGCATAGTAGGCTTCTTCCAGCTCCTTGGCTTGTTCATCCGCTTCTATTGCATAACGGCAGTCTGCATGATCTCCATCCACGATCTTTTTTATCAGCATTTTGTCTTTCTCCTTCTGCATTTCTTACCCCATGGCACCTACCTTATTTCCATTTTCGTACATATCCTCTGCAGTGCTTCCACTGCCTCCGCCACCTTTATTGGGAATCCATCCGAACCCATCAATGTAGATCATACCGTCCTTTGTGGCTCCATGGGATGGAGTCGCTTTTACGGGAGCCGGTTCTTTAGGTTTCTCATATGTAGGTGGTGTACCTGGTTTGGTGATATCTGCATTCTCCTTCAGTGCCGGTGGTTCCTCTGGTTTTTCTTCCTCTGTCTTTTTGGGTTCTGGCTGTAACTCCTGTACCCCACTTTCCACATCCGTTACCGGCTCAGTCTGGATTACCAGCTGTTCTTCTTCCTCCGGCTGGAACAGTTCCTCCGGTTTTGTACCTACCACCTGCACCTTCTCTTTCTGGTCTGGGATATCCGCAGGGGGAAACATCTCCATGTCCTCTTCTGCTTCCTGCTCCGGTTCCACCTTTACGAACAGTTCCGGCTCTGCCTCTATCCGGCTTTCTGCAGGCAGCTTTTGCTGTGGCTCTCTATACCAGACTTTATGGATCCCCATAAGGGCTGTTATGCATACTGTCATGCATCCTGCAATCAAAAGTGCTTTTACCATCTTATTCTTCATTGTGCTACCTCCTGTGATTTTCTATCTTTCAACCACAACCTACCACAGAACTTTTGGGAAGTCTATTGATATATCTTTCTTTCCCCAAAGTCTGTGACAACCTACTAAAATCTCTCCCGGTACACTGCCCTGTTTTTTATGATTATTGACATATCCGTGATCAGGGTTCCCGCAAACCGTACCGGCACCTCCAGCTGAATGGAGGCATCTGCATAATAGGCACCGCCGCCTCCGCCAAGGGCTGTGTTTGGTATGGATACGGAAAGTCCGCTTAAGCGGTACTCTGTCTCTCCGCCATTTCCCATCCGCACATAGCCCTCTCCTTCTTCCTCCAGTCCCAGTAAAAAACACAGCCTGCTGTAAATATCCCCGTAATCCACGGAAGACACAAAAGATTCCCCATATGGTTCATAGCCAGCGGCATATCCTTCCCTTACACTGTGGTAAACCTCATTATAATTATCATTCACTGTGGATATAATAGCAGACTCCATGGCATCCTTTACCCCTGCAGCAGTGATCATCAGACGCATGTACTCCGAAATTCCGAGAATGATGAAAAGCATGCCAAGAGTGACTGCCACTATCATGGGCATCATATTGCCTTTTCTGTTTCTTAGCAAAGCCATGGTCTTTTTCACAAACTTCTTCATTTCCAGTACACCTCACTCTTTCCGGAAGCTCTTGCCCGGATAGTGATGGGAAAGGAGCCAAAATTTCCAAACAGCCCCAGATTTTCCTGAACCGTAACCGTTACGGTTACCTCTTCATTTAACTGCAGTTTCCCGGTTTTCGACCAATGCACAGACGGATGGATCCCTGTCTTTTCTTCCAAAACCCTCTGTCTGCCAGCCGTTTCACTTCCTACCCTTCCGCTGATCTCCGCCTCCCTTACCAGCTCATCTGCGAAATTATCCACCTGCATTTTAGTGATAAAAATGGGAAACAGCCTTACCCCAAGAGCAATGACCATCATGACACATAACACCATGACTGCCACATCCATATAGCCCTCTCCCCTCTTATCACGCAGGATCTTTCTTATACTCTTCATTCTGTTTCCTTTCTCTCTGTCATTGACTTTTAAAACAATGTTTCCATGGACTTGATAATCTCATAAATGATGATGACAAAGTAAGTTGCTAGAAAACACATCAGCATGGCAAAGGAATATACTCGGATCTTGGGAGGTATTTTGGCTGCTTTTGCTTTCAACCTCTGAAGCTCCGCCTGCTTAAAGTCATGGCTTAACATCTGAAAATAGATGGATCCGTCATCGCCCCTTAACACACCAATAAGTCCCCTGACCACATCTGATAACTGAGGGGAATTCAGTCTTGCCTCAAAACGGGTTAATGCTGCTTCGTAGCTGCTGGAACGCATATCCGCACACACAATATCCAGCTCCCTTCTAAAATCTGCCCCGGCATTCTCCTTGTAATGCTCCAACATGGAAAGCACATCCCTGCTGTTTTTCAGCTCCTGTGTGATGGTGGATACAAAACGGTATAATTCCCCTTCAATCTTCTCCCTTTTTTCCTTTAACATCTCATCCGCTTTTCGGATTTCCTTAAAGTACACCATGATCCCCAAAAGAATCACAAATAAAGCTGCCAGCGGAAACAGATAGAGAGCCGGTATGAGCAGTAAAAAAACACTTCCGGCTTTTACATAGGCATACGCAGTATAGACTTCCGGTGTCATCTCCAGCCCCGATGCCCGAAGCACATTTTCCATTCTGCTTTTTTTATGGGCATTGATACGGATGTACCCTGCCATCTTCACGGCTGTATCCATGTAAAAAGCATCCAAAGTTCTGGATAACGGTTTTCCATCCTTTCCCCGGTCCATCATCACTCTGTTGGTCTTTAAAGTAGGCAGATGTAAAAGACCGGAAAGCAGCAGGAAGAGACCGGATGCAAGAAAAAGAAACACACAAAATACTATCAGTTTCATTGTCTTCCTCCTTTACGATCTGTACTCTATGGGTTTTGTTAATTTAATTACATGGGCTGTGGATACAAAGATCACAATTCCTGCAATGCTTAACATAAGCTGCCCTGCTACCGTGTGCATCAGGGTATGGTACCAGTCCCGGTTTAAGAAATATAACAAGGGAATGTTCCCCACTACCAGCATTGCCATGGTAATAAATTCCTTCCTCGGCTCCATGACCATATATTCCAGTTCTGCATTCACAATACGCATATCCGACAGCTTCGCCACAATGGGGGTCAGCGTTGTCTTTAAAGACCTGTCATAGAGGCATGCTTTCAGGGCATCCACCCATTCATGAAACACATCATCTGCAATCCTCGTGCGAAGTTCCTCCAAAGCAGCCTCCAAATCCGGATCAATCAGACGTATTCTGGACACAAAGTCCTGGAAGATACCCTTTATCGGCGAATTTAAGTATTCCAGATTTTCTTCCACGGAGGTCAGGATATCCTCCGTTCTTAAATAGGCGGTGGTAATGATAGATAATGCCGTTTCCAGTTCTGCAGACACATCCTTTTTAAAATGGGATGCCGTCAGCCGGATGTACCAGAAAGGCACAAATAATAATCCCGCTGCAGCAACGGGTATCAGAAACACATTTCCTATCATGGCTGCCCCGGCTGCTCCGGCTGCAAAGAAAAGCAGGGAGAGAGTACATAAAAGCGGGAATGTATTTTCCCTGTCCGTAGCCTTTAAGATACTCTGTATCTCTTCCACTTCTCTTCGTAAATATGACTTTTTCTTTCTCTGGGTTTGTTCCAGAATCTCTTCCCTAAGCCCCCTTGGCCCGGAAAGGAGCTTTTGAAAGATCCCGCCACTAAAATCCGTAAGAGAAATCCCAAACAGCAGAAACCATCCTGTGATCAGCCCTATGCAGGCTGTGACCTGTATTGTCAGCATACTTACGCACCTCCCTTCTGAAACTTCTCCAAAACATCCAACGGCATCCCGTTTTCCAAAAGCCTCTTCTGTAAGCTCTCTGAAATGTTGCACACCTTTTTGTGGATCCCGTTAATGATAAAACGGTCCCCTTCCATGCGGTTCTCCGTGATCTCATAACGGAACAGCGAATTAAAATGCCTCTTTCCATCGGGTGTGATCTCACACTCCATGATCTCCATCAGTCTTCTTTTTTTGTTCTCCAGTTGCTTGGCAAACACTACGATGGGAAAGGCTTCCGTCACCAGATCCATTAATACCCCATCGTCCATGTCGTACTTTCTCTTGCACAGGGTTCTCATTCGGCTGTACGTGGATTCACAGCTGTTACTGTGAATGGTCGTTAACACCGTATGCCCGGTTCTTGCTGACTCCTGTGCGGTATAGGCTTCCGAGCTTCTCATCTCTCCCACACAGATGATCTCCGGATTAAAACGCAGTGCCATATCCAGAAGCATATCCTGATCGATGTTCTGCTTCTCGTTTTCACTAAATCTGGTCAGGGTATGGATCACACTGTTTGTTACCTTTCCATCCTTTTCCCGGACCAGTGCCAGCTCCCTGCTTCCGTTTTCAATGGTAAAAATACGCTTGTTATCGGGAATGGTAGTTAAAAGCCACCCTGCCAGTGTGGTCTTACCGGAGCTGGTGGCACCGGCCACACAGATACTGATCCCATACCGCAGACATTCTGCCAGAAAATCCAGCATTTCCTCTGTAGCGGTTCCTCCATCCACAAAATCACTTTTCTTCATGCTCTGTGGATTAACGATTCGGATGGAAGCTGCGATCCCCACATCCTCATCCACAAGAGGTGTCTTTAACACCGCAATACGGATATTTTTGCTAAGATGCCCTAATACTGCCGGGGATGCATTATCAAGCACCATGCCGGACACATGAAGCATGCGGCGGATCACGTTGATGGCATGGTCCGGGGACTCAAAATGTTCCTCCAGCTTTTCGCATCTCCCATCGCTGTACTGCACTTCGATATCCTTCCAGGAGTTGATATCAATCTCTTCAATGCCGGTACCGAAAATATATTTTGTCAGAAAGGAAAACTCCGCCATTTCCGTATAAAGGTCATTTACCAGTTCTTCCCTTGTCTTTCCTTTTACGGTAATACGGTAGTCTGCGATGTACTTGGATATGTATCGCTTGACCTGCTGTTTTACCTCTTCATTTCCACCCTCCACCATCAGTGTGGAATATTTGCCGGAGATATACTCCTGCACTTCCTTTAGCACATCGGAAAATACTCTTGTCTTATCCTCCGGTGCAAAAAATAAACTCTGGTTGTTTCCCATCATGTGCCGAACACCTCCTTACAGATCTTTTCGATCTCTTTGCGGAACGCCCTGCTTTCTTTCAGTCCCAGCTCCTCTAACATATTTCCTTCCAGATACTGGGTTTCCACTTCCCTGCTGTGGGGGATCTGAAAGGAAACCGAACCAAGCACCTGTTCCATGTGGCAGTCTGCCTCCTGGGGTTTTACATTGGATGCCACCTTGAGCTGTTTATCTGCATCCCATTTATGGTCACGAAGCAGGGGCAACTGTGAAGACAGGTAGCTGATGGACTTTAAATCACAGTTTACCAGTCGCAGTACCGTATCTGCCTCCATCAGAGCTACCGCTGAAAGCACATCCGATGCAATGGTGCTGGTGCAGTCAATGATCACAAAAGGTGCCACCTGTCTTGCCTGTTCGATCAGCTCCACTGCCTGTGTCTGGTCATAGGATGGATAGGTGAACACATTCTCCCCTTTTAACATCCCGATCAAGCCCAGGTAATCATTCTTTTTATAAAACATACAGTTCTTCCGGATCAGATTTTCTGTCACATGGGTTGCTGCAAGAATGCTCCCCAGGGATCTTTCTCCTTCCAGATCTCCGGATGCACAGATACATGGCAGGGGCGGCGTGGTCATGTCTGCAAAGATCAATAGTACATTTTTCTTCTTTCTGGCCAGATGCTCTGCCAGCTTGACAGAAACCGTTGTCTTGCCGGAAGAGGGACTTCCCCATACGGCAAGCACACCACCCTGTTCCTCCGTTGCCTCCTCCTGGAATCCGTTCTTTCTCGTAAACAGAGAGTTCTGTTTAAAATTCACCTGCTATTCCTCCCCATCTGTCTCAGTTTCTGCATTTTCTTCTATGGATGCCTCTTCCATGGCTTTCAATTCCTCCAACACCTGGTCCTGTGCTTTGATAAATTCCGAAGCTTTCTCTGCCTCTCCCCGAAACACCAAAGACAAATGGATCTCTCCCTCCGCTTCCAGTCTGGCCAGGAGTTTACTCTGCTCCGGTTTTACCAGCATGGTCACCGTAGAGGGCAGCTCCTTTTCTTTCTCCTCTGTCAGCTTTTCCCCGGTGTTGGCATCATTGCCGGACTTGGCAGTCACTGCAATGACTTCCACATATTTAAGTTCTGCCGGGATAATGGTTTCTCCGCTGCCCAGATAATCCGGTGCAATAACAGAGACAATATCTCCACTCTTCAATTTGCCGGATAACCCTTCCGCAAAGGTATTGATGGTAATGGACATGGCCTGCTTTTCTCCATTTAAGCTGTAAAGGTATCTGTTCTCTGCGGCAGGTTCTGATGAGATCTTATCTGTCAGGATATAATCCCCCGGATACACATCTGCCTTCAGATATTTTCCTTCCACCTCTGCAATGTTTCTTATCACATTTGGGGGCAGGTTATGGTTACCTACTTCCACCTCATCCACCATATCCTTTGTGATCTCTTCCCCTGCATGGACCTGCCTGGTAAAACGGACTATGGTAGTTTTCTTCGATAATCCTGCATTCACAAGAGGGGTAATAACAAAGCAGATGACTAGGGATACTGCAATGCAGAAGATCCCAAGCATCGTCCTGTTCTTAAACACTTTCATTCTGTGATTTCCTCCTTATCAATCATCTTATATCCGGATGCCCAAAAGCATCCCCAGCAGTAAGAAAGGAACCAACGGGTATGCCTGTTCCTTTCCTGCTTCACACTTTTCTTTTCTGATTTTTCTTATGCACTGGCCGATTCCATGGTACAGTAACAAAAGACACAGGGCCATGATAAGGCCGGCAAGGGTTCTTTCAAATCCAAGCACCAGTCCACAGGCACCTGCCAGCTTGATATCTCCCCCACCGATGCCACCTGCAGTTACCCCTGTTATCAACAGGGGCAAAGCTGCAAGCAGACCGGTCAGATACACTGGTTGCGGGGAAATCAAACTTATACCTGCAATCATAAGGGGCATCCAATCCGGAATGTTCCTTGTTCTTAAGTCAGATACTGCCGCCAAAGACAGAACCCAAAAAAACAAGACCGGTCTTATTATTCCTTCCATCTCCTACATTTCCATGCTCAAGCCAGCTTCTTCTTCCGGATCCATATCCTCTTCCATTTCTTCCTGATCGAGTACCGGTGCAAGCATACTCTGCTGGTAGGCATTCTCCACAGTCTGGTCAAACAATTGTTTCATGTTCTTGTCTGCAAAATATACAGAATCCTTATACTCGTCTGTGTGTGGCATCTTGGTACGAGGCATGGTCACTGTAATGCCATAGTCATCCTCCTTGATCTTTACATTGCGGATGGTCATAACCCCTGCCACCATTACATCGGCAGTGGCAAGTACACCCCTTTCCGGATTATGTTCTTTGATGGTTACCTCAAAAGGAACTTGCTGTTCCATGGTCTGATTATTTTCTTCTGTTACCTGTGTTGCTGCATTTCTTGGCATATGAATTTCCTCCGATCATTTTTAATTTTAGCCCGCATAGTTAAACATTGTCTGAATCTTGGTAGTCAGGGTAGGCATTACCACATCATTGAAAAGGGCATACAAGCCAGCCAACAGAAGAGCTCCAATCACTACCGCAATCAAAATCTTCACTGCGGAATCCACGTAGTTCTCTCCTTTTTTATCCTTTAACAGATGTACTGCTTTCCCTGCGGTTGCCTTCATGCTTTCTGCTACCTTATTCATTATTTTTCTCATTGATTTTTCCTCCATATCATCACTTTTTATTGTCTTTTTTCCTTACATACCAGTGGTATCCATTGCCTGACCATCCGGTGCCTGTTTCATTTCATGATGCTTTGCCATACTGTTCTGGCTCTGCATAAGTGCCTGCTCATAGGCACCAATGACCGCATCATTTAACTGTTTCCTGCATTCAGGTGTAATAGGAAAACAGATATCCCTATACTCACTTCCCACCTTGTAGCTTGGCATGGATACAAACAGACCACTGCTTCCCTCAACGATTTTCACTCCTCTGATGGCAAATGCACCGTTGATGTTAATGCTCACGGTACCTTTGATAGTTTCATTCGGTTTGATAGACTGAATGCGCACCTCAAAATCAAGGGGCTGTGACTGTTTTGTCTGCTGTGGCTGCACCTCTCCCTGTGCTTTCTGTTTTCCATTACTGTTTACTTTTTCTGCCATGTTCTTCCTTTCCGCCTTTCGGCTCTTACTGAAATTCAATGTTTGCAAAGCCTTTCGGCTCTACATAGAAAAAGAGGCTTGCCTCCCCATCTGAAAATTCCATCACATCCGAAATGGACAGGGCATGTCCCCTAAAATCATCCGGAACCTTCCTGCCAAATTTTTCCCAGACCTTTTCCAGCTGGAAATCCTCCACCTCTCCCTCATAAACAAGAACATATTCCTGCTTCTGCGGCTGAGCAAAGCCTCTTCTTTTTCTTTCTGCAAGACTGACAAACCGCATCAGAATGGGACTGTCCTGTTTTAATTGATAGATTCGTATCCTCCTTCCCCTAGTTTCTTCCCCTGCAAAATCCATCCCTCCACCATCTGACAGACGGTCATATACCCCAGACCGTATTTCCACTGCCAGTTCTTTCTCAGACAGATAGTCAATGATCGCCTTTTTATTAAAAATGGAATCCAGCACCACCTTTCCATCGGTCAGATACCCTGCCGGATTTCCATAGTAGTTCAGGATCCCATTAGAAAAATATATTTTCTTCATACTGCCCTCTTTGCACTCTCACGGTTACGTTTTCCTTTATTTACGCTTATCCATTGGTTTCGCTTTCCTGCTGTACCAGTTTTAGGAGTTTTGCCGCCAGTGCCACCTGTTTTTCGTGGCTCATGGTTTTTACGGCTGCATGGACATAAGCCTCTACCATTTCAGTATCCTGCTTTCCGGCTTCCACAATGTCCACCTTGGATATCACAATCTTTCCGGAGTTTATGGTGACTTTTACGATATCTCCCTTTTCCATCTCCGCTTTCTGGCGCATGTCAAACGGTATCAGCACCCTGCCTTTCTCATCCAACAGCTTATATACCGGCTTTGCCATTTTCTTCCTCCTCCGTCATCCGTAACACAATGTTTACCTTTTCCTTTGGTATGCCGAGATCAGCACAGATATCTAAAAGCTCCTTGGGAACCTCCTCGGATTCCTCTTCCCCGGCAGGCAGGATCACAATCATTCTGTCCCTGCACACAATATCCAAATCTGCATCCACGGGAATGTGTGCATCCGCAAGCAGTTGTGGCGGCAGTTTCAGTTCTGCCTCCCCACTCTTAAGCTCCTCCATGGGATCTTCCCCTGCTTTCTTTAAAATAAATTCCCTGGATTCATTCCGGTAATCCCCTTCCCCTGCAGCAATGTATACCAGATTCACCTCATCCCCGGTACGGATACCGGTCTGTGCTAACAACACAATGGGAATCTCAATACAGCCTTTCTCATTCAGTATTCCTGTCATCTCCACTAACTGAACCATTTTCGTCCTCCTCTTTTTTATTACTGCCATACCACACCGATGTTTTCTGGTTATTTAACATTTCAAACAGATTCATCTGCATTGGCAGGCTGTTTCTTCTTTCCTCCATGTCATAGTTGGCAATCAGCACCTCCGGAAACTCGCTTCCGTTGTCATAACGCTGTGCCAGATTGTTAATACGTGTGACTGCTTCGATATGAAAATCCTGATACAATTCCCTGATATACGCACAATCATTGTAGGAAACCATAAATTTCCCCTGAATGGATGCCAGCGTATCACGAAGTCTCACGTGATCCTCTTTTTTGAACACCACTTCATAATGTCCTTCTGTTTCAAAATACGGTGGATCACAATAAAAAAAGGCATTCGGTCTGTCATACTGACGGATGAGTGCCTCAAAATCTTTATTCTCGATGACCGTGTCCTTTAATCTGCGGTTTGCTTCCCAAAGAATAGTAAAAGTCTTGCGGATGTCAAAAGGCTGGCATCCGTAAGAGGTACATCCACTTCCATAACTGTACCGGATGATCTTATAAAAGGCTGCCGCCCTTTTCACATCACCTACTTCTGCCCTTTCCTTTAAAATATTGCATATCTCCGCCGCCTCCGGCTCTTTTAAAAAGTGGTTTGCGATTTCCAGTTCCTCTGATAGATGCTCACTTTTAAATTCCTCCATGGTAAGGAACTTACGGAGTGTGAAAAACTCATCCCTGGAATTTAAGGGCAGGAAAGACAGTTCCCGGATCAGAGCCATAGGCCTTTCCTTTACACAATAAAAGAGGTTTGCAAGATTGGAATTAAAATCATTGTAAACCTCCATACACTTATCCGGTGGTTTTCCAAACAAAACCCAGCCGCCTCCGCCGAATACTTCTATGTAGCGGTCATATTGTTTTGGCATTCGCAGGTAAATCAGATCACGGAGTGCCTTCTTACCGCCAACCCAACTGATGATACTGTTCAATTATAATTCTCCTTCCTTCAAAACTGTTTCGGTCCCTCCATTTTCTGTGTCTGCTGTGACGCCAGATGTTCCTCCACAAGCTTTCTGATAGCGACAACTGATTCTGGCATAGACTCAAAATCTACATGGTGATCACGTTCTACCAGTGGTGTATACCAGTAATCATAAGGCATATAATTTACTTTAATAAAACACTTTTGCGCCTCTGTTAGTTTATCACTTAACTGCATCAACGGACCGACTGGTGAAAAGAATGTGGTTCCCCAATGTTCTCCTGATGATTGCAAATCCAGCGAAACCAAAGCAAGCGCATGCACATCCGATTCGATTCCTTTAATGACTGCCGGCATCACAACCATTCCATAACTTTCATTTACATATCCTTCTCCATACACTTCCTCAAAAGCCAGATGCATGGCAAGCAGTTTTTCAGCTGCGTAAGAATTGCCATCGCTGTTGCAGGATATATGTAGCAATTCGAAATCCACATTTTCAAAGATTTCTCGTACTTTCATCAAGAATTCCAGCTCCTTCTTTTCAGAAAGTTCTTCTTGCGGAGTAATCACATAAAATTGGTCCACCTCAGTATTTAGTGCCAGAGAGCTTCCATTCTCCCATTTCACATGGATCTGACCGATATCATCCACCATGGTAACGGTTCCTTTAGTACCCGGCGGCACTGTAGTTTCCCCTTCCATTTCATACAGGCATACTCTTGTACCTTTTGGGTACCTCTCTTTCAGTTCTTCTATTTCTTTTCTACTTAACATCGTCTCCTCCTTCTTCGGAATAAATCACTCTACTGTCTCTGACATATGATTTTTACTTAACAACGCCGCTGCAAAATCATCTATCCGTACCTCTTTTTGGGCATTTTCATCACGCAGGTAGAAATGGGAACCGGGTTCTGCAAATACATTAAAGCCTCGGTAATCCATGATTCCATCTTCATAATCCACATTTGCAATTATCCAGATAGAATTGCCTTCTTCTCCATAATTAAAATCAATATCGATACCCCAGTTTGGCTCTTTCGGATCTTTCAGGACTGACTTCCAAAAGTCTGTATCCGCATTGGCAAATCTTATGTCTTCCCTTTCATAAAAGGTTTGAGTACCCGCAATCTCTGTAAGTTCCATGTTATTGGCAAAAAACATAATCCACTCAAGTGTAGACATGTTATCGGCTTCTTCCGCGTTAATCTGGAATGCCGGACATATAATATCTGTATATACACATCTGGCATTTCTCCATTCCTCCATACTAACGATTTCATATCCGTCATGGATATCTTCTACAGGAACTTTCCCGTTTTTAGCTTCTTCTAATTCAACCACCGCAGTCTCTGCTTTCTGACTTTCGCTTACTGTTACACTGTCTTTTATGTGAATGTCTTCCGCATTACTCTGCTCTTTTTCAGCACAACCGCAACAAGCAAACATCAAAAATATTACACTCAGCAACATACCAACTTTATTTACTATACATTTTTTCATTATCTGTTTCCTCCATCCATTTCAATATCTAAGGTCCATGCCCTGAGCCTGTCCACCCATCAGCTCTTCTTCTGTCATGACACTCCAATGGTTTCCACTATTCCAGAAGCTAACATATATTTCTCCTTCATCCACATCAATAGAACGCTGTTCAAAGCCTTCGCCCCATCCGTCACTCATTTGACCGGCCCAGTATTCTTTGAGCACATTGATGTCTTCTTCTGTCAGCGGCTCACTAATCTTACACTTCAGAACACCATATAATTCTCCATTAATTTCTGTTACCTTTGGTTGTGCCGATAAAACTTTTGCAGCCACTTCCCTGCTTTTGTCAAAATAATGCATCAGCCCTCTTACTTCCTCTCCGACACACTCTTCTTTTTCGATAGCTTCTGTAATAACTTCTTTATACTGTGTGAGGTCACTGCCATAAAGATTTCCCGCATCGTCACCTTCTATCATCAGGTTTGCAATAAGGGGACTGAATAAACAGAAATCCTCAAAACAGTCATAGTCAAGTTCCAGCGGATCTGCAAACTCACCCTCGTACTGCTGATATTCTGCTAATGGTCTTGTCGCTCCGACAAATCCTTCTCCAACATATCCGCTTGCCACCAAAGTACCTGCTATTTTATCCGCAGCAAAAGATGCATAATCGATATGTGGAAGTAACAATTCATCCACATCAAACAAGCCAGACTCTTTCACCCAGAATTTTCCATACTCCTCATGGTTATGTACAAACGGATTGACCTCAAACTCGCCAAGGTTCTTTGCAAGGCTTGTTACTTCTGTAAAGCTGGCATGACCGGTAAACTCTACCACCATAGCAAGCTGTTTCATCTGAACTTCATCAAATCTGCTGACCGCCTGACACATTTCATTAAATAGGGTTAGCTGACTGATTTCCTTTACATCTTCCGGTACTGGCACAAGAATATCCGGCAGTTTCATATTGTGTATGTCAGTAACTTTCAGTTCCCAGTAATCAAGTACTCCCAGTCTTGCCTTTACCTTGTTCATGGAACAGATATCTGTTGGCAAATATAAATACTCCGTATCTCCGGCGGAATTCTGAACTTCTATGGCTGCAACAATCACATCGGAATAAAAATATTCCGGAAATGTTTTCCCATTATAAACTTCCTGCAGTTGAAATCCATGTTCCACAAAAACACCATACGGCATTACTTCCGGAAGATTTTCCTTAAACGTTTTTTCTGCAAACCGTATAAAATTTACATGTTTCTCTTCTTCCTCTGACATTGCCAACATCTCGTCCATGTAAAGTCGTTTTCCAACCTGTTCCGGTTCAGAAAAATCTGTGATCAGGGATAGACCTTGGGTACTGTATGTCAGATTAATCAAATCCTTCATAGTAGCAATGCAATTGGAATCTGTATAGATGGATAGGACATTTCTTTCATAGGCAGACAGGCTTCCCAAGCGTCTGGCCAAAAAATTCACTTCATCCATGTTTACAATCTCCCCTTTTAACAGATTCATGAGATTGTTATCCTCTAAGACATCCACAATTTTACACATGGGAACCGTTTCTTTTATTCCCAACCTTCTCATTTCTAAGTTCAGCTCCGCATCTGTCATAGGAAACTTAAAAAAATTCTGCCGGTTATTTAATACTTTAATACGCATCCCATACCTCCTGCTTTATCATTTCCATACCACATTTCTCAATCACAAACGCATTCACAATCAGTTTCAGTATTGCATCCGGTATCAGTTCCCGGTCTGCCAGCTCTGAGAGCCGAATATGTTTAGTCCCCTGATATACATCCCTAGCAGCATGAAACAGAATATATTGCTCAAGAGTCACACTACCCAGCCTGATACGGTCAAAATAGATTTCGGTATCCAATACATTTCTGCTGACTCTATCCCAAAGTCCTTCATCCGCAGACAAAAGAAATACAGCCGCGGCATAGCCGGATGATATATATAAGGTCTTTGCTCTTTTTCCTGTCATCCTTGAAAAAAAAGCAGTTCTGTGTTTTTTACTTCGGAAGATAATTTCTTCCTCTGTCTCACTAAAAATCTCATCTACTCTCTTCTTTAGATCTTCAAGCTGCATTCTGCAGATGACGCCATCTACAATCTCTGAATAATTTCCCCTGTTCCTCCAGTCCAATCCCTCCATGATATGGAGACCATATCCTCTTGGTCTGTAACCAGGCGGCTGTTGCATCTGTTTCTCCAGCCTCCGCAGCTCCGGGCTTAAACAAAAATATTTTGACATGTTGATTTCCTCCATAAAAAAAGAGGCGATACATATTTCATTCCTAAAATAAATACCGCCTCTACTTATTGAATCATTGCATTTGGAATATGCACAACCTCCGGGCAATATGTATTCTCATACATTGCCTTTACAATATTGTTCACATTCACAAGCTCTTCTTCTGTTTCAAACAGAGGCCGGTATTTCTCTATCCAGTCTCCATTATCAAAAATGAACCACGCTTTTGTAGTCCGAACCAGTGTTGCATGCTTAATAGTTCCTGCCCTTGTTTCGTAAAAATACTTTTTTCCTATCTGCTCCATCATTTTCCTCCAATAAAAAATGGCAGTATCTATTTCATTACTAAAAATAAATACTGCCTTAATTATTTCCCTGCATTCCTTCTTCCCATAGAATACGTTTTCTTATTTTTGTTATTTCATCCAAAATATCATGAACCTCCTCAAATGGATGATATGCCAGCACTCCGGATTCACCCACCATCGCAACAAATTTTCCATTTAAACTAAGAACCAAGACCTTGCTGTCTACTTTTTCAATTTCAAATCCTCTATGTATTGCCCATGATATTATTTCTGAAAAAAAGGTATCATTTCCTCTTCCATCAACTGTTCATCCTCTGACAAGGCTTTGTATACCAGTTCTGTAAATTCCTGTTCATTTATACAGATTTCCCGGAACCTTCTGCCATATTCCTCAATGATATCGAAATCATTTGAATAACAGTAAAATCCTCCGGCTTCACAATCGAATGTAATCTTTTCTAGCTTCTCCTCATTTTCAAATGCTTTTTGAAATACTGTTTTCCATTCATAACCACAACCATGTGTATAAAATCTCCCATCCGGTATTGGCTCTCCTACTTTAAGGGCATACTGGTTAAATGCCTCCTGTCCGAAATCTTTATACTCACCCTCTGCAAAACTGAGAGAAAGACATAAACTGTAAATACCATCTTCATGGTCAACCATATAAAACGGTTTGTTTTCTCTATCAAATTTCTTTATTCGCTGCTTATTATTCATTGACTACTATCCTTTCCTACATTATTTACATTAAAAAAGTGACCAATTTCTTGATCACTTTCTTCAATCACTATTGTTCCGCAATCCTTGCAGCCAGTTCCTCCAGGTACATCCATCTGTCCATCTTTTCTTCCAGTTTACTTTCGGCCTCTTCTTTTTCTGCCATTAGCTGATTCAGTTTTACAAAATCTGTTGCAGCTTCTGTCATTTGGCTTTCCAGTAATTCTATTTTTTCTTCCAACTGAGCGATATCATTTTCAATTGTTTCGTAATCCCTCTGTTCCTGATAAGTAAACTTCAGTTTCTGAGGACCACGAGTACGCTGTCCTTTTTCAGAACTATTAGCATCATTCTTCAAAACATTGCTATTTTTCTTTACTTGCTCTGCTTCTGCTTGTTCTTGCTCTGCCATTTTTCTTATGGTGTAATCTGTATATCCACCTTCATACTGTTTGAGTTTTCCATCCCCCTCAAAAGCAAATATGCGTTTCATGGTTCTGTCCAAAAAATAACGGTCATGAGATATGGTCACAACAATCCCCTCGAAGCGATCCAGGTAATCTTCCAGTATTGTCAATGTGGCTATGTCGAGACAGTTGCTCGGTTCGTCAAGTACCAGAAGATTGGGGCAAGTAGCAAGCACCCGAAGCAGGTTTAATCGTTTTTTCTCTCCGCCTGACAATTTACCAATAGGACTGTATTGTTTATCCGGCGGGAATAAAAATCTTTCCAGCATGGTTGATGCAGATATCATGCCATCTGCGGTCTGGATATACTCAGCCGTATCCTTCACGTAATCAATCACTCGTTGTTTCGGATCCATGTAAGATAAATCAATCTCTGTTCCATCACCTGTTTTTTCAGAAGCTATTTCCTGTGCATAGTATCCTATTTTTACAGTCTGCCCGACAATTACATTACCGGAGTCCTGTGGTATAATGCCTGCAATGATTTTCATTAACGTAGATTTTCCACATCCGTTCGGTCCAATAAATCCAACCCTGTCTCCCTTTAAAAAGATATAGGAAAAATCATCAATCAGTTTTTTCTCCCCATAAGACTTACAGATATGTTCCAGCTCCACGGTGGTTCTTCCCAATCTTGTGGATGCAGAACTTAATTCTACCTGCGAATCCTGTACGGGAGCCTGACGATCTCTAAGCTCCTCGTAACGCTGGATGTGTGCTTTCTGTTTTGTGGAACGAGCTCTTGCTCCTCTTTGCATCCATTCCAATTCTACACGCAGTATAGACTGACGTTTTCGCTCACTGGCCTGTTCCATTTGCAGACGCTGAGTTTTCAGTTCCAAATATCCCGAATAATTTGTTTCATAACTATAAATGAGTCCTTTGTCAATCTCGATGATTCGATTGGTCACGCTATCCAGGAAATATCGGTCATGAGTAATCATGATCAGCGAACCTCTCCACTTCTTC
>JAFXCD010000069.1 GCA_017521605.1 Lachnospiraceae bacterium | reverse complement strand
TTATCCGTAGCCACAATCGTCCACGTATAGGTTCCCTCATACTTCGACTCCAACGTATATGATGCACTTGTGGTTCCTCTTCCAACCACCACTCCGGCACTATCCTTAATCACAACACTTGCAACCCCGGAACCGCTATAACTTGTCCCGGACAAATAGTCGGTTGCAGACACATTGATTTGTGGTGTAACATTCGTCCATGCAGTATTTGTATTTTCGGTTCCTGATATGGACGGATTGCTGTGGTCAAGATATATCGTTGCTGACGTACTGGAAGAACCATTTCCTACACTATCTGATAAATAAGCAGTGTAGTAATACACTCCTTCCTCCTGTTCAGTATACGTATCTGTCACACTTGCAGTTGTACCGCCGTGATTATAGCTGGCAACTCTTTCACTTGCTCCGGTATTTACATTGGTACGATAAATCTCAATGGTTGTAAGACCACTTCCCTTATCCCTTGCTGTAATCGTCACTGTACCGTTTCCGGAACTCCAACTGTTCGGAGTTGCACTAAAGCTGCTTACGGATGGAGCTGTACAGTCCTTTTTCTCTGTATAGGAACACTGATTACATTTTCTGTAATGCCATCCATCCCCACCATCATACCAGTTACCCATAGAATGATAACCATAGGTTGTCACTCCGCATCGTACACAAGATGCTTTATGCTGCGTAGTTGAATAATTCTGCCATGCACCATAGCTATGTCCTAAAGGTCCATCTGACATATAAAGGTCATACCATCTCTGACAAATGGAACAATAACCTCTCCAATGCTGTGACCCTTGTGAAGTACATGTGGCACTGGTAGAGATATACGTCCATGTATTACCAAAATTGTGACCCACACAATAATCCCATGGACTGTTATAGTAGCAAACCATCTGATTATTACAGCGTTCCGTACCACATCCGCAATCCCCTACGGAACCACCGCAATGTCCTGCCCTAGCCTCTATCGGATTCTGAAATATCATCACAATGGCCAAGGCAAGCATCCATAATACTCTTTTCCACTTTTTCTTCATCGGACACCTCCTAATCCTCTAAAATACCATCATAATCCAAGGTATATGTCACATACTTAATAACTGTCGCACCATTTTCATCCTTACCTGCCACAGTCAATGTAATATATAAAATCTGGTCAACACCGTAATCATTCTCTCGAATCTGATAAGTACAATCTGTTTCTGTTAATGTAAATGCCCCTACTTCCTTAGTTAAATCTTCCGTCATTCGTTCAAGCTCTGCACACTCTCCCTCAAGGGCATATACCCTCTGGTTTAAAAGCAAATCCCACTTGTGAGATGTATCTGTAGTCATGAAGTCATATGGAATACCTCTGTATGTAAAATAAGCTTTCAAAAAATCATATCCATTCTTACACTTCTTAACGGAAAAGGATATTACATCCGTAATATCCTCCCCCTTCACATTACTTACTCGCCCGGTAGAAGCATCATAAATATACTTTGCTTCTGAAATCGGGTTAAATTTAGGGTCATCTACTGCATTATCAATAATGGTTGCTTCGCATCGTCTGACACCAAATACTTTACAGGATGTAATGACCTCAACCAAAGCATCCACTTTTTCCTCCGTCAAAGGCTCCACAATCAGATCCTTTGTATGTATAAAGGCTGCCTCATCATTCTCATCCGGATTTTCAAAGTAAATTACTTCCGGTTCCTTTACTTCCTCTTTGTCTTCATGCATATCGCAGTTTTCACATCTGCATACACCATCGCCACCTTCATCCTGACATCCGCAACTGCAACCAAATCCTACAGCTCCCTCCGGAACTTCAATCTCAGCTCCATTGTCTGTTACGTGGGATGGTGGCGTAGACTTTTCTTCTCCGTGGTAAAAAAAAATTCCCATCAACACTGCTACAATAATTCCTACTACGATATAAATAATATTTCTCTTCATTTTTATTTCCTCCATTTCTACTGTGAAAGTTCAATCATTGTCTTTTTAATCTGTTCTTCATAAAATGTTACAAGTTGTCCCTGCACACCCTTATCAAGATTTTTAATCTTTCTCATTTCCGGTGTTAAAACTGCTACGGAAAGGGATGAATTCTTTGATGAATATAAGAAGATGTCCTTCTCACTCACATACAACCCAATCTTTTTAATAAATGCTCCTCGGCAAAGATAGTCATACACTGCCTGACGAATGTTATTTACTGCAAATAACGCCTCGTCCACGACCACATGATTCTGATTTAAAAACTGAATCTTAATCTGAATGCGTTGCATATCTTCCACTGATACAAGAACGCCATCGTTATAATCCGTAGCTTTAAATCGAATATTGGGGTCAAGGGATTCCGGTGTCGGGTCAATCTCCCCGGAAAATCTACTTTGCATCGAAGTGAAACTTTGTACTTGTTCCGTATGCAATAGCTCATCCTTAAACAAATCCTGCTCTGCAAAGTATTTGATTTTCTGCATCAGCTCTTCGAGCTTTCGTTTTGCTGCCTTGTCTACAATATGGTTATCCATAATCTGCCTTAAATCCTCAAGCATTCCAGATGTGTCGGCAGCAATCACTCGCCCTACAAGCTGCTTCTTACTCTCTGCAAAAACCATGTTATAGCTTTCCATGTACGCCATATAACTTTCTGCAAGCGGAAGTGCCCTATAGTAATCGGTATGCTTTTTCTCTTCTAAAGAAAAGCAGGTAATCACCAGTTTGTTGTAGTATTCCTTAAATGCCATATACTCCTGCACATTGGTAGTCGTACCCATGAACTTCTGAAAGCAGGCAGTAATAAAGTTAAAATACATCTGCATGGACTTTTTCTCTTGCAAGGAAAATTCCTTAAGGTCATACTCTCCGGTCAATAAATCCACTGACATAAACTGTATAAATTCCTCCGTGATTTCCGTAAGCTCCATAAGAGACTTGTCCTGATTCTGATAGTTTCCAGCGGATACATTTTTACGGAGTCCGAAATACACATTGTCTTTTCGCTTCAATATGCAGTACGCTCCGATATCCTTACACGGAAGCATCTCTGTGAATACAAGCACTGAATCATAAAAGGGAATCTCTACACACAAAGTATCCGCATTCTTCTTTTCCTCGTCTCGAAGTCTTTCTTCTACCTCTTGGCGTTCCTTTTTGGCAGATAAAACCTTACTTACCTTTTCCGTCATTTCAGTAAACAAGTTCGGTTTCTCACGGACAACCACCTTTACAGGTTCCTCTTCCGCTTCCTCCTGCGTGGTCTCTTCAATCACTACAGGCATTCTGGCAATGCGGCGTTCAATCTCAGTAACCTCTACAGTAAACGCCTTAATAAACGCCTCATTTTTTTCAATCGTAAGCTCGATCACTTCTCTCTGATATGCTTCTGCGGTCAGAGCATTTGCCTTTGACAAACGAATAATATTAGTTGTCCGGGCAATCTGTGATTTAAACTCCTTAATCAGTTCTCTTAAAGACCTTGCATCGTAATTATCTGCTCCTGCTGTAAGAAGCACTTTCATCTTGATAAAAGCTACAGCACTGTTGGTAATATCCTTTACCGATGCTCCTTTTTGCTTCGTGAATATCTCATTGTAGATACCAAGCTGACTTTGCAGTTCAGACGATGGCATCCTTCTATGCATCACAAGAAGCGTTTCAACATCTTTGTTTGTATACGCAGCCCCCGGTGTCGCATTAAGTACACCGGACATCTCTGAAAGAAGCTGATTCAAAATATTCATTTCTCTTGCTTCTGTCATTACAAAAATCCTCCAATCATAAAATAGCTGATGACCACTGCATAACCCGGAGCTATCGCAATGGAACTGTCACGCTCCAGTGTTTCTCCCTTAAGCCTTGCTTCCACAATTCCTACAATGGCAGCAATTACAAGCACTACCGCAATAGCGATACACTGTTTGCTAATGTCATACAGTGAAAAGTTTCCGCTTATCTGTGCCAAATACACAGCACCGAACAAAAGAAGCAAATCACTGTCTCCACCGCCCCATGCTTTGGTTAATACAAAAGTGATATAAAGCACTGAAAACAATACTATGTAGGCAAGTAAAATCTTCGGCTCTACTACTCCCTTCATAATGGAAAATCCAACCCATAATCCGGTCAGCATCATGCATGGGAAGGTGTAAATCATTCTGTCCTTTAAATCCCACCATGAGCAAAGCAACAAATAGACTCCGGTAATCACTGCAAGAATAATATGATAGGCTTCCATTTAAGCTACCTCCTTCAAATACACTGTCTGATACTTCAAACGTTTTTCTTTCTCATCCCATCCATCAATCTCCACTATTTCATCTATGGAAAAATGACTCATATGGATAAGGACAAAAGGCATACAGGTAAGCATCTCTTCCAAAGTTTCCATTGGATAATC
>JAFXCD010000068.1 GCA_017521605.1 Lachnospiraceae bacterium | reverse complement strand
TTCATATGGAAGATATTCTGCAACCATCATTGGTCCATATACAACTGCAAGGCTAAACAATAATGCTAATACATTGCTTTTTACTGTAGCAGATATAAACATTACAATGCCTGCAAAGCCTATTGCTCCCAATAAGGCAAATGCATACTCATAGATTTCAGCCTGCAACATATTCATAGGAGCAATTGCAAGCGGTTTAATATTCTGAATTGGCATATCCCATCCCGATGTACCCATAAATAACATCTGGGATATAATGCTAGGGATTACAAGTATTACAAAAAACTCTACTGTAAAAGCTAATCCGGTCAAAATTTTTGCAAATGCAACTTTTCCCCATCCATTCTTTGTTGTCAGCACCAAAGAACTTGTATTATCATGCCATTCCCCTGCAAATAAAGGTGATAATGTAATCGCTAAAAATAACGCCATAACAATACCTAAATCTGCAACTATGCTTCCAAGAAGTTGTGACCATCCTTCTACCCATTCATACTGAAATGGAGTTTCAACTTTCTGCTCCATATTAAGCAGATACTCTTTTTCTACCCCTACCTGTCCGCTATTTTCTAAAAAATCATCAATTGCCTGTTCTCTTCTTTCATAAAATCCGGTTAATTTATCTGGATTAACATAACTTATCATTGTACGATAAGTTGATGGGTCATGAAATTCCGGATATAACATAGAAAGCCAGCTATTGATAATTTTCCAGTCAGTTCTCTCTAATTCCGTTTCAAGCCCTTCCGCTTCCATTCGCTGATATTCTCTTACCAACTGCTGTAAAGTTTCATCTGTTAATTCTTCTCCAAATGCCAGTGCATATTCCTGACTGTCTTTTATCATTCCATATCCATCAAAATTGTTTCCGAATGCACTTGTGTAATCATCCGAACTTCCAAAAGTGAACCATTGAAAAGATAATATACTCCCAAATATTACGATATAAACAAAACATAACAATACGCATATTTTAACCATTTGCTTTCGCCACAGTTTTTTATGTTCTAACAAGAATAATTCCATATTTACTGTACTCCTTCCTCTGTAGGGAAATAATATAAATAAAGGTCTTCCAATGTAGCCTCACAAGATACTGCTTCCTCACTAGGCTTCTTATCAGAAATAATACGTAAGACTACTTCCTTACCTTCATGTCTTAAATTTGCAACGGTTGTCTTTGCCTGCCATTTTCTTGCTTCCTTCGCAGGTACAGTAAGCTCCCATACTTTACCATTTGCTTTTTCTGTTAATTCCTGAACAGTTCCTTGCAATACAAACTTACCTTTTTTCATCAATAGCACTTCATCTGCAATTGCCTCTATATCTGACACGATATGCGTAGACAGAATAACAATTTTATCTCCAGCATATTCCGAAAGGAGATTACGGAATCTCACACGTTCTTTCGGGTCTAAACCTGCAGTCGGTTCGTCAAAAATCAAAATATCCGGATTATTTAATAATGCCTGTGCAATCCCCACTCGCTGTTTCATGCCACCGGAGAAAGTCTTTACTTTCTTATTCGCAACATGACTTAATCCTACTTCTTCTAACAATTCCTTTGACCTTTTCATTGCAATATTTTTGGGAATTCCTTTCAATGCAGAAATATACATCAGAAATTCCATTGCTGTATAATTTGGATAATACCCAAAGTCCTGTGGCAGATATCCTAACACATTTCTATAATCAGCACCCATTGCAGTTACTTCTTTTCCATTCAATAACACTTCTCCCGAAGTAGATTCTAAAATGGCACACAACATTCTCATAAGGGTTGTCTTACCTGCACCATTTGCTCCCAAAAGACCATATACTCCCGGCTTTAATGTTGCACTCACACAATCTACTGCTATCTTATTTCCATAATGCTTCGTTAAGCGGTCAAGCGATAATTCCATATATTTTTCCTTCCTTTCTCATCTCCACAATAAATAACACTTCTTTGAAAAAAAACATTCCAAATACAAAAAATGCAATCATCCAGAATCCAATTGCTGATGTGGCATATATCCACGGTATCACTCTTGATGTAACTGCCCAACAAACACAAGAGCCTATCATCACAGCAACACCCATTGGAACACTTTCCTTTCTCTGCAATCGCACAAGCCTGAGCATACCTATCATACATACCAAATATGGCACCAAACAATACAGCACCATTTGCCCTAGTTCACTATAATTATTCTGTAACGACACTTCCAAGCATAATACAATAGTAATGCACACCAAATTTGCTGCTCCTGCCAGAACTAATTTTGCAAGCATTATCTGTGCTCCGGATGCTCTTGTTACTGCTTCAATTTCACTCATGCCATAAAACTGGCTCTTAAACATCACAGGCATAACAGCCAATACAAATAGTGGCATAAAAACCGGAATGTTCTGAGGAATATCTGCCACACTTGTAATCATTAAACAAACAATAAACAAAGTGACAGCCTGCAAAATGAATATTGGAACTCCTTCAAATCGAAACACATCTGATAAATAGTGAAAGAAACTTGTTCTAGGTTCTTCCGTTGAAAATTTATATTCCCTCATAATATCCGTACAACCTTTTATGGTTTCATCCAATCGCTTTGGTTGTATTTCTTGACCTAATGAATGGTATAAGCTATTCTCTAATTTTCTATCTCTCATCTTGTTGCTCCTTTCTCATAATTTTAAGTCCATTCCGAACTCTGCTTTGTGCAGTTCTCATATTGCACCCCATTACTTTTGCAATTTCATGAAACTCAAGTTGTTCCCCAAAACGTAAAATAATAGCTTCACGCTGCTCCGATGATAAAATATTTAAAAGATACGCTATCTCTGCCCTATCCTCCACTCGAAGAATTTCATTACACTCATCTATCAATATTTCTTCATCTTCTAATGAGGAAAATGAAGTTTTTCGACTTTCATCAATACACAATCTGTTTGCAATCGTGTATAAATACGCTTTGAATTTTTTCTTTCCTTTATAGTCTGATATGTTTTTAAATAACTTAAAAAATGTCTCTTGTGTTAAATCTTCTGCCTTTTCCTTACTGGCACAGTGCCACTTACAATACCGGAGTATGGATGTATAGTAGCGTTTAATCAGCTCTTCCGCTGCTTGCTCATCACCACTTTTTATTTGTTCTACTAAATCATCATCGCTCAACACAATCCATCCTCCTTTCCTGAGTCTCTATATATAATAACGTTCCACAATTGCGAAATGATTAAAATTTTTCTTAAATTTTTTTATAAACATATTATTTATTATTAAAACACACAAATGATACAATGCAAAAGAGGACCGCTAAACGCAATCCTCCTCCACATTCATTATCTATATTTTCTCACCAACTGCTCCCACTGGTTCATAAAGTATGCCACACCACAGCTTCCAGTAATATCAGAAATCTTAAGTGCTCCCTTTAATGTCGCCAATGTATTTTCTGCCTTACGTCTCTGATAGCGAATCAAAGAATCATTCACATATTCCACATCCTTAAGCACAAGGCGTTCTGCATCCTTTACACTACGTCTGTCCGGTCTTTCCACAATCACCTGACCTTCCATAATGTTCTTACAAAACTTGGCATCAGCTTTTACGATATCCAACAGCACTTTATCTACCGATAACTGATTGAGTGTCATCTTCCCATGCAGTTCGCTACACCCCACATGCACAAGAACAAAAAACTTTTCCACATCACAAAGTTTAGAAAAGAATCCGTCAAACACTTTTTGTACATCATATTCCAATACATCAAAAATGCTTGTCTGCACATCTTCCGTTCCTGCTAACCAGTTCTTCTCTGCACCATCTTCCTCCACCATATTCTCAACAGATACGCAATCCGTAAGAAGATTAAGAAGAGAAATTACTTCTGCAACAGATAAACTACGTGAGCTGCGTTTCACGATCAGCTCCGGCATAACTTCCAATTCTGAAATTCCAAGCTCCATTGCAATCTGTTTTCTAAGTCTCTTCACTGCCTGCATCTGCTTTTCTACATACTCCGGAATGCCATGCATCTGAGAAAAGGTTACTCTTATGGCTTCCTTAGAAAGCTCATCCAAGAATGTAGAAAACTTATACTTCTTACCCTTATTTGCTAAATAGCGGGCATCATTGAATGTATGAAGCTTGCTTAAAATACACAATGAGAAATTACTAATGAAATCATCCTCATATCCGTGGAATGCACATTTGTGTAATCCATGACGGCCCGCTGTCTTTTTCATCTCTTCGATTGCAAGCATATACACGTACTCCTGCAACGCTTTCTTCTCTGCCTCGCTCATGCCATCTAATACACTGCAATCAACACCGTCCACATCTCCTTGTATAGCACGAAGCCATCTGGCAGCCTTGGTCATGTAAGCATCAATAGTTTCTGTTGTTTTGTTAAAAATGAATTCTTCTCGCATATTTTGTCCTCCTTCTGCGAAATCAAAAATTTTCGTTTTGGGAGGACAATTTTTGCCCCCGGTGTAAATATGTAAGAAAAAATCACAAAACCCCTTTACATACAAAAAAGGCTCGTCCTCCCGGTTTCGTACCAGAAGGAAAGCCTTTCCTCTTATGTCATCTATGAAGTTTTGGTCAACAAAAAAGAGACGTGAAAAAGGTCCAGTATTCAACCTGGTACTTTTTCACGCCTCCTTAGGGTCACTGCCCCATATCGTGATGAGCAATAATTAAGTTGTATGTGCTTATCTGAAAATGGTTAAATGTACATCTTACCACCTACGGAGTTCTCGATAAGCTGCTTCTCCGTATATTTCTTAAGATAAAGTACTCTCGTACAATGACGGCAAGCAATCTCAATATTCGGCAAAACCGGAGCATTATCATTGCCTGTAACCTTATACTTTATTCTTAAACTCTTTTTACATCTCTTACAGAAGAATGTAATCTCTTGCATGTAATAACACCTCCAAAAATGAATTTCATCT
>JAFXCD010000067.1 GCA_017521605.1 Lachnospiraceae bacterium | reverse complement strand
GCTCAGGCTCATCCTGAAAACTATCCTCAGCTTACTATCCGTGTATCCGGATACGCAGTTAACTTCATCAAGTTAACTCCTGAACAGCAGGCTGACGTTATCTCTCGTACTTTCCACGAAGGTATCTAATAGGATAACATTCAACATTAGTTGACACAAAAGAGCTCGGGAAGAATATCTTCCCGGGCTTTTCTAAAGGAAAGGAAAATTTATGCAAGGACGAATTCATTCATTGGAAAGCTTTGGAACCGTAGATGGCCCCGGCGTACGCTTTGTTGTATTTGTACAAGGCTGCCCTATGCGTTGTGCCTATTGTCACAACCCTGATACCTGGGCTATGACAGGAGGCACTCTCATGGAGCCCTCCTATATTATTGAACAATACGAACGTAACAAAGGCTTCTATCGCGGTGGCGGCATCACTGTAACCGGTGGAGAACCTTTGATGCAGATAGATTTCTTAATCGAACTTTTTACACTGGCAAAAAAGAAGGATATTCATACTTGTATTGATTCTTCAGGTATTGCTTTCAATCCTGATTCTGAGGAGTTTATGGCGAAGATGGATAAACTCATGACTTTAACCGACCTGGTTATGTTGGACATCAAGCATATTGACAATGAAAAGCATAAAGAATTGACTGCCCAACCAAACACCCGTATTTTAGAATACGCTACCTATCTCAACGAAAGGAAGGTAGACATGTGGATTCGTCATGTGGTAGTTCCCGGTATCACCGATGACGACAAATATCTCTGGGACTTAGGATATTTCATTGGTCAGTTTACCAATTTAAAGGCTTTAGATGTACTTCCCTACCATACTATGGGCGAAGTAAAGTACGAAAAATTGGGCATGGAATACAAACTGAAAGGCGTGCCTGCCATGGACAAGGACCTGATCCCGGAAAAGAAGAAAGCTATCATTGAAGGTATCAAAAAACGTCGTGCAGAATTAGGATTAGTTAAGACTAACCAAAATTAGTTTCCAAAATTCTGTTTTTTCGTAAAATAGTACTTGTAATTGACAATTTTTTATATTACAATAAACATGTGATTGATAATTTTATATCAAACTTTAGTTTTATCAACGAGGAGGATTTTATTATGGCATTTGTTATTAACGATTCTTGTGTAGCTTGTGGTGCTTGTGAAGCTCAGTGTCCTGTTGGTGCTATCAGCATGGGCGACGGCAAGTTTGAAATCGATGCAGATAAGTGCATTTCTTGCGGTGCTTGCGCAGGTCAGTGCCCTGTTGGTGCTATCGCAGAAGAATAATTCAATTATGAACTTCGAAAAGACATCTCTTTTACAAGAGATGTCTTTTTTTCTTGAATACAACCATTTTGGCAGGTTTACCAATCTTTGTTGCTCTTTTTTCCTTCTGGTTACTGTTTTTTTCCTCTAAAACTTCCCCCTTTTTTTCAACCTTTTCTTTCCGTACTCTCCCAGCCTTTTTACGAAGCAGGGCATCCATACGCTGGTAATATTCTTCATTTCGTTTATCTCTCTCCTTATCACGCTCCATCTCTCTCTCTTCCTGGCAACGGAACTGATAATCCAGCTCCTTTACTACACTTTCCTTGATTTCCTTACTCAGTTCCTTGTTATTTTCCTCCAATGTTTCCCTAATCAACTGCTTTAATAACCATTGTAATCTTTGGGCCTTATCTTCCTTAGATTCTTCTGTAACTGTAACCTCCTTCTTATCTACCACCTCAATGGCCATACCAGTCCGCGCCTCTTCTATATGTTCTATACTTATTTCTCCTTCCGTAGGCAGCACATCCAGCTTACCATCCTTTAAAATCATCTTAATCGCTTTCAACTGTAATCCCCTCTCCTTCATGTTCTTAATCTGTATAAAACGTTCAATATCTGCATCTGTATAGTATCTGTGCCCTACCTCATTTCTCTTAATCGGTAGCTTCAATTCCTCTTCCCAGTATCTCAGTACATGACTTTCTACCTGTACTCTTTTTGCTGCGTCTGAAATAAATAACTGTTCCATAATGAACTCCTTTCTATTTATATATAAGATATAAAAGCGGACATCCGGTGTTGTCCGTTTGTACACATATTGACTTCTACATTTCCCTCAGACAAAAAGAGAACCTTCATAGTTTGAAAGTTCTCTTTAGTAAGTAATGTTTTATTCAATTGTTCTATAAGTATTTTTCTTTGTAATAGACTCTCCGGCTGTATCATGCCCCGTCCATACCTTCAAACTCTTGAAAACTTAGAGCATACCGAAAACCTTCACTCTCCATTTTCTGATACACTTGTTTCAATTTATCATCCCAGGAATCTGCCTCTTTATATAAATGTTCCGGAGCATATTCTATTATCTGCAAATCATCATTATTAGAATCGAATCCACAAAACCTGTTATCTCTCATATAGATTCGGATATTATCACCGGATATCATCCACTTATCATATTCACAAACCGTTGATACAATAAAACAATATTGTGGCTTCTCATCCATTAAATGTTCACAGTTAATCTCAAGCTGAATAGTGTAATATTCAGAATCAAAATCAATTTGTTCTACATAAAATTCTTCCAGTGTATGTTCTGCAACGTTAGGATATGGTTCCATTGCACATAAATAATGATATAGCATGGTCCAACCAGTCTGGAATAACTCATTAAAATTCTTAAGAACGTAATTAACTGCTCGTTTTGTTATATCCATATTATCCTTTGAAAGATTCCATATAATCAAGTCCAAGTCAAACTTTTTCTGAAGTAAAGGAGTATCTAACTCAAACAATATTTTCATTAATGGGCCTTCTTCTGCATCTTCTTCCTGAAGCTTTATGAACTGCTCCCAATCCAGCTCCTCAAATCTGACGGCTGCCTTTTCCTCTGCATACATTTCTGAATCTCCTTTACCACTAATATTTCTAATAATGTTACTTAAAACCTCTATCCTACAGATTCTCTATGATAATTTGTTACATTGGAACCCAGCTTTACATATATCTCTTTCATCGTTATTTCTCTATTTTGAATTGCCAACAATTCTGCATTAGTTGCACCAATAAACGCCATGCTCCATTGCGCTCTACTCCATGCTCCATTGCGCTCTACTCCATGCTCCATTGCGCTCTACGCCATGCTCCATTGCGCTCTACTCCATGCTCCATTCGGATTCCGCTTCGCTGCATCCTCATGGACGGCAGTCGCCGTATACAAGAAACACGTAATGCATGCTTACCCGAGCAAGCTCGCGACGCATACCTTCCGTATTTCTTGTGCATGGCTTGTTACTTTTCCAAGTTTGCGAATTTTGTATATTTCGGCAACCATGCCAATTCTACGGTACCGATTGCACCGCTTCTTTGCTTAGCGATGATGATTTCTGCTATATCTTTTCTATCAGTGTCATGATTATAGTAATCATCACGATAAATAAACATTATAATATCCGCGTCCTGCTCAATAGCCCCGGATTCACGCAGGTCTGACATCATCGGCCGCTTGTCCGGTCTTTGTTCCACTGCTCGACTTAACTGTGAAAGGGCCAGTACAGGCACATTCAGTTCACGGGCAAGTCCTTTTAAGGAACGTGATATCTCAGAAATTTCCTGCTGTCTGGACTCTGAACGCCCGCTACCGGACATTAACTGTAGGTAGTCAATAATAATCATAGATAAGTTATTTTCCAGACTTAACTTCCGACATTTGGTACGCAACTCTGCAATAGTAATACCAGGCGTATCGTCTATAAACAAATTGGAGCGGCCAATAATACCTGCACTTTCGATTAACTTCTCCCACTCTTCGTCATTGAGCTGACCTGTACGCAGATGCTGGGCATCTACATTTGACTCCAGGGAAAACATACGGTTTACCAACTGTTCTTTACTCATTTCCAAACTGAAAATGGCTACTGTTTTATTCTGATGGAATGCCACATGCTGGGCTATATTAAGTACAAATGCGGTCTTTCCCATAGCAGGACGAGCTGCAATCAAAATCAAATCCGAAGGCTGTAATCCTGCCGTCTTATAATCTAAATCCAAGAATCCCGTAGGAATACCGGTTACCGAACCCTTCATCTTGGAAGCTGCTTCAATACGGTCCATGGCATTCATCACCACCTGACGGATGGGTGTGAAATCCTCCGTATTTCGACGTTGTACCAGCTTGAATACACGCTGTTCCGTATCACTAAGGATAGTTTCCAGTTCCTCCTTACCGGCATAGCAGGTATTTGCAATCTCTTCATTCAGACGTATTAACTTACGCAACGTGGACTTCTCTGCCACTATATTGGCATAATACTTGATATTAGCTGAAGTAGGCACTGCTGTAATCAAATCACGTACAAACTCCAGGGAACTAACCTCCGGCGGTACATCCTTTTCCTTCAACTTATCCTGCAGGGTAACCAAATCCACCGGCAACCCCTTATCATTCAGTTCACGCATGGTTTCAAAAAGCACACCATATTGCTTATTATAAAAATCTTCACCGGAAATCAATTCGGAAGCCACTACAATAGCGTCTCTATCCATAATCATGGAACCGATAACCGATTGCTCCGCCTCTATACTATGTGGCGGTATTTTTTTAATCACTGATTCATCCATATTAATCCCCATGCATAACATAAGCAAAGCTTACATTACTGCTTAAATATAAAGTGCAAATCTTTGGCTTTCCACACTATCACCTTGCATACCACAAGCCACGCCTTAATACTGCCAAATCTCCTTACGCTTCAGTCACCTTTACAGTAAATTTGCCTGTCACCTGAGGATGTAGCTTAATCGCCACTTCATAGTTTCCAAAAGCCTTAATACTGTCCGTCAGCATAATTTTCTTCTTATCCAGTTCAATACCATGCTGCGCCTTAAATTCAGCCACAATTTCTTTGGTAGAGATGGAACCGAAGGTCTTACCGCCTTCTCCTGCCTTCATCTTTACTACCACCTGCTTGGTCTCCAATACCTTCGCCAGCTCCTGTGCGGCTTCTAACTGCTCCTGTGCAATCTTATCTGCATTGGCCTTCTGAAGCTTCAAATCATTTAAATTCTTAGGGGTAGCCTCTACACCAATCTTCTTAGGGATAATGTAATTTCTGGCATAGCCTTCGCTTGCTTCAATAATTTCTCCCTTTTTACCTAATTTTTTCTCGTCCTGTAATAAAATAATTTTCATATTTCTAATTCCCTTCTTATTCTATATTTCTCCATTTTCCAGCATTGTATCAATCACATGCTTTAACACACCGATGGCCTCTATAAGGCTGGTACCCTCCATCTGGCAGGCCGCAATGGACATATGCCCACCGCCGCCCATACGTTCCATAATAATCTGTACATTCACCTCATCTATGGAACGGGCACTGATATATATCTTGCCCTGATAATCAGTAAGTACAAAACTGGCTTTAATGCCACGGATATTCAAGAGCTCGTTGGCCGCCTGAGCACCTACAATAGTAGGACTCTGTAAATCCTCATTGGTACATACGGAAATAGCAAAGCACTGCTTATAAATCTCAGCCTGACTTACTGCATCTGCCTTAGCCTTATACTCTGCCGCCCCCTCTCTGAAAAGCTTGCGTACACGAGTCACATCTGCACCGTTTCGACGCAAGAATGCTGCTGCTTCAAAGGTACGTACACCAGCCTTGCTCATAAAGTTGTTGGTATCAATCATAATACCGGAATACAGGCAATCCGCCTCTTCCGTACGAATCTTAATATTATCATAAGTATACTGCAAAATCTCCGAAACCATTTCACTGGCACTGGATGCATAAGGCTCCACATAAGAAAGTGTAGCATTCTCAATGGTTTCCGTACCCTGACGATGATGATCCAGCACTACCACGGACTTACATACCTTCAACAAATCCGGACATTCCGTAATGGAAGGCTTATTTACATCCACCACCACCAGCACTACATTATTACCTGCCAAATCAATAGCTTGAGAACCGGTTACAATCATATCCGTATCATATTCCGGGTTGTTCTTAAATAAATCTACTAAAGGTTGTACAGAGGTAGTCACATCATTTAAAACAATATGTGCTTTTCTGCCTAAAGCCTGGGCAACACGGTAAATTCCCACAGCAGCACCAAAGCTGTCCACATCCGCCATACGATGCCCCATTACGATAACCTTATCCTTGGCTGTTATAATTTCCCGCAAAGCATGTGCTTTCACTCGAGCCTTTACACGGGTGTTCTTTTCTACCTGTTGGCTCTTACCGCCATAATATGTAATGCTTTCCGGAGTCTTCACCACTGCCTGGTCACCGCCTCGTCCCAATGCCAAATCAATGGCATTACGTGCGAATTCATAATTCTGTGCATAGCTTAAGCCTGCCAGCCCCACACCAATACTCATGGTCACAGCCATTTCATTACCGATATTAACAGTCTTTACATCCTCCAACAGATCAAAACGTGTTTCCTGTAGCTGTACAACCGCTTTTTTCCGTAAAATCACCAAATATTTATCCTTTTCCAGTTTCTTGGCAATACCATCCAAACCGGATATGTACTTGTTTACTTTTCTATCAATCAATGCTATCAGCAGAGAACGACGTACTTCCTCTACACTTTCCAATGCTTCTTCATAATTGTCCAGATAAATCATACCCACCGCAAGGGACTGGTCATCCAATTCCTTTAAAGCAATTTTTAAGGCTGTTTCATCAAAGAAATGCACGGCTATCAGATATCCGTCATACCCATCTGAATCAATCATATCGCTATGCTCTGCCATCTCCTTTAAGGAAATACGCTTAAACCTGGCAACATACTCACGATTCTCATAAGTAATATTGTACTGACACTCATCCAGTTCTAAATCATCCGGCATTTTTTCTCTGGTAATTGCCGGAAAAAGAGAGGTAATGGATTTATTGTAACCCTTAGGCTGATGAACCATGTTTTCAAAAGCAATATTGGTCCAAATCACCTTACCTGTATCATCCAGCAGTGCATAAGGCACTTCCAGATCCCTTAGCAGTCTGCGCTGAATCTGTCCATACTCTGTAGCAAAGCTGATTAATTCATTCATAATCAGCGGCTTATTATAATAATATAAAGATAGGGTGATGGCAAAATAGAACAACGTAAATATAGCCACTATCAACCCGGCGGTAGCATCTGCCAAACTGGCAGCAAACGATACCACGCAAAGTAATGCACCTAGATATATGGTAAAATTTAAATATGTTTTAATACGTCCCTTTAACTTAATATGTTTCTTCATCTAATACCCCTTGGCTGCCGCACCTTCTATACGACAGACTTAATAAACCATATTGTCCACGAGAGAACACTCCCCATTATTATATCAAATTTCCCCCAACTATTCCACATAATAATTAATGAATTCAAGAAAATAATTAATCAAATACCTTAACAAAACTATATTTTCATCTAAAATTCTACAGAATGTTACGAACCACTTATTTTTACGTAAAAACAGAGACCATACTTCCATGGTCTCTGTAACATTTTTACACCTTATTCTTTTTGTTTATTAACTTAGCGCCCAAAATCAATGCCATGAAATTTAAGAATCCCGGAATGCTCACAATCAAATAATGACTTAAATTATTAAAGTCAGAAATAACAAAAAACAAACTTACTACCACTATATAAGCATTGGTTAAAATCCCCAGAATCCATGTGCTTTTATTCATTTTTTTCGCTTCCGTATTATTGGTCTTTTTACAATACAGGCCATAAATGTACACGATTATTTCCAAAATCACTAGCCCTGTACAAGGTAACCAGCCCACTATCATAATTAATCCCTGTGCCACCAATTCGCCCAGAAAGGCTCTTAAGGAAAAATAAACACATATCCCGAAGCAAATAAGGGTTGTTGCCACGGATAAACCTAATAGTATTGTTTTTTTCTTGTTTTGTTCCATAACAGCCCTCCCATATACAGCACTAATCCAACTTTTGGTTTATCTCTATCAACAAATATTTAACAATCTTAAAGTTCTTCATTCTACCTCTGTAGCATCCAACATTATAAACACATGACCTGTCATGTAGAGCAATTTATCCGTATTATGATCAAACATGGCTTGGTATTGAAACAGTGGTCTCTTTCCCAAATCGTTCGCTTCACCTAAAACTAAAAAGTTTACCGAATCCATTTCTACCACTGCCACCTTTCCCTGTTCTTCACGTGTAATGATTTCCAGCTCCTCTTCATATGTATTAATGTACTTTGTATAATCAACCCCCGCATATATTGAAAGAGATTCTTCTGTAAATCCCTTTTCCTGCAACTCCTTAATCAGATCCGTACGCATATACACATCATTATTTGTTTCATATTCTGTCTCATACGGATAAGAAAAATCACAACCGGCAATACCCTTTACCTGCCACATTTTCGGCGTATCACATTTTTCATTTTTCTCCATAAATCCTCTGGTAAAGCCAGTCACTCTTCCTTCATCCAACGGAATCTTTTCATCCTCAGAAGTCATATTTTTAATTTTTACTTGCACATATGTTGCAGTGTCACTTTTCTTAGGTATCATTTGCATAATATCGTAACTATTAGAATCTAACAGATAATCTCTACGTTCTTCATAGGGGCCATCTTCATAAAAGAAATCGAAATCGTCTCCACATTCCTCTACCAGCTCCTTAACTGTCATATAGCCCCCCTGACGAAGGATATGACCATCAATCTGTATTAATAAAGAATCAAAATCCGCCTCAATAATCTCCTCTAACGGAGCATTTACTTTCTTCTTTGATTTCTTAGTCTTTTCTTCCTTTTCTACTTTTACATCATCTCTATCAGAATCATCATCTTTCTTTGATTCTCCACAACCAACCATGCCAACAACCATAAGCACAGCCATCAAAATACTTAAAATCTTTACTCTCATAACTTTTATTCCTTCATAATTCTATCATTTATCCGTTTATCACTGAATTACATAAATAAGACCAATAGCCACATATGACTATTGGTCCATTCGCTTGTATTTTGTATCAAACCTGTGTCATATCACATTCTTAACACTAAAAAACTTCAATATTACCCGGTTTTAATCCTGAACGTAAGGCATCAATGCTACGTGACGAGCTCTCTTAATAGCTACAGTCAAAGCTCTCTGATGCTTAGCGCAGTTACCGGTGATACGACGAGGAAGAATTTTACCTCTCTCAGAAATGTATCTTTTTAACTTATTAGTATCCTTGTAATCAATTACATTATCTTTACCACAGAATACACAAACTTTCTTTCTTCTGCGAATTCCGCCTTTTTTTCTCATTGGAGAATCGGATTTCTCTGCTTTATTAAAAGCCATGGTCAGTACCTCCTATCTAAATAATCAACAATTAGTTAAAGGGTAATTCTTCATCGATTCCGTCAGGAATGTTCATGAAGCCATCGCCTGCACCACTGGGTGCGGGTCTGTTATAATTACCGCCTGTGTAGCCACCCTCGTTACCTGAAGACGCATTTTTACTTTCTGCAAACTCGATTTCATCAACCATTACACGCACACTGTAAACCATCTGGCCATCCTTGTTTGTATAGTTGTCATTCTGAATTCTGCCGGCAACAACAACCTTCGTTCCTTTACGAAGATATCTTTCAACAAATTCCGCCTGTTTTCCAAAGCATGTACAATTGAAGAAATCCGCATCCGGCTCACCTTCTCGCTTAAATCTTCTATCAACTGCAATTGAAAAACGTGCTACTGCAGTAGCATTGGCTCCCTGCGAATATCTCACTTCAGGATCCCTTGTTAAACGTCCCATAAGAATAACTTTATTCATACTTAATCTCGCTTTCTTTATGCCTCATCTGCTCTAACGCATAAGTATCTGATTACATTGTCCATAATACGTACACGGCTTTCGATTTCCGCAGGAACAGTGCTTTCAG
>JAFXCD010000066.1 GCA_017521605.1 Lachnospiraceae bacterium | reverse complement strand
CAATAAGCAAACATATTGTAGCCCATGATGCCCTGACCTGTGGATACATAGCTGTCCGCGTTGATAAACCGGCCTGTCTTCGGATCGTAGTATCTGCTGTTCAGATAATAAAAGTCTGTTTCACTATCGTAATAATATCCTCTGTAACGTAAGGGATTGGCTTCTGCCATGGTTCCCGTGGCGCTTACGATATTACCGTAGGGGTCGTATTCGTAGGAAGCCACGGTGGCTCCTGTGCTGTCTATCATGCGGATGACATCACCCTGAGCATTTAACAGGTAGTAGTAGATGGTGCCGTTGTATTGTAAGGCGTAGGGGCGACCGTTCATGTCATAGTAGAAGTACATGATGGTGCCTGCACTGTGAATGCCCGTATTGCCGGATACACACTCCTGCAAAGGCCTGCCATCCTCCCAGATATAGGTGTGGGATACATCCCCCACACGCTTCACGCTTCTGGTGCCATCCACATCGTAGGTATAGGTGATGGTGGTGCCGTCGGATGACACGGCTGACATTAACTGCCTACAGAGCCTTCATCTATTTAAAATTCTACTATATATTTGTTATTATTTCTACTATTTTTCTTCAGTAGGTTCCACTACGTATTCCGTAGCGCTCTTTAACATCCTATAAATAACAATGATTAAATTGTCCTGTAACAGAAAAATCGGGAATGTTCTATTGGCGACAACCGCCATGGAACATTCCCGAGACATAATTCAACTAATTTATTCCTGCATTTGCCATATCTATTGCTTTAATCAATGATTTTTTTAATTGTTCCCAATCTCGACTTTGTTTCTTATATATCGGATTTTTCCAGTTACCATTATTTATTAATTGCAAAATAAATTTCCCAGTCTCATCATATTCTGAATACCACCCCAAATCAATTAAGTAACCATTTTCATATTCTACTTGCAATAAGTCTTCTGTTAAACAATCTTCTTGTTCCGAGAATGGCAAATTAAAATTAACATGAAATTCATTATAAGTAATTCTTCCAGCTTTGAAATCTATTGTCGTCATAATAGTACCTCTACTTTAACAATTTATTATATTCACTTTCTGATAGTGGATGACCATGGATTGTATCAGCACTACACTCTATTTTTACATAGTATGTTTCTTTACCCTCTGTAGCTCCAATAATTGTATCGTACTTTTTAACTTTCCAATTTTTTCCGTTTGTTACAGGGATTCCAGTACTCCAAGCTTCTCTTTCAAATGCTTCAATATCCACAATACTTGTATGATATTTTGCAGGACCACTCTTCGTAGACTTTATGACCTGTTTCCACGACATACCTTTATCTGAAAAATGTTTGTATCCGCGATTTGTCCAACTAACATTAGAAGAACTACCACTCTGGTATGCTAAACACATAGGAATTCTAAGCAGTCTTTTTCTATCTATTGCTTATTCTTAATTCCTATATCACAATTATCCTGTAATAGATAGAGATGTGCGTCACCACTCTTGAGGCACATTTTTGTGACCCCGCCAGAAAGACTGCTCCCTCTGCTTTGCAGGATTTTGCGTATTAGCTGGATGTTGGCAGTAAGTTACTGTACTTCGCATATCGAACCAGATTGTAATCCGCATTGAAGTGAGGATTCTATCTACTTACAACACACAAACGAAAGGAGATTCTTTATGTACATTATTGGAATCGACATTGGTAAAAACTATCACGAAGCATCTATCATTGATTATTCCGGAAAGTTAATCGGTCGTTCT
>JAFXCD010000065.1 GCA_017521605.1 Lachnospiraceae bacterium | reverse complement strand
GGGGGTATAGGGGGTATCCCCCATGGGTATCTACTATCCTACTATCCTAAGCTATTTTACTAAGAAACCTGGAGGCGCCGGCTGAACTACCCTACCCGATCTTTGATATAGCTTTTGGCTATGTGGGGTGGGGGGTGTATATTGAATATCTATATCAGCTGAATTTGGTGGATTATCTTGAAAGCAGTACATATAATATATATAGATGGGATGTGATGATCGTGTCAGAGGGATACAGTGAAGCAACTATGGTAATTAATTTGTTTAGGACTGGTGATGTCAAGGTTGCATTTGATAGAATTGGTATGAGAGATAGGTATATCAATAGTATCAGAGGGACTGAAGAATATAGTAAATATTTGGACTATTATAAAGGACTGAGGAAAGGGTTTAACAGATGGTTTGACAAACATTGGGAAACAGAGACTGTAACAGTCAGAGAGATGCAATATATGGAGGACATCAGAGTGAAGACCGAACGTATCAATCATTATATCTCGTGTGGGTTAGCAGGAGCAGAGGAAGTAGATCCATGTGCTAATTTGTATGTATCTTTATCAAGCATCGCAGAGAGTGATAAATGGCTGCATAAGATAGGTAATATGGTATATGATAAGACAGATGATGTACTCTTAAAAGCAGTAACAGAGATGCTGTCAGGGTTATCTATATGGCTTAAATGTTGTGGATACAGTGACTATGAGGCTTTAGAGATACTCAGAGGTAGAGTTGATTTGGATATTAAATATGCAGAGTGGTATCTTGATCAGGGTTACATATGGTATAGTGAGTATGGATGTGCATATATAGCTAAGTTATTGAGCTTTACGACTAATGGAAGAACAAGAGTTAAAGCTGATTATGCTGTATGTGTTGATCTTAATATGATAGATAACAAGCTATTACGTCTTATCCCGGTTGTAGCAAGACTAAAAGTCAGCGAGTAAAGACAATATATCAGTGACAAAATGATATAGATATGGTATACTATTAAAAAGGAGGGTTATATATGACTAAACTCGAAAAGACACTTGATATAATCATGCAGTACAATCTTAATCATGCAGACTATGAGTGGTACAGGAGTCATGAGTATATCATGAGAGCAATAGCTGCTAATGATTTTACGGTGTTACAGCAGTATACAGCTAACCAGCAAATTGCAATACGTAACATCTATACTACATGGGTACATGCTTTAGAGTTGACGCAGAAGCTTGAGGAAGGCTTAAAGTACAACAGAGCTAAACGTAGCTATTAGATTAGAATTTAGGAGGGAATACTATGACAAACATAATAGCAGGATTTTTACTGGGTTTTGGTGTAGCGGTACTGGTAGACTACCTGATGGACAAGCACAAGGCTGATAAGGAGAGAGCAGACTACATGCAGGCTGAGATAGATGCATTAAGATCAGCCTTAATGGAAGATGTAGAGGAAAACACTGAGGAGGACTAAACGATGGGATTAATAAGCAGTATCATTAAAGGTGTAAGTCGTGCAAGACAGGTAATCAGAGATTTACCGGGCAGACTTAACAGATGGGACTTATCAAGAGATATCAAAAAAGAGCTGAAGAAAGCAGAGAAACAGGCAGAAACAGTATCACCGGATATTAATGCTGCAATTGCTGCACTCAGAAGACAGACAGAAGATTTACAGCGACAGAATGACATGCTTAGAAGAGCTATTGAAGCTGGTGGTAAGTACGGTAATGCTAAAGCCTCTAATGATCCTGTAAAGTTAGCGCATCAACAGAGAGTAGCAGATGCTATTGACGAAGAACGCGAGAACAGTGGAGCTATGCAGGGTACTCAGGCATGGGAAGAAGCAAGAGCAAGAGCACTTGACAAGATAAGAGCAGCTGATTTAGCAAGTGAGTTTGTAGATCATAGCGATCCTGATACACAGGTAACACTTGATTTGACAGCGGAAGAACAGGCAGCTTTAGATCAGATGGGTGATACACCCTGGGAAGCCCTGTGAGAAGCAGGGTATCGAACTATTAAGTATACGTGCTAATAAACCACGTAAATATGGGGATTACATGATATGCAGAGATCTTATAGTTACAGACATGGAGCATGTGTATATTAATGGGGGAGTGTACCCTTTTAGCAAAGAGACTTTTGACGGACTGGTAGATATACATACAAAAAGAACCCACACGGACACTCGATTGAGAGTGTGGGTGTGGGAACTCCATGCTCATGTTAAAGCGTTAAAGAGCGTTATCAGTGATAGTGTAATACCAGTTGTACACAGATCCGATAGGTACGGGACACAGTATATTGTGTTATCACATCTAATACTCAGTAACATCAAGTATATTATAAACGATAAGATGGATATTGTCAAGCTGAGAGATATTACAGCATGCGATGAAAATGAACATGATGTAGTAGCTTTAGCAAAATACATTGAAAATTATCTGAGTAAAAGACGTTACTGTAATCCGGGCACCGAAACATATGCATCCGCAGCAACAGCTGAGATCTTTAAAAACATGAGTGAGGGACTCAGGGAAGAATTACGCCATGACGCTTATGACAACAAAAGATGTCCTGACAGTCGTACTGTACATGAGATGATATTAAGCAATAAAAGCGGTATACTATACTATAAACCGGGAAGCGAAGAACAGTTACTTAAAGACGTATACAGCTATGATGCATCAAGCTATTATCCGTCACAGTTGTTTAGCAGTGACTTCCCGGTAGGACCTCTTGTAAGGTGTAAAGAGTTTGACATACAGTTACTTAAACTTGCTATCAGTAAAGGATGGTGGTTTGTAGTCCACGGCGTATCAAAAGAGTGTATAACTACAGACTGTAATGCATTAAGACCGGCATCATCAGATACACGTAAAGAGTATTATATAGATGAGGATGGATATTATCACTATACTATAGCACCATATGATTATCTTACATTACGTGACTTCTTTAGAATTAATATATTTGAAGATGACCGAATTACATGGACAGGATTAAGTATCTGTAAGCAAACAGGCAGACTTAACAAGCACTTTCTAGACTACATCGTCCTGCTGTATGAGAAGAAAGATAAGACAGAGGATCCGAATGAAAGACAGCACATCAAAGACGGACTTAATATGCTGTTAGGCAAATCCTATCCACGTACACTATTAAAGTTTGACAAACATGCAAGATGGTATTGTCAGCCGGAACATTATATATGTCCGCAGTTTGGACTGCATATGGTGTCTAAAGCAAGATATGATACGATGAAGTTAGCATGTGAGTTAGGCAAAGACAATGTTACAGCCTTAGTAACAGACAGTATCAAATCACAGGATGCAAGACTGCAATGGATAATTGCTAATCACAATACAGCACACAGGGAATATATGCGATCATTAGGCTATGATAACACTAACCTTGGCATATGGAAAGACGAAAGCTATAAGTATCTTGTATACTTTACTAACAATGTGTATGTTACTCAGGGTAAGGATGGTAAATGTAAAGCTGTAATAAGCGGTTGTCATAATGCTAAGACTAAAATCAGACAATTTTATGACTTGTTTGAGAGTGATGTAATCAAAAATGGGACTATAGTTAACATAAAAGGCGAAAGATACTATCAGGACAGACAGTTATGGAGCTGTCCTGAAAACAGACTAAAAGCGAGGGAATTATATGAGATGGACAAATCTGATCAAGGGGTTTAGACAGGGCAAGAACAAAAAGACGATTAAAAAGCCACTGCTTGAACATTATGACATACAGCCTATTGATGATACAGGGGCGGTTTACAGGATGATTATTGGACAGAGATCCAACGGTAAAACTTATAAATGCTGTAGACACATTGTTGAGGATTATTTAAGGGAGGGTAAACGTGGTGCTTATGTCAGACGCTACGAGGAGACACTTACTCCTAAAAACCTTGGAGCGTTGTTTGATCCTCACAATGATTTTATCAAAGAGTTAAGTGACGGCAGATATAATTGTGCTGTTTACCGTGCTAAAGAGTATCATCTTGTTAACATGGACATGACTACCGGGGATATTATCGATAGAGACCCTGTAGCTTTTTGTGTTACAGCTGCTATTAACACATCGGAGAATACAAAAGGTATGGATAGAGGACCTTTACACACTATAGTATTCGACGAATTTATGACTCGTGTTGGCTATTTAAACAACGAATTTGTACAATTCATGAACCTTTTGTCCTCATTAATACGTGACAGAGATGATGCAGTTATATACATGTTAGCTAATACTGTAAACAAGTACTGTCCGTACTTTAAGGAGATGGGATTAAAAAACATTGAAAATCTTCCAAAAGGTGAAATAGCCTTATACACCTATGGTGACAGCAGACTTACTGTAGCTGTCGAAGTATGTGACGAGGTATTAGCTACTAAAAAAGTAGCAAGTAAATATTTTGCCTTTGATAATCCTCAGTTACAGATGATTACAAAAGGTGATTGGGAGTTCCAAATCTATCCAAGAGCACCTTATAAGATATATTCTGAGGATATTGTATTAGTGTTTTACATCAGGTTTGCCGAGAATATGCTATGCTGTGAGATAGTACATCCTACAGTTAAAGCACACTGTAATGACGTGTTTATCTTTATACACCCTCAGACCAAAGACATCGACATAGATGACGATACAATAATGTATGTACAGGACTTTAGCGGCTGTCGTATGCATGTGAGATTTATTAATGACATGCCTACACCGGCACATAAGCTTATTAATGACCTTATACGACGCAAATCCGTATGTTTTAGCGATAACGATACTGGAGAAATATTCCGTAACTGGTTGATGGAAACTCAAGGGGTAAAATTATGGTAAAGGTTAAAGCAGTATATCAGTTAAAATTTCCAAATGGTAGGATTTATATAGGCTCTACAAGAGATCTGTTAATGAGACTGCGTGTACACAAAAACACGCTAAAAAGAGGGCAGATCTTGTGGTATAGAGATGCATCTAAATACTCATGGGATGATGTATCTATCAGCTATATCCAAGTACCAGAGGATGATCTGTTATGTACTGAGTATATGTGCATTAAGATGACTGATCCGGACTTGCTCTATAACAAGCTTTGCGTATAATAAGTCAGTAACAAAAGATTATAAGTCAGTGACAAACTGATTATGATATAGTATAATATAAACAGTAAGGGAACCACTTAAAACCAACGGAAGGATGATTTTTATGTATTATTATGCATTAAACAGCGAAGGATTACACGCATTCCCAACTTTAGAGGACAGGACACGTTTTTGTGCAACAACACCAAACGCCAGAGAGTGTAACCTTGATGGCAGGTACAAGGATGTACTGTACTGGGATCATATGCAGTGTGCTGCTGTAAAGCAGTTTGGTATCATGTATCTGTTTAATCAGTTAATGCTTGATACGGACTGTGATTTTAGTCAGTGTACTTTTACTAACCTCAACAAGTGGTTAGCAGAGAGGGAACATGACTATATTAATAACTATAATAGTCGTGTAACCTGGTTAGAGTACATGGATCTGTATATAGGTTATTACATGTCAGCAAGATATGATTGTGCTCAGTCCGGACACAAGCTTACTTTTGAATCATGGTTTGAGGATCCGGGTTATGCTCACAACACAATCCATGTTAATCAACACATTTC